>JBGSTZ010000153.1:0-13402 GCA_041736255.1 Burkholderiaceae bacterium
TCCCCATCAACCATCGCAGACAACCCTGTCGCTGTCGCCCGTCCAAATGTACTTATCAAATAATCCGTGTACAACTCAAGTTCAGCTTTTTTCATTTCAACAGATTAACAATTTATACTGAGGCCTGCGTAACATCAGGTACTTAAATCGGAAACCACTTTATTACACTGAATTATCACACCCAATGCCCTTGAAAAACTTATCGATTCTGCGTGGCATGTCCTGGTCCGACTTGGGCGACCTGTTCTTGTTTGCCCGTAACCGTTTGCATGAAGAACGTCTGTCGCAAGTGGCGGGCAGCCTGACTTACACCACCGTATTGGCGCTGGTGCCGATCCTGACGATTGCGCTGGCGATTTTTACCACTTTTCCGTTGTTCGATACCTTTCGTGCGTCGCTTGAATCTTACCTGGCTGGCACTCTGATGCCGAGTTCGATTTCAAACACTATCCTGGGCTATCTGACCGATTTCGCGACCAAAGCCAAAGGTCTGTCGGCGGTCGGCGCGGTGCTGTTGATCGTGACCGCGGTGCTGATGATGATGACGGTTGATCGCACCTTGAACGACATCTGGCGCGTCAAGACGCAGCGTCCGTTTGCGCAGCGGGTGACGGTGTATTGGGCCATCGTGACGCTGGGGCCGCTGTTGATGGGCGTGTCGATGACGCTGACTTCGTATTTATTTACTGCCACCAGCGATGTGGTGGCAAGCGTGCCGTTTATCGGCGCGGTTTTTTTTACGCTGTTCTCGATATTGATTACCGCCGGTGCGTTCACGCTGCTGTATGTGATGGTGCCGAACCGGCCGGTCGACTGGCGCGACGCTGCCTGGGGCGGCTTGGTGGCGGCGATAGCATTCGAGCTCGTCAAGCGCCTGTTTGCCGGCTTTGTCAGCCAGTCGCCGACCTACACGCTGGTGTACGGCGCCGTCGCTGCGATCCCGATTTTCTTGCTATGGATATATCTGTGCTGGTTTATTACCCTGTTCGGCGCGGTACTTGCCGCCTCTTTGCCAATCGTCAAATATGAACGCTGGTGGCATGTCGCCGCGCCCGGCAGTGCTTTTGTGGATGCGATGGCGGTCATCGAAGTGCTGTATCGGGCCCGGGCTTCCGACACCACGGCGGTAGTCGATACCCTGACCATCCGGCGCAAGACGCGGCTGGGTTTTGAAGAGATAGAGCACCTGCTGCAAAGCATGCACGACGTGAATTGGGTCGGGCGCGTCAAGTCGGATCAAGCCGGAGCCGTGCGGTCGCGCTGGGGCCGGCGGATCGGGGAAGGGTTCGACAACTGGGTACTGGTCGCCAATCCGGAAAAATTGGCGCTGGCAGACGTATATCGGATGTTCGTATTCGATCCTTCCGGCGATGCCGCGCTGGCCAAGCAGGTGGAATTAGCAGTCGAGCAGGGCTTGAAAGAGACATTGACTGAACATTTTGCCCATGTTGATGTCTGACATAGTCTACGCACGTTAAATTGCACGTTAAATCGCACGTTAAATGTTAAGCAGATGATGCACTTTGTTTCCGGGCTGGAATGTGATGTAGAAACGCGTTTATTTTTTTCGTGGCTTTCGTGCTTTTAGTGGACCGAATTTTTTGTACGTGGTTGTTTTCTGATTTTTTAGTCTTATATACAGCTTGTACTATTTTTTAAAAGCCATTATTTATATATTAAAAATCCCATTTTTTTGCATATACTCCGCAATAATTTTAAATTATATGGAATGTAGGGAAGATTAAAAGGCGACGCGTGAATGATGGTATGCACTGTCATGCATATAAAAAGGCCTGATATTTTTATGGGACATTGGAAATTATTCTCATAAAGCGGCATAATGCCAACTTTTCGTCATTATCTTTTTTGGAATACATTTTCAGCTCGCTTTTATCAGCGGGCTTTTTTGCTTTCCTAATAAATCAAAAGAAATTTTGCATCTAATAAATCGATCCGGCCAATGTAACAGGCACAAGGGGAAGTTGATCGTCACCCATGCATTGACTATTTTAACGCGCGGATTGCCGGCGCGTGTTCGGTGGCAAGCGGCAAAGACGGGCGACCCCAGCCAAGAGCGGTAACGCAGCAGCATTTAGCGCTACACATTACAAGCTATTCCCCATTGGTCGGATTGGGGCAGCATTCACCTCGTACATGAAAGTAACCAAGTTTGTCTCGGCTTGGTGTAAAAGCAATGAAAAAAACGTCAAAAACACTGAAACTCGCCACCAAAACTGAACGCGCTGAACGTACGGAGGTGACGCCATCGACGCCGTCAAAAGGCACGCTGACGCATGAACTCGATAATGTCGAAGCGGTAAGCAAGGTGAAAGTCGTCACCAAGCGTTCCAGACTGGCTGCCCCTGCTTCCGCTCCCGCTGTTACGGAAATAGCGGAAATAACAGAAGTAGCTGAGCCCATTGCATTGCCAGAAGCAGTTTTGACCGCGAGCGCGCCTGATGATGCAGCGCCGGTGGCAGCTCCGGCAGCAGTCAAGGCTCCTGCAGTAGCCAAAAAAGCCAAGGCAAAAACAGTCGTCGTACCTGCCAAAACTGTGGCCCAGGCTGAACCCATCTCAAATGTAGCGCCAATGATAGGGCAAGCGGTCAAGCAAACCACCGATGCTGCAACATTGGCGGCGATTGACACCTCCGGTTATTTTTTGCCTACGGTCAAAGTACCGGGCCGTCGTGGCCGCAAGCCGAAAGAATTTCAGCCTGAAAATGACGAAGTCGCCGCATTAAACGCGGTCGAGCGCTCCGAGCTGAAATCGGTAGCCAAGGCAAAAAATCGCACTGCGAAAGAAAAAGCCTTGCTCAAGGATGCACTTGCCTCCGACCCGGAAGCGACCGCAGAAGATCTGGAACAGCGTCGCAGCAAATTGCTGGCCTTGATCAAATTCGGCAAGGACCGCGGCTACCTAACCAACGCGGAAATCAACGATCATCTGCCGGAGAACATTTTCGAGCCGGAAGCCATCGAAGCCATCATCAGCACCTTTAACGACATGGGCATCGCCGTCTACGAACAGGCGCCGGATGCTGAATCCTTACTGTTGACCGACAACGTTGCCACCGTCACCAGCGATGATGAAGTCGAGGCGGGCGCGGAAGTGGCATTGTTGACGGTAAATGCCGATTTTGGCCGCACTACCGACCCGGTACGCATGTATATGCGCGAAATGGGCGCACGCGACCTGCTTACGCGCGCCGGTGAAATTGAGATCGCCAAGCGCATTGAAGGCGGACAAAACGACATGATTCAGGCAATTTCCGCTTGCCCAATCACCATTGCCGAAATTATCGCCACCGCTGAAAAAATCGCCAATGACGAAATCAAGATTGAAGAAATCGTTGATGGTTTAGTCGACCCTGACAGAATTGACGATCAAGCTATGCCGATGCCAGCAAAACCAGCTCCGTCAGCAGTCTCAGCAACCTCAGCAACATCAGAAAAAAGCGACGAAGACGATGACAATGACGACGACAGTGACGACGAATCCTCTGAAGACGACCAGGTCAACGGCGGCATTGCCGGCGTTGGTGGCGCCGCCGGTTTTAGTGTCGATCAAATCGCGCAACTAAAGAAAGCCGCGCTGGAAAAATTTGCCATCATCTCAGTCGAATTCGAAAAAATGCGCAAAGCCAACGACAACGGCGCGTATAAATCCGACGCTTACAACAAGGCGCAGACAGCCATATCAAACGAACTCCAAGGCATCCGCTTCACCGCCAAAATAGTTGAAAAACTGTGCAACACGCTACGCGGGCAAGTCGATGAAGTGCGCCACATTGAAAAACAATTGCTGAAAATCGTAGTCGACAAATGCGGCATGCCGCGCACCCACTTCATCAAAGTATTTCCCGGCAACGAAACCAACCTGGATTGGGTCGATGGCGAAGTAAACGCCAAGCATCCGTACAGCATCGTGCTGAGCCGGAATGTGCCAGCAGTCAAAGAGTTGCAAACCAAGCTGATCGACTTGCAAACGCGTGTCGCATTGCCGCTGCCAGATGTGCGCAGCATCAACCGTCAAATGTCAGCCGGCGAAATGCGTACCCGCAAAGCCAAACGTGAAATGACCGAAGCCAACTTGCGACTGGTGATCTCGATTGCCAAAAAATACGTCAACCGCGGCTTGCAATTTCTCGACCTGATTCAAGAAGGCAACATCGGCCTGCTGAAAGCAGTCGATAAATTCGAATACCGTCGCGGTTACAAATTCTCGACCTATGCGACATGGTGGATTCGCCAGGCCATCACCCGTTCCATCGCCGATCTGGCGCGCACCATCCGCGTTCCGGTACACATGATCGAAACCATCAACAAAATGAACAGGATCTCGCGTCAGGTGCTGCAATCCACCGGCGCAGAACCGGATGCGGCAACCTTGGCGGCAAGGATGGAAATGCCAGAAAACAAGATCCGCGAAATCATGAAAATAGCCAGAGAGCCGATTTCAATGGAAACCCCGATGGGCGAAGACAGCGATTCGCAATTGGGCGACTTCATCGAAGACAGCCACACCGTGGCACCGGCTGACGCCGCGCTGTATTCATCCATGCGCAACGTGGTCAAGGACGTACTGGATTCGCTCACCCCGCGCGAAGCCAAAGTGCTGCGCATGCGCTACGGCCTCGAAATGTCGTCCGACCATACGCTGGAAGAAGTCGGCAAACAGTTCGACGTAACCCGCGAACGCATTCGTCAGATCGAAGCCAAAGCCATGAACAAACTGCGCCAGCCATCGCGCTCAGACAAGCTCAAGACTTTCATGGGCGCGAATTAAGCAAACCAACGCCGGATTGTGACAATAAAATATACAGTTATCTGTATTTTCAATAAACACAATGAATACATGCAGTAAAGGCAGTATTTTTTCCTTTACCCCATGATAAATCGTGATTATTAATGATTCGGAGAGGTGTAGGGCGTCAATAAGCAGCTTGCGGCCTTTTAGAGGGCCGCATTTCATACTGCAGCGAGGTTTTGAACTAGATGTGGAAAAACACGACGTGGAACATCTTGGGCATGGTCATTCCCAGCCTAATCGCCATTCCAGCCATGGCATTCATGGCACGCATACTGGGAGTCGAAAAGTTTGGTCTATTCATGTTGGCCTTCTCGGTATTGGGTTACGCGGGAATCTTTGATGGCGGTCTTACTCGAGCAGTGATACGTGCGGTTGCCATGCATGATGGTGATCGGCTAAAAAACAGACTTGTGATCGGTACGGCGAGTTGGGCAGTAATTGCGCTTTCTGCTCTTGCCTGTTTGCTAGTGTATGTGTTTTCGGACGAACTGGTCGGCCTCCTCAACGTCACAGCCGAATCCACACCGGACGCCAAAGCTGCATTCGAGTTGTTGGCATTCGTGATTCCCCCATTCCTGCTTGGTTTGATCTGGTTTGCCTATCCGGAGGGCTGTCAGAACTTTTTCACGCTTAATATTTACAAAACATTCAGCGGCGCACTGGTGGCACTCTTGCCAGTGCTCGCTATCGTGTATGAGCCCACACTAGCCAGTGCCATCCTGGGTTTGCTAGTTTCCCGGGTGCTTGGCCTTGCGTTGGCATTTATTCCTTGTTGGCAGGGCTTGGGGGGCAATTTTTTTGTATTTAACTGGCGCACGCTGAAAGAACTTTTCAGTTTTGGCGGCTGGATAACATTTTCCAACATCATCAGCCCTTTGATGGTGTATGCAGATCGCTTCCTACTTTCCAATCTTGTAGGCGCGCAGCGAGTGGCTTTTTACACCGCTCCTTCAGAAGCTATCGCCCGAATGTCAATTGTGCCCGGTGCGGTATCACGCACCATCTTCCCCTTATTCAGCAAATTGCAAGGCGAAGCTGGCAGTGTGGCCAGTCGCGCCCACAAAGGCTTGTTGATAGCGAGTTTGTTAATGGCGCTGCCGGTATTCTTATTGGCCCCGCAAATTCTTGAACTCTGGCTCGGCGTGCCTTACGGTCACGAGTCTTCCGCTATTCTTCGGATTCTTCTGGTGGGTTTTGTCTTCAATGCCATTGCCCAAATTCCTTTTTCACGCATCCAGGCACACGGCAAGGCACGGCTTACAGCAATGATTCATCTTGCCGAACTTTTCCCTTACTTGGGTGTGTTTGCACTACTGGTTCATTTTTATGGCCTATTAGGCGCTGCCATGGCCTGGACACTGCGGGTAACTGTAGACTTTTGCATACTGCAGTACTTTTCTCGTCGTTTGGGAAATTAAGGAATGGCTTATCATCTGTTTGCACTGATGCTCATAAGTGCGGTTCTTGTACTTGCAAAGCTTCGCCGGTGCTCGCTATATTCACCACTTGTAATCAGTGCATCGATCTGGCTGATGGTGTTTATAGCTGGTCTTTTTTTTCAAGACCGCTTCTATCCACTTCAAGAGCAAGCCTTTATTGCTTGGTTAGTGTGGTTCTTTATTACCAGTCTGATTTTCTTTATGTTTTATCCGTCAAAAGAAAAAAATAATTGGGTAATCTCTGACACCCGTAGGCTTCCTTTTGATTACACCGTGCTTTTACTTGTCCTGATCGCTTGGCTGAGCTACAGGATATGGGTATTGGGTAGCACGGGACCGGCACACTTTCTTCTCAACCTTCGTCTTTCGTCCAATGCGTTGGAAGGTTTTGAGCCCATGGGGCTGGTGGGCCGGTTTTATCCGTTAGTTTTCGCAGCGTTTCTCTTTGAACATGTGTATTCGTACAATGGAAATAGGCGTTTGCGTTTCCTGCTATGGGGTTGGATGCTGTTATATGCGGTAGCTACCATGGGGAAATTTGCGATTCTGACACCCATACTCTCTTGGGTCGTCATTCAAGGTCTAAAGGGACAGTTAAAGATACGCGCTATCGCACTATTGGCGAGCTTTACTGTGGTTTTGATGTTAGCTTTACATTTCACCCGAGCAGGAGAAGAAGATGAATCGACGATAGTAGATATTCTGGCTATTTATATCTATTCACCTTTGGTCGCTTTAGGGTATATAAATATTGACAATTCGCTGCCTTTCGGAGCTTATGTTTTTCGATTTTTTTATGCTGTTGGAAATTATTTGAGCATATCTTCTGAACCAGTGGAAGTTATCCTCCCTTATGCTGAAGTTCCAGAACTGACCAATGTTTATACAGTCATGCAGCCTTTCTACTATGACTTTGGAATTTTTGGCGTTTTTTTTGGGGCCGTATTTTACGGTACTTTCTTCGCTTTTTTATATTCTCCAGCTAAGAGGAGGCTCGGACTAGCTTTGGTTTTATTTTCAGGTTACTCCATTGTTATGATAGGACAGTTTATTGGTGATCTTTTGGTAACAACGTTGTCTGGGAATATTCAACTTCTCTTGTGCGTACTGTTTATTTTTATGGTTTCAAAAAGGATAGAGCATGTCGGTTGATATTCTGATGGCTACTTACAACGGTGGAAAATATCTTCGTAACCAATTGTTTTCGCTTCAGCAGCAAACATATTCCGACTGGTTGTTATGGGTGCGAGACGATGGTTCCACAGATAATACCTTGGCTATTCTCGAACAGTTTACCAAGTCTGATGGGCGAATCAGAATCGTTGATGAGGGAAGCGGCAAAGGATTGGGGCCTGGTAAAAACTTTCTGGGTTTGACGCAATATGCAACGGCAGATTATGTGATTTTTTGTGATCAGGATGATATTTGGTTTGAAAAAAAAATTGAGATATTAGTCGATTATGCAGATCAGAATTTTTGTAAGGAAAGTCCGTGTTTGGTTACATGCGATGGATATGGATATTCTGATGAAGAAGGAGTAATTGTTTCTGATCGTGTTTGGCTATGGTATGCCAAAAATTTAAAAGAATTTTTATTTTTCAATTCTGGGTATCAGGGCTGCAATATTCTTTTCAATGCAAAATTAAACGATATTGCCAAAATATATAAGGCAGATTATTTTTACATGCATGATGATGTAGTCTCTCTCATAGCGCATGTTTTTGGAGAGGTCCATTTTTTAAATAAAAGATTGATGTTGTATAGGCAGCATAGAAATAATGTGACAGGGAATATCACTGTTAGTTTTTTGTCACGCGTATATTTGTTCTTCCGCACTCAAGCTTTTGTTTTAAGTGGAAAACATTTTGAAGAGAGAAAATCTTTTTTTTTGGCATACAATTTATCCATGAAAAAAGAATACAAATATCTTTTTCTTGAGTATCTACGTTTTTCAAAAGCTTCTTTTTTTAAGAGAATTTTTATTTTGGTACGTAACGATTTTAGTCTTGGTGGAAATAGAATTCCTCTTTATTTAAAATCAATTATTAGAAGACCTCTTGAGTAACTATTTATGAATATTTGTTTTCTAATTACAGGTCTTGGAATGGGTGGTGCCGAGCGCCAAGTTGTCGATTTGGCAGACGAATTAGTTTCTCATGGCCATGATGTAATAATAATTGTTTTAACCGGCAAAGCCATCGTCCAGCCAGTGTTGAAAAAAGTTCGAGTTGAGCTTCTTGGTATGCATAAGACACCGACTGGATTTATATCTGCATATATTCGAACACGCCAGCTTATTAGCGATTTCTCCCCGGATGTGGTGCATAGTCATATGGTGCATGCAAATTTATTGGCGCGTTTATTACGTTTAACAGTGCGTATTCCTCGTCTTATCTGTACCGCGCATAATACGAATGAAGGCGGTAAATTAAGGATGTTGGCTTATCGACTGACAGATCGATTGGCCGACATGTCAACTAATGTGAGTCAAGAGGCAGTTGATACATTTGTAAAGCAACATGCTGTTCCTGCTGACAAAATGTTTGCGATGCACAACGGCATTGACTGCGAGCGCTTTCAGTTTGATGCATTAGCCCGGGAGCGGGTGAGAATGGAATTAGATTTGTCCGAACATATCCATATGTTGTTGGCGGTGGGGCGTTTTACTGAGGCAAAAGATTATCCTAATTTATTGACGGCATTTGCAGTGCTGTGCGATAAACGCCCGAATTGTGTATTGTGTATCGTGGGTATAGGCATAGGTCAGCATCTGCTTGAGACACAAGCAAAGGAATTATGTATTGATAAAAAGGTGCATTTTTTGGGTTTACGTCGTGATATACCTGCTTTGATGAGTGCTGCAGATGTTTTTGTTCTGTCATCCGCTTGGGAAGGCTTGCCTTTAGTCGTAGGGGAGGCTATGGCGTGTGAGCGTATGGTGGTTTCCACTGATGCCGGTGGTATTAGAGAATGGCTTGGAAATGGTGGTTTAGTTGTGCCTATCAGAAACAGCGTCGCGTTATCTGCAGCATTGATCCAGAGTTTGGAAATGACCATTAAAGAAAAGGAATTGCAAGGGTGTGCTGCGCGTGAACGGGTCATGCAGCATTATTCACTGACAGCAGTGGTTACCCGCTGGCTTGAAATTTATCAGGGAAATTATGCAGTGCATTGATGCGAATTTTTGTTTCAATTTCATTGGTGCTTATAAACTTTATTATATCTGACAGCATTTAGGAATAACCTACCTGATGGTAACCAAAATTTGTGGAAGTAAGAGTAGAAAAAATAAAGTTTAGTACTGTTAAATTTGTCTTAATTTTTTCACATCTAAGTGGGATTACTTTGAAAATTGTTTTTGTAATCACACGCTCTGATGTCATTGGCGGTGCGAGTATACATTTGCTTGATCTGGCAAGTGGGATACAGCTAGCTGGGCATGAAGTTATTATCTTAGTCGGTGGCGATGGAATATTTTTGGAGCATGCCAAAGAGCGTGGTCTACCCTGTATTTCTTTGCGGTATATGGTTCGTGAGATAAACCCTGTTAAAGATTTATTGGGTTATTTTGAACTTCGCAGAGTTGTTTCAAGTATCAATCCGGATATTATTCATTTGCATTCTTCAAAAGCGGGCATGTTAGGGAGGATGGCGGCAAAGAGTTTGTCAATTCCTGCTGTTTTTACTGCGCATGGATGGGCTTTTACTGAGGGTGTTTCTATTGCGAATCGTATTGTGTATCGGGCTATCGAGCGATTTATGGCACGCTTTACAGCCAGGATAATTACGGTTTCCGAATATGATAAAAAATTAGCTCTTAATAGTGGCGTGGGTAATGCATCGCTTGTAACAGCTGTTCACAATGGTATGCCAGATTCACTAATCAAAACCACGTTGCGATCAGCTGATGATGCTGTGAAGTTAATCATGGTGGCTCGTTTTGATATTCCGAAAAATCATCGTGCTTTATTAGATGCTCTTGCCCATGTCAAGCATCTTGCATGGGAAATGGAGTTTGTCGGGGACGGCCCCTTGTTAAATAGCGCACGTCAATATGCACAAGAGTTGGGATTGGCGACACGCATTATTTTCTCGGGTGCTTGCAATGACGTAGTTTCCCGTTTAGCTAGGGCAGACGTTTTTTTTCTGATTTCCAATTGGGAAGGTTTGCCTTTGACTATTCTGGAGGCAATGCGTGCTGGTTTACCAGTTGTCGCTTCGCGGGTTGGTGGTGTGTCTGAGGCGGTTGACGAAGGTGAGACAGGGTTTCTTATTAACCGTGATGACAGGCGTGCTCTGGTTACAGCAATTAATAGCCTAGTAGAGTCAGGAGATAGAAGACGCTACATGGGAGAAAATGGCAGAATAAAATTTTCAAACCATTTTACTTTTGAAAAAATGCTTCAAAAAACACTTGCTGTCTATACGGAAGTATTGGAGGCAAGTGGCAAATGTTCTTGAGACTGCGGCATGTAGCGTTGCATGCACCAAAAATGGATATTAAATGACTAAAAAATTGATTCTATTAACCGGCGCGACCGGCTATATCGGTTCCCACACATGGTGTGCGTTGCTGGCTGCCGGCTATGATGTGATTGGCCTGGATAATCTGTGTAACAGCTCGGTGAAGGTGCTTGACCGGATTGCAGAAATTACGCAGCAGACGCCCAATTTTGTTGAGGGCGATGTGCGGGATGCGGCTTTGCTGGATGTTCTTTTCTTGCAAAACAATATCAGCGCTGCAATCCACTTTGCCGCATTGAAGGCGGTTGGCGAGTCAGTGCAAAATCCGCTTGGTTATTATGAGAATAATTTGATCGGTTTGTTGACTTTGAGCAGGGCGATGCAGAAACACGGTGTGAAGACTTTCGTGTTCAGTTCTTCCGCAACCGTCTATGGCGATCCGCATGCGGTGCCTATTTTGGAAAACTTCCCCTTGTCGGCGACCAATCCCTACGGTCAGACCAAGCTGATGAGTGAGCAAATTCTGCGCGATCTGGAGAAATCCGATAAGTGTTGGCGCATCGGGTATTTGCGTTACTTCAATCCGGTTGGCGCGCATGAAAGCGGTTTGATTGGTGAAGACCCAGGTGGCGTGCCGAATAATTTGATGCCGTATGTGGCGCAGGTGGCGATTGGCAAGCGCGATATGTTGCGCGTCTATGGCGGCGATTATCCGACGCCGGATGGCACCGGTGTGCGCGATTATATTCATGTGATGGATCTGGCGCAGGGACATGTCGCGGCCCTTTCGTATCTGTTCGATAAAGGCGCATCGTTGACCGTCAATCTGGGCACCGGGCAGGGTTATAGCGTGCTGGAGGTGATTGCCGCTTATGCGAAAGTGAGCGGCAAATCGATTCCGTACGAGATCGTGGCAAGACGCGCCGGGGATATCGCAGCCTGTTATGCGCAGCCATCGTTGGCGGCGGAGCTGCTGGGCTGGCGTGCGACGCGGGGTTTGGATGCCATGTGCGCGGATTCGTGGCGCTGGCAGAGTTTGAATCCGAATGGGTTTGTGGATTTGTGATTGGATGCCAATAATTAAAAACAAAATGGCGTGCTCTTGTAGGAGCGCACTCGGGCGCGCTCCTGAGTGTGATCAGTTAATTTGATGGCCTGATGTTCACGTTTGGTGATGGTTGTGATGGCGAAGAATTTCAACAAAAACGGCGTCAGCTTTATATGCTGACGCCGTTTTTTTTGAGCGATACCGCTGATGATCATGCATCCCTGTGTTCCATGATGATCAGCGGGCAGGTGCGCGCCGCTGAGTAGGCAAAGTCGGTTGTGCAAACACCACCAGATAGAGCTTCTCGTTGAGCACAGGCAAGTCGCGTTGTGCGGCGGCGGCCAGTAGTTCGGCTGCCATCGTGGTCAAGATGCGGTAATTGCCGGCGGCGTGATCGCACAGGGTATGGCGCAACTGCTGCGTCATCAGGCTGGCATTTCCTGCGCCTGCTAGCAAATGATCCAGGCAGGCAAGCAACTCCTCGCGGCTGGCGAAATCTACAAACATTTGACTACCCAGGAGCGCGCAGTCGTCATGACTATGCGCGATGACCTGTGTTCCATTCGGTCCATTGCTAAACGCCTTTGTCGTTCGGCGAGCACGATCGGCCGCGAAATCAAACGCACCGCTGGCGCCGGCGTCTACGATGCTAACCGGGCGCATTTGCAATGCCAGGCCCGCCGGACAATTCCTCGGCGCGTGGCCCAACTCCACGCCGGCAGCGTCTTGTTCCAAGTCGTTCGGCATCAGCTCAAACTCCTCTGGTCGCCACAACAAATGGCGCGCAAACTGCGGCTCCTATGGCCCAACAATCCTGAAAAAACCGTGTCCCACGAGAACATTTACAACGCCATCTATTTGCATCCGCGTGGCGCACTCAAGCGCGAACTGATCGCCTGCCTGCGCCACCACAACCAGGTACGCAAGCCGCGTAGCCGCGACACCGACCGCCGTGGTCAGATCCCTGACATGCAGAGCATCCACATCCGGCCTCCAGAGATCGAGGACCACCTCATTCCAGGCCACTGGGAAGGCGACTTGATCAAGGGCGCCGGCAACCGCTCTTCGGTGGGCACGCTGGTCGAACGCACGACCGGCTTCGTAGTGCTGGCCAAGATGGACAACGCCACCACCAAGGCTGTCGTCGACAGCTTCGCCGCGGTACTCAACCGCGAGCCGGCGGCGATGCGCAAAACCATGACCTACGACCAGGGCAGAGAGATGCACGGCCACAAAATACTCACCGAGCGCCCCGGTGTGCAGATCTACTTCGCCGATCCGCACAGCCCTTGGCAACGCGGCTCCAATGAGAACACCAACGGCCTGTTGCGCCAGTACATGCCCAAAGGTTCCGACCTGTCGATCTACTCCCAGGAAGAGCTCGACGCCATTGCCCTATCGCTCAATACGCGCCCACGGGCACGGCTTGAATTTGAATCCCCGCTCGTCGTTTATACTCAACACATAGCCTTGCTACAACATCCGACGAATACTGTTCACTGATGTTACGCAGGCCTCAGTATAAATTGTTAATCTGTTGAAATGAAAAAAGCTGAACTTGAGTTGTACACGGATTATTTGATAAGTACATTTGGACGGGCGACAGCGACAGGGTTGTCTGCGATGGTTGATGGGGAC
>JBGSTZ010000175.1:0-13059 GCA_041736255.1 Burkholderiaceae bacterium
TATGCCGTATTCAAATTGGAGTGCCTGAATATAAAGCTCAAAACAAACCATTTCGCGATAAGGGCAAAACTCTTCATCAAAGCAACCCGACAGGCCTATGCCGAACTACAGGCTCTGCAGGCTGCGTAACATCAGTTATTAGCTGTAATTTTATATCCGGCTTGTTTTATATGCGGAATATGCACTATTTATTGGCATACTCCTGTATTTTTTAATACTACGGGATATTTATGCAGTTCACTACGAATCGTTCCCTCTGCCACAAGCGGGCTAGCGAACTTAACAATCCGGACCTGGTGGCCTGAGCAGTTACAACTATGGGAGAGCATCAAGTTGTGCCGGCAAACTCAACGCTCTGCATTTTTTCCGGCGGTCCCATAGCCGATTTTAAATGGCGACAAGGCGCTGTTGCTCGGGGCCTTGGTCGAAATCAGATTGGCCGTCTCCAGCAATTGCGGAACCAGTTCCGCCTTGGCTTTTTCCGGCGTCCAGTAAGCCATCGATACCGAAATGTTGACCGCAGCTACGGGCGCGCCGGACACGTCGAATAGGGGCACGGCCAGCGCCAGATCGTTTCTGTAATATTCCTCGATGCTATAGGCGTAGCCGGTTTCCCGCACGGTCGCAATCATTTCCATCAAGCGCTCGATATCGGTAACGGTATGTTGTGTAAACTGGGGCCGCTCGCTTGCGTTCAGGATCGCCCTGACTTCATCATCCGGCAGACCGGATAGAAATGCCCGGCCTGCGGAAGTGCAAAATATCGGCAACTGCCTTCCGATGGGCATATGTGCGATGGCTCTGACCGGGCTGGGAAAACGCGCAATATAAACCATGTTGAAGCCGTCGCGTTCCGCCAGGTTGATCGTTTCTTTAGCATTCCGGTTTAACTCGAGCAGATACGGATTCGCGCGTTCAAGCAACAGATTGGATTGCAGATAACGATAACCGAGGCTCAATGCCCTGCAGCTCAGAGAAAACCGTTTGGTCGCTGGATCTTTGTTCAGTAAACCCAAAGCTTCCAGCGTGTGAGTAAAACGTTGCGCTGCACTTTTTGAGATCGATGCGGCGGCGGCAACTTCAGGCAAGTTCATCGAAGGCCGTTCCGCATTGAATGCGTCGAGCACGGCCAGCCCGGTTGCCAGAGATTGTACAAAAAGTGGAGATTCTTCCCTACCCATCAGGTTTTCCTCGCTTGATATTACGTTAATCGATGCCGGCAATATTTGCACATGTATGGGGCGCGTCCGCGCAATTTTGACGCTTGCATGCTCTATTTTGCACGATACCCAAGCAGAAACCTGAAACCTTCCTGCCGGCTTGCACCAAGTTGAATACATGCCCGTTTTCTTGGCGAGAGCGATGTTTTCTCGACGCCATGTTGCGTGCGAATATTTCCTTGACAAGCCAAATAATAGTCCCTTATATTGATAATAGATATTAACGTATCGTATAGAGATATGCGCGAATCGGATTTATCCTATCTGTCAGCTTTATAGTACTTGGCAGCAATACACTGTTTAAACACTGAAAATTTCTCTATGAGCGAAATCAATCAAGTGAAGCCTGATACTGTAGTTGTGATCGGCGCCGGTATCGTAGGATTATGTGTCGCCTATTACGCCCGCAAGGCAGGCTTCGAGGTTAAAGTAATCGATCCGGAAGAGCCAGGGTCGCAATGCACTTTCGGCAATGCCGGCGCAATCGCTTCAGGTGCAGTCGCTCCGCTGTCCATGCCCGGCTCCTTGTGGTCGGCGCTGGGCATGTTGCTGGAGCCGACAGGCTCACTGCATCTGCCTCCGGGTTACATGCTTAAAGCCGCTCCTTGGCTGCTACAATTTGTCGCCGCATCGAAGCCGCAAAGGGTGGTCGAAATCGCCTCAGCATTGCATGGCTTACTGAAGGGCTCGGTTCAAATGCACTTGGAACTGGCGCAGGAAATCGGATGCCCGCAACTGATTCACAGCAACGGTCAGATGCATTTGTATCCTAGCCGGGACGCGCTGCAAAAAGACACGGCGAGCTGGGACCTGAAGCGCGCATATGGCCTGGAGACGCGCGAGATCGGCGGCTCTGAAATACGCAAGATGGAGCCTGCCATCAGCAGTCAATATGACTGCGGCTACTTTCTGCCAGACCAGGGCTGGGTCGCTGAACCCTTTCTGTACGCCAGCGCCATCACCGCGGCACTGCGCAAACAAGGCGTCGAATTTGTGGCGGATAAGGTGCTTCGTCTGGCGCCGGAAGAGGATGGGAAGTGGACCATTCATGCCAGCAACGGCCTGCACTCTGCGCGCCACGTAGTGGTCGCTGCCGGCGCATGGTCGGCACAGTTGCTGCGCCCGCTTGGAATGAAAATACCGCTGGAGAGCCAGCGTGGATATCATGTCCATATTGCCGATCCAAACGTCAGCATTTCACGGACAGTGGCTTTGGCAGATCGCAAAGTGTTCATCACGCCGATGGAATCCGGACTGCGCGCCGCCGGAACAGTCGAGTTTGGCGGGCTAAAGCGGCCACCTGATGAACGTCGTGCCCAACTGATCGCCAAGCACGTAAAAGTAGGGTTGCCTGGTCTTGATGTCAGTATGCCCACCACTTGGATGGGACACCGCCCTTGCCTGCCGGATTCGATGCCCGTGATTGGCGCGGCGCCAGGCCATCCCGGTTTGTGGTGTGCATTTGGCCACGGCCATCTTGGAATGACCAGCTGTGTACATACCGGGCGGCTGATCGCAGACGCGCTAGGCGGACAGGCTGATACCGAATTACTCGATGCGTTCTCGGCGTCGCGCTTTCTCTGATAATGACAATTTGATTCTTCACGCACTAAGGAAACAGCATGGCAGATTCCATAATCCGGCACGAGACTTCGGCACGCATGAGCAAGATCGTGGTCCATCACGGAATAGCATACCTGGCTGGCGTAGTAGCCACCAATCGCGACGCTGACGCACTGGCGCAGACGCAGGATGTCCTGGCGCGCATTGATCAGTACCTCGCGTCAGTAGGCAGCGACAAGTCGCGACTGCTGACAGCACAGATCTGGCTCAGAAACATCGAGCATGATTTCCAGGCAATGAATCAGGCATGGGATGCATGGGTGCCACTCAACACTGCGCCTACACGCGCGACCTGTGAAGCGCGGCTGGCCGCACCCGATCTGCTAGTCGAAATCATCGTTTCTGCGACTGTCTGACAATAGCTTAATCAATTAATCACTTTTCACCCACGACTCACACCAATAAGGAGACTGCATTATGAAATCATCACTCTTGAAAGCCCTCATCTGCACCGCACTATCATTGTCTGCGCTACCCGGGATGGCGCAGTCAAGCAAAGTATTGATTGTCGGCGCAACGCCGACTGCTGTGCCTTTTAACTTTCTTGACACCAAAACAAACTCGTTGCAAGGAGTCATGATCGACATCACTAACGCGCTGTCAAAGGAACTGGACTTTACGCCAGAATTACTGCCAACTCCATTCAACGCGTTGATTCCATCGCTGCAGACTAAGAAAATCGACATGATCAGTTCCGCCTTTGCGATCACGGAAAAACGTGCCGAAGTGGTCGATTTTTCGGACATGCTTTTTTCCTACGGCGAAGTAGTCGTTGTTAATGCCAAAGACAACACCGAGTACAAAAACACCAACGACTTTAATGGCAAAGTGGTCGGCGTACAGACAGGCACGGTCACTGTTGCGCCGATGAAAGAGGTCGCTGGCATCAAAGAATTAAAGTTGTACGACACCATGCAAGACATGATCCGGGAAGTCAGCATCGGGCGCATCGACGTCGCACTTGGCGATGGCCCGGTGATGCTCTATACCATAGCCAATTCCGGCGTCAAAAACGTGCGTGCTGCAAAGTCTTATCAGAAGCAGATGCAGATCAATATCGCCATCGCCGTTCGCAAAGGCGACAAGGAATTACTGGATAGCGTCAATCAAGGCATCGCTAAAATCAAGGCAGACGGAACACTGGATGCAATTCTGAAAAAATGGCAGATCATCTGATCTGATCAGACCTCTTGGTTTGGCATTAACCGGCTCCGCTGATACGTTTTACCCAGTGGAGCCGGGAACTCTGTAAAGGAAAGAATTCATGTTTGAAGGTTTTTTCTCTGATGCGGTGACCTTCATGCCGATCCTGCTGGAAGGGGTCTGGATGACCATTGCCATTAGCATCAGCGCATTGGTAATCGCATCCTTGCTTGGACTCTTCTGGGCTGTATTGCGGGTCTCCGGCATTTCCTGGCTAGCCAATGGCACCAGGTTTGTCACCAATATCATTCGCGGCATCCCGATCATCGTCCTGCTGTTTTATCTGTATTTCGTGATGCCGGAAATGGGCATCCAGATGACGGCATTTCAAGCCGGTGCATTCGGTCTCGGCATCGCCTATTCGGCCTATATGGCAGAAGTGTTTCGGTCCGGCATCGAGGCCATCGACATCGGCCAGGTTGAAGCCGCCAATTCGCTCGGCATGAGCCGGTCAATGATGATGCGGCGGGTGATCCTGCCGCAAGCATTCAAAATCGCCCTGCCTCCGTATAGCAACAACATGGTCATGTTGTTGAAGGATTCTTCGCAGGCTTCCGTCATCACCGTGGTCGAACTATCGATGCAGGCCAAGCTGGTGGCCTCGTCATCATTCAAGAGTGCCACCGTATTTACGCTGGTTGCGTTGATGTACCTTTGCCTGAGCCTGCCGTTGATGGCCTTGGCCGGATGGCTTGAGCGTAAATATAACAAGGCAAAAAAATGATCAAAATCGATAACATCACCAAGTCGTTTGGCAAAAATCTGGTATTGCCTGGTGTTACCGCCGAAATCAAACAAGGTGAAATCGTGTGTCTGATCGGACCTTCCGGCTCGGGCAAATCTACGGTCCTGCGCTGCATCAACGGGCTTGAGGCGTATGACAGCGGCTGTATTACCGTCGATGGCATCAAAGTTGACAGTAAGGCTGCCAGCATCCACGACATACGCCGCCGTGTCAGCATGGTATTCCAACGCTTCAATTTATTCCCGCATAGAACCGTGCTGGAAAATGTTATCGAAGGCCCGATCTTCGTCAAGCGCATCGCCCCCGATCGCGCCCGCATCTATGGCCGGGAGTTACTCGACCGCGTCGGCCTGGCAGACAAGCACAACGCCTATCCGGCCCAGTTATCGGGTGGCCAGCAGCAGCGCGTGGCAATCGCCCGGGCGCTGGCCATGGAGCCTGAAGCGATTTTGTTCGACGAGCCGACCTCGGCACTGGATCCGGAACTGGTCGGAGAAGTGCTGGATGTGATCAAGTCTCTGGCGCAGGATGGCATGACCATGGTCATCGTGACGCACGAAATGGCGTTTGCCAAAGCGGTATCGGACCGCACTCTGTTCTTGGAAAAAGGCCGCATCCTGGAACAGGGGCCTTCGCGAGAAATCCTGAGCAATCCGAGCAACGAACGGATGCAGGATTTCCTGCGCCGGGTCGAGCATCACTAGGCTGGAGTTGTACAGCTTATTGGATGAAAACATCGGTGCGGAATGTCCGTAATGTCCGTTGTTTCGTTCGTTGCTTCGCACTTTGTTTTTCCGTTATTTTGTAACTTCTAAGGAACACTGCCATGTTGCTACAAGGCGGATACAACACTTATGGCATCCCGATCGGAGTGCTGGGTCTCGAGTCCTATTATGCCAAGCCGCCCGGGCACATCAAGAATCCGAGCAGCTTCCGCTTCCCGGTCTTATACAAGTCGGTCAAGGGCATAACCGTCAAGAAGCTGCTATACGAACCGAGCACCGCGCAGCTCGAACTCTTCATCGCCGCAGCGCGTGAACTGGAAGCGGAAGGGGTGCGCGCAATCACCGGCAGTTGCGGTTTTCTTGCGCTGTTTCAACGGGAATTGGCTGACGCTGTAAACGTGCCGGTCTTCATGTCTAGCCTGCTGCAGGTGCCGCTGGTATATCAAATGCTGCGGCCGCAACAAAAAGTGGGGGTGATCACCGCCCACAAGGAAAGCCTGACGCCTGCGCATCTGCAGGCGGTGTGGGCCGACCGTACGCCAATCTGCATCGTCGGGATGGATGCGCAACCGGAATTCGTCGACGTCATCATCGAAGGACGGCGCAACACGCTTGATTTGTGCAGGCTGGAGGACGAGGTGTTGACGGTGGCGGTGGCGCTTGCGCAGGACAATCCCGACGTCGGCGCCATCGTTTTGGAGTGCACCGACATGCCGCCGTTCGCGCACCGGATTCAGGAAAAGACCGGGTTGCCGGTGTTCGATCTTTTCACCCTCACCAACATGATCGGCGAGACGGTCAACCGCCAGCCGTATCGCGGCATCATGCCGCGCTGAGCGGATTTCGCAAACAGGATACAAGATAAGAGTCAAAACGAGTTATTACGTTGCGGCATTGCTACACATCAAGGAACTGCGGCTATTGATACGATAACCGCAGCGTCGGGATGTATCATGCGAGTTAACCCGCGCAGAATAATCGTCAGAAAACTCACACTCAACTATCTTATATGCGGGAAAAAAAATCTTTTTATTTTTGGTTCAAGGCAGCACTGGCAGGCACACTGTTAATCGCACTCGCCGTGATGGGGTTGCTGGTGGTGCAGGAAATGCGTACTTCGGCCTATCAGGCGCGCTTTTTTACCGCACTGGCGCAGAAGATGACGTATACGGTAGGACCCGGCTCCAGTACGTCGATCCGTTTCCCGCAGAGCACGCCGTATGACCAGCGCCTTGGCTATTCGACGTTGCCGGGTTTTATCACCAAGCTGCAAAAACATGATTTTGAAGTAGCGCAGCAAGCGCGGATTTCACCGCGCATGGCGCAGTGGGTTGATGACGGTTACTTCGCGCCGTATCCCGAAAAAATTCAGGCCGGTTTAACGATTCTCGATTGCCACAACGACCGCTTGTTTGCCGAACGCTATCCGCAGCGGGTTTTCAAAAATTTTGATGATCTGGCGCCAACCTTGATCAATAGCCTGCTGTTCATCGAGAATCGCGAACTACTCGATTATCGTTATCCGAAGCGCAATCCGGCGGTGGAATGGGACCGACTGGCAATGGCGACACTCAACCAGGGACTGCAAAAAGTCGGCATTGCCAGCAGAGCCGCCGGCGGCAGCACGCTGGCGACACAAATTGAAAAATACCGCCACTCGCCTGATGGCCGCACGGCCTCGATAGAAGACAAGCTGCGCCAGATGGTGTCGGCCTCGTTACGCGCCTATGCGCAAGGAGAAGACACCAGCGCGGCGCGGCGCCAGATCGTGGTCAATTACATGAATACCATGCCGCTGTCGGCGCGGCCCGGCTTCGGGGAGGTGCATGGCATCGGCGACGGCCTGTGGGTCTGGTACGGGCGCGACTTCGCTGAGGTCCAGCGCATTTTGAAATCCGGCCCGAGCGGCGATCTGGCGGCGCAAGCGCTGCTGTACAAGCAGGCGCTTAGTCTGATGATCTCGCAACGCCGGCCGTCCTATTATTTCAATGGCAAAGAAACCGAACTCGAACAATTAACTAACAGCCATCTGCGCTTGCTGGGAAGTGCTGGCGTGATCACGCCGATGTTGCAAAATGCGGCGCTGGGAATGAAGTTGAACCGGTACGCGATCCGGCCTCAGGAAGCTGAATTTTCTTTCATCACGCGCAAGGCTGCCAACTCCGTGCGGATGCATCTGGCCGGCTTGCTCGGCAGCAGCTTGTACGATCTGGACCGGCTCGATCTGAGCGTGGCCAGCACGCTGGACGCGCCGGTGCAGGCGGCAGCCACCGACCTGCTGCGCGGCTTGCGGCTGCCGGCCAACGCGGCGGCGGCCGGACTTGACAGCAAGCAATTGCTGGGACGCGGCGATCCGGCCAATGTGGTCTACAGCTTTACCCTCTATGAGCGCGGCCTGCACGCCAATCTGTTGCGGGTCCAGACCGATAATTTCGACCAGCCGCTGAATATCAACGAAGGCACCAAGCTCGACCTCGGCTCGACTGCCAAGCTGCGCACGCTGCTGACCTATCTCGACATCATCGCTAACCTCCACCAGCGCTTGGCACCGCTGGACGCTGCACAATTGCGCGCGCAGGAAGTAAGCCAGAAAGACGTCCTGACGCACTGGGCACTCGATTATCTGACCAGTGCACAAGATAAAAGCCTGAGTGCCATGCTGGAAGCGGCGCTGGAACGGCGCTATTCGGCCAGCCCGGGGGAAGGGTTTTATACTGGCGGCGGCCTGCACCATTTCAACAATTTCCAGCATTCCGACGACAGCAAGGTGCTGTCAGTGCGCGAGGCTTTGCGCAATTCGGTCAATCTGGTATTTATCCGATTAATGCGCGACGTGGTGCATCACTACATGTACCAGATCCCCGGCTCCACTGCGAAACTGTTGCAAGACGCTGACGATCCGCGCCGGGCCGGATATCTGGCCCGCTTCGCCGACCGAGAAGGACAGGTTTTCATGCGCCGCTTCCTGGTCAAATATAGGGGCAAGACTGCGCAGCAGGCCGAGGATTTGCTGCTGGAAAACCTGCGTCCTAGCGTGTCGCGCGTGGCGGCGATCTTCCGCACCATTTTGCCGGATGCGCCACAGGGACAGTTTGAGGTCTTCCTGAAAAAACAGCTGCCCACCACCGAACTGGACCAAAAAAGGCTCGCCGCGCTCTACCTGTTATACGCACCGCAGAACATGTCGCTGGCCGATCGCGGTTATCTGGCCGGAATTCATCCGTTGGAATTGTGGCTGGTCGGCTATCTGCGCAAGCATCCGGGCGCGACCCAGACCCAGATCATGCAAGCCAGCGTGCAGCAGCGCCAGGACGTGTACGAGTGGCTGTTCAAGACCCGACGCAAGAACAAGCAGGACACGCGGATTCTGAATCTGCTCGAAGGCGAAGGGTTTCTGGAAGTGCACCGGCAATGGGCCCGCCTCGGTTATCCGTTTGCTACCATGGTGCCATCCTACGCCTCGGCACTGGGAGCGTCGGCTGACCGCCCGGCAGCGCTGGCCGAATTAATGGGAATCCTCGTCAGCGATGGCGTCAGAAAGCCGGATTTGCGCATCAAATCACTGCACTTCGCCGCCGCCACCCCGTATGAAACCCTGCTGCAGCACAAGCCAAAAACCGCAGAACAAGTGCTGGCGCCGGAAGTGGCGCAAGCAGCGCGCAGTGCGTTGCGGCTGGTGGTGGAAGAAGGCACCGCCAGGCGAGTGCGGGGAGCATTCATTCGGCCCGACGGCAGCAACATACCGGTTGGCGGCAAAACCGGCACCGGCGACCATCGTTTCGACACCTACGGCGCCGGCGGCCAGCTGATTTCATCGCGGGTGGTGAACCGCACCGCCACCTTCGTTTTCAACATCGACGAGCGCTTCTTCGGCACCATCATCGCCTACGTAGCCGGCCCGCAAGCCGCCGATTACGACTTCACCAGCGGCTTGCCGGTGCAACTGCTGAAAGTGCTGGCGCCGCGCCTGCTGCCCTTGATCAATGCGGTGCCGGACGGCGCGAACGCTTGCGTGAATTGATCAAAAGCAAACCTTGCGCCGCATAGCAGTTCAGGCAGACCTTGATCAACGACGACTTGCCGGTACCACGCGCCCGTCAGCAGCAGAAATTGGTCAAGTTGCGTCATGAGCGGTAATCCGCGTTTATGGTCACGTATTCGTGCGACAAGTCGCAACTCCAGACCGTCGCAGTTGCATTGCCACGCGCTAACGTGACGCGTACCGTGATCTCGCTTTGCTGCATCACGCGCTGGCCGTTCTGCTCCTGATAATCTGGATTGCGGCCGCCGTTTTTGACGACCCAGACATCATCCAGATACAGGTTCAACAGATCGACATCGAGATCGCCGACGCCGGCATAACCGATTGCGGCCAGAATCCGCCCCAGGTTCGGGTCGGACGCAAAGAAAGCGGTTTTCACCAGCGGCGAATGCGCGATCGAATAGGCGATCTTGCGGCATTCCGCAGCGTCTTTACCCTCTTCCACCGTGATTGTGATGAATTTGGTCGCGCCTTCGCCATCGCGGATGATCATCTGCGCCAATTTTTGCGCAATCGCGGTTACCGCTTGCGCCAGCGCTGCATATTCGCTGGACGCTATATCGTTGATTTCCAGCGCGGCAGTGCCGGTGGCGATCAGCATGAAAGAATCGTTGGTTGAGGTATCGCCATCGATGGTAATGCAATTGAACGAGGTGTCGGCAGCTTGCTTGACCAAATGATCGAGCACCGGTTGCGCCACTTTTGCATCGCAGGCCAGAAATCCCAACATGGTCGCCATGTTCGGCCTGATCATGCCAGCGCCCTTGCTGATGCCGGTCAGAGTGATCGTGACACCATTGATGACTACGCTACTTGATGCCGCCTTAGGCTGGGTATCGGTGGTCATGATCGCTTCAGCGGCATTCAACCAGTTGTCTGCTGTCAAATTCTTGATGGCTTGCGGCAAACCCGCCACAACGCGGTCGAGCGGCAGCGGCTCCAGAATCACGCCAGTGGAAAACGGCAGGATTTGGGTCGCATCGCACCCGAGCAGATCAGCCAGCGCAGCGCAGGTCGCGTTGGCGTCGGCCAAACCCGGCGCGCCGGTGCCGGCATTGGCGTTGCCGGTATTGACCACCAGCGCGCGGATGTTGCTGCCCGATTGTGCCACCGCTGCCAGATGGGCTTTGGCGACCTGCACCGGCGCGGCGCAAAAACGGTTGGTGGTGAACACGCCCGCCACGGTGGCGCTCTCGGCGAGCTGCAGCACTAGCAAATCCTTGCGGTTGGGTTTTTTTATGCCTGCTTCGGCATGGCCGAGCAAGATGCCGGCCACGGGTGTGAGATCGGCGGCGAGCGGCAGAGGGGAATTAACGGCCATGATATGAGCACTCTATTGATAGACGAAAACATATTGTAATCGTTATGCCGCCAACCGCGATGTCGCACGACCGGCAGGCCGCAGCGCCTGGTGACGCGGGAAATGGCACTGGCGCCTGACAGACCTTTACGCCACAATACTTGAAGAAAATGCCAATTTGCCCATGCAGGAAAGCGTGCTAGATTGTCGATTATCAAAAATATACAATGGAATCCATGCACAACAAAGCCCGCTCCATGAATCTCGGCACAGTGGTTTCGGTGCGCGGCAGCGTAGTCGATATACGGTTCGATGATCAGCTGCCGCCGATCCACACAGTCTTGTATGCTGATGAAAAACGCATCATCGTCGAGGTCCTGGCGCAACGCGATGCGCGCCACGTGCGTGCCATCGCGCTGACGCCGACCCAGGGCCTGGCGCGCGGCATGCCGGTGGAGGATAGCGGTGGACCGTTAAAAGCGCCAGTGGGCAAGGAGATACTCTCGCGCATGTTCGACGTGTTCGGCAACGCCATCGACCGTCAACCGGCCCCGATGGACGTCGAATGGCGCTCGGTGCATCGGGCACCGCCGCCGCTGGCAGGCCGCTCCACCCAGTCCGAAATTTTTGAAACCGGCATCAAGGTCATCGATGTGCTGGTGCCGCTGGAGCGCGGCGGCAAGGCGGGACTGTTCGGCGGCGCAGGCGTGGGCAAGACCGTGCTGCTGACCGAGATGATCCACAACATGATCGGGCATCAGGAAGGCGTGAGCATCTTTTGCGGCATCGGCGAGCGTTGTCGCGAAGGCGAAGAGCTTTATCACGACATGAAAGAAGCCGGCGTTTTGCCCAATATGGTGATGATATTCGGCCAGATGAACGAGCCGCCGGGCAGCCGCTTCCGCGTCGGCCATGCTGCGCTGACGATGGCCGAATATTTCCGCGATGACGAGCACCGCGATGTACTGCTGCTGATCGACAATATTTTTCGTTTCATTCAAGCCGGCTCGGAAGTATCCGGCTTGATGGGGCAGATGCCGTCGCGTCTGGGCTATCAGCCCACAATGGGCACCGAGCTATCGGGCCTGGAGGAACGTATCGCCAACACCGATAACGGGGCCATCACATCGATTCAGGCGGTGTATGTGCCAGCCGATGATTTCACCGATCCGGCCGCGGTACATACGTTCTCACATTTGTCGGCGTCGATCGTACTGTCGCGCAAGCGGGCCAGCGAAGGCCTCTACCCGGCGATTGACCCGCTGCAATCGAGCTCCAAGATGGCCACGCCGGGCATCGTCGGTGAACGGCATTACGCGCTGGCGCAGGAAATCCGCCGCACGCTGGCGCAATACGCGGAACTCAAGGACATCATCGCCATGCTCGGCCTGGAGCAGCTGTCAGCCGAAGACCGCAACGTGGTCGCGCGCGCCCGGAGGTTGGAGCGTTTTCTCACCCAGCCATTTTTTACGACCGAGCAGTTTACCGGGCACGAAGGCAAACTCGTCAGTCTGAAGGATGCGCTCGATGGCTGCGAGCGCATCTTGCGCGATGAATTCAAGGACTATCCGGAAAGCGCACTGTATATGATCGGGGCGATTGACGAGGCCAAGGCGAACCCGGACCGGTCCGCAGCCAAAACCACGCCGGGGACTCCACCACAAGCCGAACCTGCCGCCGACGTCCATGCATCTTAAAATTCTGCTGCCGTTCCAGGTTTTCGCCGACAAAAAAGGCGTGATGCGCATCGTGGCCGACACCCACGCCGGTTCGTTCGGACTATTGCCGCGCCGGCTCGATTGCGTGGCGGCGCTGACACCGGGGATTCTAATCTACGAAACCGACGCCGACGGCGAAGTTTTCGTGGCCGTGGATGCAGGCGTGCTGGTCAAGACCGGGCTGGACGTGCTGGTTTCCGTGCGGAGGGCGATGATCGGACCGGACCTCGAACAATTGCGCGATGCGGTGGAACAGGAATTTTTGAGTCTGGATGAGCGCGAGCAAAGCGTGCGCTCGGTCATGGCAAAATTGGAAACTGGATTTTTGCGCCGCTTTGCGCGCTTTCAACATGAGTGATGAGCCAAGGAAAACCACGAACAAGGATGCGGACTTCGCCGGGCAGGTCGGCGCCAAGACGGCGCGCAAGATCAGGGCGCGCCGCAATGTAGCGGGCGTCTGGTTCGGCTTGGGCATGATGGGGC
>JBGSTZ010000176.1:0-4863 GCA_041736255.1 Burkholderiaceae bacterium
TCCCCATCAACCATCGCAGACAACCCTGTCGCTGTCGCCCGTCCAAATGTACTTATCAAATAATCCGTGTACAACTCAAGTTCAGCTTTTTTCATTTCAACAGATTAACAATTTATACTGAGGCCTGCGTAACATCAGGTAGTAAGTAGTGCAGGCACGGAGGCCTGCATTACTGTTAAAACAGGTCAAGCCGCCAGCGCCTTCGATATGACTTCGGCCACATCTTTCGACAGCTTTTTCGATTTCGCGACTTTTTGCAGCGCGGCCTGCATCTGTACTTGCAGCGCCGGCTGGTATTTTTTCCAGTGATCGAGCGTACGGGCCAGGCGCGCTGCAACTTGCGGGTTGAGCGCATTGAGCGCGATCACTTGCTCGGCCCAGAATGCGTAACCGCTGCCGTCGGGCGCGTGGAATTGCGCCGGATTGCCGTTGCAGAAGCTGAAAATCAGGCTGCGCGCGCGGTTCGGGTTGGCGATGGTAAATGCCGGATGCGTCATCAACTTGCGCACCTTTGCCACATCGGTGCTGCGCGCAGTCGCTTGCAGGCTGAACCACTTGTCGACCACCAGCGCTTCCTGCTTGAAATCCCGGTAAAAGCCTTGCAGTGGCTTGGCGGCGCTCTTGCTGCCGGTGTTGACCAGGCCAATCAAAGCAGCCAGGCGATCCGTCATGTTGTCGGCGCAAGCTTCCTGCGCCAGCGCCAGTTGCAACGCACTGTCGTCATTCCAGTCCAGCAGGTACGACAGCGCCAGATTTTTCAGCGCCCGTTTGCCGGCAGATTTTGCATCAGGGCTGTATTCCCCGCTGACTTGATTGGTTTCAAAAGCGGTGAGGAAATCCTCTTTCAGTGCCTGTGCCAGCGTGCTGCGCACGAAGCGGCGCGCGGCATGGATCGCTTGCGGATCGACCACTGCGCACTGTTCGGCCAGCATGGATTCCGACGGCAGCGTCAGCACCTGTTCGCGGAAGGCCGGATCGAGCGACGCATCGTTGAGGGTGGCGCGCATCGCATCTATAAACAAGTCGTCCAGTTCCAGCGCTGTCTCAGGTTGCCCCGCTTGCAGGGTTGCGATCAGGGCCAGCAAGCGCTGCATGGCCAGACGCTGGCCAGCTTCCCAGCGGTTGAACGGATCGCTGTCACACGCCAGCAAGTGTGCCAATTCCTGATCCGAATATGTGTAATCGAGCACCACCGGGGCCGAGAAATTGCGCAGCAGCGATGGAATCGGCGCCTCGCTTACCTGCGTAAAGCGGAAAGTCTGGCGCGCCTTGGTGAATTCCAGCACGCAGGTGGTCTGGCCGGCCTGGCAGGTTTGATCGTTTGCCAGCGCTACCGGCCCTTTCTTTTGCACGGTTTCCAGGTGCAGCGGCATATCGCGGCCGCCGGCACCCTGCAAGCCGATCGCAAACGGAATGTGGAACGGCAGCTTCTTGTCTTGACCGGGCATGACAGGGCAAGATTGCGCCAGCGTCACTTCATAGGTTTGCGCTTTGGCGTCGTACTTGGTCTGCACCTTCACGCGCGGCGTGCCGGTCTGGCTGTACCAGCGTTCAAACTGACTCAGATCACGTGCATTGGCGTCGGCCATCGCGGCGCGGAAATCGTCGCAGGACACCGCCTGGCCATCGTGGCGCTCGAAATACAAATCCATGCCCTTGCGGAAACCGTCGCGCCCCAGCAGCGTCTGATACATGCGCACCACTTCCGCGCCTTTTTCGTAAATCGTGACGGTGTAGAAATTATTGATTTCGACATAGCTGTCGGGCCGCACCGGATGCGCCATCGGGCCGGCATCTTCGGAAAACTGCACCTGGCGCAAGGTCCGCACATTCTCGATGCGATTCACCGCGCGGCCGCTGTCGGTGCCGATCATGTCGGCCGAGAATTCCTGATCGCGGAACACCGTCAAGCCTTCCTTTAGCGACAACTGAAACCAGTCGCGGCAGGTGACGCGGTTGCCGGTCCAGTTATGGAAATATTCATGGCCGACCACCGATTCGATGTTGGCGTAATCGACGTCGGTGGCGATGTTCGGATTGGCCAGCACGTACTTGGTGTTGAAGATGTTCAAACCCTTGTTTTCCATCGCGCCCATGTTGAAGTCGCCAACCGCGACGATCATGAAACGCTCCAGATCCAGCTCCAGCCCGAAACGCTGCTGGTCCCAGCGGATCGCGTTCTTCAGCGATGCCATCGCGTGCTGGGTCTTGTCGAGATTGCCGGGTTCGACCCAGACTTGCAGCAAGGCCTTGCGGCCAGAATTGCGCTTGAATATTTCTTCCTGACAAACCAGCTTGCCGGCTACCAGCGCGAACAAATAGGACGGTTTTTTGAATGGATCTTCCCATTTGGCATAGTGACGACCATCGTCCAGATCGCCTTCCTCCACCAGATTGCCGTTCGACAGCAAAACCGGATATTTATTTTTATCGGCGCGCAGCATCACCGTGAATTTCGCCATCACGTCCGGGCGATCCGGGAAGTAGGTAATCTTGCGAAAACCTTCGGCTTCGCATTGCGTGAAGAAATTTCCGTTCGAGACGTACAACCCCATCATGGTGGTGTTTTTATCCGAATGAATCAGGGTTTCGATTTCCAGCGTGATGTCGTCCGGCGCATCGGCAATCTGCAAAATGGTGCCGGAAATGGTGTAGCCGCCTTTGGCGCGCTTGGCTAGCAATGTACCGTTCATGCGCAACGACAGCAGTTCCAGCGCTTCGCCGTACAACAACACATTTTTGCTAGCGGCAGGATTGCGCGTCATCGTGATGCGAGTGGCCACGCGGGTAGATTGCGGGTCGAGATCGAAGCCCATTTCCACTGTGCTTACGGTGTGGCTTGGCGCCGTATAGTCGGCGCGGAAAATTGTATTGGGGGTATTAGATCGCATAAAAAAATCATCCAATGGAAGTGGTGCAAAATGATATTTTACCAATCGTCGCTTGATGTAGCTGGAAAGGCCGCAGGAAAGGTTGCCAGAATATTGTGCAAACGTAGACTGGCACGCAAGGTGCGCATCATAAAATTATGGCAAATGATAAAAAGCATTTGTCCACGAAAGACACGAAAAGCACGAAAAAAATGCACAATCTTTCTTCCGACCATGACAGTGAAGTTTTTCGTGTCTTTTGTGTTTTGCGTGCGGTCTTTTGTGATTTTGTGGACTGCATTTTTTACAAAATATCAGTGAACAAAAAGGAGAATTATCATGAAACGTTATATACGTTTAGCGCTATTGGCTCTGAGCATTTTGCTAAGTGCTTGCGCCTCCACCATCCGCAGCGAAGTCACGGTGTTTCACGCATGGCCGGCCGGATTACCCGATAAATCGTACGCGTTCGAGCATGAAAACTCGCTGGAAAGCGATTTGGAATACCAGTCCTATCAGCGACTGCTGCATGCCGAATTGCAGCGGCTAGGCTTTACCGAAACCGCCGATGCCAAAGCAGCTGCCCTGCGGGTCGCCTTCGACTATGACGTCAGGGTGCGTGACGTGCGAGTGATCCAGCCGGTGTGGGTTGATCCTTATGGCTACGGCGGCGGATTTTACGGCCCCCGCTTTCACCGGTTCGGTGGTTTTTACGACCCGTTTTATGACCCATTCTGGTACGGTCCACCAGTGCTGACCTATCAGCAATACGATTACCAACTGTACAGCCGGCAATTACATATCAGCATCAAACAAGCCAGAGACGGCAAAAAATTATATGAAGTAACGGTCAACAGCGAAGGCCGCAATGGCGGACTTGCGTCTGTAATGCCGTACATGATGCGCAGCGCCTTTGTCGACTTTCCAGGCAAAAGCGGCGTGTCGCGGCAGATCGAACTCCGTATTAAGGATCCAATCTAAAAAAACCAGGCCTGGAGATGCTGCTTGGCTCCGGGTAATTTTTCAATTTAACCGGTATAGATCTTCCCGGCCACGGTGACGATCACAGTCAGCGCCACCACAGCAATGCACACGCCGCATAGGCGCACCATGGCGGCTGCTCCCGGGCTATCAGCCGATGGTTCTTTCTGGGGTTGCTGCGGTTGCTCCGGGGTTTGTAACGGATTCTTGATGGGTGATGTCATGTTTTTCCTTAGGGAATTAAAATAGTGGAACCGGTAGTTTTGCGCGCTTCCAGGTCGATATGCGCCTGCGCCACGTCTTTCAGCGCATAACGCTGATTGATTTCAATCTTTATCTTGCCGCTTTCGACCATGCCAAACAGCTCCGAGGCCATCGCCAGCAAATCTTCCCGCTTGGCGATGTAATTCATCAGCGACGGGCGCGTGATGAAGAGCGATCCGCGCGACGCCAGCTCGTTCAGGCTGAACGGCGGCACCGGCCCGGAAGCGCTGCCGAAACTGACCATCATCCCCAGCGGCGCCAGGCAATCGAGCGAGCCGATGAAAGTATCATTGCCGATCGAATCGTAGACCACCGGCACGCCTTTTCCGCCGGTAATTTCCCTGACCCGTTCGACGAAATTCTCGGTGTTGTAATTGATCACATGGGTGCAACCGTGCGCCTTGGCCAGCGCGCCTTTGGCGTCCGAGCCGACGGTGCCGATCATGGTCACGCCCAGCGCGCGCGCCCACTGGCAGGCGATCAGGCCGACGCCGCCGGCAGCAGCGTGGAACAAAATGGTTTCGCCACCCTGCAGCCGGAAAGTGCGGCGAAACAGGTATTGCACCGTCAAGCCCTGCAACATCATTGCGGCGGCAGTCTCGAAGCTGATCGCATCCGGCAGCCTGACCAGCGCCGCGGCCGGCATCAGGCGCACTTCAGCATATGCGCCAATCGGCCGGCCGGCGTAGGCGACGCGCTCACCCACTTTCACCTCGGTGACGCCGGCGCCGACCGCTTCCACCACGCC
>JBGSTZ010000006.1:0-13852 GCA_041736255.1 Burkholderiaceae bacterium
AATAAACCCCCGGCTTTGCCGGGGGTAACTTAATTAGCAATAGAAATCTCGCGTCTTAGTCTTAATCAGGAGCACAGCATGGCCGCAGCAGAAAAAATCATCATATTCGACACCACCTTGCGCGATGGCGAGCAATCCCCCGGCGCCTCGATGACCAAGGATGAAAAGATCCGCATCGCCAAGCAGCTGGAGCGCATGCGGGTTGATGTCATTGAGGCCGGTTTTGCTGCCGCATCCGATGGCGACTTTGCATCGATCAAGGCAATTGCCGGTGTCGTCAAGGATTCGATTGTGTGCTCGCTGTCGCGTGCCAACGACCGCGATATTGCGCGCGCGGCGGAAGCGCTGGCAGCAGCCGAGCGTTTCCGCATTCATACTTTTATTGCGACCTCGCCACTGCACATGGAAAAAAAGCTGCGCATGACGCCGGATCAGGTGTTTGAGCAAGCTAAGCATGCGGTACGTTTTGCCCGGCAATTTACCGACGATGTTGAATTCAGCCCCGAAGATGCCAGCCGCTCCGACATGGATTTCCTGTGCCGAATACTGGAGGCCGTGATTGCAGAAGGTGCCACCACTATCAATTTCGCCGATACGGTCGGTTACGGTGTGCCTGAGTTGTACGGCAATATGCTCAAAACCGTGCGAGAGCGGATTCCGAATTCGGACAAGGCAATCTGGTCGGTGCATTGCCACAATGATTTGGGAATGGCGGCTGCCAATTCACTGGCCGGAGTCATGATCGGCGGTGCGAGGCAAATCGAATGCACGATCAACGGTTTGGGTGAGCGCGCTGGCAACACGGCGCTGGAAGAAGTCGTGATGGCGCTGCGTACCCGCAAAGACTATTTCAATTTCGACGTAGGGATTGACGCTACGCAAATCATGTCGGCCTCCAGATTGGTGTCGCAAATCACCGGCTTTGCGGTGCAACCGAACAAGGCGATTGTCGGCGCCAATGCATTTGCCCACGCGTCTGGCATCCATCAGGACGGCGTCCTGAAGGCGCGGGATACTTATGAAATCATGCGCGCCGAAGATGTCGGTTTATCGGCCAATAAGATTATCCTGGGCAAATTGTCAGGGCGTAATGCATTCAAGCAGCGCCTAGACGATCTGGGTATCGCTCTGGGTTCGGAAGCGGAAGTCAATGCCGCCTTCACACGCTTCAAAGAACTGGCCGACCGCAAATCCGATATTTTCGATGAAGACATTATTTCACTGGTGTCCGATGAGCAGCAATCCCATGAAAAGGAATGCTATCGATTCGTCTCGTTGTCGCAGCATTCCGAAACTGGCGAGCGGCCAGTAGCGAAAGTCGTGTTTTCTATCGAAGGTAAAGAAGCCACTTGTGAAGGGCAGGGCAATGGCCCGGTGGACGCCACAGTCAATGCGATCGAGTCGATTACGCATAGCGGCGCGGAACTGTTGCTGTTCTCGGTCAATGCGATTACCACCGGCACCCAGGCGCAGGGCGAAGTCACCATGCGTCTGTCCAAAGCAGGGCGCATCGTCAACGGCATAGGAGCAGACCCGGACATCGTGGTGGCGTCCGCCAAAGCTTATCTGTCAGCGTTAAACAAGCTGCAATCGAAGTCAGAGAAGCTCAACCCGCAGTTGTGATGCCGATGCGCGCAGGCCTTGGCCTGTGCGCGATATTGGAAATATGGTGGGAGTATAGCCATAAAACATCAAATTACCGCATTAAATATATGCGATTTTTAAAATACAATGCTTGTATATATTCATTCGTTGATACTGATTTTTACCGCATTCGATTGAAAAAATGCCGGCCCATCAATTCTTCCCGCTGTTCCAGCCAGGTATCCGGCCCGTTCATCATTTTTCGCACGATGCCGTTGCGATCGAAATGGACGTGCATCATCGAATCCCACACGCCATTTTCCTTGTAGCGGTAGGTCCACACTGTCAAGTCTGACAACGACAGATAAGAGGTTTCGGCCGGTGTGCCGAAAGTGTACAAAATGTCTCGTTGAGTAGTTGCGCCGATCTTTACCGTCGCGAATTTTTGCGTGGTCAGCACTTGCTCGTAGGATTTCAGACGTTTGTTGGCATCCAACCGCGCCATATACGTTTGCTGGCCCCATGGACCGCGCACATACGCCAGAATGCTTTCGTCTCCTTCCTGATAACGCGCGCTGGGTGCGCCCAGTGCGCTGATGATTTCGGCTTCGCTCTGTCCAGCTGTAACTGCCGGCACGCCCATGCTGGCACAGCCTGTCAGGCTGAACAGGATGCAGGCCAGCAAGCTAATTTTGGACCATGTTTTCATTGGATTTCCTCGCAGTGAGCAAGTGTTTGAATGCACTTTACATTTCCGTTATAATGCAGATCCGGTCTGATTTAAGACCGGATTTTTATTTATTTGTTCACGGTGTGTAGGGTTGATTTCTCTGTGCACCGCATGTTAAAGGTTGATTATGACACTCGAAAAAACTGCAAAAGCTGCCATCGTCGCAGACAATGCCCGCGCCGAAAACGATACCGGTTCTCCTGAAGTGCAAGTCGCGTTGCTGACCGCACGCATCAATGATCTTAATGGCCATTTCAAGGCACACGTTAAGGATCACCATTCTCGCCGTGGTTTGATCATGATGGTCAACCGTCGCAAAAGTTTATTGTCTTACCTCAAGAGCAAGAGCTTGAGCCGTTATCGCGACCTGATTCAAAAACTGGGTTTGCGCAAATAAGCAACCAACGTTATTGGTATCGGATCGTATAAGCCGAAATGCCTGCGCCAGTTCGCTGCCGCAGGCATTTTGCTATTCTGCGATTCTACGAGTCTGTACCGTAATGTCTTTGTCATATAGCAAGAGGATGTCAGGTCAATATTGACTTGCCATCTGCGGTGAGGTGAACGACAGCGCCTGAAATTCTGTCGGCAATTAGAAAAGGAACTCTCCGTGTTTAATAAAGTCACTAAAACCTTCCAGTACGGCCAACACCAAGTTACGCTCGAAACCGGCGAAATCGCACGGCAAGCCTCTGGTGCAGTCATGGTATCGATTGAAGATACTGTCGTACTCGCTACTGTTGTGGCACGAAAAGATGCCAAACCTGGTCAGGATTTTTTCCCCTTGACCGTTGATTATGTTGAAAAAACCTATGCTGCCGGTCGTATTCCCGGTGGTTTTTTCAAGCGCGAAGGCCGTCCTTCGGAAAAAGAGACATTGACCTCGCGTCTGATTGATCGTCCAATTCGCCCTCTGTTCCCAGAGGGTTACATGAACGAAGTGCAGATCATCATCCATGTGCTGTCGGTCAATCCGGAAATCGATCCTGATATCGCAGCAATGATCGGTGCTTCTGCCGCTCTTTGCGTAGCCGGTTTGCCGTTCAATGGCCCGGTCGGTGCTGCTCGCGTTGGTTATGTCGATGGTCAGTATCTGCTGAACCCGACTACATCGCAGCTGGTTGGCTCCCAGATGAATCTGGTAGTTGCCGGTACTGAACTGGCTGTGTTGATGGTTGAGTCCGAAGCGCAGCAATTGTCGGAAGAAGTCATGCTGGGCGCAGTCATGTTCGGCCATGAACAAATGAAAGCAGTCATCGACGCCATCCACGAACTGGTGCGCGATGGTGGCAAGCCAGAAGTGCAGTGGGCGCCGGCTGCGAAGAATGAACCGCTGATTGCTGCTGTTGCCGCAGTCGCCGAGCCATTGTTGCGCGCGGCTTATCAAATCAAGGAAAAGCAAGCACGTACCGCTAAGCTGAAAGAAGCCAGTGCAAGCGTATCTGCTGCCTTAGCTGAGCAAGCTACAGCACGTGGTGAAGCAGCGCCGGATGCAGCGGAAGTCGGCAATATGCTGTTCGACCTCGAAGCTAAAATCGTGCGTTCCCAGATTCTGGACGGCGAACCGCGCATCGACGGCCGTGACACCCGCACAGTACGACCGATTTCGATACGCACTGGTGTGTTGCCGCGTACCCACGGCTCTGCATTGTTCACCCGCGGTGAAACACAGGCTTTGGTAATTGCAACTCTCGGCACTGCACGCGACGAGCAAAAGATTGACGCTTTGATGGGCGAATACGCCGATCGCTTCATGTTGCATTACAACATGCCTCCGTTCGCCACTGGCGAAACCGGCCGTGTCGGCACCCCGAAACGGCGCGAGATCGGCCACGGACGTTTGGCCAAGCGCGCGTTGCTTGCAGCCTTGCCGGCAGCGGAAGATTTCAGCTATTCGGTGCGTCTGGTGTCGGAAATCACTGAATCGAACGGTTCTTCGTCGATGGCTTCGGTCTGCGGCGGCTGTCTGGCGCTGCTGGATGCCGGCGTACCGATGAAGGCGCATGTAGCCGGCATCGCGATGGGCTTGATCAAGGACGGCAGTAAGTTTGCCGTGCTGAGCGACATCCTGGGCGATGAAGATCACTTGGGTGACATGGATTTCAAGGTGGCAGGTACTGCAGAAGGTATTACTGCGTTGCAAATGGACATCAAAATCCAGGGCATCACCAGAGAAATCATGCAAGTCGCGCTGGCACAAGCCAAAGAAGGGCGCGTTCATATTTTGGGCAAGATGCAAGAAGCATTTCCTCACGGCACTAAAACCGAACTGTCCGACTTTGCACCGCGCTTGATCACGGTAAAAATCAATCCGGAAAAAATCCGCGACGTAATCGGCAAGGGCGGCGCGGTAATTCGAGCGCTGACCGAAGAAACAGGCACGCAGATCGATATCAGCGACGAAGGTATCGTGACGATTGCATCGGTTGACGCCGCTGCCGGCCAAGAAGCCAAGCGCCGTATCGTGGAATTGACGGCGGAAGTCGAAGTCGGCAAAGTGTATGAAGGCACCGTCCTGAAGTTACTCGATTTCGGCGCGATTGTTCAGGTTATGCCAGGCAAGGATGGCTTGCTGCATATTAGTCAGATCGCCAACGAACGCGTCAATGCGGTCGCTGATTATCTGAAGGAAGGCCAGCAAGTCAAGGTCAAAGTATTAGAAACCGATGACCGTGGTCGCCTCAAACTGTCGATGAAAGCCGTTGCGCCAGAAGCTGGCGAAGCAGCTGCACCGCAGCAATAATCTACAGCGCGCCTGTAGTAAGCCGCCCGTACTGCGAAGTCGGGCGGTTTTTTTGTTGGGGCAGAGCGCCTGCGCAAAAGAGGGCGCGTAGTAGAATCACAGGCTGGCAATTCGAGCGGCAACAGACAAGCTCGTGGCTTTTTATTTACCTTTAGCTAAAATCAACTGTCAATCATGAGCATCAAATCAGATACCTGGATTCGCCGTATGGCACAAGAGCACCGCATGATCGAGCCTTTCGAGCCGGGTCAGGTGCGTGAGCAGAACGGCCAAAAAATCGTTTCCTATGGCACTTCTTCCTATGGTTACGATATCCGTTGCGCCAATGAATTTAAAATATTTACGAATATCAATAGCACCATTGTCGATCCCAAGAATTTCGATGAAAACTCTTTTGTCGATGTCAAAAGCGACGTTTGCATTATTCCGCCGAACTCGTTTGCATTGGCGCGCACCATTGAATACTTCCGCATTCCACGCAGTGTACTAACCATTTGTCTGGGGAAATCGACCTATGCACGCTGCGGCATCATCGTCAATGTGACGCCGTTTGAGCCTGAGTGGGAAGGTTACGTGACCCTGGAGTTTTCCAATACCACGCCCTTGCCGGCCAAAATTTATGCCAACGAAGGCTGTGCGCAAGTGCTGTTTTTTGAAGGGGATGAGGTGTGCGAGACTTCTTACAAAGATCGCGGTGGCAAATACCAGGGCCAGATGGGCGTGACCTTACCCAGGGCTTGAATTTTAAATTGTGCGGCTATGCAGCCGCACAATGAACAATTTAAACAACTGAATTTATCAGCTTGGGATTCCAAGCAAGTCGAGAACGCCGCAAATCAAGGTAAGCGGATGCGGCGGACAGCCCGGAACATACAGTGATGGTGTAAATCGCTCCAGAAAGCTGCGATCGAGGCCATCTGCACCTTCAAATGGGCTGCCGGAGATCGCGCATGCGCCGACGGCGATCACGATTTTTGGGTCCGGGATGCCATCCCAGCATAGTTGCAAAGACTGCGCCATATTCTTGTTAAGTACACCCGACAATATCAAGCCATCGGCATGCCGGGGTGAGGCCACGATGTCGATTCCATACCTTCCAAAATCGAAATTAACGTTCGATAGCGCGTTGACCTCAAGCTCGCAACCATTGCAGCCACCGGCAGAAACCACTCGAAGCTTGAGCGATCGACCGAACCTCTTGTGCAGTGCTGCAGACACCTTGATGGGGTCAATATCAGGCCGCGACGCGCTGACGGTAAGTCCCGCACGTTCCGTGGATGCCAGCCTGAAATCGTTTGCAAATGATAGTTTGGCAGTTGGACATGCCGGCTCGCAGTCGCCGCACATCACGCAGCGTCCCAAATCGATTTTGATAGGGTTAAGCGTGATTGCAGCCGTCGGGCAGGAATCCAGGCAAGCGCTGCATCCGGTTTCGCACAATGTGGCGCCAATCACGGGTTTGCCGCGAAAGCCTGCCGGACTTGCCTTGCGCGGGTCTTTGATATATTGGGTTCCTTGCGAAACCCTGACTGCGATTGATTTAAACATCGTTTGTCCTAGAGATCATTTCCACAGTAGGAAAGATCAAAGCTTTTGTTGCAGATAGGGAAGTCTGAGATCTCGTTGTCTCTGACAGAAAGCGCTTCGCCGAACCAGTTCTGAAATGAGGGGTCTTGCACTTTATAGTGCAGCAGACTGCCATCGCTTTTTGTCTCGATTGTATGGACGATTTCGCCCCGAGAGCCTTCCCGAATGGAAACGCAGAGCATATCGGGCCGTAATGCCTTGGTCACACCAGAAGTCGTCGCGCCCAGATCAAGAGCTGGTTCGCTCAGTATGTGCGTCAGCCAACGAACCGACTCGTTAATCTCTAGCATGCGCAGTCGCAGGCGGGCCCAGCAATCGCCGCTTTCTTCCGTTGCCAGAGATACCGGATAGTTACCATACAGGCGCCCGGGCATGCTGACTCGCGTATCAATCGCCACGCCACTTGCGCGTGCCGCAAGGCCAACCATGCCGATTTCTTTGGCAGTCGTGGCGCTTATGACGCCAACTTTTTTAAGACGGGCTTGCACGCTGCGTGCGTTCAGCATCAGATCGTTGACTTGTGCAAAATCGCGCGCAAATGCGGTGAGTGTTGCCAGCAAGCTTTGCCGCAATGCGTCTGGCAACCCAAATCGCACACCTCCCGGCCTGATCCAGCCGCGTCCAAAGCGACTGCCACATGCGAGCATGGAGGCGTTGATAATCGCAGTGCGCAGCCGTCCATAGGTCGCGCCGCCTTGCAAGAAGGCTATGTCGCCGGATATCCCGCCCAGTGCTCCAACGTGCATCGCTACCCGTTCCAACTCGAGAGCCACGCCACGAACAATGTCTTGTTCAGCGCTTACTTCCGTTTCCGATAACGCTTCCATCGCAGCGCAGTAGACCCACGCATACGCAATGCTGGAGTCACCCACGATGGTTTCAACGGTAGATGTCAGCAATAGCGGATTGCGACGCAGCAATAGCGACTCGACGCCCCGATGCTGGTAGCCCAACTGAATTTCCAGATGATGCACTTGTTCACCTAGACACATGAAACGGAAATGTCCAGGCTCGATCACGCTTGCATGGATAGGTCCTACCGCGACCTCATGCACCTCAGCCCCGCGCACCTGGAAAAATGGATAGTCCGTCAAGTGTCGCTGGCGCGCACCTTCATGGCGAACCGGCTTGAGCCAGGGGTGCCCGGCAGGGATGATTTCCGTCTGCTCCCACAGTTCGCGCTCGAACATGTGCACAGCCGGATATTTGGGTGTGAGCGAATCGAAACGTTCGCCGCGCTTTGCATCGGCCCGCAGTACCGACAGGCGACCGTCGGTTCCTTTTATCACTGCGGTCACAAGAACGCTGTCTTCGTCGTCGCCGGCGTTGACATTACTCCGGCCAAAAAGCGTGAGTATCCGGTCGCCAGAATTCAGGCGATCAGCACACAAAGTTGTAAATTCCTGCAAGTCCGTGTGCGAGATTTCGCAGGCAGAGAGAATGAGAAGCGGTTCTGCGGGTTTCAGTTCTGCGGATTTCATTATTGTCCACCAATCGACTTAGCCACCAGCAACAGAAGCTGGTTGACGGGTTCCGGCGTGTACACGCCTAACAGGACCAGGGCGATGACGAATCCTAGTTTCGGAACTGCGGTAATCCATGGTTCATTAATCGGCGGGCCTGTTCTGTTTGAAGGGCCCCAAAGCATGGGAAAAATCGAACGGCCAGCGGCCACAAAAATGATAGTCAGCATGGCGCACATCAGTGTGAAAGTAATCCAGTCGCTGGATTGCACGATGCCTGACAAGATCAGCATTTCTGCCATGAAGCTGCCGAACGGCGGGAACCCGAGCAAGGCAAAGATGCCCACTGCAAATAACACGCCAGAAAACGGCAGCACCCTGATCACGCCGCTTAAAGCCGCGACATCATTGGTTCCGTAGACCGCGCGTAATCGGCCCGCAGTGAGGAAGAGCAGTGCTTTAACAAATGCGCTGCTGACGACATATAAGACCACGCCGTAGGCCGCCACCTTGCCTACAGAAAGTCCGATAGCGATTACGCCAGATGAACTGACGCAGGCATAAGCGATGAGGCGCTTGTAGTTGCGTGCAGCCATGACTTGAATCGCCGCTACCACCAACGACAGGCATCCCATGATGAGTAACTCGTAGGTTACAAAACTACCGTGGCTTCCTTGGAAAATTTGCAGAACCCTGAATACGGCCAACACACTGATATTAAATTGCACTGCAGCCAGTAATGCGCTGGTGCTGGTTGGTGCCGCTTCATAAGTCTTAGGCATCCAGCCATACAAGGGCGCCAGGCCCAGCTTGCCGCCGAGTCCGAATAGCATCAGCCCGAGCCCGAGGCGTTGCCAGTTATCTCCTTCTGCAGGTAGTGCCAAAGCCAATTGGTCGAACGCGAAGTTGATCTCCAGGCCGTGCAAGTGCGCGGATTGCGTCAGGCACATGAAGCCGAGGAAAGTGAGCGCCAGCGACATGCTTGAATACAGCATGTAGTGCCAGGCGACGCGCCTGACATTATGTGGCGTATTCGAATTGCCTTGTGCTACCAGTGGCACCGCGCATAGCGTGGTCAATTCAATGAATGCCCACAAAGTGAGCAGGTTATTGGACATTACGCCCAGATTCATGGCTACCATGAACGCCAGCGAGAGGGCAGCTCTGGGCAGCATGTTTTCTGCCAGCACGCGGGAAGTCTGCAACCTCGAATACATGTAGACGCTGATGCCGAGAAATACTGAATTGATCAGCAACAGGAACAACATTGAAGTCGGGTCAAGAACGAAATACCGCTGCACAAAGTACAAAGGTAATGCCTCAAGTGGAACCAGCACGAAGACCGCAAAACACACCAGGAAGCTGACTAAAGCCACCCCAACCAGCGCCGAACCCACCCAGCGGTGCCGCACCGGAATGATGCCAGCGGTAGTGGACTCAGCAGTGGGCTCAATATTGGATTCGTTAATTGTCAACAATTCTGCGCCTTTCATAGAATCTCCTTTTGTTCTGCCTGCGCCACCGGAGTTCTGGAAGAGGAGAGTGTTCCCAGCAGCCAACTCCCGACGACGACTGTCAAGATATAAACCACACCGAGCCCGGCATGTATCGGAAGCGGCCACGGTTCGGGAAGCAGGGATTCGAATAATGCCAGGGCATTTTCCATAAAGAGCAGTGCCACCAGTTGCGCCGGTGGAGAACCGTTGGTCGACAGGATAAGAAAGGCGATCATCACTGTCGCACCGACCACGCCGAGGGTGAGTGCCCCTGTGTCAGTCATGGATACGCCCCCGAACTGGAATGCCAGCACGATGAGTGCTGCACCGACTGCCCAGGCAAACAGATTGGACGGCATCAGGTCCAGATTGGGCTCAGCCCTGCGGTGTATCGTGCGGCGCAACAGTAGTGGTGCCATGCAAACACGCACGATTATGATTTCGAACAACGCCATGAGCGTATGGCTCGAAATCTCGGGGTGGTGCGCAAAGCCGTTCCAGCCCAGCATGATTGCCTGCAAGCTTAGCCAAAAAGGCGCAGATTTTATTTTTCCAAAAAAGACCGGAATCACCGCGGCCAGAAGAAAGATGATGAGTGGCAATGTCATTGGAATTTTGCTCCCCAACCTACAGCAGCCATGCACAAGATAGCTGCAACCGAAGCCAGCATCAGATAGCGCGGCACCCATCGCATCGGCAAGCGTGCTATCAAGGACTCGACACATCCGACTGCTACCGCAACCGAGGCCATGATGAACAAGGAGGCGAGAACGCAAGCCACAGGCGAAATTAGCGGATCGAATGGATTGAGCAGGGCAGCGATCAAGCCTGCGTATATGCTCATCTTAATCGCCGCGGCGTAATGCATTGCCGCCAGATCGGGGCCGCTGTGATCGAGGATCATCACTTCGTGAATCATGGTCAGTTCAAGGTGTGTATGCGGGTCGTCCACCGGCACGCGTGCGGCCTCGATTTGCAACAGGATGAACAGGGCGACGACAGCGGGAACCACCAGCCAGCGGAATGCTTCGGCTTGCTGAAGATGGCCAATCAGGCCAGCAAAACTGGTGTATCCGGTGGCCACACTGGCAGCGCCTACGAGCAGGAATAATGCCGGTTCAACGAACGCGGAGAACGAAGCTTCGCGAGCGGCGCCCATACCCTCGATCGAACTGCCGACGTCCATCGCGGACAGCATCAGGAAAATGCGCGCCAGTCCGAGGGTGTATGCAAACAGAATGAAATCGAAATTGAACTGCACCAGGGAGACGCCGCCGAGAATAGGCGCGATCATTGTTGCCAGCAGGGATGCCATCAGCACCACATAGGCGCCAGCCCTGAACAATGGCGTGGCGACGGTGCTGAAGACCGGGCGCTTGCCGAGCAGGCGGCGCAAATCCGAAGCCAACTGTAATATACGCGGCCCCTTGCGGCCAGCCCATAAGGACTTGACCCGATTCACGATGCCGACCATCAGGATCGGCATTACCAGCGCAATGAGTACGTGAGAGGTGGTGAGAAATAGGTTCATTGCAATGGCCCCCACAACAACAGTACCAGCCACGCCATCACGACAATGGCGACTAGACCGGCGGCAAAAGCAATTCGTGGATCGTCTTCACGCAATTTTTTGGATAGCTCAGTGGCTGATGCGTCGCCATGCGCAATGACGGAGAACAGGCGTCGTTCGACTGCATCGACACAATTTGTGACCACGTAACTATCCGACGGGAAGTAGCCAATCGGAGACTTTTTGCGGCGCAGCAAAACCATCATGCTGCGGAAGTAGGCGGAAAAGTCTGAAGAAAAGCTTGCTCCCGTGTACTGCATTCTGGGACTCGGTGCAGGATAACCGCAGCGCCAGGTCACATGGCTGGCTGCAGGCTGGGAGCTTAATTTTGAACGTAACCACAAAACCAGGACAATCGACGCAATCAATGCGCCTGAAATCATACCGATGCGCGTCAGGGAATCGATGATAGGCGACAGAACAGCATCTGCGGATACCGGCAACGGCCCCATTGCAAGTTCAGTGGGGCCGCGTACCAGCATGAAGCCCAAGGCAGGGATGACGCCAAGCAAAATCACGCCCGCAGAGTGGAAGCCCATCGGTATCAGCATCCATCGACTTGCTTCGGTGGCGGCCGGGACACTTGGGTCGCGTGGCGCACCCAGGAAAACCACCCCGAAAGCGCGCGTGATGCTCAATGCGGAGACGGCGCCCACGAACGCAAGCACGGCACCTGCTACGCATAGCGCCAGCTTGGCCCAGATTCCGGCAGCAGTGCCGCTGAACAGACCTGAGTAAATCACGAACTCACTGGTAAAACCGTTCAAAGGTGGTAGCGCAGAGATCGCAACCCCGCCGATGATGAAGGCGGTCGCCGTCAATGGCATCAGGCGCGAAAGTCCGCCAAGCCGTTCCATATCGACCGAATGCATCACCTGATAAACCGCACCGGCAGCATAAAACAGCAGGCACTTGAAAAAAGCGTGATTCAGCAAGTGCAGCAAGCCACCCGCAAAACCGAGCGCAGCCAGCGATGGGATGTTCCAGCTTAGTCCCAGGCATCCGACGCCGAAGCCGATGCCGGCTATGCCGACATTCTCGGTTGAGGAATAGCCGAGCATGCGTTTTAGATCGCGTTGACCCACCGTGTACAACGCACCAATCAGGGCCGAAGACGCGGAGAAGACGATCAGGAACCATCCCATCCACTCGTCTGGCGTGCCGATAAGCAAAATGAAGCGTACCAACGCATACAAACCTGCCTTATGAATGACGCCTGACATCAGAGCCGAGACATGGGCTGGTGCAGCAGCATGGGCGCGCGGGAGCCAGGAATGGAATGGGAAGAATGCAGACTTCAAGCCAAAACTGGTAACCAACAGAAGGAACACGATGTTGCGGTTAGTCCCTCCATTTGCGCTAAGCCAGCCACCAAAACTGGTCAGGAACCATGATTCCGAATGCGTGTACATGATCATGAAGGCGGCCACCAGAAAAATCAGGCCAATGTGCGTCGAGACCAGATAATTGAACCCGGCAAAACGCACTTTTTGGTTGGTGTAGTCCCATATCACCAGTAGCCAGGCGGCGAGTGCGGCAATTTCCCATCCAAGAAGAAAGACCAGTGCATGTTCGGCGGTATATACCAGTATAAATGACACAGAGGTCAGATTAAGCAGGGCGAAATGCATCCCCAAATTGCGTTTGCCGTTGAAGAAAGGACGCATGTAACCCACGGCGTATATGCTTCCAAGCAAGGTCATTGGTAGCGACCAGGCCAAAAAGAATGCGCCGAGAGCATCAAGCTTTATGCGCAGCGTTCCTACCGGATAAGCCCATGCCAGGTCGCCCACAACCTGCTCTGCGCCAAACAAGACCGGTAGCACAGTGAACAAAACGAGTCCTGTGGCAAGCAGTTGCGAAAATATGCCGACCCCGGCGCGGATGGTGTTGCGTAAAGGGAGCAAACAAATACCAGCCCCCAATAACAAAACAAGTACGGCAGCAATTAGTGCGGTAAGTGCGCTCATGATTCTTTCAAGTTAATGGCGGCCAGCGCTCGACTATCTTGTTGACGCAGGGCGCTACATCGATAAACGTTGTGTCGATCGCATGTCCCGCCTGGCAACATAGTCATGATTGGTTTTTACACCAAAGAGTGGGTCACATGTTTCTGTGAGTTTTACAGTGCGTTCATTGCTACCGGGAAAAATGCTAGTAGCAGAAATGCATGTAATTTGTTCTTTGTTTCGTAGCCTGTTTTTTAGTTGCTGAGAACTTTTACAGGTGTACTCACAAGCAAGTGCTAGTGAGAGATACATCTTCCCGTTTTGCCAGCGTGCGTTTTGCTTGTATTTGTATTAGTCAGCACTGTTTACTTTTTCAGTGTTGAATGTCACAAACCGGTTACCGCGAACGTTGACGAAAAGGGGGTAGATGTTAGCATATTTGGCAGCGGATATCCAATTTTTCATTGTGCCGATGTGCTTGTGCTAATGGTGATGCTCGATTTTGCAATGCAGTTATGCTTATGTTACTGCATCTTGTATTTTTTAAGTCGCTTTAATATATTGCGGTAATACAATGTTTTTGTACATACTCTTAAGAAACACAGTTCATGTGACTGATTTTAAATGGGTTTTAATTCAATCGGTTCGCCTGCGACGAGCTTCATGCCCATTTTTTCGGCACGCTTTGCCAGATTCCGAAGTACGCTCTCACGGTAGCGCTCCTCGTAGT
>JBGSTZ010000018.1:0-38749 GCA_041736255.1 Burkholderiaceae bacterium
ACTCTTTCAAGCCAAGGTCAATGCCAACGCCGCGCACTGGCATTCGCGCGCCAATGGCAACAGCCACTACATCAATCACGATATTGAGAAACCAGTTTCCTTTCCGATCTCTGGAAAAGTTGGTGCCATCCTTAATCTTGCTTTCCGGCAGGGCGCGACTATGGAACACGCGAAAGGTGTTGCCCGCGAAGCGGAACGCCTCACCTTCGCGCTTCAATTCACGGCCCTTGAGCGGTACCCAGCCCAGCGACTTCTTGGCGCTGCGGTAGCGCAGATAGGGTCGCTTCTTTTGCGAGCGAGATTGGGCGTATTGCTCGCACACCGCATTGACGGTGCCGGAATGCAAACCAAGTTCCTTGCTGCTGCCTTGCGTGAGCTTGTTCAAGTCGAAGCCGGTATGCCAACGCCGACCAAAGCGCAACGCATCCTTTTGTCGGTCGTTACAGAAATTCCAGACGAAGTTGCAGGCCCGGCTTTGCTTATTCAGCAATCCGTTCAACGACTTCACACGGTATCTGTAGACAAGAATCATTTTTGCTTTTTCAGGAAATCATCAATGGCGCGACGAATCAGTTCTGCAACGGAAAGCCCGGTCTGTTTTGACAGCGCTTTAAGTCGCTCAACGGAGGGGTCGGTCAGATATATATTTGTGCGTTTCATACCCCTAATATACGCCACTCTTAAGGAGGTCAGCATGTTTTCAAGCGCCACAGAAAGGAAGCCTTCGGCTTCCGCTCCTTTCACTCCCCGGCCTGAAGGCCGGGGTTTATCGGAGCAAATCTGATGAACTTGCTTAAAACACTAGCCACCGTATCGGGCATGACGATGCTATCCCGCGTGACCGGTCTGCTGCGCGAGTTTCTGATCGCACGTGCGTTCGGCGCCTCTGCTTATACGGATGCGTTTTTCGTCGCTTTCCGCATTCCTAATCTGTTGCGTCGATTGTTTGCAGAGGGTGCCTTTTCCCAGGCCTTTGTACCTATTCTGGCTGAATACAAGAACCAGAAAGGCGATCAGCCGACTCGGGAACTGGTCGACCATGTTGCCACTGTGCTGACTTGGACGTTGCTTATTACCTGCGTAATCGGCATTTTGGCAGCGCCTGCGGTGGTGTATCTGATTGCCACCGGATTGAAATCCAATCCGCAAGCGTTTGATGCGTCAGTGATGATGACGCGCATCATGTTTCCGTACATTGGATTCATGTCGCTGGTAGCTCTGTCTGGCGGCATCCTCAATACCTGGCGCGAATTCAAGATTCCCGCCCTGACGCCGGTGCTACTCAACTTATCTTTCATTGTCGCTTCACTATTTCTGGCGCCGATGCTCGAGCAGCCGGTGTACGCGCTGGCGATTGCGGTGTTCGTCGGCGGCATACTGCAACTGGCGGTGCAGATCCCGGCACTGCTGAAAATTGGCATGCTGCCGCACATCTCGCTCAATCCGGTATTTTGCCTGCGTGACGCCGGCGTGCGGCGTGTGCTCAAGCAGATGGTGCCGGCGACTTTTGCGGTGTCAGTGGCGCAAATCAGCCTGATGATCAATACCAATATCGCGTCCCGCATGGCCAACGGCAGTGTTTCCTGGTTGTCGTATGCGGATCGCCTGATGGAATTTCCTACCGCGTTATTGGGCGTGGCGCTTGGCACGATCTTGCTGCCGAGTCTGTCGAAAGCCAATTCAGATGGCGATAAAGCTGAATATTCGGATCTGCTGGACTGGGGTTTGCGGCTGACCTTCCTGCTCGCATTGCCGGCTGCAGTGGGGCTTTTAACCCTGGCTGAACCGCTGACGGCGACACTATTTCATTATGGCAAATTCGCCGCACGTGACGTCGCCATGACCGGCAATGCACTGGTAGCTTACGGCGTCGGGTTGATCGGCCTGATTTTGGTCAAAATCCTGGCGCCGGGGTTTTATGCAAAACAGGACATCCGCACGCCAGTCAAAATTGCAATCGGTGTTTTGATCGCCACGCAGTTGATGAACCTGGTTTTCGTCCCGTGGTTTGCGCACGCCGGGCTTGCATTGGCGATCGGCCTGGGCGCTTGTATAAATGCGCTGCTGCTGTATTTTGGCCTGCGCCGGCGCAAAATTTACACGCCCAAAGAAGGCTGGGGCCTGTTCATGATCCGTCTTGTCGGCGCTCTGTTTTTGCTGGCCGGAGTTGCTCTCTGGAGCGCCGCCCAATTCGACTGGATGGTGATGAAGGCGCAGCCGTTGATGCGCATCGGCGCACTATTCCTGATCATTGGTGTGTGCATCACAACATACTTCAGCGCACTACTGGCGATGGGTTTCCGATTTCGGGACTTCAAGCGGATTGCGTTGTAAACGCGAACCCGCTTGCAGCCGGATAACAGAATTACTGGCAAAATGCTCAAATGATGATTCAACCGCTTGATTACTTTGCCACCTTGGTGAGTCAGGACGACGCGATTCCCCTGTTCGAAGCGGCGCTCGCCGTCGCGCAGGGCATGGATGAGCGGCTTGATTTTGGCGCCACCCAGGCCACCGTCGATGGCTTTGCCGCCACCTTGCAGCAACGGCTGACGCCGGATATGACAGATATCCAAAAATTACTTCTGCTCAAGCAGTATTTTTACCGTGAATTGGGTTTTAGCGGCAACGTCAACCATTTTTACGACATCGGCAACAGCCTGATGCCGCAAGTCCTCGCGACCCGACGCGGAATTCCGATATCTCTGGCCGTACTGTTCATGGAAATGGCGCAGCAAATTGGACTAAAGATGAAAGGAATCGCTTTCCCGGGACACTTCCTGATGGGCTTGTCAGTACCGAGTGGCGAAATCATTATCGACCCGCTAAACGGCAATAGCTTGACGCGCGAGGCACTGGAAGAGCGGCTGTTGCCGTATATCGAACCTGCAGAAGAGTCGCAGGCAAGTACGCTGGCGCACTATTTATCTGCTGCGCATCCGCGCGAAATACTGGCGCGCATGTTACGCAACCTAAAATCCATCTTGGTAGATGAAGCCAATTGGGAAGCATTTCTGGCGGTGCAGCAAAGGCTGGTCATTCTGTTACCGGAAGACATCACCGAGCGCCGCGACCGCGGCTTAGCGCACGCCAGCCTGTCGCACCCGCAACCGGCGCTGCAAGACTTGGAAAACTATCTGGCCAAACGACCATATGCAGCGGACGCCGACACGCTGCGCGAAAGGCTGCCGGGACTGCGCGCCGCCTGCAAACGCACGGGCTGATCCTATGCTGCAAGGAAATCGTTTTAAGAATTAATGCCAGCACATGTATTTTTAAAGTCTCGCCAAATTATTGCGGGAGTAAAGCACTTTTAATGCATACTCCCTACACATAATAAAAGACCGATTTAGTCCTTGGCGCGGGCCTCGATGATTTCCCACTGTTCCAGCGCATCCAGCAACAAGCCGTCGATCTCGGCAAAGCGCGCATTGAGCCGTTTGCCCTCCGCTGCCGGTTGTTTGTATAAATCAGGACTAGCCAAACGCTCGGAAATAGTTTTTTGCTCAGCTTCCAGATTAGCAATCAGCTTTGGCAATTCTTCCAATTCGCGCTGCTCCTTGTAGCTGAGCTTTTTCTTTGGCGCAGCTGCTGCCACTTCCTGTTTCGGCTCGGCCTTCAGTTCAGCCTTGGCAGCCTTGATGACAGCCGTTTGCGACGGCCGTACCCGCTCCCAATCGCTGTAGCCGCCAATATATTCGCGCCACAGGCCGTCGCCTTCGGAAACGATCACCTCGGTCACCACGTTGTCGAGGAAAGTACGGTCATGGCTGACCAGAAATACCGTGCCCTTGTACTCTTCCAGCAGTTCTTCCAGCAATTCCAGCGTATCGATATCCAGATCGTTGGTCGGTTCATCCAGCACCAGCACATTGGCTGGCTTGGCGAACAGGCGCGCCAGCAACAACCGATTGCGCTCGCCGCCGGACAGCGATTTCACCGGCGAGCGAGCTCGCTCAGGCGAAAACAGAAAATCGTTCAGATACGTCATCACATGGCGGCGCTGGCCGTTGATCTCGACCCAGTCGCTGCCCGGCGCGATGGTGTCGGCCAAAGTGTCGTTCTCGTTGAGCTGGGCGCGCATCTGATCAAAGTACGCGATCTGCAGCTTGGTGCCTTGCTTGATGCTGCCGGAATCCGGTTGCTCCTGACCCAGAATCATCTTCAGCAAAGTGGTTTTGCCGGCACCGTTGGCGCCAATCAGGCCGATCTTGTCGCCTCGCAGCAAAGTCGCGCTGAAATCGCGCACGATAACCTTGTCGCCATAACTCTTCGATACATTTTCCAACTCAGCCACGATCTTGCCGGAGCGCTCGCCCGACGACACCGCCAGATTGACCTGCCCTTGCTGATTGCGACGCGCATCGCGGTTCAGGCGCAGCGCTTCTAGACGGCGCACACGGCCCTCGTCGCGCACCCGGCGCGCTTTCACGCCTTTGCGAATCCAGACTTCTTCCTGCGCCAGGAACTTGTCGAACTTGGCGTTTTCAACCTCTTCGATTTCCAGTTGCTCGGCCTTGCGCACTTCGTAGGCGGTGTAATTGCCCGGAAAAGACAGCAAGCGGCCGCGATCGAGCTCAACAATACGCGTGGCGACATTGTCCAGAAAACTGCGGTCATGGGTGATGAACAGCACGCTGCCCTTGTAATCGCGCAGCAAGCTTTCCAGCCACAGAATTGAGCTGAAATCGAGATGGTTGGTCGGCTCATCTAGCAGCAACACATCCGGCGCGCTGACCAGCGCACACGCCAGCGCCACGCGCTTTTGCATGCCACCCGACAGCGTCCCCATTTTTGATCCGCCTTCCAGGTTCAGGCGGTCCAGCGTGGCTTCAACTTTATTGTTCAGGCTCCAGGCGTCAGCCGCATCCAGCTTGACCTGGATATCGTGCATGCGCTCCAACAAGGCGTCATCGTCGTCACCGCCAAATTGCCCGGTCAAAGCTTCATACTCCGTTAGCAATGTCGCCATCTCGCCCATGCCAGAAGCGACCGCATCGAATACTGTCACGTCCGGCTCAAAATGCGGCTCCTGTTCGACATACGCAATCTTGATCCCCTGCTGCATGGCCAGCAAACCGTCATCCAGTTTGTTAATACCTGAGATGACCTTGAGCAAGGAAGATTTACCGGTACCATTGCGGCCGATCAAGCCGACCCGCTCGGCGGAGTCGAGCGAAAAATCAGCATGATCGAGCAACGCTACATGACCGAAAGCAAGCTGTGCGTTTGAAATAGAAATGACTGCCATAATGCCCTGATGATGGATGGACGGCACTGCAAAAGCGCCGGCCGAATTGATGAATAAAGCATGCATTGTACCGATTGTCCAATTAAAGACACGATCCCAGATGTTCGCGTCAGCTACAATGCCGGCCGATCAATGTAAGGATCAATGCAAGTTTAGTGCGATAATGCGCACGCAATTGCGAGCGACCGAGCGCAATTGCGTGCAAGCGAAGCGTCTCCCCGTAGCACAATGGATAGTGCACATGCCTCCTAAGCGTGGGATACTGGTCCGATTCCAGTCGGGGAGACCAGTTACAAGGTTCAGACAAATTTCAAAGCCGCATCGTTCACCATGAGCATGCGGCTTTTTTGTTCCCGCAAGGTTCTCTGTAAGGTGCGTTGACATCCTTTTACAGGCGCTGTGATCTTGGCTGATGCGCTGACGTTCCCTTGCTCCGATGCCATTGTCCCTGCCGCACCTGGCGGAGCGTTCCGGCTTTGATTTTCCGTAGCCGGTGGCTGTGGTTCTGTCGACATCTAAGCGTCAATAATCATACTTTGTTTAGTATCTAAAAGTAGTATCATGGAAAAATGAATAGTACACACCGCAAAACATTGATAGACGTATTTTCAGACCCTGCCAGCGGTTCGCTTGAGTGGCGCAAGATTGAAGCTTTATTTGTGGCGTGTGGCGCAAAGATTATTGAAGGCAATGGCTCCCGCGTTCGGTTTGAAATGGGCGGTATTGTGGCAGCTTTTCACCGCCCGCATCCAGCAAAAGAAGCGAAGCGGTATCAGGTCCGAGACGCACGAGAATTTTTGATAAAGGCAGGGATAAAACCATGAGCACCATGACACACAAAGGCTATGCAGCAAGGGTAGCTTATTCAGATGAAGATGCGCTATTTACCGGACGTATTGCCGGGATTGATGACGTAATAGGGTTTCACGGTGAATCCGTTACCGAATTAAAGGCCGCATTTATCGAAGCGGTAGAGGATTACCTTGAAGCTTGTGAAAAGATAGGCAGGAAGCCGCAAAAAACCTATTCAGGGCGCTTTGTTGTCCGCGTTGAACCGGATGTGCATGCCCGCGCCGTGGTGGCCGCACAAGCCGAAGGCAAGAGCCTGAATTTATGGGTGAGCGAAGCCATTACAGCAAGGCAGACGGCGCATTAATACTGCTTGTCAGTGAAGTCGTTCACCAGAATGTACAATTTTCCGTGCTCGCCTCTTATGCGATCCAGCAACGCAATCACTTCGTTTGGCATTTATAGTTAATAGATTGTAATTAAACTTTATCACGTCATTCCTCCATCATTATGGATCGAAGATGCTGCAAGTTTCGTTCGTCGCCTCCCATTTCTGGATTGTAATTTTGCTCAGTTGGTCCCTGATTATTATGCTTCTTCGCTCTGGGTATGCGCGCAATGGGAGGTTGCGTTTTGAGCGCGGATAGGCGAAGGTATAAGAGGCCGGTAGCCACACAATCATCTATTGCTCGGTGCCTTGGGCGGCGGTCAATTTGAAAGTGGTCAATTAGCGTAGCGAGTTTGTGGTTTTGAAGCTGAGGCAGTTTTACACGCGATATTTTCAATGTGTCGACAATGGAGTTCTCTATTGATTGATGAATATCATCTGCACAGCGCTTAATAAATCGCATATCAAACGATGCATTATGAAATACCAGTTGTTCTGCCCCAATGAATTTGATGAACTTCGTCATCACGACATCCGCTTTTGGTGCCTGACGCACTATCTCGTCGGTTATTCCCGTTAGTCGAATAATCGCTTGGGGCAATTGGCGCTTTGTGTGAACGAACGATTGATAGGTACGCTTAAGATTCCCATCTTTAAACAGTGCGGCACCAATCTCGATGATGGAGTCGTCCTTGGAAAATCCTGTCGTCTCAATATCCACTGCGATAAATGATTCCGTTTTTCGCGTTCTGCGAATCGGTTGATTGCGGCTAACCTTGAAATCCGGATGCTGTTTGTTATGACATGGATGGCAAAGCGTGACCAAATTTGCTTCGTTATTTGTCCCATATTTATAGAGCGGGATTATATGGTGAACGTGCAATTCACCCTTATCGTCTCCCCTGAAGCAGCACATACACTGATACTGGTCTTGCTTTCGCACAGAACGCTTTAGCGTATCGTATTCCGGACCATCGGGCCGTTCGATTCGTGTGTGATTAAAGGCCAATATCCCCAACCTATTTGCGCGCAAGAGTCTGACTTCCTTTGACTTTGTAGGAGTTGGAACCAGTAATGTGGCAAGGTGGCTTTCAAGGTCCTCCTCTGCACGCGCATTAACTTCTCTAAGCTTGGCCGTAAATTTTCTAATCTCCGATTTAATGGCTTGTTGCTCAACAATATGAGCTGCCAATGCCGCATCGTGTGCGGAAATTATTTCGTCTCTGTGTAAAGTGGCAATCCTAACTGCTTGCGCGTTGCGTTCGCTATCGTCAAAAATTGATCGGTATAGTGAAGTAAGTATTCCCTCAGTCCTCTTTGCTTCTGAAAGGGCCGTTGTGTTTACCCGACCTAAGGCTGCCGAGTCCATCTCTGGTGCTGGACGGCTAGACCGATATAGACGATTTATATTTTGTTCAATAATTTCGAGTCGCTGCTGTCGATATGTTTGACGCTTAAGTTCAAGTACTTGATAAGGTGATTGCTCTGCGCTAATGAGTTCAGTAATGCACCGTTGACAAATTTCTGCTCGGGACGTTATGAAACGCACATTGCGTTTTGATTGGTGGTGGCAAATTTGGCAAGTCAAAATGTGGCTCCGTTTGTTAAGACAGTGTTTTGACTCTGAAGTGGAAACTCCGCAACGTAGGAGTTTGGCCTAATCTGACGCTCAATGCGAAATCATATTGACTGCGTCACAACACCATGACGCTGGTCTCTCTGTTGCACGCGAACTGCATGATTTTGGATGCGGGATTAGGTTTTTCACCATCGGAACTGATCGGCTGCAATAGAGCGATTGCTTCGTCAAACCGTCCAAGTTGCCGCAATATTTCAGCTTTTTCGACTGGGTCTTCCACGATGGCACTTTCATGCAGTTGGAGCAGCGCCAGCAGATTTTCTTTAGTTGCGGTGGCAGAAAGCACGGGCGCATCCTTCACGGGTGTGCCGTCGGTCCTACGTCGCAGGTGGTCGCTGCTGCGCCACCAAATTGTCCGGCGCACGACAGCTTCACGCGCTGGCGTCAGATGCGCGGCATCTTTTAATGCCAGCAGCAAATCGGGAAGTTCTGGCAGGATGGTGCGTTGTGCGTTTTTTGCTTCCAATGGAATCGAACACCATTCTGCTTGCTCCGCCAACCGCCCCTGCTTATCCCCGGTCAGCTTTGCATACAAGCTGGTAAATCGGTTCATCGGTCTGGGTTCGCACGGAAGCAGGCCAAGCCGTTTTGCATCTGCATACCAAAATACGCCATGGCAGCCGGGACAGTGCGCCAGTGCCGATCTGGAATTTAGTGCCCAATTGTTGGAGCACCCGTCTGACCATGTCCTCACATCGTAAGCGTTGATTGACGCCAATCGACTCTCAAGGAGATGGGCAGCACATTGCGGGCATTGAATTACCATCGGGTCGGCGAATCTTGTCATTAGATTGATAACTGTTATTGGTCAAATATGTTTATAAATGCACATGAATGTCTAATCAAACACTCGGCTTCGGGTCCAGTACATCGTTTTATTGAAGGTGTTTCTAATCGACATATCCGCCAGTTATTCCATCATTTTCTGAAGCCACTGCTTGTCTTCTGCAGTGACAATCGCACGGCACGCGCCGGCATCATCCTCGAAAACAATTGTCTGCACGCAAAGGGGCTGTTCAGAAAATTTTTGCTTAATCGTTACACCCCTTTCGAAATCAGTAATGCGAGGTAACGCCGCCTCAATCTGATTTAACACCTCTTCGAACAGCATAGAATTTGGGTCGTTCATCGCTTTCGGGCTTGTTACGCCGGATTTTGTTTCGCCACTGGGGTACGTTACTTTGAAGCGATCGCCAAGACCGCTGCGAGTTGCGCAACGAAAGTCGTGCCTGGAGAGGACGCGAAGTGTCGCCAACTTTTCTTCATCGTTGCCAGTCAATTGATATGCCCGACCGGCGACTGCGTAAATCAAGCCAGTGCTCGAATCAAGGAATGCCCATAGGTTAGCTGTCAGTTCGTGTTTCACTGCTGATGACTCCGTTGTATGTTGTAGGTTTCTGGTCGATGAAAATATTCCGCAAGAGTTGGTCAATTTGTTTTTCTGACAAAACTCGAAGGTCAAAGTGCTGAAGCTTGCTAACGGATTCCATATGCCAATTAGTTTCAAATTGCCTGAATAACTGTTTTGACCAGGGCAATCCCGAGTTTTTACTCAACACTCCCCAATCCCACTTGTCGGCATAGCGTTCAATCAGGTCAATGCTCCATGGCAGCAGCCCGTAATCCTCACTCAACAGATGCCAATACCACTTGTCGGCAAAGCGCTCGATCAGGTCAATACCCCATGGCAGTTCAGAGTTATAGCTCAGTGCCCCCCAATCCCACGTTTCTGCAAACTGTTCGAGCAGGTCAATGCTCCATGGAAGTCCAGCGTTTTCACTCAATAGTTCCCAATCCCACTGATCTGCATATCTCGCAAGCTGCGCCTCAGTGAGCGGGTAATATCGCTGCACGCACTGACCAAACAACTCCGGATATTCCCGAAAGAACTGGATGATTTCAGCCTGCTCCAGCGTTTCGAGCGTGCTGGCAACAATATCGCAGCGTCGGGACAGCGCGACGGATAGTGCACCCGGCGCGCTAATGGGAACCAGTGATCTCATGCGGGAATCTCCGATGGGGATTGCTCTAATGCGTCCTGGTAACGTTCAATCTCAGTCTGCAGTTGCCCGGCCCGCTGTGCAAACCATGCGCTCCAATCCTGTTGGGTGCTGAGCGTTTGCCAAGTGGCGCTCTTGCTGATGGTTTTTAATTGCTGGGTGAGTTGCGCCATGAGTGTTTGCAGTTCTGTCAACCGCCGTTGTAACTGGTCGACTTGGTCCGATACGCTGGTGTCTTGGGCAAGCCTCAGGCCTTGTTCAATTAGCAGCTTCAATCCTTGCATTCCGGCAATATCATTATTCTTGTAAGCCGCTTGCATCTGCTGAAAAAGTACTTTGGCGCGCGCCTTGTCTTCCTCTTTCACACGGTCCGGGTGACATTGCATGGCGAGCTTGCGGTAAATATTTTTGAGTTCGGCCAGTTGCTGCGGGTCCAGTTTTACCGGTTCTGGTTCGTCGGCCTGTGCTGCTCGGGCTTCCTCATATTGACGGTAGGTGTCTTCCGCAGCCTCGGCTTCCTGACGGGTTTCGTCTTGGCCAGTTTTTTGATGCAACTGATGCAGGTAGCGTCGCTTGACATCCAGATAGCAGCGAATCAGATCGCCTATGGCTTGCTCCTGCTGGTAATCGAACAAGTGAATCTGCCTTTGCATCTCCGCCAACTCAGCTTCCAGCGCCAATACCTGAATGCTAAACAGGCGAACTTGCCAACGATATTCCTCGACCAATGGGTCCACATACACGGTCACGGCGAGTCCCCGTGCCAGCAGGCTGTTGACCTGCGTCCTCGCACCCGCCCAGTCTTTTTGGTTCAACTGCAACATCAAATCTGCAATCTCACTCATGCTTTTAGCATGGTCGAGCTTGTTGGCCTGCGCCGGCAGGTCATCGAAGTCCTCCAGTTCCAGCAGCTTGGCAATGACAGTCAGGCGGGATAAGAGCTTTGCACGATCAATCACAATCGGCCTGGCATCGTGCCCATGCTTATCGAGCAGGTGCAAAAAAGCCTGCTGGAACTGTGCGGCGAAGTCCGCATCACCCTGAATCACGATGATGTTTTCATCCGCGCTACTGGCGCGGTAAGTCCAGTTAAAACTACCGTTGATCACGGTATCGCTGTCGATCAGGCAGAATTTGTGATGCAGGGAGCCAGCACGGGCAGTGCCCTCAGGCAGCCAGCAAAGCCTGCCTCCCAAAGCAGTAAGCCGCTCCCAGGCGATGGATGATTGACGGTTGATGCGATCATCCAGAACAGCCAACGATACTGCAACACCGCGCCCCTGGCATGAAACAAGTGCTTCAAAAAGAGTGCGGTCCGTGAGCCAAGCGACGGCGACTATTACGCTTTCGTTGGCGCTATCCAGTTGCGCAATGATTGTTTCGCGTATCCCCGAAAAGTAGGCTTGCGTTTTCACTCGCCATCCTTGTTACTCTGAAAACAATTTCTCCATAGTAATTAATGATAAGTAATCATGTGAAATTGATTTGAAATTTATTCCAAAACTACATCAAGGCGCATTAGTCGATATTGATTTCCTGAGAGCTGTTAACTGTCAATTTTTTCCAATACCAGTGTTTCCACATTGGTTTCCAAGGCACAGATAGCGAGCGACAGCAGGAACCCATCGAACGCGATGCACGACCGGCCCTGCTGCTGGGCGTGGACCTGCTGCAATAGTCAAAAAAACCACTGTTGCAAACCAGCGACGGTGGAACACTTTTCTTTTTGTTGGTACTTATGAAGTAGAAACCCAGCATCCATGCGGGTTTCAAGCCATTTCACGGTTCCAGTCGGGGACCAGATACAAGTTTTAGACAAATTTCAAAGCCGCATTGCTCATCATGAGCATGCAGCTTTTTTGTTCCGGTGCATTCCATTGCGAACTTATCTGAATCGAACTAATGGCAATCCGGCACGTTCTGATCCAAATACACTTCAAACGCCACGTCGCGGGCCCAGTGTTTCGCGATCTGATTCCCGTAATTTTTCGCCGCCCAGACACGCGCAGTTTTTTTCAGGAACGCCAGCGTATCGGCGTTACCCGCAGGCGCGATCATCACCAGTGTCGTGCGCGGCCCGACTTTCAGCCGGGCAGAAAATTTCTGCCATTCCGGCAGCTTGAGCAATTCGTTTAGCAGCGTGTCGTCGTGTACCGCGGCGTCGCATGCACCGACTCTGAGCGCCAGCAGGGAATCGGCTGGCGCTTTGGTGACTTTTTCAATCGCACCGTATCGGGCGGCCATGCTGCCGACATAAGCGCCGCCTTCGGACAGGCAAACGGTGCGTCCTTTGAGCTGTTCCGGGTTCTTGATATCGGTATCGGTGCGCAGGATTGCCAGCGGCGCAGCGGCATAGCCAGTCGGCACCACGGTTGCGCTGCGCATGAATGGATCGGTGTCGGCAATCGCTGCCAACACTACATCCGCCTTGCCGCCAGCCAGCAACTGCTGGCGATTGGCAGGCGTTGCGCGCAGCGTGGTCAGCGGTACTTGCAACCGTACAGCCAAATCTGTCGCCAATAGGGTCTCGACACTTTCGGAAGTACGATATTTGGCGCCCGCCGCGTAAGGCGGCACTATGCTGCCCACGCCAACCGCAAGGCTGGCGGCCAGCGTTGTCAGGCTGGTGCATCCCAAGGCAACGGCCATTAGTGTACGCAGCAGAAATGCTTGCTTGACCGGCATTGCAGACTCCATGACTAAATACTAAACGACTAAACGTATTGATAACGCAGCAAACGGTGCTTCAGTTTTTCGAGGATAAGTTGATCGATCAGGACTGCCAGAATCGCAATCGTCAGGATGTTCATCATGACGCCGACCATATCGGCAGTTTCACCCGCATACGCCAGCGTGCGCCCCAGTCCTTCACCGAAACCGATCAGCATTTCTGCGGAGATCAGCGCCCGCCATGCATTGCCGAAAGCCAGTTGCGCGCCGGTAATCAGTTCCGGCATCACGGCCGGCAGGTAGACGCGTTTGAGCAGGTCGAGGCGACTGGCACCCATCACGCGCGCTGCCGACACATGCACTTTTTGCACGCTTTCGGTGGCATTCATGACCGACAGCGCGGCCGGAAAAAATGCCGCAATCGCCACCACGATGATGATCGGCGCACTGCCGAAACCCATCAGAATCAACAGTAGCGGCACCCATGCAATCGATGGGATCGATTGCAAAATGATGATGGCTGACTTCAATACTTCGCGAAAGAAAAACAGTACCGCGCCGATCAGGCCAAAACCGATTCCCAGCAACAAGGCCGCGCCATAACCGATGCCTAGCCGCGACAGGCTGCCCCACAGGGCGGTCTGGAACTGTTCTGTCTGCAAATCACCCCACAGGCGCAGCAGCACAGTATGCACATCCGGCATTAAAAATGCAGGCAACGACCATGCAGCGATTTGCCACATCAGCAGGATGAAGGCAATCGCCAGAATCATTGCAAATTTTTTTTGATAACCGGTAATGCGAATTTGAGTACTCATGGCGACTTCAAAAATACGAAAGCCGGCGTGCTGCCGGCCTTCTAGAACTAGAAAAAACGCGTAATTATAGTTTACGGTCCTTTTGCCACGACAGATCGAGAATGCTGTCGACGTCGAACGGCTTGCCGTCGCGGGTTTTCAATGCGCCCTGTTGTTGCATGATACCGGCAATTTCCTGCATCCGAAGTTGTTCCTTGGCGGTCAATGCGGCGCTGAAAGTCTGGCTCTTGATGGCATCGCGAATCACGTCTTCACGCGGCAAGTCGCCGTGCTTGAGGGTTTTCAGCGTCGGCTCGGAAATGAAATAAGAGGCGATCAGTTTGGATGCTTCGGCCGGTTTCTCTTGCAACAAATCGATTGCTTCGCGCTGGGCATCGAGCGATTTCCACACATCTGCACGGCGTTTTGCCAGCGTCTCGCCGGAAGTGATGACGACCATGCACGGGAAAGGCCAGACTTCCCCGATTTCGTAAATTTGCTTTACCGGCGCAATCAATTGCGCAATGCTGGCTTGCGGCTCGAACAGGAACGCAGCATCGACCCGTTTGCCCACCAGCGACTGCACCGCGACTTGTGGACTAACGCCCATGATATTGACATCCTCCGCGGTCAACCCGGCATTCTTCAATACCACGCCTTTCAACACGGTGTCGGCGGTACTGCCTTCCTTTTGCGATGCCAGCGTACGGCCTTTCAGTCCGGCGACATCCTTGATGCCGGAGTCTTCGCGCACCACGATCGCATGGTAACCATGCTGCGCGCCACCCACCACTTTCAGATTGGCGCCCTTGGATGCCCACGCCACCGCATTGGTAAAGCCGAGCACGCCGGTATCGAGCTGGCCGCCGACGATGGCCTTGATCAGATCGGTGCCAGATTTGAATTCGATCAGCTCAACATCCAGACCCTGTTTCTTGTAGTAGCCGCCTTCATGCGCGGCAATCGCCTGCGCGTCGTCCATCACGCGCAAATAACCGACCTTGAATTTGTCGGCAGCCAATGCCTGACTACTGAGCGCCAATACCGCCAAAGTGGAAATTAATACTTTTTTCAGTTTCATACGCCAGCCTCTTCTAATGATTTTGCAAAATTGTCTTGCTCTGCATGGATTCCCAGCAGCCCCAGAATTTGGCGCCGGATTACTGAAAACTCAGACAGGTCGTGAGTTTTTTCATGATGCGCCAGATTGAATTCGCGCAGCACCGTGGCCGGCCGTGCGCTAAACACCAGAATCCGGTCGGCCAAGAACAGCGCCTCGTCGACATCGTGCGTGACCAGCAAAACCGTCGGCCGTTCTTCACGAATCAATTGGCGCAATGCATCCTGCAAAGTCATCCGGGTCAGCGCATCGAGCGCGCCGAACGGCTCGTCCAGCAACAACACTTGCGGACGCGAAATGAATGCCCGCGCCAGTGCAGCGCGTTGCCGCATGCCGCCTGAAACCTGATGCGGATAATAGGCTTCAAAACCTTCCAGATTGACTTTCGCCAGCCAGTTTGTGGCCTGGATCTGCGCTTCCTGCCTGTCGATTTTCTGAAATTCCAGCGCCAACGCAACGTTTTGCAACAGCGTCAGCCAAGGATAAAGCGCATTTTCCTGGAACATCAAAGTGCGCTGCGGATGCGGACCTGTAATTGGCTGACCATCCGCCAGCATACTGCCGCTGCCTGGCGTTTCGAGTCCGGCAGCAATGTGCAGCAGCGTCGATTTGCCGCAACCGGACGGGCCGACCAAAGCCACTAGCTCGCCATCTTCGATCTCGCGGCTAAAGTTATCGATCACGTGCAGACCGGAAAAACTTTTTTGTACATTGTCGAAAGTTAACTTCATTAGACCTCGTTTTGAATTGTGGAACAGCAACTGGCGCTGCATCCGTGATGCATGTGCGTTGCGACTAAAGGAATTGGGTGAATGCTGCGTACTGTAGCGAAGCCGCTTATGCATCACAACGATTTTTACGCGCTATGCTTATTCGGATATCGTATATAGCACTATGAGCACTATGTCGAAGAACCTGCGGGCGGCATCCTGCTCAAAATACTGCCGTCTGGAAATTTACTTCCTCACACTTACCTCCCCACACGCATTGCAAAGGAATTTTTCGGCGGCAATCCTGTCAATACTATTGTTAATTATATAATTCGCAAAATTTCCGACCTGTTTTAACTTTATATTCAGGGGTGTTTTATTCACCTGCCAGCAACCTTGATCGGAATCCCCATGCAATCACTTACTGCCAGTACCTCTTTTGCCGCCCTGCAATCCCACTGCGAAAACGCAAAAAACTGGCAACTGCCGGATTTGTTCGCACAGGACCCACAGCGTTTTGCCGGCATGTCGCTCAAGACCGATGGCCTGCTGCTGGATTATTCCAAAAATCTGATTTCTGCCAAAACTCTGCATTTGCTGCTCGATCTGGCGCGCGAACGTGGCGTGGAACAACAGCGCGACGCGATGTTTGCCGGCGCCAAAATCAATACCACTGAAAACCGCGCGGTGCTGCATACCGCGCTGCGCGCACCACGCGATGCCCGATTGTCGCTCGATGACCAGGATGTGATGGCGGATGTGCATGCGGTGCTGGACCGGATGCGCGCATTCAGCCAGCGCGTGCGCAGCGGAGAATGGCTGGGCTATAGCGGCGCCACCATCACCGACATCGTCAACATCGGCATTGGCGGCTCCGACCTCGGCCCCAGAATGGTGTGTCAAGCCTTGCGCCCGTTTGCTCAGCCCGATTTACAGCTACATTTTGTGTCGAATGTCGACGCTTGCGATCTGGATGCGGTACTAAGCAAGTGCAATCCGGAAACCACGCTCTTCATCATCGCTTCCAAAACTTTCACCACCCAAGAAACCATGATGAACGCGCATTCGGCGCGCAACTGGTTGCTGCAACAGGGCTGCACCGAGGCGGCGCTGGCCCGGCATTTTGTCGCGCTGTCGACCAATACCGCAGCGGTGAAAGCGTTCGGCATCGACCCCGAGAATATGTTCCCGTTCTGGGATTGGGTCGGCGGGCGCTATTCGGTCTGGTCGGCAATCGGATTGCCAGTTGCGCTGGCGATCGGCTTCGACCATTTTGCCGAGTTCCTGCAAGGCGCGCACGCGATGGATCAGCATTTCCGCAGCGCGCCGCTAGAATCGAACATGCCGGTTTTGCTGGCGCTGATCGGCGTATGGAACCGGAATTTCCTCGGCTGCGCGTCGCTGTCGATTGCACCTTACCTGCAAGACCTGAAATTGCTGCCCGCTTTCTTGCAGCAACTGGAGATGGAAAGCAACGGCAAAAGCGTTGCCAAGGATGGCGCCACACTGGAAACCGCAAGCAGCCCGCTGGTTTGGGGCCAAGCCGGTACCAACGGCCAGCACGCGTATTTCCAAATGCTGCATCAGGGCACCGAGGTGATCCCGGTCGATTTCATCGCAGCGTTAAAGCCGCAGCACAAGCTACCGGGCCACAATGCCGCACTGCTGGCCAACTGCTTTGCGCAATCGGAAGCGCTGATGCGCGGCAAAAGCGCAGCAGAAGTGCGCGCTGAAATGCAGGCGCAGGATATGAATCCAGCACAGATCGCGGCACTGGTGCCGCACCGGACCTTTACCGGCAATCGCCCCAGCAACACGATTCTGCTAGATGCGCTGACACCGGAAAATCTGGGCGCACTGGTCGCGCTGTATGAGCATAAAGTTTTGGTTCAGGGCGTGATATGGGGCGTCAACAGCTTTGATCAGTGGGGCGTCGAATTGGGAAAGGTGCTGGCCCAAAAAATCCTGGCTGCACTGGAAGGCGCCGCACAACCGCAGCTGCACGACAGCTCCACCAATGGCCTGATCGCCCTCGCCAGGACGGCGAACCGGTAGCAGCTCCACCATTAGCTGCAAGAATTTGGGAATTAAATTTAACAAGTACAGTTAGATTTTTCATATATTATGAGCCCCTGATATGGCTGCAGGATTTCTCCAATCCTCCTCATTCTTGCCGCTGCCTTGGTCGGCCCCCCTTAAATACTTAATGTGTGATTATTCGCGTGAAAAAAATTATGCCTAAAACTGGTTCTGGCGATAGTGCTGGCAAAAAGCAGGGCTCCTCTGACGGCAGCATGGAATTTCAGCGGCAAACAACACTGCTCAAGACGGGCGCATTGCAAGACGCCATTTTCAATAGCGCCTACTTCTCCTGCATCGCCACTGATGAAAAAGGGGTGGTTCAGCTTTTCAATGTCGGCGCCGAGCGCATGCTGGGCTATGCGGCATCCGATGTCGTCAATCGGATCACGCCGGCCGCTCTCTCGGACCCGCAAGAACTGATCGCGCGGGCAGCGGCTTTAAGCCTGGAATTGGATACGCCGATTTCGGCGGGTTTTGAGGCGCTGGTGTTCAAGGCCTCGCGTGGCATTGAAGATATCTACGAACTGACCAAGATCCGCAAGGACGGCAGCCGCTTTCCCGCGATTGTCTCGATCACCGCACTACGCGATGCGCAATTAAAAATCATCGGCTACTTATTGATCGGCACCGACAATACGGCCCGCAAACAAGTCGAGGCGGCCCAGGCGCTGCTCGATCAACAGCTACGCGACCAGCAATTTTATACCCGCTCGCTGATCGAATCGAATATCGACGCGCTGATGACGACCGATGCCCACGGCATCATTTCGGACGTGAATCAGCAGATGATGGTGCTCACCGGATGCACCCGTGACGAACTAATCGGCGCACCGTTCAAGGATTTCTTCACCGATCCCGAGCTTGCCGAGCAAGGCATCCGGCAAGTATTGCGCGAAGGCAAAGTCACCAACTACGAGCTCACTGTCCGCGCCAAGGATGAGCACGAGACCGTGGTGTCGTATAACGCCACCATCTTCAGGGACCGCGACGGCGAAGTGCAAGGCGTATTCGCGGCTGCACGCGACGTGACTGAGCGCAAGCGCTTCGAACACGCGTTGCAAGAGAAAAATATCGAACTGGAGCATGCGAACCGCATGAAATCCGAGTTCCTGGCCACCATGTCGCACGAATTGCGCACGCCGCTGAACGCCATCATCGGCTTTTCTGAGGCGCTCAAGGATGGCTTGATGGGCCAGATGAGCGATACCCAGCACGAATATATCGGCGACATTTTCACCAGCGGGCAGCACTTACTGTCCCTGATCAACGACATTCTGGATTTGTCGAAGGTCGAAGCAGGCATGATGGAACTCGAACTGGAGCCGGCCGACTTGCACAGCCTGCTGTCGAACAGCCTGTCGATCGTACGGGAAAAGGCCGCAGCCCAGCGTATCCAACTCGAACTTGACACCGGCGAAGACTTGGGAATCCCCCAGTTGGATATGCGCAAGACCAAGCAAATTATCTACAACCTGCTGTCAAATGCCGTCAAGTTCAGCCCCAACAGCGCACCCGTGACCTTGCGCACGCGGCGCGTTTCGCGCAGTACCGTCGGCACGCTGTCCGGCACCTGGCCGGTGCACAACTTCCCCCTGGTCGACAATGCGTACAACGAATTTCTCGAAATAAGCGTCAGCGATAACGGCATCGGCATTTCGAAGAAAAACATGGCGAAATTATTCCAGGCCTTCAGTCAAATCGACAGCAGCCTGGCGCGCAAATTCGAAGGCACCGGTCTCGGTCTGGCGATGGTCAAACAACTGGCCGAACTGCATGGGGGCACCGTGGCCGTGGCCAGCGCAGAGGGCGAAGGGGCGCGCTTCGCCGTCTGGTTGCCGCTACGCACACTGGAGCAAGCCGCAACCGCCATGCCGCACAGTCCCGGCGTTGGCGTCGGGATTACAACCATCGCTGCCGCTGACGATCAACACGTTGCGCTGGTGGTCGAAGATGACGACCAGGCGGCCGACCTGGTTCGCCTGCTGCTCGAAGCCGAGGGCTTTACCGTCTTGCGCGCTGCCAGTGCCGAAGCCGCCCTGCTGTTGGCGCCGCAGCAAACCCTCAGCCTGATCACGCTGGACATACAGTTGCCGGGCATCGATGGCTGGGAGTTTCTGACGCGAATACGCGAAAACAGCACCTTGGCCCGTGTGCCGGTGGTGATTGTCGCCGGCCTGGCCGATAACGACATGGCGCTTGCCGGTGGCGCTGCCGCGGTGCTGCAAAAGCCCATCAGCCGTGCCCAGCTAAAAGCATCTCTGGCCAATCTGCGCCTGCATCCGGCTCAGGAGCGCACTCATACGATACTGGTCGTAGACGACGACCCCAAAGCTGTCGAAGTGCTTTCCGCATTCTTGCCGAACCCGTCGTATGCGGTGGTGCGTGCGTATGGCGGCGGCGAGGCGATCATCCTGGCGCAGCGGCTGCGGCCGGACTTGATTTTGCTCGACCTGATGATGCCGGAAGTGAGCGGCTTCGATGTGGTTGAAGCGCTCCAGCGCAATACCGATACGGCGCGCATCCCGATCCTGGTGGTGACCGCCAAGCAGATCACGGCGCAAGACCGGATTGCGCTGAACAGCAATCCGGGCAACGTTATCCACATTGTCGAAAAAGCCGCGTTCAACCATGTTCGTTTTATGGACGAGGTAAGGCGCGCCTTGCTGCCACATTAAAGACAGTACAGAGAATACAAAAAGAGAGCACAAAATGGCCACAATATTAGTTATTGAAGACAATGCGGCGAACATGAAACTGGCATCTCTTCTGCTGCGTAACGCCGGTCATACAGTGCTGGGCGCGGTCGATGCCGAAACCGGCTTGACGATGGCCCACGCCGGCCAGCCCGACCTGATCCTGATGGACATCCAGTTGCCCGGCATGGATGGCCTGGCGGCGACGGCGCTGCTGAAACAAGACCCGGCCACCGCCGCCATTCCCGTCATTGCGCTGACTGCGATGGCGATGAAAGAAGACCAGGAAAAGTGCAAGGCAGCTGGTTGCGACGCGTATATCGCCAAACCGTTGCATTACCCGGAGTTGTTAGCGGCAATCGACGCCCTATTGGCCAAAGGTGAGCCGCAAGCTGGCAGCGCAGCAAATCCCGCTCGTCAGCCGCCATGACCAGCTCCGCTGCCACCATTCTGATCGTCGATGACGAAATCCAGAACCGAAAACTGCTCGAAGTGCTGCTGCGCCCCGAAGGTTATGTCACGCTGTGCGCCGCCACTGGCGAAGAGGCGCTGGCCGCGATTGCGCAGCGCGCACCGGACCTGATTTTGCTCGACATCATGATGCCGGGCTTAGACGGATACCAGGTGGCCAGCATACTCAAAGCCAAGCCCGCCACGTCGGATATTCCGATTATCATGGTGACCGCGCAAATCGACCGCAGCGCTCGCCTGGCTGGCCTGAATGCCGGTGCGGAAGATTTTTTGACGAAACCCGTCGATCGGGCCGAACTGTGGTTAAGGGTACGCAATTTGTTGCGCTTGAAAGACGCGCTGCAACAATCGAAAAACAGCTTGCATCAGCTGTTGACGCATCGAGAGCAGATCAAGGAAGAAGAGCGCAAACGCATCGCACGTGAAATTCATGATGACCTGGGGCAGAATTTACTGGCTTTGCGCATTGATATTTCCATCTTGCATGCCCGTACTTCGCATGGCCATCCACGCCTGCACCAACGGGCAAACGTGCTGCTGAACAATCTTGACGCCACCATCAAATCGGTCAAATCCATCATTAACGGCCTGCGGCCTTTCGAGCTGGAATTGGGATTGCAAGCCGCAGTCGAATGGCAGCTCAAGGGATTCGAACGCACCAGCGGCGTTGCCTGCACACTGTCAATCGACGAGACGGCTTTGGGTTATCCGATGAGCGAGGAGCAGACCTTAATGATTTTCCGGATCCTGCAGGAAGCGCTGAGCAATATCGCCCGCCATTCGCACGCCACCAGGGTTGCGGTCACGTTAAGCCGCAACGACCGCACATTTTCAATGGGGGTAAAGGACAATGGCGTCGGCATTTATCCGCACGACAGAAGAAAAGCAAACGCGTTTGGAATAATGGGAATCAGGGAACGCATGAGTGCGCTCGGTGGCGAACTGATCATCGATAGCAGCGATGGCAATGGAACCGCGTTGTCGATTTTCATTCCTGTTGAAGCAGGTGCCAGAACTGAAATCATCTGAGGACAGCAAGCCACTTAAGCCTGTTTAACGCTGCACATCCGCCCACCCGGGCGCGATTACCCACATTGAGATCCCATTTGCTTGTAGGTGTGAATAAATTCGCACCTACGCCGTTTTTGTTTCAATGTTAAAAGGCCTAATTTTGAACCGAGTATCTACAGATTCACACCATTCGTTTTTAATTGGTGTGCCGGCTGAATAGTTACTAAATTCGCGGCAGGAAAAGCGGCTTTTTTTGCCACAGAGCCGGATACAGCAAGGTTTGTTCGGCCAGCCTGTCACTGATCTGCGACGCCGGCACGGGGCGGCTCAACAGATAACCCTGCAATGCATCGCAGCGCTGACGCATCAGGTAATTGGCCTGGGCTTCGGTTTCGACGCCTTCGGCCACCACCGACAGACCGAGGTTGTGCCCGATCATGATGATGGTGCGGCAGATGTCGGCATCAGCCGTATCTGCACTGATGTCGCGCACGAACGACTGATCGATTTTCAGTTCGTCCACCGGCAAGCGTTTGAGATAACTCAAGCTCGAATAACCGGTGCCGAAGTCGTCTATCGAAATCCGGATCCCGAGCGCTTTCAGGCGCTGCAGTTCCAGGATCAACAACTCCGGATTTTCCATCACCAGCGATTCGGTGATTTCGAGCGTCAGAAATTGCGGCTTGAGTCCGCTTTGCAGCAGTGCATCAGCCACTATTTGACTAAAATCCTTGTGCTTGAATTGTGCAATCGAGACATTCACCGAGATCGTGAAATCCGAGCAGCCGGCCGCAATCCAGGCCTGATTCTGGCGACAGGATTGCTGCAGCACCCATGCACCAATCGGCACAATGAGGCCACTTTCTTCAGCAATCGGAATGAATTCCATCGGCGGCACCAATCCGCGCTGCGGATGGTTCCACCTTATCAACGCTTCCATACCGCATACCCGGCCATTACTGGCACTGATTTTAGGCTGGTAATACAGTTCGAATTCGCTCTGATCAAGTGCGCGCCGCATCTGATTCTCGATGTTCAGGCGTTGCGCGGTGCGCAGGCCGAGTTCGGGCGCGTAAAACTGGTAATTGCCTCGCCCCATTGCCTTGGCCTGGTACATCGCGATGTCCGCACATTTAATCAGGTCGGAACTGGTTTTGCCATCATTAGGATAGAGCGCGATACCGATACTGGCGCCAGCCTGCACATCCTGCGACTCGATGCAAATCGTCGGCTGCATGACGACGAACAGGCGCTCGACAATATGCACCAGCACTGCGGGGTCACTCAGATTCGGGCACACCAACAGGAACTCGTCGCCACCAAAGCGCGCCAAAGTATCACCGTCGCGGATGCAACTACTAAAGCGTTCGGCTAGCATCTGCAGAATCTGGTCACCGGCGCCATGACCGATGCTGTCATTGAATACCTTGAAATGATCCAGATCGATAAACACTACCCCAACCGACTGGCTGTTGCGCTGCGACATATTGATCGCCTGCTGCAGGCGATCCTCCAGCAGATACCGGTTCGGCAAGCCGGTCAGCTTGTCATGGCTGGCCTGGAACGCCAATGCATCCTCATGCCGGATGCGCTCGGTGATATCGCTTTGCACGCCGACAAAGTGCGTCACTGTATTATTCTCGTCGCGCACCGGAGCAATGCGCATGTCGTTCCAGAACAGGGTCCCATCCTTGCGGTAATTGCGCAACAGCGCATGGCCTTCGCGCTGCTCCCGTATCGCCTTGCGGATTTCCAGCAAACCATCCTGGCCGCCATCGGCGCCAAACAAAAAACGGCAATTCCGACCGATAACCTCCTCTGCCACATAGCCGGTAATTCGCTCGAACGCCGGGTTGACATAGGCCACCGGCATATCGGCAGCAAAGGCATCGCAAATGATGATACCGTTACTGGATTGCTCCATCGCCCGTTGATTAATGCGCAAATTCTGTTCGGCCAATTTGCGCTCGCTGATGTCGAGCAACACCCCGGAATAAATCAACGGTTGGCCGGCAGCGTCAAAGTCGACCTGCCCCAGCACTTCAACGTAACAATAGGTGCCATCGCTGCGCCGCAGCCGGTATTCCATTTTCAATGCCTGTCCACCGGCCAACGCGGCTGCTCGGGCTTCATTTACTAACTTGCGGTCATGCGGATGGATTAAATCGACGTAAGAATCCAGACTGAGTTTTTGCACGCTGCGGTCGAATAGCAGCATGTCTTTGACCAGATCCGAGCAGGTGTATTCCCCGCTTCTAAAATTGAAGCTCCACAAGCCCAACCCGGCTAAACGCTGCGCTTCCATTAGTTTTTTCTGGGTCGCCATGATGGTGCGAAAACTGCGCTCACGCTCGATCGCCACCGTGGTCAGGCCGGTTATGTTTTTGATCAGATTCAGCTCATCCGCTTTCGGTGCGCGTGTTTGCCGGTAATAGGTAGCAAAGGTCGCCGCCAGTTCACCCGTCGAGGAAAAAAGCGGCGTCGACCAGCAGGCCCGCACGCCCTGCTCCAGTGCTGCCTGGCGATAATCCTGCCAGAGTGGATCGGTCGCGATATCGCTGACGATAACCTGTTGCCGACGGTAGGCAGCGGTACCGCAAGAGCCTGCCGCCGGGCCAATTTCCACTTTACGCACTGTGCGCCGGAACGGTTCCGGCAGGTTTGGCGCTACGGCGCAATGCAGCTGCAATCCATCCTCATCAACCAACATCACCGACGCAATCACACCAGGCGCCTGCTGCTCCATCAGAAGGACTATCCGCTCCAGAATCTGCAGCAGCGGCTGGCCTCGGGCAGCCATCTCCAGGATTTGGGCGCTCTCCTTGATCAGGCGCTCGCTCTGCATCCGTTGCGTGACGTCGCGCGCCACCACCATGATGGCGTTTTCGCCGTAGTGGTGAAAGTTAGTGGACAGGATTTCCATTTCGAAATCGGAACCGTCAAAACGCCTGCAGCGCAGCACAACAGGTGGATTGACCATGCCCTTTTCAGAATTGCGTATGCGTTTTTGTATCAGCGGCCAATCGTCCGGATGAAACAATGCCTGATACGGCAACGCCAGTACATCGGCCGGCTCTGCCGCGCCAAACAGGTGCGCGCCAGCCTGATTGATATACACCAGTCGGCCACCCTGATATATATAGATGCTATCGGGCGAGAGCGAAACCAGCGCCCGATAGCGCTGTTCGGCTTCAGCGATATTCGCCTCCGCCATTTGGCGGCTGTTTTCCTTGCGTTCGGTATCGAGATAAAAGGAAATATTGTCTGCCAATTCATTCAGCAATGAGACCAACTCGGCATCGAAAAAATTTTCCTGGGCATCGCCTATGGCAAAGACCCCGATCACTTGCCCGTTGCGACGGATCGGGAACGCTCCCGCCGCATTCACACCACCTTGAGTGATCGGGCTGCGCCAATCTTCAGGCGCAACATTCAATCCATAATCGTTGCTGTAATGGCTGTGGCCGGACAGCACGGCAAGAATGGAAACACTGCGCACCGATGCCGTCGGGTCATCCAGCTGAAACGGCAACTGGCGCAGCGTATGCAAATCAATACCGGCGCTGACCACCGGAATCAGTTCACGCTGTGCATTGACGATGCCGATCCATGCCACATCGGACATGCCGCAGGCGACTGCAATCTCGCATACCTGGACGAACAGTCCATCGGAATTTTCACAATGGATAATCGCATGATTGACCTTGGCAAACATCTGATAGAACCGCTGGCTGCGGATCAGTTGTTCCTTGACGCTGCTGCGCGTGGTCAGGTCATTCATCATGGCGGTCCAGATAGCGCTATCCAGCTCCAGATTGGCTTCTATGCGCACGGTCACCGGATAAGTGCTGCCGTCTTTTGTACTGTGTTGCATTTTTAGTACATGATAGCCCCGCATGTTCATAGCCGACAAACTGGAAAAATGCGCCGGATAGGCTGCGTTGATTGCACCGATCTCAAGTTGAGATAGTTCTTCTGAGCAATAGCCAAGTTGCGCAAGAGCTGCCTGATTGGCATAAACGATCTTCAGCGAAACTGCGTCCGCCAGATAAAATTCCTTTTCGCTACGCCCGACAATAGCTAACAAGGACCGGTTCTCGGTAGCAGCGCGATGCACTTCGAACAGTGCCGTCAGGACTTCGGCCAATTTTCGTAGTGCGGATTTTTGATAATCGCTCAACTGTCCGGGCTTGGTATCGGTCACGCAGAGCGAACCTAGTGCATGACCGGCAAGCGTCACAATCGGCATACCGGCATAAAATTTCAGGCCCGCCGCACCGGTGACCAGCGGATTATCGGCAAAGCGCACGTCTTGTGCGGCATCTGTAACCTCCAGCAAATCCCGTTGCAGGATGGCATGAGCGCAAAACGATAGGCTGCGGGCAATCCGATCTTCACCACTGCCGCCAAAGGAAGTCAGTTGAAATACGGTGTCCGCCTCTACCAGACAAATATTGGCAGCAGGTGTATTGCAAAAGTGCGCGGCAAGCTTGGACAAGGACGCAAATGTGTCCTTATCATCGTCGCCATTAATGCCATTGGTGCCAAATAGACCATAAGATCGCAAGTGCTCCAGACGTACAATTTCGTTGGCTGGTTGTAAGGCTTCTTTCATAACGTCGTCTAGCCCGCAAAAAAATGGAATTTAAGTCCGAGCCGATTTTAGCAGTTTCCGTTTTGCAAGCTTGCACAAAAGCAGAAAATAGAAAGAATGTTATGACACAAGCTCCATTGGAAACGGCGCTGACCGGATTGCCGCCGGTGGTCAATCATGCAACCCGAATTCTGATCCTCGGCAGCTTTCCAGGTACCGCATCGTTACAAGCACAGCAATACTATGCGCACCCGCGCAACCAGTTTTGGGCCTTACTGTCGGCGGTACTTCAGACCGATCTGCAAGGACTGGATTACCCCCAACGCCTGGATTGGCTGCTGCAGAACAAGATTGGTTTATGGGACGTGATTGCAGGCTGCCAGCGTGCAGGCAGTCTTGACAGCGGGATCCGAAATGCCCGCACCAACCAGTTTGACTGGCTCCGGGAACAGTGCCCGGACTTGCAGCGGGTGTGTTTCAATGGCAAAACTTCTGGCAAATTTGCACCGCAATTCGCCAGTGCGGGCACTACAACTGTGGTCCTGCCTTCCTCGTCGCCGGCCAATGCGCAACTCTCATTCGCACAAAAACTTGTATTTTGGCAGAACGTCGCCGGATAATGCGGTTCAACATTTCAGGCTACAGACATGCTTATCAAACGTAAATCAATCGAAAAAGAAGAATCCCAACGGCCACCGCGTCCTCGCGCCGCTGAAGTTACAAAAATAGCGAAAGCGCCGCGCAAAGTGAAATATGCGCCGGTCACGCTGTCGGAACAGGATGGCGTGCGCTTCCTGCATTTCGGCACCGAATGGGTGCAGGGCGCGATGCGCATCCGCAAGCCGGATGCGCTCGAACTTGAATACGCGCAGCAGATGATGCTGTGGATGCTGTTTAACGACCATCCGGCGCACTTGGTCCAGCTCGGCCTGGGCACCGGCGCGCTGACCAAATTTTGTTACCGCCAGTTTCCGGCGACGCGGGTAAGCGCGATTGAGCTCAATCCATCGGTGGTGACGGTGTGCGAAACCATGTTCAAGTTGCCGCCCAACGACGAGCGCCTCAACGTGGTTGAAATGGATGCGCTGGATTTCGTCAACGACAGCGCCAACCTGGGCAGCGTCGATGTATTCCAGATCGACCTGTACGACGCCACCGCGCGCGGCCCGGTGCTCGACACGGCCGAGTTCTACCAGTCCTGCGCCGCCTGCCTGACGGACGACGGTATGATCACGGTCAACCTGTTCGGCGATCATCCGAGCTACGCCAAGAACCTGAAAGCGATGAAATTCGCTTTCGACGCCGTGGTATGGCTGCCGGAAGTGCATGACGGCAATGTCATCGTAATCGCCTTCAAGAAAGCGCCATCGCTGGACTTTTCCGTCTTGTACGAACGCGCCGCAGCCATCAAGGCAACGACAAAACTGCCCGCCAAAACCTGGGTGGATGGCTTGAAAGTCTGGATGTCGGAAGAATAAAGCTGCTGGTAGGTAGGTGCGAATTTATTCGCACTCTTAACAATTTAATGTGAGCTGATGCGAATAAATTCGCACCTACGGCACTGAAAAGACTTGTTTTGAACTAAGTATCCACTTTGCGTAAGCCGTATTAACCGGTCCGGAACCTTGCCATGCAAACCCCGAAAAAACGCGACCTGCAGCACATTTTTACCTGGCTGCTGGCTGCCGGCATGCCAAGCCGGTAAGATGCGTGTGAATATGCGTATGAACATCAGAGAACCGTATGCAGATCAAAGTAATCCTGTATCGCCGCTTGTCGATGGCCTCGATTGCCAGAGCCATCAGACAAGGTTGGATCGTTTTCTCGCAAAGCCGGTCGATCAGCGTCGCCTATGCCATGATCTTTGCGGTGATCGGGCTGCTGATCCTGGCCGGCATTGCACAAGCGCGCGTAACGCCGATGATGTTGCCGCTGGCAGGCGGATTCATGCTGATTGGACCCATGCTGCTGTGTGGATTTTTTTCAATCGCGGATCGTGTTATCGGGAAATTGCCAACGCAATTTTCCGATGTGTGGAGCGGCTTTTCCAATGCTGCACGCCAAATTCTGGTGCTCGCCCTGGTGTGCATGCTGCTATTTGTGATCTGGCTGACCGATGCCGCAACCCTCTATGGCTTCATGGTGGGGCGCACGCCGCTGCCTCTGCTCGGATTGCTGCCGCCGCCGGATAATGTCTTGTCGTTCATCCTCTGGAGTTCCTTGATGGGCGCGGTGCTGGCTTTCGTGATTTTCGTCATCTCGGCTTTCTCCGTGCCGCTGCTGTACTACCGTCGTACTGATCTGGTGCAGGCTATTGTGCTCAGCGTGCGCGTGGTGTTCGGCAATTTCATTCCCTGCATTGCCTGGGCGCTCATCTTGTCTGTTGCAATCATCGGCAGCATTCTGCTGCTGCCCTTGTTTCTGCTGGTTTTCCCGGTGTTGGCATACGCCAGCCATGCGTTGTATCACGAGATTTTCTCGCCGCCGGCACCCTGAAAATCAGCGTTACGCGTTACAAATAGCCACTTCAGCCACTGCGACCACTGCGGCTTACTTGTCGGCCGTCATTTCTGCAAGGGCAGCCTGCACAGTCGGATAACGCAACCGAAACCCCAGCTCTTCTTTCAGACGCCGGTTGCACAAGCGGCGCGATTCTCCCATGAAGGACAGCAGCATCGGCGACACCCGGCCTTGCAATTCGAGGCGTGGCAAACGCGGCGGGCGCGGCAACGCAAAGGCGTCGGCGACCGCATCGAAATACGCGCCCATCTGCATCTCGCTATCATCGACCGCATGATAAATCCGGCCCGGTTGTGCCCTGGACAAAGCTGCAACGATGATGCGCGCCAGATCGTCGGCGTGAATGTGATTGGTATGCACATCATCTGGTTGCGTCAGCGCCGGCATGCCCTTGCGCAAACGGTCCAAAGGCAGACGATCAGCGGCGTAAATGCCCGGCACGCGCAAGATGCTCAAGCGGCTAGCGGAACGTCTGGCCCAATCGCGCAATACCTGTTCCGCATCCACCCGCCGCACTGCTCGCGGGTTTTGTGGATTGACGCTGCGGGTCTCGTCGAACTGCACGCCGTCGCAATCGCCGTACACGCCGCTGGTACTGATGTAAACCAGGGTCGACCGCTCGGGTAAAATAGCGGCCAGATTGCGGCTACGCTGATCTCGTGTTCCCTGGGATTGCGGCGGCGCAAGATGTACGATGGTGTGCGCCAGATTTGCTAGCCGGTGCAGGCTGTACGGCTGGTCCAGATCGGCCACAATCGGCACTGCGCCAGCAGCGCGCAAGATTGCGCAATGCTCCGGCTGGCTGGTAACGGCAAACACGCGAAAACGTTCGCGCAGCAGCGGGAGCAAGCGCATGCCGACATCACCGCAACCGATTATCAGCAGACGCGGCCGGCCCAGCTTGTGCGTGCTGCTCTGCTCTATTTTATTGACTGTATTTTTCATCATCGGGATTGTATGACTTTTCAAGTGACGGTTCAGCCGAGCGGCCAGCAATTTGGCTGCGACGAAAGCGATAATGTATTGACCGCAGCGATGCAGGCCGGTATCACCCTGCCCTACGGCTGCAAAAATGGCGCCTGCGGTGCCTGCAAAGGCAAGATATTATCCGGCACCGTCAAACATGGCACGCACCAGCAAAAGGCACTTTCAGAGGAAGAGGAAGCGCATGGCTTGGCGTTATTCTGCTGCGCCACACCTTTGTCCGACTTGGTGATCGAGGCGCGCGAAGTGCAAAGCATAGGCGAATTCCCAGTCAAAAAAATGCCGGCCCGTATTGCTTCAATGGAAAAAATATCCGCCGATGTGATGATCATTGCGCTGCAACTGCCGGCTGCCGAACGACTGCAATATCTAGCCGGGCAATACATTGATCTAATGCTGCGCGACGGCAAACGGCGTAGCTACAGCATAGCCAACGCGCCGCATGCCGACGAAAAAATCACGCTGCATGTGCGCCACATGCCCGGCGGTTTATTTACCGACCAGCTTTTCAACACCCTGAAGGAACGCGACATTTTGCGTTTCGAAGGCCCGCTCGGCACTTTTTTCCTGCGCGAAGATTCCGACAAGCCGATCGTGCTGCTGGCTTCCGGCACCGGTTTTGCACCGATCAAGGCGATCATCGAACACGCCGCCTTCATCGAATTAAAGCGCCCGATGACGCTGTATTGGGGCGGTCGCCGGCCGCAGGATTTATACCTGCACGCGCTATGCGAAGAATGGGCGCGCACTCTACCCCATTTCACCTACGTGCCGGTGGTGTCGGATGCGCAAGCCGAAGACGACTGGCAAGGCCGCAGCGGTCTGGTGCATCGCGCGGTGATCGAGGATCATCCCAACCTGTCCGGTTATCAGGTCTACGCCTGCGGTGCGCCGGTCATGGTGGATGCCGCCAAGCGGGATTTCATCGCACAATGCATGTTGCCGAAAGAGGAATTTTATGCGGATTCATTCACCTCGGAAGCCGATCTGGTCACCCGCTAAAATATGCGGCAATCCCAACATTCTGCAAACGTTGCTGCAAATGACTATTCAGCACGATTTGCAAGTCTAACAAAGAGCGCGCAGCCTATGCAGCTTGCGTCAGCAAAAAAAAATTTGTATGCAAATCCTGGAGACACCTGCCTCCAGGAAGATACTAGATATGCGTATTTTTAAAATTGCACATAAATAATGCAGAAAATGCACTATTTTTGATAATACTCTGCTTATTATCAAAATACTCGCCTCAAAACAAGCTCTTCCCCCCTGCATAAAATATCATAATGGCACTTGATACTGCGCCGCGCATCCCTATTGTGTACATTAAATTGATCGTATTGGCAGACACAACCAGGCACACATTACGCAACAAATGCGGTGTAAACATATCTAACACTTGCCAGCAATTGTCTACAAACAAACATTGTTCCGACTAAACGCAACGAAAGTAGAACAGGTCTAGAATTAAAACAGCAGTGCAGTATTTATAGCCCAAGTCTGGTAGCTTCAACTCAAAGGACATGAAAATGAAAATCTTTGACAACTATGCAGCGCGGTACGAGCGCACCATGGAAGAAGAGTATTCCCTTAAGGAATACTTGGAGTTATGTAAGCGCGATCCGCTGGCATATTCCAGCGCCGCCGAGCGCATGCTGGCGGCGATTGGCGAACCAGAATTGATCGACACCCGCAACTATCCGCACCTGTCGCGCATTTTCGCCAACAAGGTAATTAAAATCTATCCCGCCTTCAAAGAGTTCTACGGGATGGAAGAGGCAATCGAGCAAGTGGTGTCGTATTTTCGCCATGCAGCGCAGGGCTTGGAAGAGCGTAAACAGGTGCTGTACCTGCTGGGGCCGGTCGGCGGCGGAAAATCCTCCATTGCCGAGAAGCTCAAGCACTTGATGGAAAAAGTACCGTTCTACTGCCTCAAGGGCTCACCGATCAATGAATCGCCGCTGGGCCTGTTCGATCCCGAAGAAGACGGCGCGATTCTGGAAGAAGATTACGGCATTCCGCGCCGCCACATCAACACCATCCCGAGCCCTTGGGCAATCAAGCGCCTGAGCGAATTCAATGGCAACATCAACAAGTTCCGCGTCGTCAAGCGCTACCCGTCCATACTCAAACAGATCGCCATCTCGAAGACCGAACCGGGCGACGAAAACAACCAGGATATTTCATCGCTGGTGGGCAAGGTTGATATCCGCAAGCTTGAAGACTTCTCCCAGGACGACACCGACGCCTACAGCTACTCGGGCGGCTTGTGCCTGTCGAACCAGGGTTTGATGGAATTCGTTGAAATGTTCAAGGCTCCAATCAAGGTGCTGCATCCGCTGCTGACCGCGACCCAGGAAGGCAACTACAAAGGCACTGAAGGCTTTGGGGCAATACCGTTCGACGGCGTAATTTTGGCCCACTCCAACGAGTCGGAATGGAAAACCTTTAAAAACAACAAGAACAACGAAGCCTTCCTGGACCGGATTTACATCGTCAAGGTGCCTTACTGCCTGCGGGTGATGGAAGAAACCAAAATTTACGAAAAACTGCTCCGCAACTCTTCGCTGTCGCAAGCGCCGTGCGCGCCCGGCACGCTGAAAATGATGGCGCAGTTTGCGGTGCTGACGCGCCTGAAAGAGCCGGAAAACTCCAGCATTTACAGCAAGATGCTGGTCTACGACGGTGAAAATCTGAAAGACATCGACCCGAAAGCCAAGTCGTACCACGAGTACCGCGACTATGCCGGAGTCGACGAAGGCATGAGCGGATTGTCGACCCGCTTCGCCTTCAAGATTTTGTCCAAGGTATTCAACTTCGACACCACCGAAGTGGCGGCCAATCCGGTGCACTTGATGTATGTGCTGGAACAGCAAGTCGAACGCGAACAGTTCGCACCCGAAACCGAGCAAAAATATCTGGCCTATATCAAGGAATATCTGGCCCAGCGTTATGCCGAATTCATCGGCAAGGAAATCCAGACCGCGTATCTGGAAAGCTATTCCGAATACGGCCAGAATATTTTCGACCGCTATGTGACTTTTGCCGACTTTTGGATTCAGGATCAGGAATACCGCGATCCCGACACCGGCGAAAGCTTCGACCGCAATGCGCTCAACATGGAACTGGAAAAAATAGAACGGCCTGCCGGCATCTCGAACCCGAAAGATTTCCGCAATGAAATCGTCAATTTCGTATTGCGGGCCAGAGCACAAAATGCAGGCAAGAATCCATCTTGGACCAGCTACGAAAAACTCAAAGTGGTGATCGAGAAGAAAATGTTCTCGAATACTGAAGAGTTGCTGCCGGTGATTTCGTTTAATGCCAAGGCCAGCGCCGACGATGTCAACAAGCATGCAGAATTCGTCGCCCGCATGGTGGAAAAAGGATATACGGCCAAACAGGTCCGGCTGTTATGCGAGTGGTATTTGCGCGTCAGAAAATCGTCGTGAGTAAGCAGAGTGCTGGTAGGAGCAGGTTCCAAACCTGCTCCTACGCCGTCCAAATGCCAGGACGTATTGGGAACCCGCCCGCACGAGAAAATGGCCGAAGTTAAACATAGGAGACGATTTTGGTTCATCTCATCGACCGGCGCCTACAAGGCAAAAACAAATCCGCAGTCAATCGCGAGCGATTTTTGCATCGTTACAAGGGCCAGATCAGAGGCGCGGTAGAACGCGCAATAAAAGGCCGCTCCATCACCGACATGGAAAGCGGCGAAAAAGTATCCATTCCTGCCAAGGATGTGAATGAACCGAGTTTCGGCCATGCCCATGGCGGGGTGTGGGAGATAGTGCATCCCGGCAATAAGGAGTACCAGAAAGGCGACCGGGTGGCACGGCCCAAAAGCGGGGCTGGCTCCGGCTCCGGCCAGGCCGGCAACAGTGACCAGATCACGGAAGACGATTTCATCTTTGAGTTGACGCGCGAAGAATTCCTCAACTACTTCTTTGAGGATCTGGAATTGCCGAATATGGTAAAAACCCAACTCACCGCCACCACCGAATTCAAGCAGCAGCGGGCTGGTTATACGATGTCCGGCACGCCGACCAATATTCATGTGCTGCGCTCGCTGCGCGGCGCGCTGGGGCGGCGCATTGCCATCGGCGGAAAATCGCAGAAGCGGCTGCTGGAAGCGGAATCCGAACTGAAAGAACTGCTAGGCAGCGTGCCGGATGACGATGCGCGCCTCACCGTGCTGCGCCAGGAAATCCATCACTTGCGCAGCAAATTGATAGCGATTCCGTTCATTGACCCATTCGATTTACGTTACAGCAACCGCATCCGGGTGCCGAAACCGTCCAGCCAGGCCGTCATGTTTTGCATCATGGATGTGTCCGGTTCGATGGATGAACTCAAGAAAGATACCGCCAAACGCTTTTTCATCCTGTTGTACCTGTTCTTGCAGCGCGCTTACGACAAGATTGAAGTGGTCTTCATCCGCCACCACACGATGGCCGACGAAGTCGATGAAAACGATTTTTTTCACTCGCGCGAATCGGGCGGCACGGTGGTGTCTTCGGCCCTGCATCTGCTCACCAAGATCATGCATGAGCGGTATTCCAGCAACGACTGGAATATTTACGTGGCACAAGCCTCGGATGGCGATAATTGGGATAACGATTCGGTCACCTGCCGCCAGTTGCTGATCAACACTATCCTGCCGGCAGTGCAGTATTACGCCTACGTCGAAATTACCGAGGACAAGCCGCAGAATCTTTGGGAAGAATACAAGCAGGTGCACCGACATCACCGGCACTTCGCCATGCAACTGATCAAATCCCAGGCCGACATTTATCCGGTGTTTCGCGAGCTGTTCAAGAAACAGGAAAAATCATGACTGTAACGCGCAAAATCAGCCCCTCGCATCGGTTGCCAAAACAGTCGGAATGGACTTTCGAGTTGCTGGAGCAGGCGCACGAAGAAGTGCGTCGCGTCGCGCAAAGTTTTGGCCTCGATACTTATCCGAACCAGCTCGAAATCATCAGCGCCGAACAGATGATGGATGCCTACACCGCAGTTGGCTTGCCGGTGTCGTATCACCATTGGTCATTCGGCAAACATTTCCTGAATACCGAAAAAAACTACAAGCGTGGCCAGATGGGCCTGGCCTACGAGATCGTCATCAATTCGAATCCTTGCATCGCCTATCTGATGGAAGAAAACAGCCTGATGATGCAAACCCTGGTGATCGCACACGCGGCCTATGGTCATAACTCTTTTTTCAAGGGCAATTACCTGTTTCGTTCCTGGACCGATGCAGAAGAGATAATCGACTACATGGTATTTGCCCAGAGATTCATTGGTGAATGCGAAGAACGGTACGGCATTGAAGCGGTCGAACTGTTGCTAGACTCTTGCCATGCATTGCAAAATCAAGGCGTGAATCGCTACAAACGCCCGGCAAAACTGTCGCTCATGGAAGAAAAAGCACGTCAGAAAGAGCGCGAAGCCTACTTGCAATTGCAGGTCAACGACCTGTGGCGCACCCTGCCCCAGCAAGAAAAAGAAGCGGTTACCAAGCGGTCAACGCAGCGCTTCCCTTCGGAACCACAAGAAAATCTGCTGTATTTTATCGAAAAATACGCGCCGATACTGGAGCCGTGGCAACGCGAAGTAGTGCGCATCACGCGCAAGATTGCGCAGTATTTTTACCCGCAGCGCCAAACCCAGGTCATGAATGAAGGCTGGGCCACTTTCTGGCACTACACCATTCTCAATCAACTGTATGAAGAAGGCGTGGTGGATGACGGTTTCATGATGGAATTCCTGCAAAGCCATACCAATGTGATTTATCAGCCGCCGCTCGACAGTCCGCATTACAACGGCATTAACCCGTATGCGCTGGGGTTTGCCATGATGTCCGACATCCGCCGTATCTGCGAAGCGCCGACTGAAGAAGACCGCGTCTGGTTTCCGCATATAGCCGGTAGCGACTGGATAAAGACACTCGACTTTGCGATGCGCAACTTCAAGGATGAGAGCTTTATTTCACAATATCTATCGCCCAAGCTGATTCGCGATTTTCACTTTTTTGCGGTACTTGACGACGACACCGATGACAAGCTGATGATTTCCGCGATTCACGACGACAGTGGTTATCAGAATATCCGTCAGAAATTGTCGGAGCAATACAACCTGGGCAACCGGGAGCCGAATATTCAGGTATATGCAGTCAACATGCAGGGGGATCGTTCGATGACGTTAAGACACACCCAGTTTTTGCGCCACCCGCTCAATACACAGTCGCAGGAAGTGTTAAAACATGTGGCGCGCCTGTGGGGTTTTGATGTGCGCCTTGAAACCATGGATGCGGATGGCAAAAACATCAGCACGCTGGAATGCAAACGCGAAAAGCGCATGCATAATTAACTCCTGCACTTCCAACAGGTTGCATCATTTAAATGTACTGGTTAATGTATTTTTCATGAACGCAATAGATATATGCGGAAAAGGTATGGCTTATTTGCATATTTCTTACTTTAGGATAGCAGTACTGTAGATGCGAATTTATTCACATTTTTTTAACTGTTACGTGCGAACTGATGCGAATAAATTCGCACCTACATGCAAATGGCAACCCAGCGGGGATCATCTAATCTGCTGGATAATTACCCTCGCACGTAACACCTCAAACATCACATCTCAAGCACATATTGCCCCGGAGCGTCACCCAACACCCGCTCGGCCGGGATTTCCTGCGCCTTGACTTTTTTGGCGCTGGAATGCAACGTCAGCCATGCATGCCAGTGCGGCCACCAGGAACCTTGCTCGACCGTCGACTGCGACATCCATTCATCCGGCGCCAGCACATGGCTGACTGCATGCCGCTGACCTGGCCTGATCCGGAAACTGCGGCCCGCATGGCCCAACTCGGACACCACGCCACTATTGTGGCCACCGGAAGCCAGCACGAAGTGCACTTCGGAATCGACCAAATTATGGATCTTGTAGACCGACTTCCAGGGCGAGACATGGTCGCGTTCGGTACCCAGCACAAACATCGGCTGCCGGACATTGCCCAGCGCAATCAAATGACCATCGACGCAGTAGCGGCCTTCGGCCAGATCGTTGTGCAAGAACAGGTCCCGCAGATATTCGCTGTGCATCCGGTACGGCAGACGCGTGGTATCGGCGTTCCACGACATCAGGTCGTTCGGCGCACGGCGCACACCCAGCAGATATTCGCGCATGATGCGCGACCAAATCAGGTCACGCGAATTAAGCAGCTCGAAACTGGCTGCCATCTGCGCCCCATCCAGATAACCCTGCTCCCACATCAGTGCGTCCAGCAACGCCAGCTGGCTATCGTCGATGAACAGACCCAGCTCGCCGGGATCAGCAAAGTCTGCCTGTCCCGCCAGCAGCGTAATGGTCTGCATTGGTGCCAGCGCCTTCTGCGGGTCGCGTCCCAGCGCCGCGGCACCAATCGACAGCAAAGTGCCGCCCAAACAATATCCGACGGCATGTACCGGCGTGTCCGGGATCAGCTGGGCCACTTGCTCCAGCGCTGCATACAGTCCCTGTGAAATGTAATCATCCATGCCCAGATCACGGCCCTCGGCACCATGATTCTTCCACGACATCATGAACACGGTATGACCCTGCTCGACCAGATAGCGCACCATCGAATTATTCGGCGACAAATCCAGAATGTAATATTTCATGATCCATGAAGGCACAACCAGCACTGGCTCCCGATACACGGTTTCGGTCTGCGGCGCGTACTGAATCAATTCGAACATTGCATTGCTAAATACCACTTTACCCGGGGTGACAGCGACGTCCCGGCCGACCTTGTACGCAGAATCTTCCTTGGGGGTGTTAATGCCACGCTTTTTTTGTTTGCGTTTGGCCTGGTCTTCCATCCAGTGGCCCCAGCCGATCAGGCGATTGTGGCCTTTCGATTCGATGGTGGCATGCAACACTTCAGGGTTGGTGATGGCGTAATTGGAAGGCGCGACCGCATCCAGCAACTGGCGCGCGGCAAAACTGACCACATGCTCATGATGCGGTGAAACGCCACGGATGCCGGTAGTCGCCTGCTGCCAAAAATTCTGGGTCTGCAAAAATGATTTGGCAAGCGCGTTATACGGCCAGTGCGACCATTCCGGCCGATTGAAGCGCGAATCACTCTCCGTTACGCTGACCTGACCGCTACCGGAACGCAGCGCGCTGGCCATGAAAGGCCCCCACTCTGCTGCTTGCTGCTTCAGCAAGGCTAGCAGTTCAACACGGCGCCCCGGCGACATCGCGAGTTGCAGCATCCATTCCTGCATTGCCACTGACAGACTGGTGGGAGAAATGCCGCCCGTCAACTTTGCCAGCGCGCTCTGATACATCAAATCTAAGGTATTGGTGCCAGCCTGCTCGCTGCCCAGGTAACACAGTTTTTTGGGAGTCGCATCCTGCTGCGGCGTAGGCGCCTCTGCCACAACTAACGCAGCCGCAGGTTTTGCCACTGTTGCAGGGGCTAGTTTGCGGTCATGACTCACATTTTTTTCAGTCTGATTCATATTTAATCCTCTTCGATTACGTGTTTTCCATTCTTGCAAGAATGCAGCACCACACTGATTGACATACGTCAAATGAATCGAAAATTTTGCATCAACACGCATAAATCGGTTCTGCCCACCGTGGCCAGAACCGATGACGGGCCGACATACTGCGCTTGTACTGTCGCCGGGACGCTGGCCGCTATAGCTGTAGCAAAAATTGCTGAACTTATTTTTAATTTGGTCATCATTTTTTACCTTTAGGTATTCCGTGTAGATCGAATCCACCACAGTCTACGAATGACGCAAAAAAAGATTTTTATGAGGTGGCTTATGAGGCGTTCCAAGGTGCCGTCAATACTAGCCGGCACCGTTTTAAATGCAGCTCGGAACTATACTAGCCTGAATGTTTCATAAACTGGCATTGCTGCCGAAATTTACTCGCCATGTCGGTTTGGCGGATGGTCTAAAAAACGTCGGGCGAAACTTGCCCTACCCATGCGAAATGGGGGTGTTGGCAATCGGGTTGGGTAGTGAA
>JBGSTZ010000043.1:0-17263 GCA_041736255.1 Burkholderiaceae bacterium
GATGCTTCCGAACTGTGGTCGGGGCCGAAAATTTCTGCGTCATCCGCTCCTGCCTCGACACACTGCGCAAGCAAGGCCACGGCATGCTCGAAGTGCTACGCCACGCCTTCAATGGCAATCCTATTCGGCCCACAGCGTAGCGGCTGAATAGTCACAAATAATCAAAGGTAACTTCAGAAAAGGAAAACTCGCGAACCTTGCAGTGGCATTGAACAGGGCGCTATCTTAAATCTGATAAATATTTGACTGGACAATGGGGTCCATTTTAATAGTGCTTTCCAGTCGCTTGATCGGTAGATGCAAAGTCAGGTGCGTTCCGGCAGCGCTTGAATTCCAGCGTATTTCAGCGCCGATGGATTCGGCCCTGCGGACTTGATTTCCCAGCCCTTTACCAGTGTTGCTTATCCCCTGCGCTATCGAAAAACCATTGCCGTTGTCGATAATCATGACCACAACACAATCTTGTTCAACGCTGGTCGTTACACGAATTTCTGTTGCATTCGCGTGTTTGATGATATTGGTAAATGCTTCCTGCAATATGCGCAGAATATGCAATGCATTTCTGGGGTCAAGCCAGTCCAGTGCCGGAATGTTTTTAATCTCCCAACGCAGCACAATCCCGGCGCTTTCCAGGCGAGGCCCCAAACGAAAGCGCAGGGTGGCCAGCAACAGAAGCAGATCAGCCTCTACTGGCTCCATGGAATCGATAGTCAGTTTGAGGTCTTCGATACAGTCCTTAAGCACTTCAGCCACCATTGAAGCGTCAATGCGACCATTTTCTACGGCTAGCAGTGCCATGATTAATGAAGAACCCATACCATCATGCATATCCTGCATCAGGCGTTGGCGCTCATCACTAAGTGTTTGGCGGTGTGCTATTTTACGTAGACGCTGGTGGCTTTGCAGTAGCTCATCTTCGTGCGCCTGCAAACGCATCTGAAGACTAGCATTGACCTGCTTGACTTCATCATTGGCGGCAATGTAGCGACGAAAAATGATGTGCATAAAAATCAGAAAAGCACCAATGTTGCTATAGGGTCCTAGATATACGCTTTCAATATCAACGTAATTGTTTTGCAATAACCAGTCGTACGCACCCAATAGTATTCCTACCAATGCCCAAGTGCTCAGCAATATGCCATCGCGCGAACGAGTCCGGTGGGAATGGTAAAACCCCACGCCTGCAACCACTGCACCCATGACCAGCAATGCAATATAGGCCAACGGTGAAAGTGAATACGCATTGAGAAGTTCTGAAAAAAATGGCAAGGTAATAATGCCTATACCTATAGTGATCCCGCTAACTGTACGATCCAGCCAAGGCAAGGGCCGATGGTGCAGGTGATCTAGAAAAAAGTGCATGATAAGCACCATCCAATACAGCGAATTGATCGTCAGCCAGCTGAACCACTCATCGGATATCGGTAGCCTGGTTTCGCCTACATAGTAGTGCAAAGTGCGTATAAACGATGCTACCGATATGTAGAAAAACAGCAAATATTCCGTTTCACTGCGTAGTCTGAACCACACGAACAAGGAAAATAGCCCAACGGCCAAAAACGCGGTACTGCTTGCATAGGGAAGCTGAACTTGCATCAAATAACGTGCTCTGTAACGCCAGCTCAAGCTGGAACGCTCCCCCAACCATACTGATGAAATACCGCCGCCAGAGTTCTGTGGACGCTCAATTCGCAGCAAGATAATTTGGGGCGAAACTGAATCTGCAGCTTCGTCCAAAGCAATCCACAAGGGAATGTTCCATCCGTTCCAAGATACATTAGCATGGGATTGGTAAAGTAAGCGGCTGTCACGATACACCGCAATCTGCCCATCAGTTTTCCAACGTGGAATGTAGATGTATCGCGGGCTGATGGACGCTGCCAAGACGGGCAACTGTAAGCGGTACCAAGTTACAACGGTCGGGGCATCGAAAGCATTGCCCTTGTCTGCATCAGGTATCAGTTGCCGGGTCATCACGTGGGGCAGCGTGACAGTTTGCCATGGGCCTTGTAGATCTGCCTCAACTGCTTCATAAGGCGGCGGCGTATAGCCATGGCCCTGAATGGCCAGTGTCTCTGCAACCGTGATATGCAGTGGCGCTCCAGCCTGCACCGCCGGATGCCACAATAAGCTACATATCATTCCCGCGCAGATGACGCGAGCCCATACCCACACCTCAAGCATTCAGCAGACCTTGATACCGAGCCTCGTAAATCGCCTCGGCTCTGGAGTTCACTTCAAGTTTGCTGTAAATGCGCCGCACAAAAGTCAACACCGTGTGGCGTGACACCGACATTAATCCAGCAATTTCATCTGACGTAAAGCCTTTGGTAATGAACTCCAGCACCTCTTGCTCTCGGGCAGACAATACGGCGCCCGATTTTTCAGGAGAAAGTTGACTAGAGACGAGGAGCGGTTTGTCTTGTTCTCGAAAACGCATCAGTATCTGACGTGCGATAAGCGGACTAATGGGACTGCCCCCTTGATGCAGGCTGCGGATTTCAGTCACCATGCTTTTCGCTGCACTATCTTTGAGCAAGTAGCCAGCAGCACCTGCTTTCAGAGACTGCATGACGTGCATTTCATCACCAAACGCCGTACTGACCATGATGCTGCAACTCGGCCATCTGTCATGTGCAGCGCGAATTACATCAATACCCGAACCGTCTGGCAGACCCAAGTCCACCAGCAGAACGTCCACCGGACCATCATCAAGGGCCTTTAGGCCTTGGGCTCGGGTGCTCGCCACAGATACCAACAGCATGTCGGGTGCATTCCCAATAGTCTCCCGCAGCGTTTGTTGAAAATCCACATCGTCCTCTACGATGGCCACGCGAATGAGAGAAATGTTTGTAGTTGTTTGCATGATGGGGAGTGAGCCTGCTCTCAAGCAGGATGTAAATAGGGATGAATAGTGCCACACGAACACATCTTTTTGGGTTTCAGGCAGTCCCAATTTGTCCCCCGTTCTAGTGACAGACAAGCATTTTGTCTTTGTTTAATATCAAGGTAATGCGTAAATTTTATTCACCGGGGTGATATTCATGAAAAGCCATATCGTTATGAACGGGATCTCCCGCCTTGTCTGGTGATCATGATCAATGCCTCGCGGATGTTTTTGGCTTATGTCAGTTGCCCATTTGATGCGTTTGCCCTGGCCGATTCCACGAATCATTGCCCGGAGAAGCGACTATATCCGGCATTTGGGCTTTGAAATGAGTCAACATCGTTTCTGTTTGCCAGTGCATCGCGTGCAAGCGATCATACAATCATGGCAGTGCTTTGGCGCTGCCGTGTTGATATCGCTGTGCTACCTGAATACAGCATCTGGCGCCACTCCTGTCGGCCTGCTCGACGCAGTCCGCCTCAGTCTGGCCAACAATACCGACATCCTGATTCAGGAGAAGCAGGTCGAATTCAGTTCAGGAGCCCTGCAGCAAGCGCGCGGGCAGTTTGATTCGGCCCTAAGTTTGGAGGCCGGGCGCAGAACCGATAATAGTCCGCTCAACCAGCAAAGCCGCGATGACTATGCCAGCCATGGGTTTCCGTTTTCTCAGATCAGGACTAATGCGACCTCCTACAATCTTGCGCTGGACCGATTGTTGCGCAACGGTGTAGTGCTTAGATCCAGCGCCGGCATCACGCGTTTATCTGGCACTGTCAACGATATGAGCAAGTTGTCTGCACAAAACACAGCCAACATCGATTTCAGCATTCGCGTCCCGCTGCTTAGAAATAGTGGAGAAATAGCGGCCGCCGGAGAAAGTGCTGCCGACAAAGAGTTGGCAGCAAGCGCGCAGGACTTGCGTTTCTCGCTGGCGCAAAACGTGCTGAAGACTGTGGCGTCTTACTGGAGTTTGTTGGCAGCCCAAAAGAACCTCGACATCGCCCGCGAATTCGAGACAAGTGTACGCCGGATGGTGAACGAGACACGCAAGCTGATCGAGGCCGACGAACTTCCTGCCTCCGATCTCAATATGCTCGAGGCGAACTTGCTCGACCGGGCTGCCTCGCGCATCTCTGCTGAACAGGCTCGGCTCAATGCGCGCCAAAGCTTGGGGCTGGCAATGGGGTTGCCTCACCAGCACATTGCAACTCTCGAACTGGCTGACGAATTCCCTGCCGCCGTCATCGAACCTGCAATGCTGGAAGACCACCTGATTGGCCTGATCGCACTGGCTGTGCAGCGTCGGCCCGATTTCAAAGCAGCGCAACTGCGCCGTGACGCCGCCAGAACGCTGAGCAGCGCCGCCCAAACCGATCTCAAGCCACAACTCGATCTGACCGTGCGGGTAGGCTATTCCGGCTTGGCAGAAGGCGCGGGACCGGAGCGGGCGCTAAGTCAGAACCGAAGCTCCCCCAACATCGGCATTAGCCTTTCTTACCAGTGGCCGCTCGCCAACAACGTTGCACGCGGACGCTACCGGCAACAAGCCGCGGTATACGATCAAAACATCCTCCAGGTCGCTAGCATTGAGCGCAGCATCGGCCTCGGCGTCGAGGCCACCTTGTCCGGCCTGGTCTACAGCGCGCAGCAACTGCGGCAATCCGAGGAGGCGGTTGATCTGTACCGTATCGCGGAAGAAAACGAGAAAACAAAATACAAACTGGGCAGCTCGACGATGCTCAATGTGCTGACGATCAGCGACAGTCTGCTTAGTGCCGAGTTGGGAAAAATATCCTACCGGCTCAACTATCTCAACGCACTGGCGGAGCTTAATTTCCAGACCGGCGCTTTAATTGCCGAAAACAAATTGGGGTCATCCATTGGCCTCGATCAACTAGTCGGCGTCCCCAAACTCGATTAAGCAAAAAATAAAGACAAGACCATGTTCGACAATAAGCAAGTTTTCCGTAAGGTTGCATTGGAGCGATTGTCTTCACCTGATCAGATCGACGTGCTGATGCGGGTGGTCTCGCCCAAGGGCTGGGTGGCGCTGCTTGCTTTGTGTGTCCTGGTGGCAGCGGTGATCGGCTGGGGCATTTTCGGCAGCATCCCGACCAAGGTCAGTGGCAGTTGTATTTTGATCCGGCCGGGCGGAGTCAGCGAACTGGTGACGCCGGGGCCTGGGCGGGTGGCGGACATTTCGGTTAGCGTTGGCGACAGCGTGCGCGAAGGCCAGATGGTTGCGCGCATCGAACGCTACGACGCGCTGGATCAGATCAAAAGCACTGGGGCCAGACTGCACGAACTGAAGACGCAGGAAGCCAATCTCAAGAGCGTCAATGGGGTCGAGAAACGGCATCAGACAGCCTACCTTTTGGCATCGGAAAATATCCTGAACAACAGCATCCGCACTGGGCAAGAGGTAGTAAAAGCGCTCGAAGCCAAAATTCGAACTCAGGCCGTGCTCCTTGAACAGGGCCTGATCACCCAGCAGACCCTGCTCGGCACCAAACTCGACTACGCGAATGCAAAGCGGGAGATAGAGGGCAGCCGCAACGATATCCTGAAAATCGGAGTGAGCCGCATCGAGGCCCAGAAGCAAAGCCACAACGAATTACGCTCGATCAGCGTCCGGATCAGCGAAGCGGAGCGCACGCTGGCCAGTCAGATGCGCTCCGCCAACGAATCGTCGCTGGTGTACAGCCCGTATAACGGACGAGTTTTGGAAATCCGCTTGTCTGAAAACGCGATGGCTAGCGTCGGCGCACCCATCATCACCATTGAACAGACCGGGTTAAGCGTTAACGACCTTGAAGCGCGCATCTATATCGCCCCGCTCGACGGCAAGAAGGTCAGAAACAACATGGACGTACAGATTTCCCCATCAACCGCAAAGCGCGAAGAATTCGGCGTCATGCTCGGCAAGGTTAGGAGGGTGGCCGGATTCCCCTCTACCGCCGAAGGTATGATGCGCAGTCTGAAAAACGAGCAGTTGGTGCAGCAGTTGTCCAATGGCGCCGCGCCAATTGAGGTCCAGTCCGATCTGATCCCCAGCGCCAGTACTGCGAGCGGCTATAAGTGGTCATCGCCAAATGGGCTTGAGGGGCGGATCGAGAGCGGTACGATGTGTTCAGCCACCATCACGATCAAGGAGCAGCGTCCGATCAGCCTGGTGATTCCTATCCTGCTCGGGCAGTTTGGAAGCTGATATGAGCAACCCGACAGCAGCGCCCGCTCGGGGCGATCACCGCGTCAAGACGCCTACTGTGCTACAAATGGAGGCGTTGGAGTGTGGCGCTGCGGCGCTGGCGATCCTGATGGGATATCACGGCAAGGTCGTCACACTGGAGGAATTACGCGATGCCTGTGGCGTGTCGCGCGACGGCAGCAAGGCTAGCAATGTTGTCAAGGCGGCGCGCACTTACGGCTTCACCGCCAAAGGCTACCGCAAGGAACCTGCAGAACTCAAGGCGCTCACCTTACCTGTGATTGTGTTTTGGAATTTCAACCATTTTGTGGTGGTGGAAGGTTTCAAGAAAGGGCAGGTCTACCTCAACGATCCGGCCAGCGGGCCGCGCACCGTCACTGAGGAGGAGTTCGATCAATCGTTCACCGGTGTCGTGCTGGTCATCGAACCTGGTCCGGATTTTACGCCGAGCGGCGAGGCGCGGGGTCTCTTTTCTGCGCTGAGATCGCGCCTGCCCCTAGCCGAGCCGGCCCTGGCCTACCTGATCCTAGCCGGGCTGGTGCTGGTCATCCCCGGCCTGGTGCTGCCGGTTTTCACCAAGATTTTCATTGATGACGTCTTGATCGGGCATATGGATAGCTGGGTCAAGCCGCTGCTGATCGGAATGGGCGTGACCATGCTGTTGCGCGGTGCGTTGACCTGGCTGCAGCAATACTACTTGTCGCGCTTTCACACCAAGTTGGCACTGTCAGCCTCCAGTAAATTCCTGTGGCATGTGTTGAGACTACCGGTGGGATTTTATGCGCAACGCTCGGCCGGCGACATCAGTGCCCGTGTTGCACTCAACAATCAAGTAGCCGCCTTGCTGACTGGCGATCTTGCCTCCACCGTATTGAACATGGTGATGGTCGTGTTCTACGCGGCGCTGATGTTTTTCTACGACGTCACGCTGACGCTGGCTGGGATCGGTATCGCGGCCCTTAACGTGATTTTTCTTCGCCATATTGCACGCAAGCGCAAGGACGCCAACCAGAAGCTGGCCAACGACGGCGGCAAGCTGATGGGAATTTCAATGAGCGGTTTGCAGATAATGGAAACGCTCAAGGCATCGGGTATGGAAGCGGATTTTTTCACCAAGTGGTCGGGCTACCAGACCAAGGTGATGAATGGCCAGCAGAACATGGGGTCGATGGGCGTGATGCTGGGCGGCATGCCAACCCTGCTGACCGCGGTTAATGGCATCTTGATCCTGTCGCTAGGCGGTTTGCGGGTTATGGACGGCCACCTGACGATGGGCATGCTCATCGCGTTTCAGAGCCTGATGGCGGGCTTCATCGGACCGATCAATCAATTGGTGGCCATGAGTTCGCGTATCCAAGAAATGCAGGGTGACATGAATCGTCTCGACGACGTGTTGAAGTATCCCTGCGATCCCCAGGTAGACGGCGGGGTGCAGAACGGTACCTGTGAGGAGCAGGCGGTCGCGCCGCGGCTCGAGGGACATATCGAATTGCGCAATGTCACCTTCGGCTACAGCAAACTGGAAGAGCCGCTGATAGAAAATTTCAACCTGACCATCAGGCCGGGTGAGCGGGTGGCGCTGGTCGGTTCCTCGGGCTGCGGCAAGTCGACTATATCTAAGCTGATCATGGGACTGGCCGAGCCTTGGTCTGGCCAGATCCTTTTCGACGGCCAGCCGCGCGTTAGTCTGGCCCGCGACACCTTGATCAATTCCATTGCCATGGTGAGCCAGGAAATTTCCCTATTCGAAGGCAGCATCCGCGACAACCTCACTATGTGGGACAGCACCATCCCAGAGAAGCAATTCGTTCAGGCCGCCAAGGACGCCTGCATCCACGAGGCCATCGCGTCGCGCCCGGGCGGCCACGAGAGCAAGGTGCAGGAAGGTGGCGGTAATTTCAGCGGCGGACAGAAGCAGCGCATCGAAATCGCCCGTGCGCTTGCCATCAATCCGCGCATCCTGGTGCTAGACGAAGCGACCAGCGCGCTTGACCCGATCACGGAACGGCAGGTGGACAACAACCTGCGCCGACGCGGTTGCACTTGCTTGATCGTTGCGCACCGCCTCAGTACCATCCGCGATTGCGACCAAATCCTCGTGCTCGACAGGGGCCGGGTGGTACAACGCGGCACCCACGAACAGATGCGTAACGCCGACGGGCTGTACGCCACCTTGATGCACTCCATATGAACCCGATAACAATGACACACCCCAGCCTTTCCACATTGTTCGACACGGCAGGGAGCGCTTGCGAAGCGCGCTCCGGTGCCCCACTCTGGCTGCACGGCAAGGCTGTGTGGCTAGTCGCCACCGGCCAGATCGACGTGTTTCTCACCAAAATATGCGACGGCCTTCCGGACTGCGCGCTACGTCCGCTGTTTCGCGTCGAGGAAGGCCAGATCCTTTGCGGCTTGCCTGAAACGACGACAGGCGACGGCTGGCAACTGGTGGCGATGGGCGTGCCAGGCAATCGCCTGCTGCGCTTGGAGCGGACGCAGTTGCAGGAGTTGGTGCGGCGCGACCCCGTCATCGCCGCACAGACTACGCAATGGCTCGATCAGTGGGTCGAACAACTCACTTCGCCGCTGGCAAATTCGGTGCCCGCCGGTGCCACGCCACTTGCTGTAAATGCGGAGCAAGGCGCGCATGCCGATCTGGGCATCGAACAAGGCGCCGCGCCAGGGGATGTTTTTCTTGCGCAGCAACGGACCGTGTGGCTGTCGCCAGTTGTCGGCCAATTCCGCCTGTTCGGGCGCGACGACGCACTCATCGATGCGGACACCGCGTACTTTCCACTGCCGCGCCTGTCCTGGATGGACGCCACGGCGGCTGGCTCGCTGCGGGTGCTTGCCGGCGCGGCGGTCCTGCGGGACGACCAGCACTGGTCGGGGCTAGACACGTTTCATCGCATGCTGCTGACTTGTCTGGTTGCTCAGATCGACAGCGACGACCAACAGGAACGGCAACGCCTGGCCCTGAAAGCCGACAACGAGGTGCAGAACATGCGCAACGCGACGAATCGGCTGGCGGCGATACTAGATCGGGACGGCGTTGCGCCGGCGGCCGCAGAACAGCAAGGTTTCCCCTTGCTTGCCGCCTGCCGCTTGGTAGGAGGCGCCAGCGGCATCGTTTTCGCCGCGCCCCTGCACAACGAAAGGATCAGCAGCGCCAAGCGCGACGTGCTGTGCGAAATCGTCGAGGCAACTCGAGTACGTCGCCGCAGGGTAGCACTCAAAGGTGTGTGGTGGACACAGGACAACGGCAATTTGCTTGGATTTATCGAAGATGGCAAACACCCGGTGGCCCTGCTGCAAACCGCTACCGGCTATACCTTGCATGACCCCGCTCACGGCGCCGTTCGGCCGGTAACGGCCGAAGTCGCCGCCGGCCTGCTGCCTTTCGCCTTCATCTTCTACCGCTCCTTCGGCTCCACCGCAGTCGATCTGGTGAGCATGCTCAAGTTTGGGGGCATCGGCAATCTGCACGACCTGTTGTTGGTGGCGACGATGGGCGTGGCGGGCGGACTGCTCGGCACGGTCACCCCGCTTGCTACTGGGATGCTGTTCGACAGCGTCATTCCCGGTGCCGAAAGGAGCCAATTGGTGCAACTAACGCTGATGCTTTTGGCCGGCGCGTTCGCCACCGCTATGTTTGAACTCACCCGCGGTTTTGCCATGCTGCGCGTCGAAGGGAAAATGGATTCCGCCATCCAGTCGGCCGTCTGGGACCGTCTGTTGCGCCTGCCCACATCTTTTTTTCGCGATTACACGGCTGGCGACCTAGCCGCGCGGGCGAGTGGGATCAATACCATCCGACAGATATTGTCGGGCAACACCCTGCACACGCTCCTGTCGGCCCTGTTTGCGGTGTTTAATTTGTTTTTGCTATTTTATTACAGCGTCAAACTGGCCCTGCTCGGCATCGCCATGGTCGTCGTAGCCGTCTTGTTCAACACCGCCGCCAGCTACCTGCACCTGCGCCACGGGCGCATATTGACGGCAATCGAGGGGCAAATCTCCGGGTTGGTGTTCCAGCTCCTTGGCAGCGTTGCCAAGCTGCGCACTACTGGCGCGGAGAGCCGCGCCTTCTCCAATTGGGCTCTGCTGTTCGCCAGACAGCAGGAGCACCAATTTAAGGCGACAATGGTCAACAACGTCCTGTCGGTGTTCAATTCAGTTTACCCGACCGTGGCCAGCATGGCCATTTTCTTCACCATCGCCTCTTTTCTGGCCGAGGACAAAGCGTTCAGCACCGGCGCCTTCCTTGCGTTCAACGCCGCTTTCGGCGGCTTCCTCGGTGCCATGCTGAGCGCCACCTCCATGTTTACCACTGTGCTCGGAATTATCCCGATTTACGAGCGGGCTAAACCGATCTTGCAGAGCGCCACCGAAATTAGCGATAGCAAAGCGCAACCTGGGCAGTTGAGCGGCCAGATTGAACTGAGTCACGTGTCCTTCAGCTACACAGCGGACGGACCGCGCATCCTTGACGATATTTCCCTGAACATCAAGGCAGGCGAATTCGTTGCCTTGGTCGGCTCCTCCGGCTCGGGTAAGTCAACCCTGCTGCGCTTGCTGCTCGGCTTCGAAGCCCCGGCTAGCGGCTCGATTTTTTTCGACGACCAGGACCTGGCTGGCATCGACTTGGGTGCTGTACGGCGCCAACTCGGCGTGGTACTGCAAAACGGTCAGCTACTGTCGGGCGACATTTTCACCAACATCATCGGCTCGGCCGCCACACTCACCCTTGACGACGCTTGGGAAGCGGCGACCCAGGCTGGTATCGCCGACGACATCCGCGCCATGCCGATGGGCATGCACACCATTGTCAACGATGGCGGCGGCACGCTTTCCGGCGGTCAGCGCCAGCGCTTGCTGATTGCGCGCGCCATCGTCAATCGTCCGCGCATCCTGTTTTTCGACGAAGCGACCAGCGCGCTCGACAACAGGGCTCAGGAAATGGTCAGCGCGAGTTTGGACAAGCTGCGCGTAACGCGCGTCGTCATCGCACACCGCCTGAGTACCGTCATCAACGCTGACCGGATTTGTGTCATGGATCGCGGCCAACTGGTCGAAAGCGGCACCTACGCAGAATTGGCACAAAGCGGAGGGTTGTTCGCCGCTCTTGCGAACCGGCAAATTGTTTAAGTATTGGAGATTACCGTGAAGACCTGGACCACCATCGTCATCGTTATTGGATTGACCCTACTCCAAACGGCCTGCAACAGTTGGGATGACCCCAAGACGGCGCGTGCCCAGCGCGCCGCCAGCGCCACTGGCGACATCGTCATCGGCGCAGTATGGCCATTTAGCGGCGGCAAGGGCGAATTATGGGAAGGCATTGCGCTGGCGACGGAAGAAATCAATGCCGGTGGCGGTGTGCTCAAACGCAAGTTGCGCATCGTCAAGAAAGACGACGAATCGTCGCTTGCCAAGGGCCGCCTAATAGCCCAACAGTTTGCCGAGAACCGCGACATGGTAGCTGTGATCGGTCATCTTAATTCGTATATCGCTTTGCCCGCCTCGAACATCTATCAGGCGGCTGGGCTGATCTACCTGACGCCGGGTGCGGCCAGTTACAAGATCAATAACCAGGGCTTCGATATGACATTTCGCAGCCTGCCCAGCAACCGCAGCATCGGCGGGCGAATGGCCGATGACATGGCGGCGCAAGGTCATCAGCGCGTAGCAATTTATTACGTTAAGGACACCAACAGTCAGGACATGGCCAACTACTTCGAACAGCGTGCGCGCGAGCTGGGCCTGACCATCGTCGACCGCCGTTCGTACATCAATGGCAGCCGGGATTTCAGCACCGTCATCCAGAACTGGAAAGACATCTACCAGTTCGACGGACTGTTCCTTGCTTCCACGATGCCAGAATCGGGGTATTTTATTGCCCAGGCCCGTAAGATGGGGTTTGACGTACCAATTTTCGGCAGCGAGGGCATCGACAGCGACTGGTTGATGGAAGTGGCCGGCGCGGCGGCCGAAGGCGTGCGACTACCGGAGTTCGTGGTGCGCGACGACACTTTGCCCGCCTATCGCCATTTCAGCCAACTTTTTGCACAGAAATACGGCCGTCCCGCGAGCGCCATTGCCGCCCAGGGTTACGACAGCGTTCACTTGTTGGCCCAAGCCATCAGCAAAGCCGGCAGCAGCGTTCCCGACAGAGTCGCCCAAGAGCTGCATGCCACCAAGAACTGGATGGGTGCCACCGGTGAATACAGCTTCGACCCCAAGGGCGATATCCCCACCAAGAAAATTGCCATCAAAGTGGTGCGTGACGGTAAATTTGAAGCTGCGCCATGAACTCGGTTGTGTCACTGGCCGACAGCAGTTATGTCGCCCGAGCCCGAGGCGGCGATCATCAGGCATTCACTCAACTGGTGGAGCAGCATCATGTACGGGTATGGCGGTTCCTATTGAAATATGTTGGCAACCCCCACGATGCCGACGAGTTGGTGCAAGAAACCTTTATGGCGGCGTGGCAGCGCTTGCCGGGATTTCGCGGCGACTCGCAGTTTTCAACCTGGCTGCTTGGCATCGCCTTCAACCTCGCGCGCAACCACCGTAACCGCAACCATGCGAAACATTGCGAAGTCGCACTGCCGGAAGACGATTTTCTAGAAACCTTGCTCATCGCGTGCCCCGACCCGCTCCATCTGATGTGCCAAAAATCCACCTTGACTGCACTTGATCGGGCCATTGCCGGGTTACCCGAGGAGATGCGCGACGTGATGCGGTTGGTAAAGCTTGATGGACTGTCGCTGGAGCAGGCAGCAAGTGTGCTGGATAAGCCGGTCGGCACTATCAAGAGTCGGCTTTCGCGGGCGAAAGAGCAGCTATTGGGTGACCTCAAGGATTATTTATCATGATCCATGGAACTTTTTTCTATTATGTGTTGCTCATGTGTATGGAGTTGGAAAAATGACCGTGCCCTATTCATCCGCGGAAGAAAAATTAGATGCTTATCTGCGCCTGCTTGCGCAATGCTATGACGAACAGAGTCCTGCTCCCGATCTTGTCGCAAGGATTGCAAAAAAAATGGCTGCGCAAAGCGGGGAGTTGAGCGATCAGGAGATGGACTGGCTATCGGCCGCCGGCACTGGTTTTTTACCGGACGATAAGCAGGAATGGAACAAGAAATAAATTTTTCAGAAACTCGGGGCAGCGCCGCTCAGCTGCATGTAAGTGAATTTCAAGGGGAATAAAAATGTCGATAGAAAATATTGAAAAATTTTATGCGATGGCTTTCAAAAATCCATCAATGGTCGAAGGACTGAAAACGGACGGCGATCCGGAACGCTTCGCCACGCTCGCAGTGGAACTGGGCGCTGCCAATGGCTGTATTTTCACGACCGAAGAAGTCGGCGAATGGACCAAGGTTAAGGCCGTTGCATTGCAAAAGAATGAATTGGACGATCAGCAACTGGAAGCAGTGGCGGGCGGCAAGGGAAATCCTGCAACTTTTTTCGAAGGTTTGGGCAAAACGCTTGGTGGCGTTGCTCTCGTTTCTATTGGTTGCGCCAGTCCTGGTGGGCTTGGCGCCCAGTTAGGTGTTGACGGATTCAAAGATATGATTCACGGTGCTGGAGGCTAATAGCGCTGGTAATGGCGAGGTGCATCGCGCCCCAGGTTAAATTTAAAGAACCGGCGGTTGGGTCCGTCAAGCGGAAACGGATTATTTTTCCAAGCGTAAGCCCGCCGGTTTTTTATGATGCAGTGTAACCAGACCTGATTCAGGTTCGCCGCATGGTGCTGCTGCGACGGAATATTGGGGGCAGCAGCGCCGTCTCTTCACTTGAAGTCGGTGCGAAGCGGGGTGATTGCAGCAAGCCATTTGTTGCTTCGGAGCTTTCGGCAAATGCCAGACATTCCGCATCAATCGGGACAGCGCCACTCAGCTGTATGTACATGCATTTCAAGGGGAATAAAAATGTCGATAGAAAATATTGAAAAATTTTATGCGATGGCTTTCAAAAATCCATCCATGGTCGAAGGACTGAAAACGGACGGCGATCCGGAACGCTTCGCCACGCTCGCAGTGGAACTGGGCGCTGCCAATGGCTGCATTTTCACGACCGAAGAAGTCGGCGAATGGACCAAGGTTAAGGCCGCTGCATTGCAAAAGAATGAATTGGACGATCAGCAACTGGAAGCAGTGGCGGGCGGCAAGATCGGCAACCAACCTCGCTCCTCATCGGGATCTCAACTTCATCATATGCATTGGACTTTAGATTATTCGAAAAATACTTTAGATAATTTGAAAATTGCTAGTGAAAAAATACAATAAAAATCGTGACTGTTCAGCCCGCTACGGTGCTACACGCGATAAGGCTGGATATTCCCCTCCCCTTCAAGGGGAGGGCTAGGGAGAGGATGGGTTTTTTGCCGCCAAAAAACATCCCCCACCCGGCCTCCCTCTTGAAAGGGGGAGGAGAAAAACACACCACCCTGACAGCTGAATAGTTACTAAAAATCAATGGTTCACACATTTTTATACGATTGCCTTGCCTCCATCTCTCCCCAGTCTCGCGCATCAATTGATCAAAATAGCAAGTACCATCATATGATGATAGTGCTGGATTTTAATGATGGCGCCTCTTCAATAAAATATGGGAACAGCATCTTTCTTTAGCGGGGAGTCAGGTCGAAGCGGTAAGACTATGGTGGGAAAGCCTTCGGAAAATGTCAGCCATTTTGTATCCATTGAGGCAAGCACCGCTGAGCTGCATGTAAGTGAATTTCAAGGAAAATAAAAATGTCGATAGAAAATATTGAAAAATTTTATGCAATGGCTTTCAAAAATCCATCAATGGTCGAAGGACTGAAGCCGGCTGGCGATCCAGGATTCGCCACGCTCGCGGTGGAGCTTGGTGCCGCCAATGGCTGCGCTTTCACGACTGAAGAAGTCGGCGAATGGACCAAAGTTAAGATCGCCGCATTGCAAAAGAATGAATTGGACGATCAGCAGCTGGAAGCAGTGGCGGGTGGGAAGCGGGATTGGGATGTGGATGGTTAAGTCGCCGCATTGCAAAAGAATGAATTGGACGATCAGCAACTGGAAGCAGTGGCGGGTGGGAAGGGTTGGTCAACACTGAAGTTGGATTAAAAAACCGGCGCTTGTGTAGGTCGAGCGGAAACAATCAATGTTCCCAAGAACAAATCTGCCATTTTTTTAGAAGTGAATACAATGAATCCCCTACCTGATACTTGTTCGAAACATGCTGCCGATCCCGCTAGGATCGATGTCACTACTGGCGCCGCTGCACCAGCACCAATCGCCGTCATCGGCATGGGATGCCGCTTTCCCGGTGGGGGCGACGATACCGAACGGTTTTGGGATCTGCTCGTTTCCGGGCGTGACGCGGTGCGTGAAGTGCCGGCCGAGCGCTGGGATCTGCGCCGGTTCTTTGATCCGGAACCGGGTCGAGCCGGCAAGACACAGGTAAGGGAAGCGGGTTTTTTGCAGCAGCCCATACATCGCTTCGATCCACTGCCTTTCGGCATGTCGTCGCGCGAGGCGGAGGGACTCGATCCCCAGCAACGATTGTTGCTGGAACTTGCCTGGGAATCGCTGGAAGACGCCGGTCAGGATTTGACGCGCCTGCGCGGCTCGGCAACTGGCGTTTTCATGGGCGGCTTTTGTCTCGACACCAAGCTGATCAGGCTTAGCCCGTTCAACCGCGAACAGATTGATCAATACACCGCGGCCGCTATGACGATGACCATGCTGGCCAACCGCTTGTCCTACATTTTTGACCTGCGCGGCCCCAGTTTAAGCATCGACACCGCATGTTCATCGTCGCTGGTGGCGCTGCACACGGCCTGCCAAAGCCTGTGGAGCGGTGCCTGCGATATGGCGCTGGTGGGCGGCGTCAACATCATGCTGGTCCCCGAATATTTTATCGCCCTGAGCCATGCGCGCATGCTCTCGCCGCTAGGCCGCTGCATGGCCTTCGACGAGCGTGCAGCTGGCTACGCACGCGGCGAGGGCGGCGGCATGGTCGTGCTCAAGCCGCTGGCGCGCGCTCTAGCCGATGGCGATGCAATCCGTGCCGTGATCCAGTCTACCGGCATCAACCACGATGGGCGCACCCAGGGCATCACGCTGCCCAATCCTGACGCGCAGATGGCGCTGATGCGCGATGTATACCGGCGCGCCGGGATCCATCCTGGCCAAGTGGCCTATGTCGAGGCGCACGGCACTGGCACGCGGGCCGGCGACAAGGCCGAGTTGGAGGCACTCGGTAGCGTGATGGCCGAAGGCCGTCGCCCAGAAGACACCTGCTTGGTGGGGGCGGTCAAGTCCAATATTGGCCATCTGGAAGCTGCATCCGGCATGGCCGGCTTGATCAAGGCCATCCTGGTGCTGGAGCATAGGGCCGTGCCGCCCAATCTACATCTGCAAGTTCCTAATCCGGATATTCGCTGGGCCGATCTTTGCCTTCGCCTGCCCGGCGCGGTGCTGCCGCTGACAAGCGAGACGGGAAGCGATGACTTGCCCTACGCGGCCGTCAACTCCTTTGGTTACGGGGGTACCAACGCTCATATACTACTGCAGGCCGCCGCCCCGATAAGCAGGTCGGCACCGGCAGCGCCGCATCAGGCAACGCATGCCGAGCCTGATGCGGGCGGCCCCTGGCTGTTACCGGTGTCAGCCTGCGACGCCGGTGCGCTGCAAGCGCTGGCCGGAGACTACGCCAAGCTGCTGCTGGCCGAACAAGCGCCGCTCGTCGATATTGTTCACGGCGCCACGACGCGCCGCACCCACTTACCGCAGCGCTTAGCCGTGGTCGGCGACAGCCGCGCGGCGCTCGCCGAGGTTCTGGCCAGCTTCGCCGGTGGCGACGCCAGCAGTGAAGCACTCTGGCAGGCAGAGGTACAGTCGCACGAACACAGTCCGGTGTTCGTGTATAGCGGCATGGGGCCGCAATGGTGGGGCATGGGGCGCGAACTGGCGCGCCGCGAACCGGTGTTTCGTGAGGCGCTTGAAGAAGTCGATGCCCTGTTTCTGGCCCAGGCCGGGTGGTCGGTGCTGGAGGCATTGGGAAGCGACGAGGCGAGCAGCCGGGTCGCCGAGACCTGCGTCGCCCAGCCCGCCAATCTGGCCTTGCAGGTTGCCCTGACCCGCTTGCTGGCGCACTGGGGCATCATGCCCGGCG
>JBGSTZ010000067.1:0-2884 GCA_041736255.1 Burkholderiaceae bacterium
ATGCCGTATTCAAATTGGAGTGCCTGAATATAAAGCTCAAAACAAACCATTTCGCGATAAGGGCAAAACTCTTCATCAAAGCAACCCGACAGGCCTATGCCGAACTACAGGCTCTGCAGGCTGCGTAACATCAGTAAATAAGCAAACAGAAGGACACTCACTTTGTTTAGGGTTTCCCCCTACCACTGCACTGCCGGCAGGGCTATCGCATCAAAAGTTGTTTACAATCAAGGACTTAAAATTGTTGTTGTAAACACATAAAAATTCAGGTTTACTGTCCCTCTTTATGATGGGATTAGTAAATGGAAAAATCAGGTTTGCTGAAGTTATTGGAGAGTTTTGCTGACATGCCTGACCCAAGGGTTGTTGGAAGAACGGACCACCATTTACTGGATATTTTAGTGTTGACCGTGTGTGCGGTGGTATGCGGAGCAGATGACTGGGAGGCGGTTGAGATGTGGGGAGAAGCAAAGCTTGATTGGTTGCGGCAATACATTCCACTGAAAAATGGCATCCCCTCCCACGATACGATTGGCCGGCTCTTTGCCGCCATGGACAGCACAACATTTCAGGCATGTTTTACCCGGTGGGTGTCGACCATCTGCGGCTCGCTTGTCGGGCAAGTGGTCGCCATTGACGGCAAGACCATGCGGGGCTCCCACCATCATCGTCTGGGCAAGAAGGCGATTCACATGGTCAGTGCATTTGCCAGTGATCAGGGCATCACCTTGGGACAACTCAAGACAGAAGAGAAATCCAATGAAATAGCGGCGATTCCGGAACTGCTAGCCATGCTCGATTTAAAAGGCAGCATCGTGACGATCGACTCGATGGGGTGCCAAAAGGATATTGCCAAGGCGATCACTGAGCGCGGCGCGGACTACGTCCTGGCCTTGAAAGGTAACCATGGCAAGTTGCATGAACAGGTGGGCGCGTTCTTTGAAATCGCCGCGCAGCACAAGTACCAGGCATTAGACGCAAAGCCGGACGAAACCTGCGAAAAAGATCACGGGCGCATCGAGTCGCGCCGGGTTACCGCACTCTCGTCAGCGCATCTGGAGCAAGTCGGTGCCTGGGTCGGACTAAAGAGCATGATCATGGTCGAATCGATCCGTGAAATCGGTGAGAAACGCACCAGCGAACGACGCTTTTATATCAGCTCCCTGAAACCGGACTCAAAGCAGATCGGTGATGCTATCCGGGCGCATTGGGGCATCGAAAACAAACTGCATTGGTGCCTTGACGTCACATTCAAAGAAGACGCCTGTCGAACTCGCGCCGGTCACGCCGCTGAAAATTTCAACATCATTCGAAAAATCACCATGAACCTCTTGCGACAAGAACCCTCAATGAAGCGCAGCATTCCGAAAAAACGACTCTACGCTGCGCTTCATGATCAATACCTCGCGGAGGTTCTTGGCTTATGCCCGTTGGTCATTTGATGCGTTTGCCCTGGCACTGCCGGGTTGCGTAGCGCTAGGATACGGTAGATAATTGAAACTTTCGGATGGCTGTCAAGCCGTTATCTTCTTGGAGTTGTTGATGAAACCTGCTGCCTTTAAGGCGACACCACAATTGAGCGTCGAAGCCAGCCGAGCCTTGCTGAAGGTTGTCGGTGGCATTTCGTTGACCGACAAACGCCGTGCCGAACTATCCGCATTGACTGAAGCTGCGCGCCAAGCCTATGCGCGCCCCCTGACGCCGCCAATGAATGGAAGTTGAGCCAGCGAGTCTTGTTCTTCGTCATATACGCGATGTAGTAGACGATATAGTGCGGCAATTTAGCTGCGGTCGTAATCTTCTTGATGATTTCCTGCGCGAAGACGCCCGAGCATACGATGCCCATGGTCTTACCGATACCACTGTGGTTTTTCTCAATGGACAACAGAATCCGGTAGCCTATTTCAGCCTGACGGCCGATTCCGTTCGTCTCAACGACTTCGAACAAGGCGAGCTGGGTTTACCGTTCAATGTCCCCATCACTTATTACCCTGCAGTCAAGATCACCAAGTTGGCGGTGGCTTCCGGGCTGCAGTCCAGCGGGATCGGGGAGGCTTTGGTGGCGTTAATCAGCGGTATCGTTGCGGGAGCGCCTTTTGCTGTCCGTCTGCTGACGGTGGATGCCGTTAATCAGCCCAAAGTCATGGCGTTTTATGAGAAAGTTGGCTTCTTGGAAAGTTTGGCCGATAAACGTGAACACAAGAGCCAGAAAAGCCGCGACACTGTCCTGATGATTAAAGACCTGTATCAGTGATCATGCCAGCAGAATGACCGGCAGTACATCGTTAGCAATTAGCGGCTGTTGGTGGTAAGTGAGGGGGGATGTCGTTGCTCAAATGTGCTTGTCCTACAAGGAAATTTGACCATAATAAGTGGCAGACCACGACTAATCGTCCAAATCCCCTAGCCCTCAGACCATCGAGGGTGCATTAATCCAAGAACCCCATTGCTCACAAGTAGTGGGGTTTTTTCGTATACATCCAACAAAAGAAACAAAAGGACGCCTACTTTGTTTACATGGGCTTTCGGCTTTCGCAGGGCAAGATGATCAAGTTTTGGTAGTGGCAATAAATAACGTGGCAGGCACAACAGTCTGACAAATTGGAAAAACTCATCATGAGCTCAGACATCACCTAACGAAAAGGGGGTATTTTCAACACTTGGGCTACAATCTGTTAATTCGTCTTGTTAGAGGTTTTTCATGCCAACCATCAGCATGTTTTATGGAATTCTTGTAGTGACTATTCAGCAGCTACGCTGTGGGCCGAATAGGATTGCCATTGAAGGCGTGGCGTAGCACTTCGAGCATGCCGTGGCCTTGCTTGCGCAGTGTGTCGAGGCAGGAGCGGATGACGCAGAAATTTTCGGCCCCGACCACAGTTCG
>JBGSTZ010000101.1:0-33016 GCA_041736255.1 Burkholderiaceae bacterium
GGTGACCCAGCCCTCTTCCGAGAGCATGCAACCACAGAACAATTCGATAAAGGTGGCGCGACTACGCAGTGGTACGGCTACAAGCAAGGCGGTAATCCAATCGGACAGCAACCGGGAGACTTGCAAACAGAGTGACATGACGGACTCGCATAGAGAAAAAGTTCTCTATTGGCCGCCGCGCGCAGCGCCTGTCTTGTCAAGCGTTTTTTGCGTTTTTATGCTGCTTTTTTTGATGCGAAAATTCCTGATTCCAAAGGGGACTGAGCGCTGAATGTCTAAACTTGAGTTATATAGTTATATTCCTGGTATTTATTGTTCATATTTTTTGCGCAACGTAACCTAATGTGGCTGATATATGGTTTGCGGTCTGGATCAGGTCTTCCACCCAGTCATCCTGCAGGCGGTCTGCCGGAGCGGAAATCGACAAGCCGGCAATCAGCTTTCCGCTGTCATCCCGGATGCCGGCGGCTATGCAGCGTACCCCGAGTTCCAGTTCTTCGTTGTCGCGTGCATAGCCGCGTGCGCGGATCAGGCTCAATTCGCGCTCCAGTTGGCCCAGCTCTGTAATCGAATTCTTGTTATGTCCAGTCAGTCCGGTGCGGGTGGCGTAGGAGCGCACGGCCTTGGGTTCATCCAGCGACAGGAATAGCTTGCCGGTCGATGTCAGGTGCAGCGGGGCGCGTCCGCCAATCGCCCGCACCACCTGCATGCCGGAACGCTCGGAAAATGCGCGGTCAATATAGACGATTTCATCGCTCTGCCGCACTGACAGATTGATGGTTTGTTGTGTCTTTTGGTGCAGGGTGCGCATGAAACTCAGCGCTGCCTCGCGTACGCTCAGTCGGCTCTTGACGACATTGCCCAATTCGAGCAGGCGCATACCCAGGCGATAGCAGCCGGGATCAGCACGGTCGACAAAACGGGTCAATACCATGTCGCCAAGGATGCGATGTGCGGTTGACGGATGCAATCCGGTCATTCTGGAAAGTTCTTTGAGACTGACAGGATCAGGGTAGTGGGCCAGCGCATCGAGCAGTGAGACCATGCGTGCTATTACCTGAATTGAGGTTTTACTTTCAGTGGGTGCTAATTCGCTTTTCATTGTTCAATCGGTGCATCAAAACCCATCTTTATACCACAATGTGAAAATTCTTTACTGGAAAGCGAAAATATTCCAATGAAATACTATAAATTATTTCATCAACAGGAGCAGCGGTGTTTCCAGTTTCACGCGTCATAATAAGGTTTGTCAAAAATTAAACGGGAGTAGTCGATGCGTATCGGATTATTTGTAACCTGTCTGGTCGATATGGTCCGTCCAGAAATCGGCTTCTCTACACTAAAACTCCTAGAGTCCAATGGCTGCGAGGTCGTGGTACCGGATTTACAGACTTGTTGCGGCCAACCTGGCTATAACTCGGGTGACCGTCAGTCGGCGTGTGTGTTAGCAGAAAAATTCCTGAATGAATTCGAAGGTTTTGATTATGTTGTGATTCCATCCGGCTCTTGTGGTGGCATGGTCAAGACGCATTATTCGGACCTGTTTTCTGACGCTCCCGATCTGCTCGCACGCATGCACACGCTGGAGCCACGGGTTTTTGAACTGACTGATTTTTTGGTCAGTGTACTGAAAATATCAAGTCTGCCTTCCAGTTTCAAGGGCAATGTTACCTATCACGACTCCTGTTGTGGGCTGCGCGAATTGGGCGTGAAGGAGCAACCTCGTGCGCTACTCGGGCAATTGCCTGGCGTGCAACTCACCGAGATGAAGGACAGTACCGCCTGCTGTGGTTTCGGTGGCACTTTCGCGCTCAAATACGGCAACATCTCCAGCGCCATAGTCGATGAGAAGTGCGCCAACATTCACGATTCCGGCACCGATGCAGTGGTGCTGGGCGACTTGGGCTGCATGCTTAATATCGAAGGACGTCTGCGCCGCACCGGCGATGACAAGACCCGTGTTTTGCACGTGGCGCAAGTGCTGGCTGGCGATTGCTAACGAGAAAAACGAGAAAAGCAAGGAGAGTACAACATGCAAGTCCAATCGATGCATTTCAAAGCCCGTGCCGGGCAACGTCTGGCCGACGTGCGGCTGCAAAACAATCTGAAAAAACTGTCAACTAAGTTCGTCACCGGCCGCGCCTCGGCGATCATGGAGCTGGACGACTTTGAAGGCACGCGGGATGCCGCTGTCGAGATGCGCATGCGCGCCATAGAAAATCTCGATGTCTGGCTGGAGACTTTCGAAAAGGAAGCGACCCGGCGCGGCGCCACCGTGCTGTATGCGGAAAGTGCCGCAGATGCCTCGCGCTTGGTGGTCGAAATCGCCCGCAAACACGAGATTAAAAAAGCCACCAAGTCAAAGTCGATGGTGTCGGAAGAAATGGCGCTGAACCAGGCACTGGAAGCTGCCGGCGTGCAAGTGGTCGAAACCGATCTGGGCGAATACATCCTGCAGATCAACGGCAATGAAGCGCCGTCGCACATCATCGCGCCGGTGGTGCACAAGGACAAGGAAGAGATTTCCGACTTGTTCGCCCGTGTTCACAAGCGGCCGCGCCTGACCGACATTCCGGCCATGACGCGCGAGGCACGCGAAATTCTGCGGCCGCATTTTTTGTCAGCAGACATGGGCATTACCGGCGGTAATTTCATCATCGCCGAAACCGGATCGGTCGCAATCGTCACCAATGAGGGCAACGAAGGCATGTGCACCATCCTGCCGCCCAAGGTGCATGTAGTCGTGACCGGCATCGAAAAGGTATTGCCGACGCTGGAAGACTTATCCACCGTGATGCGCTTGCTGCCGCGTTCGGCCACCGGCCAGTCGATCTCGAATTATTTCTCTCTGCTCACCGGCCCGCGTGCAGAAGGTGAGCAGGATGGCCCGGAACACATGTATTTTGTGCTGATTGATAGCGGACGCACCGGTTTGATCGGTGGCGAATTTCAGGACATGCTGCGCTGCATTCGCTGTGGCGCCTGCATGAACCATTGCCCGGTGTACCAGAAAATCGGTGGTCACAGCTATGGTTGGGTCTATCCGGGGCCGATGGGCAGCGTACTTACGCCTTCCTATGTTGGGATCGAAAACGCGCTCGACTTGCCGCAAGCATCAACCTTATGCGGCGAGTGCGAGGTGGTTTGTCCGGTAAAAATCCCGCTGCCAGACCTGATGCGCAAACTGCGCGAGGAACAGTTTGCAAAAGAATTGCGGCCGCCAATGGAGCGCCTTGGCTTGCGGGCATGGGGATATTTCGCCAAACATCCTGCGCTGTATCACTTGGCAACCAAGGTCGGTGTGCGTGTGATGCGCCTAATGGGCGGTCGCAATAAAACCATTTCCAAGTTGCCGTTTGCCAGCGGCTGGACCGATTACCGCGATATACCTGCGCCCTCTGGCAAAACTTTTCGTGAATTGTACAAAGAGCGCAAGTAGGCAAGTCGTGGTGTAAATAGTGCAGGCACATAGGCCTGCACTATTTATATGACCTGCAACATGATTTTGCCAACGTGGTTGCTCGATTCCATCAGGCTGTGCGCCTGCGCGGCTTGGGCTAGCGGGAAAGTCTGAAAAATAACCGGCTTGACGGCGCCGGATTCGAGCAGCGGCCAGACCCGCTGCAGCAGGTTTTTAGCAATTGCTGCTTTAAAAGCGACCGGGCGCGGACGCAACGTCGAGCCGGAAATCGTCAGGCGGCGCAGCAAAATTTGCCCCAGGTTGATATTCGCCTTAGAACCTCCTTGCAAGGCAATCAGGCCGATGCGGCCATCGTCGGCCAGACAGCTGATTTCACGCGCCACATAATCACCGCCGACCATGTCGAGTATCACATCGACGCCTTTGCCGTCAGTCAATTGCTTGACCACAGTGGCAAAATCTTCTGTTTTGTAATTGATGCCGCGCTCGGCTCCCAGCGCTTCGCAGGCACGAGCTTTTTCGTCGCTGCCGGCGGTGGCGAAGACCCTGTGCCCAAGCGCGCTGGCGACCTGGAGCGCGGTCACGCCGATGCCGGAAGTGCCACCCTGTACTAACAAAGATTCCCCGTCCACCAGGCGAGCCCGGTCGAACACGTTGCTCCAGACGGTAAAGAATGTTTCCGGCAGCGAGGCTGCCTGTAGCGCGCTCAAGCCTTTCGGGATCGGCAGGCATTGTGCTGCCGGTGCCACGCAATATTCGGCATAGCCGCCGCCCTGGACCAGCGCGCATACCATGTCGCCAAGTTGAAAGGCGCTGCCGCTCATATCGCCGCCGACAATTTCGCCCGCTACTTCTAAACCGGGCAGGTCGGAAGCGCCGGCCGGAACCGGGTAATTGCCGGTTCTTTGCAGTACATCCGGCCGGTTCACACCAGCGGCATGGACTTTAATCAATACTTCGCCGGCGGTCGGAGTCGGAATAGGACGTTCACAGATTTGCAGCACTTCAGGCGCGCCGTATTGCGTGATTTCAATGGCATTCATGGGGATTCCTTAGTCTGAAATGGATTATCGTAGCAGTCATCGCTTCAATCCAACAATGGACTGTTATTTTAGGATGAAGGAGGGCTAGGGGGCGTCATAATGTAGCAGAGGGTATCTGCTGATACTGCTCAAAAGCGGTGGTGGCAGTCGATTGTGAAACGTATAGACAAAAAAAGGCCCGCTGGTTAAAGCGGGCTTAAGTCCATATCTGGGAAGAGATATAGAGGAGACAGACACATTATGCTGCACTGCCAGATAGTGCGCCAATTTTTAATATTCATATCAATTATTATTTTCAATAATATCTTGGGCGGATTTGTTGGACGTATCAGGTGTGCCGCCACACCAGCAGTTGGTTGTTGGCCGGCATCTTGTAATCGTCCTGCAGCACCAGGCCTTGGGCGGCGGCCAGCGCATTCACCGCTTCGAAGTCGCGAATTCCCATGTGGGGCGCTTGCGCGCGCAGCACGGCATCGAATTTCGCATTACTCGGGCTGCTGAACTGGCCACCGTAGTTGAACGGGCCGTAAATGCACACCAGGCCGCCTTGCGGCAAAAGGCGGCCGATGCCGACGAACATCGCCTCGACTTCTTGCCACGCCATGATGTGGCAAGTATTGGCGGAAAATACCGCATCGAACGGCCCACTCGGCCAACCCGGCTGGCTGACCGAAAGTGTTATTGGTGCCACCACGTTGGGCAACTGCGCCTCCTGCTGCCAGGCGACGATGCTGGGATGATTTTGCGGCAAGTCGCTGCAGTGCCAGATCAGATGCGGCATCGCAGCGCCGAAATACACCGCATGCTGTCCGGTGCCGCTGCCGATTTCAAGCACATGCGTGCTATCTTTTAAAATTTGTTGCAGCAGGGTGCAAATGGGTGCGCTGTTGCGCTCGCAGGCGATGGAAAATTGCTTGGGCATGTTGGCTGGCTGAGAAAGTCGATAGTCGATAGCGCATCAGTGTAACCGTGAGGCGTGCAGGGCGCTGCAAGGGAGCCTGAAATAGAAAAAGAGCTGTCAAAGACAGCTCTTTTTTAAACTTGGTCGGAGTACAAGGATTCGAACCTTGGACCCCCTGGTCCCAAACCAGGTGCGCTACCGGGCTGCGCCACACTCCGAAGAGATCGAATAATACCTAGCTATTCCCATCAGGTCAATAACCGGATTGCTGCAAAGCGCAAATATTCTGAAATAATTACTTCCCGCCATCTGGATGGAAGATGGTGACGGCAGTTGGGTATAACGAGATCAGCAAGTCTGCCGCGCAAATAGCGAGCACGGCCTCGATCTGTTGCGCGATGCGATCGATGTCATTGCTTGATTTTCCGAGCGCCCAAATGGCCTGAATTTCGGTGCGATGGGTGCTGACGATATTGGTTACCGCTTGCTGCCAAAAGGTCGGATGTTCGCTTTGTGCAAAATCGCCGCGCCCACGGCCAAAATGCGCTACCGCCAGATAGCGCAGCAGGGCCGAGCGCACCAATCCTTCATACAGCTCGGCCGACCACCGTATTGACGGCGTTTTTCCTTTGACTAGGTTGTAGCCATATGCCAGACCGCTGGCACCCAATGCGCCGGTGATGCCGCCAGCAACCATGCCGCCACCGAAAGTCAGACCGCCGGCGGCGACATCTGCCGCCAAACCGCCCAATGCGCCGGACAGCATGCCGCCGAAGATGGCCACAGTGTTGGTATTGACCGGCATATTGGCGCTGTAATCATCGTGCAGACGGCGCAATATTTCTTGCGTGGCATGGCCCTGCAAGCCGTGACGCTGGATCAGCCGATCCGTTGTGTTGTGGATATCGGCATCGAGCCGCTCTGCCAATTTTTGCATCGCTGCATCTTTGTCTGATGGTCCACTGTGACCAAGGGATTTGATGAGTCCGCCAATCTTGCTGGTCCAGGTTGGATTGCTGACAGTTTCGCGGTCGCACGCGGTGCGTGCTAGTTGTGCGGCGAGGATTGCCATCGCATCATGAAAGCAGGACAGACTTTGCTCGCGCCAGGCGCGGTGTAGTGCGTTGAAAACGTTTTGTTTATCCGTTGGCAGCAGACCGGCGACGGTGTCCAGCAAAACACCTTCCTGCACCCAGCATCGGGCGAAGGCATCCAGCGTGAGTACGGCACGCAGAATCGGAAAGCTCTGCAGATGGACGCGCCATTTCTGTTCATCCTGCGCCTCAAGAGCGCTTTCCTGTGGCGGGCCGATCTGGTTCAGCAATAGCACTACCGGCTTGCCGATCCAGCTTAGGATTTGCATTTCCATATCGACATACGCGGCGTCTTGTGGGTCTTCGCTGGCATTGACCAAATACAGGATCACGTCAGCCTGTTCACGCGCATTACGCATCGCTTGTTGACTGCACCACAGCGGGCGGTCGGCAAACCGGTCCCATACCTGGGTCATGATCCAGCCAATCGGGTTGCCGGACATTTTCAGCCGGCGCAGCAGGCGCGCGGTATCACCAAAGCCGGGCGTATCCCACAGCATCAAGACGTCACCTTGTTTAGTGCTCAGCATCGGATAAGATTGGGCCAGATCAGTGACATGGGCAGCATCGCGCACTTCACCAACGTCGCGCCCCAGTAGCGTGCGTGCCAACGTGGTTTTACCGGCATTGGTATGCGAGATCAGACTGAGGTTGATAGCATTGCGCATGTCGTTTTGATGTCCGTCGGTCATGTTGTCATTCCTGTTTCTATTCCTATTCTTGAACCATGTTTTGTAGTTGCAGTTGGGCGTCGTTACACGCGCTATTTTCGCAACCGAGGTCGAGCACCAGCATTTTTACTTGATGTTGTTGCATCATCTGTTGCCAGCCGCGGCGTCTCTCGGCGAGCCGTCCGACAGCGCCAGCCTGGCCCGCCAATCGTTGCCGATAAGGCGATTCATCCAGTATCGCCAGCAATTGGCAATGCTCTTTACGCTGCGCCAACTTGCGTTGTATTTGTTCCATCAGCGCGCCTTGAATTTCATGTTCCGGCGTGGCTGCAGTACTAAACAGCACGATGTGCAGGGTGACCGGGTTTTTTGCATCGTTGGTAGTATTCAGGCAATCGAGATATTCTTCCTCGCTACCGTATGCTACGGTCGGTGCAAATTCGATCTGGCTGGCCGGATCCAGCACATTGCGCAACATATCAAGCAAGCGCTGTCGGGCCGTTGCCGTGGGGTGGTAACTGTACGGCGTTATGCTTGCCAGTTTGTTTGCCTCCGTCGGATGAGCTAGCAGGCGGCGCAGATAGGGTTCGTCCAGCCCGGTCAGCGGGAAACGCTGTTGCAGCCGGTTGGCGTGGATGGCAGCATAAGCAGCGAGCAATAAGCGGGGCAGAATGATGAAGAGCGCGACGGTGGCGGCATACAGATGAATCCAGCGCGCGGCATTTTCACCAGTTTGCAAGCCGGTCCATTCGATGGCGGCGAGTTGCGCGGCGCTGGCGAGCGGAATGCCGGTCAGTTGCGATGCCGGACCGAGTATCAGATGCAGCACCCTTTCCAGCGTGGCTGCATTAAGGAAAGTGCTTTCCCAGCCAGCCAGATATTCCAGCCCAAGACCGCGTACGTACATGCCAGAAAGCGTGCCGGCAGCCAGCAATGCGGCACTCAGATGCAAAATGCAGGCGGCGCGTTGCGCCATCTGCGGGCTGCAAAAAATCAGCCAGTCGCGGCCAAAGCGCGCCAGGCTGACGCTCAGCGGCGCCCCTTTCGGTAATGGCGTTCGGTCTGGTGCGTTAAAACTTGCTATGCGCGCCAGGCGAACTAAAAATTGCGCCAGCGCGGCTGACCTGATGCGGATGCCGAACAAGCTGCCTATCGAGTTAAATATTAGCAGCAGATACACCAGTGCATTCCAGACCAGCATCGTCAGCAAGGGAAGCGAGAGGATATTAATCCGTTGACCGGCAGTCATTTCATTGGCAAGCGCTCCCAGTATGAATGCAGCCAACGGCAGCGCCCAAAGCAGCCAGCGCGGCCAGCGCGCAAGCAAATCAAATGGTCGCAATTCCACATGCTTATTGCTCAGGCGGGTGCGCAATAGTTCGGCGCGTCCGAGAAGGAAGTTCTGCTGGGCAAGGCTCGGAGCCGGTTTGCCGGAATCCTGATTTTCACCCGGCGGGGTTTGCGCGCGCGCAGTGTCGCTGGCCCATTGCCGATCTTCCCGCGGCAGAAGGGTAGCGCCGCTGTCGCTCAATTCTATGGCGCGCACCAGCAATAGATCGCGTGCCTGAGATTCTTTCAACGGCGTACTCCTTAGGTTCCAGTGCAAATCAGGGACAGAATGCTAGTCGCGTTGCTCGGTAATGTCATCTTCAATTATTGCGCGTGGATCCATCTGCAGAACCACCGGAGAGCTGCTGGTCATCACCACGTAATCAGATTTTTCATCATCCGGCACGGCAGGAAACAGTTTCATCCGGTGTGATATATACAGGGCGAACAAGCCCAAAACTAGGGCAAAATACAGCATCAGGCTTTCAGGGCCATAGGCATCCATTAAAACACCCGCGAGGGTAGGGCCAATCGCCGAGCCAACGCCATGTACCAGCAATAATCCGCTCGTGACTTCAAGCAAAATGGACGAGTCAATCAAGTCATTGACGTACGCGACATTAAGGCCATAAAGCGTAAAAGCCAAGCCGCCGTATAAGACGCCCAGTGCAATCAAAGAATTTTCCGATGCTCTGGAAAGTAAAAAACCGATGAACGCCAAGATGGCACTGCCGATGCAGATCCATAGCATGACCGCCCTGCGATCATGGTTATCGGAAAAACGCCCGACCGGCCACTGGAATATGGCGCCGCCTAAAATTGTTGCTGCCATGAAAGTGGCAACCCCTACCGTCGTGAACCCGACTCCTTGCGCATAGGCAGCACCCATTCCATAAAATGCCCCATTCAGCAAGCCAGAGCCCACCGCGCCAGCAACGCCCAACGGCGAGATTTTATACAGTTCGCGCAGCCCCATTCGGGGCGTTTCCACCGACTTGGGTTCTGCGATACGGATCAGTGTTATAGGCAGTAAAGCAAAAGAAAACAGTACAGATACTAGAGCAAAGGGAAAAAATCCGATGCTGTCACCCGCCAAAATCAGCCATTGCCCCAAGGCCAATGCTACAAAACACACCGACATGTAGATGGCAAACACTTTGCCGCGCTGATTGTTGGGCGCCAATACATTGAGCCAACTCTCAATCACAATATAGAGCCCAACCAGACACACCCCTGTGAGCAAACGCAATAATCCCCAGAACCACGGATCAACCCAGAGCGCATGCAGGACGGGCATGGTCGAAGCGATCGATGCCATCGCTGCAAAGGCCCGAATGTGGCCCACGCGTCGAATAATTACAGGGCAAACGAAGGTGCCCAGCACAAAGCCGGCAAAATATGCCGACATAATCAAGCCGGTGACTACGCCGGAAAAATCGGCCAACCCTGAACGCAGGCCCAGTACCGAAAAAAGTAGACCGACACCCACAATCAGTAAGCTTACCCCGCTGAGCAACGAGGCTAGCGGAATCATTAATCCTTGCATTTATTAATCTCTTTGGATGAATTCAGATTGAACATGTAATCGGTTCTAATTTTTTATTTGTTGTGCGCTTGCAGAGGAAATTGTGTGGCGAGGGCTTGAGCAGCAAAATTTTTGCCTGGGTGACTTTCAATTGCGTCGTTAAACGTTATGGATATGATGTTGCATGTGCGGTGTCGCAATGGTGCAAGATGTATTGCGATAGTCTACAAAGCATTAGAGTATATAGCGGATTGCGGTCGCTACGAATGCTGCTCTTGCTTCGGTACAGCATCTGCACAGACGCGCTAAGCGGTGCTTGTATAATCGAATACTTTAATGCATGACAATCAGCAAAAGTCGATCTTGTCCGTGCACAATACATCTTCACATTTCCGAATCTTCTTTAAGCGCTTGAAGCCATGACAAATACAACCCATTTCGGTTTTCAGACCGTCGACGAAGAAGAAAAGGCCCACAAGGTTGCCGAAGTTTTTCATTCGGTCGCCGCCAAATACGACGTGATGAACGATGTCATGTCGGTTGGCTTGCATCGGCTCTGGAAAATGTTCACCATCGCACAGGCCGGCGTGCGGCCTGGTTTTAAGGTGCTCGATATTGCCGGCGGTACGGGCGATCTGGCCAAGGCGTTTGCCCGCCAGGCTGGCGTTACCGGCGAAGTCTGGCTCACTGACATCAATGAATCGATGCTGCGGGTGGGTCGCGATCGGTTGCTCAATCAGGGATTGAATACGCCGACCTTGTTGTGCGACGCAGAAAAACTACCGTTTCCGGATAACTATTTCGACCGCGTCAGTGTCGCTTTCGGACTGCGCAACATGACGCACAAGGATGTTGCGCTGGCCGAAATGCAACGTGTTTTGAAACCGGGCGGCAAGTTGCTGGTGCTGGAGTTTTCTAAAGTCTGGCAGCCGCTGCAAAAACCGTACGATCTGTATTCATTCAAAATCTTGCCGTGGATGGGGCAGAAAATCGCCAATGATTCTGAAAGCTATCGTTACCTGGCCGAGTCGATCCGCATGCATCCGGATCAGAAAACCCTGAAAACCATGCTGCAGGAAGCCGGTCTGGAACGCGTCGATTACTTCAATCTGAACGCCGGCGTGGCAGCGCTGCACACTGGCGTCAAACTTTAAGCGCGGTTTTCTCCTCCCTTTTAATGATGAGGCCGGATGTTTTGCTCCTCCCCTTTCAAGGGGGAGGCCGGGTGGGGGATGGGTTTTTTGTGCTGCGAAAACCCACCCTTGTATGCTCTACCCAACCCTCTCCCTGAAGGAGAGGGAGCTAAAGTGGCCAACCGTCCCCTTTAAGGGGAAGAAATTTCTCCTCCTATTCGTACAATGAACCCTTCCGCCATGTTTCCTACCATTCTGCCCGCAGCAATCAATCACTTACTGGCCCAAGAGCCTTGGGCGCGCGACAAGCTTGCTGCGCATGTCGGCAAGATTGCCTGTTTCGATGCTGGCCCGCTCTGTATCCGTTTCAAAGTCGCGCCCGGCGGCATGCTGGAGGCGGCCGCGCCTGAAATGCCTGCCAATGTCACCATCCGCGCCCAGGCTGCGGATTTGCCGCTGATGTTGCAAAATCGCGAACGTGCATTTTCGTATGTGCAGATCGAAGGGGATGCCGATTTCGCCAACGCAATCTCGCAACTCAGCCAGACCTTGCGCTGGGAAGCCGAGCACGACCTGAGCAAATTAGTAGGCGATATCGCCGCTGTCCGCATCGTCGGCGGCGTCAAGTCGGCTTCGCGCAGCGCGCAGTCAGCCGGGCAATCGCTGGCGGAAAATGTCGCAGAATATTTTCTGGAAGAAAATCCGACGCTGCTCAGGCCGCAAGCAATACATGATTTCGGACGGGAAGTTGCGCGTATGCGCGATGATGTCGAGCGCCTCGCCAAGCGTATTGAAAAACTCCAAAGGCGCAAGCAATGATGTCAGTGATCCGGAAATCTTTACGTTTGCTCAAGATCGCGCGCGTGGCAATCCGCTACGGCTTGGACGAGATCGCGATTTCCGGCCTGAAAGTGCCGCGCACTGCAAAAGTGATCGATACGCTGATTTTCTGGCGCGATATTTCCGCTCCGCGTGGGGAACGCCTGCGCCGGGCGTTAGAAGATCTGGGCCCGATTTTTGTCAAATTCGGCCAGGTATTGTCGACCCGGCGCGATCTGATGCCACCCGATATTGCCGACGAACTGGCAAGGTTGCAAGATCGGGTGCCGCCGTTCAGCAGCGATCTGGCGATTGCGCAAATCGAAAAATCGCTTGGCGCGCACCCCGACACCCTGTTTGCCAGCTTCGAGCGAACGCCGGTAGCTTCGGCCTCGATCGCCCAGGTGCATTTCGCCATGCTCAAAGACGGCACCGAAGTCGCGGTTAAGGTATTGCGTCCCGGCATGAAAAAATCGATCGATGAAGATGTCGCTTTGATGCATCTCGCCGCCGATCTGGTGGAGCGACTGTGGGCTGACGGCAAGCGTCTGAAGCCGAGGGAAGTGGTCGGCGAGTTCGATAAATACCTGCACGATGAACTCGATCTGATGCGTGAAGCGGCCAATGGCAGCCAGTTGCGGCGCAATTTTGCCGGCTCCGATTTACTGGTGGTACCCGAGATGTACTGGGACTATTGCTCGTCAGCGGTGATCGTGATGGAACGCATGAATGGAATTCCGATTTCGCAGCTGGAGCAACTGCGGGCGGCCGGCGTCGATCTGAAAAAATTGTCGCGCGATGGGGTGGAAATTTTCTTCACGCAAGTTTTTCGAGACGGATTTTTTCATGCCGACATGCATCCTGGCAATATATTGGTGTCAATGGACCCTGCCACTTTCGGCCGCTATATCGCGCTCGATTTCGGTATCGTCGGCACCCTGAATGATTTCGACAAGGATTACCTGTCGCAAAACTTTCTGGCGTTCTTCCGGCGCGACTACAAGCGTGTCGCCGAAGCGCATATCGAATCGGGCTGGGCTCCTAAAGAAACCCGTGTCGACGAGCTGGAGTCTGCGGTGCGCGCCTGCTGCGAACCGATCTTCGACCGGCCTTTAAAAGATATCTCGTTCGGACAAATCCTGCTGCGCCTGTTCCAGACTTCGCGTCGCTTCAATGTCGAGGTGCAGCCGCAACTGGTGCTGTTGCAAAAAACCTTGCTCAATATCGAAGGACTGGGCCGACAGCTCGATCCTGATCTGGATTTATGGAAGACCGCGAAACCGTATCTGGAGCGCTGGATGAGCGACCAGATCGGCTGGCGCGGCCTGGTGGAGCGGCTCAAGGCGGAAGCGCCGCGCTATAGTCAGTTGATGCCACAGTTACCGCGTCTGGTGCATCAGGCGTTGACGGTCGCTGGCCGGCCGCAACCCCAAAACACCGATCTGCTGAAGCACTTGCTGGCCGAGCAAAAGCGCACCAACAGCCTGCTAAGCACCGTCATCTATTTCGGCAGCGGGCTGGTGGCTGGCATCATTCTGATTCAGGTGTTGATGCGGCTGTATTTTTACTAACTTAATAAGTTTTTCGTATTTATGTTGGGGTATGTCATTAAAGTGCACTATTTCTACATATAAATAAAGAGATTTTTAAAATACGTTATGTAGTATAAATCTGAGCCTGCCATCGCTTCTGCCTTGAACCGTATTTCACTAAAAGAGCACGCTATGACGACCTTCGAGACCCGCGATCCGACCAACCAGGCGTTCTGGGATGAACGCTTCGACCGCAATTTCACCCCTTGGGACAAGGGCGGCGTACCGGCTGCTTTGCAGGATTTCGTGGCGCAAGTGTCACGAGTGTCACCTAACGCGGTGGTTTTAATTCCCGGTTGTGGCAGCGCCTACGAAGTTGCGTATTTGTCCGAAGCTGGCTGGGATGTGACTGCGATCGATTTTTCCCCGGCTGCGGTGACTGCCGCCCGTGCGCTGTTGGGGCAGTGGGCAACGCGGGTGGAGCAGGCCGATTTCTTCACCTTCGCGCCACCAAAACCGCCTGACATCATTTACGAACGGGCATTTCTGTGTGCACTGCCGCCCCGCTTGCACGCCGCAATCGCGGCGCGCTGGGCCGCTTTATTGCCACCCGGTGGATTGCTGGCTGGCTTTTTCTACTTCGACGATGCGCCTAAAGGCCCGCCATTCGGCATCGCCGCTACGCAGTTGGACGCCTTACTCAAACCTTGTTTTGAGCGCATCGACGATAGGGCTGTGATAGATTCGATTGCAGCTTTCGCCGGCCGTGAGCGCTGGCAAGTGTGGCGACGGCTGGCATGATGGCGTTATATTTGCTGCACAAGTTGTACGATTTTTTGGAGCCTAACCCCATGTTGAGCATGATAAAAAACAAATCCACACTGTTGTTGCGCGGCTTACTGGGGATGGTCGTGGCGTGTTTCTGCACCTTGGGTGTTTCTGCGGAGTTGTCATTAGATCCGGTGCGTGTCGCCCCCGGCGTGTATGTCGTGTATGGCGACCTCAAGCCGGCCAGCTATGACAACGATGCGCTGGCAGTTAACCTCGGCTTTGTCGCCACCTCGGCCGGAGTGGTCGTCATCGACAGCGGTCCCTCGTATCGCGTGGCCCAGAGGTTGCATCAGGCGATCGAGAGAGTTACCAGCTATCCGATCCGATACGTCATCAACACAGGTTCCGACCCGGCGCGCTGGCTGGGCAATAGCTATTTCAAAAAGCTCGGTGTGCCGGTGATCGCCCACGAGGAAGCACGCAAACTGATGGAGGCGCGCGGTGCCGAGCAACTCAAGGCGATGCAGGCTCTGCTGCGGGAAAAGGCTTTCGGCACCGAAATCGTTCTGCCGCGTGGTTTTTCTGGCGACATGGAGGATATCCGTTTCAGCGACCTTTTGTTGCAATTGTCGTATTTTGGTCCGTCTCAAAGTCCAGGCAACATTGCCGTCTTACTACCACGACAGGAAATCGCGTTCGCTGGCGCCATCATGCAGTCCGACGCCTTGCTCGAGATTACCCCGGACAGCCGCATCGCCAACTGGATCGCTGCCTTCGATACCCTTGCCAGCTTGCGCCCGCGCCAGATTGTTCCTGGCCGCGGCACGCTCGTCGATCTGGCGCGCCTGAACGCCGACACCCGTGCCTATCTTGTGGCATTGCAAACTGAAATCGACCAAGCCGTGCAGCGTGGCGCAACTAACGCCGAGATTATTGCTCAAACTGCAAAATCGCAAAAACTGACGGCGTTCAAGCGCCTGGAAGGCTTTGCCGCGTTGGCACCCGCAAACGTTTTGCAGGCTTTGCGGATCAAGGAGGCATTGCGCTGACTGCCATTCTCCTGGCGCGCTTAATATCTGCCCTGCTCTGCTCGGTGCTTCCAGGCAATTTTTCAGATCCGCCCTCTCAGAGCGGTGATGGTGCCAGCTAAAACCTTTATAATCCTAAGCTTTGGATAATTTTTCCGGGATTTTGATTACCATGCCAATCTATGCTTACCGCTGCGAAGTCTGTGGCTTTGCCAAAGATGTGCTGCAAAAGATGTCTGATGCGCAGTTGACCGAATGCCCTTCCTGCGGCAAATCGAGCTTTAAGAAACAGGTTACCGCTGCTTCTTTTCAGTTGAAAGGGTCGGGCTGGTATGTGACCGATTTTCGCGGCGGCGACAAGGGTGCCGGTTCCGGTGCAGCACCAACTTCGCCGGCAGAATCAGATTCGGGCGCTACAGCCACTGCCGCGGCAACACCCGCAACACCGGCAGCAGCACCAGCAACGCCAGCAACAGCACCAACAGCAGCGCCGTCCGGCACCTCTGCCGGTAGCAAAGCCAGTGCTTCTGTCGAGTAATAATCGTCATCTAACTGAAATACCTGCTGCCAACCTTAAAAGTTGGTAATAAAGAAAGCCATGCGCAAATATTTCATCACGGGTTTGCTAGTTTTGGTGCCGCTGGTTATCACCTTGTGGGTGTTGAGCCTGATTATCGGTACCATGGATCAATCCTTGCTACTGTTGCCGGAGAGTTGGCAACCGAAATCGCTGTTTGGTTTTAACATCCCGGGGCTGGGAACGATTTTGACATTGCTGTCGATCTTCCTGGTTGGCTTGCTGGCGCAGAATTTTATTGGAAGCTATGTGGTGGTCGCCTGGGAGGCAGCACTCAGGCGCATTCCGGTGGTCAACTCGATTTACTCCGGTGTCAAGCAGGTTTCCGACACGTTGTTTTCACCGAACGGGAATGCCTTTCGCAAGGCATTGCTGGTGCAATATCCGCGCGAAGGTTCGTGGACCATCGCATTTATGACAGGAATTCCTGGCGGCGATGTCAAAAACTACCTGCAGGGCGACTATGTTAGCGTTTACGTACCGACCACGCCGAACCCGACTTCGGGATTTTTTCTGATGATGCCCCGGGCCGATGTGATCGAACTGGATATGAGTATCGATGCGGCGCTGCGCTATATCGTCTCTATGGGAGTGGTGACGCCAGAAAAAATCGGCGTGCCAGCAGCCCAAAAAACCGGCGTTCCAACAGCCAAACAAACCGTAATGTAGCGCGCACCAAATTACGCAACAAACACTGAATTTTGAAACAGACAAGGTTAGAAAATGTCCTCTATGCGAACCAACTACTGCGGCCTCACTACTGAGGCACTACTCGGCCAAACCGTCAGCCTGTGCGGCTGGGTGCATCGTCGCCGTGACCACGGTGGCGTCATTTTTATCGACCTGCGCGACCGCGAAGGCCTGGTGCAGATCGTCTGCAATCCCGAGCAGGCCGAGGTCTTCAAGGCGGCCGAACAGGTGCGCAACGAATTTTGCCTGCGCGCCACCGGCGTGGTGCGCCATCGTCCGGACGGCACCGTCAACAACAACTTGAATTCTGGCAAGATTGAGGTGGTATGCGATACGTTGGAAGTGCTGAATCCATCTGTTACGCCACCATTTCAACTCGATGACGATAATTTGTCGGAAACCATTCGCCTGACGCACCGCGTGCTGGATTTGCGCCGCCCGCAAATGCAGAACAACCTGCGGCTGCGTTACAAGGTGACGATGGAAGTGCGCAAGTTCCTCGATGAACTCGGCTTCATCGACATCGAAACTCCGATGCTGACCAAGTCCACTCCCGAAGGCGCACGCGATTATCTGGTGCCGTCGCGCGTGAATGCCGGCGCGTTCTTCGCGTTGCCGCAATCGCCGCAATTGTTCAAGCAATTGCTGATGGTGGCCAACTTCGACCGTTATTATCAGATCGTAAAATGTTTCCGCGACGAAGACTTGCGCGCTGACCGCCAGCCGGAATTCACCCAGATCGACTGCGAGACATCGTTCCTGAACGAACAGGAAATCCGCGACATGTTCGAAGGCATGATTCGCCTGGTGTTCCAGAACTGCCTGAATGTCGAACTGCCTAACCCATTTCCGGTGATGGATTTCGCCACCGCGATGGGAATGTACGGTTCCGACAAGCCGGACCTGCGCGTCAAGCTGGAATTTACCGACCTGACCGAGGTCATGAAGAGTGTCGATTTCAAGGTCTTCAGTGGCGCAGCCAACATGGAAGGCGGTCGCGTGGTCGGCTTGCGGGTGCCGGGTGGGGCCGCGATGCCGCGTTCCGAGATCGACGCCTACACCCAGTTCGTCGCGATCTACGGCGCCAAGGGCCTGGCTTACATCAAGGTCAATGAAATTGCACTGGGCCGCGAAGGCTTGCAATCGCCTATCGTCAAGAACTTGCACGATGCAGCGTTGGCGCAAATCGTGCTGCAAACGGGCGCCCAGGACGGCGACCTGATTTTCTTTGGTGCCGACAAGGCAAAAATCGTCAACGATGCAATCGGCGCTTTGCGTGTCAAGGTTGGTCATTCCGATTTCGGCAAGAGCCACGACTTGTTTGACGATGCATGGCGTCCGCTGTGGGTGGTGGATTTCCCGATGTTCGAGTTCGACGAAGACGGCCAACGCTGGAATGCCATCCACCATCCATTTACCGCACCCAAAGACGGTCACGAAGATTATCTCGAAACCGACCCCGGCAAGTGCATCTCCAAAGCCTACGACGTGGTCCTGAACGGCTGGGAGTTGGGAGGCGGCTCGATCCGTATCCACCGCGCCGAAGTGCAGAACAAGGTGTTCCGCGCCTTGAATATTGACGCCGAGGAAGCGCAACTCAAGTTCGGCTTCCTGCTCGATGCGTTGCAATACGGCGCGCCGCCGCACGGCGGCCTGGCTTTTGGCCTGGATCGTCTGGTGACGATGATGACCGGCTCGGACTCGATTCGCGACGTTATCGCCTTCCCTAAAACCCAGCGCGCCCAATGTTTGCTGACGCAGGCACCGTCGGCAGTGGACGAAAAGCAATTGCAGGAATTGCATATTCGCTTGCGTAATGTAGAGCCTGTAGTGAAGGCTTGATGCCAAACGGTTGCAAGGCATAATCATAATAAAAGGGCGCGAATTTTCGCGCCCTTTTTTCGACATCACATTAAGATGACTTTTAAAATTCCCGAATCCGTGCTGGTTGTGATCTATGCTGCCAATCTCGATGTGCTGCTGATAGAGCGTGCCGATCATCCGGACTTTTGGCAATCGGTGACCGGATCGAAGGATTTTCTGGAGGAGCCGTTGCTGCGCACTGCGGCGCGCGAAGTGGCAGAGGAGACCGGGATTCTGGTTGCGGATTGCGCGCTGCCCAGTGGCTCCGCGGTGCCATTGCATCATTTGCGCGATTGGCAGTTATCGAATGTCTTTGAAATCTATCCGATCTGGCGTCACCGTTATGCGCCCGATGTGACGCAGAATACTGAGCATGTATTTGGACTTTTGGTGCCGAGGGCAATCCCAATTCTGCTGGCGCCGCGCGAACATGTCCAGTTTCGTTGGCTGCCTTACCGCGAGGCGGCAGACCAGTGTTTTTCGCCCTCGAATGCGGAAGCGATATTGCAGTTACCGGCACATCTGGAATAACTCTGTTCCTTTTGAAAAGGGGTAGGGCATAGGTTGGGTAAGCGGCTTCATCGCCTTATTTGCAAAACTGCCCCGACATGTGCGGCTTGGAATGTCGGGTTACGCTATCGCTTACCCAACCTTGTATGCTACGGGGCTGATTGCATTTGACCGGCGCGATTTTTGATAAAGCAACATACTGATTAATGTATTTTTTATACCGTAATGTTTTATTCTAGTAATAGCATGATTATTAACCATATTCTATGTTGGTTGTTTTTCATTGGGGCGGCATTGCATGCATGCAGGGTTGTAGTCTGAAAGGCAGGCGGTAGAATATTCACATGAAACTAAACATTGCAACGTATAACATCCACAAGGGGATGTCTTCTTTTGGCGGCCATCCACGCATTCTGGCGATGAAGCAAGCGATTGATGCCCTCGAAGCCGATCTGGTGTTTCTGCAGGAAGTGCAGGGCCGGCATGATTTACATGCGGCGCGCCATGCGAAGTGGCCAAGCCAGGCGCAGCACGAGTTTCTGGCGGGCGTCTCATGCCATTCGGCGTATGGCATGAATGCGGTATATAACCACGGCCATCACGGCAATGCGCTGCTAAGCCAGTTCGAGATTGCTTCGTCGAGCAATAAGGATGTCTCCGACCATGCGTTCGAGCAACGCGGAATTCTGCATTGCGTAGTAAAGACGCCGGCCGTCGAAGTGCATTGCTATGTGATACATCTGGGACTGTTTGCGGCTGGTCGACGACGCCAGACCGAAGGCTTGATCGAAACCATTGAAGCGTCTGCAACGCCGGATGCGCCGATCATCATTGCCGGCGATTTTAACGATTGGGGCAATCACCTGAGCGCTTCGCTGCAATCGCGGCTGGGCGTGACGGAAGTATTTGATAATGGAACGCCGAAACTGCGTCTGCGCGATTATTTGCAGCGCAAGAGCCGCCGTGTGCCGACGGCAATACCGGCACGGACTTTCCCCGCCGGTTTGCCGTTGTTGCGGCTGGATCGGATTTATGTACGTGGTTTTACGGTTGAATCGGCCGAGGTGCTGCACGGCGCGTTGTGGACCGGTTTGTCGGATCATGCGCCGATTATCGCGACGCTACGCCTTCGCTAATCGCGCCCATGCGACAGCGACAAGTCAATTTCACCTCTGGAAATGTTGTCACGCTGCTGTATTGCGGTGCCGAATTCTTCCCGGCCCTGATTGCGGCGATGGATGCTGCAGTGTCCGAGTTGTACTTGGAAACCTATATTTTTACCGACGATGTCACCGGACAGTCCGTCAGGGATGCGCTCAAGCGGGCGGCCGCGCGCGGCGTGGTGGTCAATGTGATCAGCGACTGGATCGGCACCGGGCGCGTTTCGGTTGGTCTGCTCGACGCCGAACTGCAGGCAGCTGGTGTGCGCCATCGCATCTTCAACCCCTGGTTTCGTCGCGGCGTGGCGCGTATGCACCGCAAAATCTGCGTGGTGGATCGGGAATGCGCTTTCGTCGGTGGCCTCAATCTCAATGATGACCTGATCGACGATAGCGATCCATCGGTGTCGCTGCCAGCGCCACGTTGGGACTTTGCAGTGCAGGTGCGCGGTCCGTTGGTGGATGTCATTTACGATGAGGCGCGGGCGCAGTGGCAGCGCTTGGGCAAGCTGCCGCTGATGGCGCGGCTGGAACTGTTTCAGGAATTGCGCTCCAGGCAAACTACCCGATCGAACCAACCGGTGCTGGCCGGGCTGGTGGTGCGCAACAATTTGCGCAACCGCCGCACTATCCAGCGCGCCTACTTGCAGGCGCTGGGCGGTGCGCGTAAGAGCGCATTGCTGGCCAATCCCTATTTCGCGCCGGGGCACAAGTTCCGTCGCGCGCTGGCGGCTGCCGCAGCACGCGGGGTGGAGGTGACATTGCTGATCGGGGTCGGCCAGTTCCGGCTGCAGGATGCAGTGGCGCATGCGTTTTATCCGAAGCTGCTCGAAAGCGGCGTCAAGGTGGTCGAATACCGCAAGACCCAGTTGCACGGCAAGGTTGCGGTGGTGGATGACGATTGGGCCACGGTGGGTTCCAGTAATTGCGATGGACTGAGCCTGTTTATCAATCAGGAGGCAAACGTGGTGGTGAAAGATGCCGTATTTGCTGATACGTTGCGGCGTCATATTGAGGACGGCATTGCCGATGGCGTCACGATTCAACTGGAGGATTTTGCCAATATCCCATGGTACAAGCGGGTTTGGTATGGCTTCACGTATCTGGTGTATCGCGGCGTGATGCACATCGTTACGTTCGGTGGCTATTCCTGACTGCGCTACAACAGGATCGACTGATTTTGTCAAAATAGTTTCCGAATGTGTATTTGTCCTAATAGAATGTTGGCAACAGTTTTTTAGAGGTGGTAATGGGAAGGTACAAATTTCTAGCGCGTGTTGTATTGATTTTTTTTGGGCTGGGATGCGCTCCGGCGCCGGTATGGGCCGCTGAAATCGCTTATTTCGGGGTCCTGAATCAGCGTTCCATCACTCTGACTGCAACATTGTGGAATCCAATATTGCGCTATGTTAGCGCCAAAAGTGGCGTGCCACTGCGTTTAAGAATGGGCAAGACTGGTCTGGAAACCACGCAGATGACGTTGCGCGGCGATTTTGATTTTGTGTATACGAATCACCTTTTCACACCGGAACGCGACCAGCTCGGTTATCAGGTTATCGCCCGCTTCAATACGCCGGGGATCTGCGGTGAGATCGTGGTGCGGGACCATTCACTCTTCCAAACTCTGAAGGATTTACAGGGCAAAAATGTCGCTTTTCCTACGCACAATGCGTTTGCCGGCTTCCTGTTGCCTATGGATGCGTTGCAGCGGGCCGGGGTGCCGGTAAATACCCTGTTTGCCGGAAATCAAGAGTTGGCAATGGGACGCCTGGCAATGGGTACAGTGGCTGCTGCCGGTGTAAATAGTCAGGTGATGGCGAATTATGCCCGTCGAGAAGGATTCAAGTATCGGGTGCTATACAGTTCCGAGTCGTATCTCGATTTGCCGGTTATGGCGCATCCGCGAGTTGCTCCGGATACCGTGGAGCGGGTACGGGAAGCATTGCTGGGAATGGGTGCAGACATCGAGGGACGGCGCATTTTGCAAGCGGCCGCCGATCTTCTCAAGAGTCGGCAATTGCGGGAATTTGTCGCTGCCGACAATGCAGATTATGAAAATTATCGCCGGTTTTACCGGACTGCCAGGGTAGGAAACTAGTGTCGTATTTGACTGAAAAAATAGTGCAGGCATGGCGCAATACCGGGCTGTATTCGCGGTTGCTGCCGCCTATTCTGTTGCTGATTCTGTCTGTGAATATGGTTCAGGGATATCTGATACTGGACTATGCAAAATCCGATGCGCAGATGATTTATCGGGAAGAGCTGCATGAAATACAGCGTTATCTGACGCCGGCACTGGCCGAGCAAGTGGTAGTCGGGGACCTCGCCGCGATCAGGCAGTTGCTGCAATTACAAGTCACTGAGCGCGTTGATCTGGACTGGGTTCAGTGGCAATATCAACTGAATTTGCTGCAAGTGGTAGATCCGGTTGACCGGGATGTATTGCTTGCGCCGCTCTGGTTTGCGCGTCTGCTTGCGATTCCTGCAGCTGAAGTTGCAGGACCAATCATGTTGGGCGGCGAGCACTATGGCGTACTGCGCTTGCGGATCACGCCAGTCCCTGTCATTAATAAGATATGGCAGCGAGTGCTGGATTGGGGCAAGATTTTCAGTGGTTTCATCCTGGCGATATTCGTACTGGTTAATCTGATCCTGCGCAGCAATCTTGCTGCACTTGGGCAGCTCACGGTTGCAGCTAAACGATTCAAGTCCGGCGACTACCGCGTGCGCGTACCGGCCAGCGGCAGCCATGAGACCCGCGCGGTGGCTAGCGCTTTCAATGATATGGCGGCTGAACTGGAAGCCTTGTTGCAGTCACTGGAAGAAAGTCACCGCACGCAAAGCGAGCAACTGCATTTCAACCAGGAGCTGTTGGCGGAACTGCAAGCCGAAAAGGAACGGGCCCAAGTGACGCTGGCGTCGATTGGCGATGCGGTGATTACCACTGGTCTGGATGGCCGGGTGGAGTCGCTCAATGGCGTGGCGCAACAGTTGACCGGGTGGAGTGTGGATGCGGCGCAGAAGATGCCACTGGAGGCGGTTTTCAAAATACTGGACGAGACGACAAGGCAACCCGCCAAGGACTTCATCGCGTCTGCCTCTTCAGGGAAAACCAGCGCGGTGCTTGCCAATATGGCATTGTTGAACAGGGAAGGAAAAGAGTATGCGATCGAATGCTCGGTCGCTCCCATCCGCAATCCTGAAGGCATGCACTTCGGCAGCGTATTGGTATTTCGCGATGTCAGCGAAAAGCGCCAGTTTGTCAGTCAGATTACCTGGCAGGCCAGTCACGACGCGTTGACCAAGCTGCCTAATCGGGCTTTGCTGGCTGATCGCTTCAAACAGGCTATCGCCGGCGCGCAGCGTCACCAGCAGTTGCTGGCGGTGTGCTTGCTGGATCTGGATGAATTTAAGCCCATCAATGATAATTACGGCCATGAACTGGGCGATCAATTGCTCATAGAATTGACAGGCCGTCTGTCAGGTGCGCTCAGGGGCGAGGACACCTTGGCCCGTCTGGGTGGGGATGAATTCGTGCTGCTGCTCAGCGGTTTGAATGATGCCGGTGAAATTGGGGTGGCGATGCAAAGGATTCTGGCGAAAGTGTCCGAGCCTTATCTGCTTGACGGTCAGTCGGTGCAAGTTTCTGCCAGCATTGGCGTGGCCGTGTATCCGCAGGATGATGCCGATCCCGATACGCTGTTGCGACATGCCGATCAAGCCATGTATCAGGCTAAACAAGCCGGGCGCAATCGCTACCATCAGTTTGACGTCAAGCAGGACCATCAGGCACAAAGCCAGCAGCATCATTTGAATCGCATCCGCCGGGCACTCCTGCAGGGCGAATTACGTTTGTATTATCAGCCCAAGGTCAATATGCGTAGCGGCCAAGTGGTCGGCATGGAAGCACTGTTGCGCTGGCATCATCCAGAGAGAGGCGTGGTCGGGCCGCTGGATTTCCTGCCGCTGGTCGAGCATACCGACCTGATCGTCGATATCGGCGAGTGGGTAATGCACGAAGCGCTGCGACAAATGGCGTTGTGGGCGGACATGGGGGCACACTGGGTCGTCAGCGTGAACATTGCTGCGCGTCATTGTGGTCGTCCGGATTTTCTGGCGCGACTCAAGGATATTCTGGCCGAGCATCCGACAGTATCGCCGCACCTGTTGGAGCTGGAAATTCTGGAGTCGGCAGCGCTGGGCGATATCATTTACGTGCGCAACCTGATAACAGCCTGCAGCGCACTGGGCGTGATTTTTGCACTGGATGATTTCGGTACCGGCTATTCATCGTTGACCTACCTCAAGCGTTTGCCCGTTGATGTGCTGAAAATCGATCAAACCTTTGTGCGTGACATGCTCGACGATCCGGAGGATTTGGCGCTGGTGAAGGCGGTTATCAGCCTGGCAGCGGTATTTAACCGCAGCGTGATTGCAGAGGGTGTGGAAACTGCCGAACATGGCGTGTTGCTGATGCAGTTGGGATGCGATTTCGCGCAAGGATACGGTATTGCGCGCCCGATGCCTGCAGCGAATGTGGTTGCATGGTGGCAGCAATACCTTCCTGCGCCCGGTTGGGCAGAATGGGCCGATGCCAAATTGGATACCAATGATTTTCCGCTACTGGTGGCACAATACGACCATCAGAAATGGATCAAGCAGGTAATGGATTCAAGCGAAGGGCAATGTGAATTAAGTTTTTCGCAACTTCATGATCCTTATAGTTGCCGTTTCGGCCTTTGGTATGCTGGCCATGGAAAGGCGCATTACGGCCATTTTCCGGAATTTTCTGTACTGAAAGCATTGCATCTCAGAGTGCATAATATAGGGCCGGAAATCGTGCGCTTGAACAGCGCCGGCAAGTTTGCGGCATCCAAAGCATTGGAGCCAAGTTTGCTATTGGCGCATGATGCATTGTTGTTGCAATTGAAAAATTTGCAGCAGGCCGTCGCAAGATCATGCCTGCAGCACGAAATACGCTTTGAAGGTGCTGATGTCTGACCATGTGCGTATCGATAAATGGCTGTGGGCGGCGCGTTTTTTCAAAACGCGTTCTCTGGCAACGGATGCAGTAGATAACGGCAAAGTGCGCTGCAACGATGAGCGCGTCAAGCCAGCGCGCAAGCTCAATTCCGGCGACCTGCTGGCGATCAATAATGGCGCAACCGAATGGGAAGTCGAAGTCATCGCCTTGTCGGATGTGCGCGGTTCCGCCACGCAAGCCCAACTGTTGTACGCAGAAACCCCAAAAAGCATTTTGAAACGCCAGCACGAGACCGAACAGCGCCGCCTGTTCCACGAACCGACCAGCGAGATCAAAGGCCGTCCAACCAAGCGCGACCGGCGTTTACTGGATAAATCCAATATATAAATCCAGCACGTAAGGCGCATGCAATTGGGTAGGTTGGATGAGCGGTTTCATCGCGTAATCCGACATGTGCACGCCATCAATAATCCCCACTCCATCAAATAGAACGCCAACTCTAAACTTCCCATTTGACTTTTTTAAGTCACAGCATAAAATAGTACGGCCGTTCCTTTTGATTTGTGCGAGACTTCTGCACATTGATTAAAGACCATTTGGATACCCGTGAATATTATTAATACAACAGCAAAATCCATGAGAAAGGGCGAACTTACCCGCGCCGCCATTCTCGATATGGCCCTCAGTCTGGCTAGCCGGAACGGCCTGGAAGGTTTGACGATTGGTCTGCTGGCAGAAAAAATGCACATGAGTAAATCCGGCGTGTTTGCGCATTTTGGCTCACGTGAAGATTTGCAAATCGAAGTGCTGAAGCTGTATCACAGTCATTTCGAGCAGGAAGTTTTTTACCCGAGTACAAAGGCGCCGCGTGGGTTGCCGCGGCTGGAAGAAATGTTTGCGCGCTGGGTCAAGCGCGTGACGGTTGAGATTGCATCCGGCTGCATCTACATCAGCGGTGCGGTGGAATACGATGATCGTCCCGGCCAGATTCGCGATGCTTTGGTCGGCATGGTACGCACCTGGCAAGAAGCCTTGTTGCGCTGCGTGCAGCAAGCGGTCGACATGGGCCATTTGCGCGCTAACGCGAATCCGCAGCAATTGGTATTCGAGATTTACGGGTTGATTCTTGCTTTGCATCATGACGCACGGTTTTTGCAAGCGCCTGGCAGCGTGGAGCGGGCGCAAACTGGTTTTGAACGTTTGATTGAAAGCTATCGCATGCCTGCACCGGATGCGGTTGGCAGAAATACACAATCCGCAGCCATATAAGCGGCTTAATTTAAATGTTGTGAGGAGAAAATAATGGGTCAATACGTCGCTCCCTTGCGGGATATGCAATTCGTGCTGCATGAATTGCTGCAGGTTGAAGATGCACTGAAGCAATTGCCGAAACATGCTGATATCGACGCCGATATCATCAATCAGGTGCTGGAAGAGGGTGGCAAGTTCACCTCGGAAGTATTGTTCCCGTTAAACCACTCCGGCGACCGCGAAGGCTGCCATCACGACAAGGCAACCCATGCCGTGACCACGCCGAAAGGTTACAAGGAGGCGTATCAGCAATACATCGCTGCCGGCTGGCCGGCTTTGTCGTGCGACCCGGAATACGGCGGTCAGGGTTTGCCGCTGGTGCTGAATAATTCATTCTACGAAATGATGAATTCGGCCAACCAGGCTTGGACCATGTATCCCGGCCTGTCGCACGGCGCGTATGAATGTCTGCACGAACACGGCACGCCGGAACAAAAAACGCTGTATCTGCCGAAGCTGGCTTCCGGCGAATGGACCGGCACCATGTGCCTGACCGAGGCGCATTGCGGCACCGATCTGGGCCTGTTGCGCTCCAAGGCCGAGCCGCAGGATGACGGTTCCTACAAGATTACGGGCAGCAAGATTTTCATCTCGGCCGGTGAACACGACGTCGCGCCGAACATCCTGCATCTGGTGCTGGCACGCCTGCCGGGCGCGCCGGAAGGCTCAAAAGGCATTTCGCTGTTACTGGTGCCGAAGTTCCTGCCGAACGCCGATGGCACGCTGGGTGCGCGCAACCCGATTACCTGCGGTGCAATCGAAGAAAAAATGGGCATCCACGGCAATTCGACTTGCCAGATGAACCTGGACGGCGCTACTGGTTGGCTGATAGGCGAACCGCACAAAGGTTTGAATGCGATGTTCGTATTCATGAATGCAGCACGTTTAGGCGTCGGCATGCAGGGCCTGGGACTGACCGAAGTCGCGTATCAGAATGCCTTGGTGTATGCGAAGGACCGGATCCAGATGCGCAGTCTGTCGGGTGCAAAAGCGCCGGACAAGCCGGCCGACCCGATCATCCATCATGCCGATGTGCGCCGCATGCTGCTGACCGCCAAAGCGTATGCGGAAGGCGCGCGCGCTTTTACCTCGTATGTCGCGCTGCAAATCGACAAGGAACTGAATCATCCCGATGAAGAAGTGCGCAAGGATGCGGCCGACCAGGTCGCGTTGCTGACGCCGGTGGTGAAAGCTTTCATTACCGACAACGCCTGGATTGCGACTTCCGAGTGCATGCAGGTGTACGGCGGCCACGGCTACATTGCCGAGTGGGGCATGGAGCAATATGTGCGCGATGCCCGCATCAACATGATCTACGAAGGCACCAACACGATTCAGTCGCTGGATTTGCTGGGCCGCAAAATTCTGATGGACAACGGCGCCAAGCTGCGCAAATTCGGCGCGCAGATTCAAGCCTTCGTGGAAGAAAATGGCACCGACGAAGCGTTGTCCGAATTCATCACGCCGCTGGCAGATCTCGGCACCAAAGTGACCAAGCTGACGATGGAAATCGGCATGAAGGCAATGCAGAATCCGGATGAAGTCGGCGCTGCAGCAGTGCCGTATCTGCGTGTGGTCGGCCATCTGGTATATGCATACTTTTTCGCGCAGATGGCCAAGATTGCGCTGGAGAAGCAGGACTCCGGCGATACCTTTTACACCGCCAAACTGGCTACCGCACGCTTCTATTTCACCCGCCTGTTGCCAGAAACCGCAATGCTGATCCGCCAGACGCGCTCCGGTTCGGACAGCCTGATGGCGCTCGACGCAGATTTGTTCTAAACCGGACATACGCAAATATAAACAACGATTCTTAGGTTGCGCGATGCGCATCCTATCTACAAAGGATGGATTTCATGTCAAATTTCATTATCAAAAAAGTCGCGGTACTCGGTGCCGGCGTCATGGGTGCGCAAATCGCCGCCCATTGCATCAATGCCAAAGTACAGGTCGTATTGTTCGACCTGCCTGCCAAGGAAGGCCCGAAAAACGGCATCGTGCTGCGCGCCATTGAAAACCTAAAAAAACTCAGTCCGGCGCCGTTCGGCAACAAGGATGACGCTGCTTACATCCAAGTCGCCAATTACGAAGACGATCTGGAGTTGCTCAAGGGCTGCGACCTGATCATCGAAGCGATTGCTGAACGGATGGACTGGAAGCACGGCCTGTATCAGAAGGTCTCCCCATACATCGCGCCGAACGCGATTTTCGCTTCCAACACTTCCGGCCTGTCGATCACCGCTTTATCCGAAGGCTTCAGCGCGGAACTGAAAGAGCGCTTCTGCGGCGTGCATTTCTTCAACCCGCCGCGCTATATGCATTTGGTGGAACTGATTCCGACCGTTGCCACCCGTCCTGAAATTATCGACCAGCTCGAAGGTTTCCTGACCACCACGCTGGGCAAGGGCGTAGTGCGCGCCAAAGATACGCCGAACTTCATCGCCAACCGCGTGGGCGTGTTCGGCATGATGGCGACCATGTTTGAGGCCGAAAAATTCGGCCTGACGGTGGACGTGGTCGATGACCTGACCGGCAAGAAACTGGGCCGCGCATCGTCTGGCACGTTCCGTACTGCCGATGTGGTCGGCTTGGACACCATGGGTCATGTGATCAAAACCATGCAGGACAACCTGGCCGAAGACCCGTTCTTTGCAATCTACAAAACGCCGGATGTATTGACCAAGCTGGTAGCGGCTGGCGCATTGGGCCAGAAGAGCGGCGCCGGTTTTTACAAAAAAGTCGGCAAGGACATCTTGCGTCTGGATTTTGGCAGCGGTGAATACGTCGCTGGCGGTGCCAAGGCCGACGATATTGTGGCCCGTATCCTGAAAGAGAAAGATCCGGTCAAGCGCATGCAAGCGCTGCGCATATCGACCAAGCCGCAAGCACAATTCTTGTGGGCGATTTTCCGCGATGTGTTCCATTACATCGCGATCCATCTCGACACCGTGGCTGACAATGCACGCGATATCGATTTTGCGATGCGCTGGGGTTTCGGCTGGAACGTCGGACCGTTCGAAACCTGGCAAGCATCCGGCTGGCAGCAGGTTGCGAGCTGGGTCAAGGACGACATTGACGCTGGTCACGCGCTATGTAATGCACCGTTGCCGGCTTGGGTGTTCGACGGTCGTGATGGCGTGCATACCGCCGACGGTTCGTATTCCGCCATCAACAACAGTTATGTGCCGCGTTCCACTTTGCCGGTGTATGCGCGCCAGGCATTCCGCGCGCCGGTCTTTGGCGACGGCGCGGCCGATGGCCGCACCGCCGGCGTGACCGTGCATGAAGACGATTCGGTGCGGATCTGGCACCAGAACGACGATGTGCTGATTCTGTCGTTCAAGACCAAGATGCATGTGATCGGCGACGGCGTGGTCAATGGCATGAAGATGGCGCTGACGGAAGCTGAAAAGAATTTCAAGGGTCTGGTGATCTGGCATGCGGATGCAGCCGAAGGCGGTGCGTTCTCGGCCGGCGCCGATTTGCAATCGATGCTGCCGCTGTTCATGTCCGGTGGCGTCAAAGCGATCGAGCCGGAAGTCGTCAAGCTGCAAAACGTCCACCAGGCGCTGAAATACGCCAATGTGCCGGTAGTTGCCGCAGTCGCCGGCCTGGCGCTCGGCGGTGGTTGCGAAATGATATTGCACGCAGCAAGGCGGGTCGCGTCGATCGAATCCTACATCGGCTTAGTCGAAGTCGGCGTCGGTTTGATCCCTGCTGGTGGCGGCCTGAAAGAGGCTGCGGTGCGCGCTGCTGCCAGTGCCAAAGGCAACGACTTGCTGCAATTTCTGAAAGTCTCTTTCACCAATGCTGCGATGGCGAATGTCTCGAAATCGGCACTGGAAGCCCAGAAAATGGGTTACCTGTCAGCTGACGACGTAATCGTATTCAATACATATGAACTGTTGCATGTAGCCAAAGTCGAAGCGCGCGCAATGTTCGACGCCGGTTATCGCGCTCCGCTGCCGGTGCAAGTGCCGGTCGCTGGTCGCTACGGCATGGCAACCATCATGGCGCAGCTGGTCAACATGCGCGACGGCGGTTTCATCTCGGCTCACGATTACAAACTGGGCGCAATGATCGCCGAAATCGTCTCCGGCGGTGAAGTCGAACAGGGCAGCATCGTGAATGAACAATGGCTACTCGATCTGGAACGCAAAGCTTTCATGGAACTGCTGAATCATCCCAAAACGCAAGAACGGATCATGGGCATGATGCAGACCGGCAAACCAGTTCGTAACTAATTAATACTAATACGTGATTGAATTAGGAGCACCAAAATGACCAAACAACTTCAAGAAGCCTACATCGTCGCCGCAACCCGTGCCCCAATAGGCAAGGCACCACGCGGCATGTTCAAAAATACCCGTCCGGACGACCTGCTGGTACGCGTGATGCAAAACGCGCTGTTGCAGGTGCCCAATCTCGACCCGGCGCTGATCGAGGACGCTATCGTTGGCTGCTCTTTTCCGGAAGCGGAACAGGGCCTGAATATGGCGCGCATGGCGGTGCTGCTTGCCGGCTTGCCGAACACCATCGGTGGCGTCACCGTCAACCGTTACTGTGCCTCCAGCCTTACTGCGATTGCGATGGCGGCCGACCGCATCCGCGTCGGTGAGGCCGATGTGATGATCGCCGCCGGTGCGGAATCAATGTCGATGGTGCCGTTGATGGGCCACCATCCGTCGATGAACATGAACATCTTCAAGGATGAAAGTATCGGCATGGCCTACGGCATGGGCCTGACTGCCGAGAAAGTCGCGCAGCAATGGAAAATATCGCGTGAAGCGCAGGATCAGTTCGCGGTCGATTCGCACCGCAAGGCAATCGCTGCCCAGCAAGCCGGCTACTTCGATGATGAAATGACTTCAGTCGAGATCATCGAGCGTTTCCCGAACCTGGCTACCGGCCAGGTCGACATCAAGACCCGCACGGTCAGCCAGGATGAGGGCGCGCGCGCCGACTCCACGCTCGAATCGCTGGGTAAACTGAAGCCGGTGTTCGCCGCCAAGGGTACGGTAACTGCTGCCAACAGCTCGCAAATGTCGGATGGCGCCGGTGCGCTGATCCTGGTCAGCGAAAAAATCCTGAAGCAATTCAACCTGACTCCGCTGGCGCGCTTTGCGTCGTTCGCGGTCAAGGGCGTGCCGCCGGAAATCATGGGTATCGGTCCGAAGTTCGCGATTCCTGCCGCTTGTAAAGCCGCCGGCATCACGCAGGACCAGATCGATTGGTTCGAACTGAATGAAGCGTTCGCAGCGCAATCGCTGGCAGTGATTCAGGATCTCGGCCTCGACCCGTCCAAGGTCAACCCAATGGGGGGGGCGATTGCGCTCGGCCATCCGCTCGGTGCAACCGGCGCGATCCGCTCTGCCACCACGATCCATGCAATGCGCCGCAACAATCTGAAATACGGCATGGTGACCATGTGCGTCGGCACCGGCATGGGCGCGGCAGGGATTTTCGAGCGCATGTAATCACGTTTCACGCTTGATTGCATCGACAGGCGCGACCGGAAATTCTGGCGCGCTTTTTTTAATTTAGGAGGAGATAAGATGGATATTTTGACTAACAAGAACGCAGGCATTCTGACGATAGAATTCAATCGTCCTGACAAGAAAAATGCAATCACCGCTGCGATGTATCAAAGCATGGCCGATGCGTTGCAAAATGCTGAAACTGATGCCGAGGTGCGTGTCATCCTGTTCGTCGGCAAGCCGGAGATTTTTACCGCAGGCAATGACCTGGCAGATTTCATGGCAAATCCACCGACCTCCGAAACCAGCCCGGTGTTCCAGTTTCTGGCCCGGATCAGTCAGGCCAGCAAGCCAATGGTGGCCGCGGTATCCGGCGCAGCGGTTGGCGTTGGCACCACCATGCTGATGCATTGCGACTTGGTGTATGCGACTGATAACGCCAAATTTTCGATGCCGTTCGCACAGCTCGGTCTGTGCCCGGAAGCTGCGTCGAGCCTGTTGTTCCCGCAGATTGTCGGTTATCAGCGCGCAGCGGAGAAGTTGCTGTTGGGTGAAGCATTTCTCGCCCAGGAAGCGTGCGACATGGGCTTGGTGAATCGTATTTTGCCAGCCGATCAACTGCTCGAATTTGCGCGCCAACAGGCCGCTAAACTGGCGGCTTTGCCAGCATCTTCGATTCGCGCCACCAAGCGCCTGATGAAGGGCAATCAGCAGGCCGCAATTGCAGCCAAGATAGCGGAAGAAGGTCAGCATTTCCGCGCCATGTTGTCCGCGCCGGAAGCCAAGGAAGCTATTGGCGCATTTTTGGAAAAGCGCAAACCGGATTTCACGCAGTTTTTCTGACGCATCGGAAAACATCCATAGGCCAATGATTATTGGCCATTGATCAGGATGATGCGCTATTCCAATGGATCGAATTCGCCAGAAAGCGCTGCCAATGGGAGTTGCCTGTTCCGTCATGGCAATTCCTAGCAATTTCTGGCAATTTTTGCTGGAATAAAATGTCCATTTGGCTTGGCAGGCTAGCCAAATCCAGGACTTAGGAACGTGTACGAAATAACTTCCCGCACTGTGCTCAATGGACTATAAATTAAATGTGATTGGTTCGCATTCGAGATTGCCATGGAACACTACAACGCACGGGTTGAAAAGAGGATGAAGCGCCTGTTTGACACCT
>JBGSTZ010000102.1:0-7400 GCA_041736255.1 Burkholderiaceae bacterium
GGATCAGGGCATCCTTCTCAGCGTGCGTGAGAGTGGAAAGATCAGGTGGGAGTGATTTTTGGGCCATGAGCAGTATGATGAACTGGTTGGTCGTATTTGCAATTGTTCCATAGCAAAAAATTATGCTGAATAGTCACAAAATATCTACAATTGCCCATGTTCTGCAAAAGAGTGAATGTTTCTTCCTGCAACAATAAAATGATCCAACACTTGTATATCAACCAGTTCCAGCGTTTGTTTTAACGTGCGCGTGAGCAAATGATCGGCTTCGCTGGGGTCAGGCGAGCCGGATGGATGATTGTGGGCCAGTATGATGGCGGCCGCATTGTGGGCCAGCGCAACTTTTACTACCTCGCGCGGATAGACGCTGGCATGTGTCAGTGTGCCCCGGAATAATTCTTCGGAAGCAATCAGCCGATTTTTGACATCCAGGAAAAGCACAGCGAATGATTCATATTGTTTGTTGCTTAATAGCAGTTGTAAATATTGCCGTACCGCTTGCGGCGAGCTAAGCGTGACGCCGGCTTCCAGTTCTTCGGCCAGAGCACGCCTGGCCAGCTCAAGAACCGCTTGCAACTGCGCAAATTTAGCAGGGCCTAGTCCATTGATGACGGAGAATTCCTTGATCCGGGCAGAAAACAGGCAATTCAATGAGCCAAAATGGCCAATCATTTCACGCCCGAGATCTACTGCACTTTTGCCTGTGACACCGGTGCGCAAAAAAACTGCCAGCAATTCTGCATCCGAGAGTTTTTGCGGCCCGTGTTTGATCAGTCTTTCCCGCGGGCGCTGATCTTCGGGCCAATCTGTAATCGCCATGCCGATATTCCTTAATGTGTCGGGTTTGTCTGCGCAGGCGCTAACAGCCATAAAGCTGGCTTACAATACCAGCTTATTTCTCAATTACCACGAGTTTCACATGTCCAGCACACAACATCTAGTCGTCACCGACACTGCTTATCTGACGTTGCACTATCGCTTGGTATCCATGGATGGCCAAGATATTGTCACAACTTTCGGGGATAAACCTGCAACTTTGCAACTAGGAAATGGGCAACTTGCCCCTTTTCTCGAATCCTGCCTGATCGGTTTGCAGGAGGGTGTACATCAAACTTTTGAATTGTCGCCAGAGCAAGCATTTGGTCCGCGCAACCCGGACTTGGTCCAGCGCGTCTCCAAATCGACATTGCGGGAAAATTCTCCCGAGGATGCGCAATATGCGATCGGCGACCTGGTGGATTTTGCAGCACCGGGCGGTGGACGTTTTGCCGGCGTTTTGCGATCCATGGATGACACAGGTACAGTGTTTGATTTCAATCACCCGTTGGCCGGACAGCATCTGAAATTTGAAGTCAGAATTATCGGAATCATGTAATGGAAGAGAAAGAAATTTTACTTGCACAGCCGCGCGGTTTTTGTGCCGGTGTCGATCGTGCAATTGAAATCGTGGAGCGGGCCTTGCTGCAGTTTGGTGCGCCAGTCTATGTGCGCCATGAAATCGTACATAACGCTTACGTGGTGGAAGATTTGCGCAGCAAAGGTGCAATCTTTATCGAGGAACTTGATGATGTTCCGGCTGGCAATATTGTGATTTTCTCTGCGCATGGTGTTTCCAAGGCGGTGCGTGAAGCAGCAAACGCGCGTGGTTTGACCGTTTTTGATGCAACTTGTCCTTTGGTGACCAAGGTGCATATGGAAGTGGCAAAAATGCGGCGCGAAGGGCGTGAAATCGTCATGATTGGCCATCAAGGCCATCCGGAGGTGGAAGGCACCATGGGGCAAACGGAGCAGGGGATGCATCTGGTGGAGACTGTGGCCGATGTCGAGGCTCTAAGTGTGCAAAGTCCGGATCTGCTGGCTTATGTTTCGCAAACCACTCTGTCAGTGGATGATACTGCCGATATCATTGCCGCACTGCGTCGTCGCTTCCCACACATCGTCGAGCCGAAAAAAGGCGATATTTGCTACGCCACCACAAATCGCCAGGACGCTGTCAAATTCATGGCGCCACAGGTCGATGTGGTGATTGTTGTAGGAAGCCCAAACAGTTCGAACTCCAATCGCTTGCGTGAAGTCGCTGAGAAAAAGGGAACCGTAGCGCACATGGTGGACAATGCGTCACAAATCGACCCGGGCTGGTTGGCCGGTAAGAGAAGAATTGGCGTAACTGCGGGCGCATCCGCTCCCGAAGTGTTGGTGCAGGCTGTAATCGACCGCTTGACAATGCTGGGAGCAAAAAATATCAGGCACCTTGATGGAGTAAAAGAGCATGTTACTTTCCCTATGCCTAAAGGTTTGGATCGCTAGTAATAGGCAGCAGTTGCCCGCATATTTGGGCCAGGAAGTTGTGCGGAACTATATTCAGGATAAATGTCAATTTTCACTATATCGTTTATCGAATTTCTTATTATCATGTTTACTGCACAAAGCAGCCGGATGCGTCCCAAAAGAGGTCGCACACATTAAACAAATTGTTTAAACAAAACGTGAGATATGGAAATAAGGAAACAATATATGTATATCGGACACACCCTCAATGCTCCCGCAGGTGCGAAGAGTTTGCTCGCATAAGCCGCAAAAAGCCTGTCACGGCACCCAGATGTTTTACCATGGGTGCCGTTTTCTATACTAGGAACGGTTTTTGCTGCAGTCGTACATGATGCGATCATCGGTAAGCCGCACAATAACTAAATTACGGTCCTCTAAGGGAGCTTGAACTTATGGATATTTTTATCCAACAAATCATTAATGGCCTGATCCTTGGCAGTATGTATGCCTTGATTGCGCTTGGCTATACGATGGTATACGGGGTTCTTAGCCTTATCAATTTTGCCCACGGCGAAGTTTTAATGATCGGTGCAATGGTCGGCCTGACCGTTCTCAAGATCATTCAAACTACGGCGCCAGACATGCCCGGCATCTTCAAACTGGTGATCGCCATTGCAGCGGCAATACCGGTATGCATTGTTGTTAACGTGATCATTGAGCGTTTTGCTTATCGCCCTTTGCGCAATGCGCCACGTCTTGCGCCGTTGATTACTGCAATCGGCATTGGCATCCTGCTGCAGACTTTTGCCATGATGATTTGGGGCCGCAGTCCGCTGCCATTCCCGCAGGTTATGTCGAGTGAGCCGATTCATATCGGCGGCGCGCTGATTTCTCAAACGCAGCTCATGTTGCTCGCATTGGCGGCTATCGCCATGGTGGGACTGGTGTTCTTGGTGGAAAAAACCAAAATGGGTCGCGCCATGCGCGCCACTTCTGAGAATCCGCGTGTGGCCGGTCTGATGGGCGTTGATGCCAATAAAGTGATTGTTGCGACCTTTGCCATCGGTGCAGCGTTGGCAGCAGTTGCTGGTGTTATGTGGGGTGCCAATTATTCTTCGGCACAATTTGCCATGGGATTTTTGCCCGGTTTGAAGGCATTTTCTGCTGCGGTACTGGGCGGCATCGGCAATATTTATGGCGCTATGCTGGGCGGTATTCTTTTGGGTGTGATTGAAAGCCTGGGTGCTGGCTATATTGGCGATCTGACAGGCGGCTTCCTGGGCAGTCACTATCAGGATATTTTTGCTTTCGTCGTGCTCATCATTGTGTTGACACTGCGTCCGTCCGGAATCATGGGCGAGCGTGTTGCTGACCGTGCTTAATGTGCTTAACGTGCTGAAAGGAAAACACTATGGCGCTTAATTTTGACATCAAAAAGAATCCGACTACTGCATATTCCAACTTTGCCCTGCTGGCAATCGTGGTAATCGCATTCCCTTTTATTGCCGCAAATTTTGGCAATTCTTGGGTGCGCATTATGGATTTTGCGCTGCTTTACATCATGCTCGCTCTGGGCTTGAACATCGTCGTGGGTTTTGCCGGACTGCTTGATCTCGGTTATATCGCTTTTTATGCTGTCGGTGCTTACACGACTGCCTTGCTTGCCTCACCGCAATTTGCAGTAGTGCTGGAGTCATTTGTAAATCAGTACCCTGCGGTTGGTAATTTTTTGCTATGGGTATTTGGTCCCGAAATTGCGCAAAACGGGATTCATCTTTCGGTCTGGCTGATCGTCCCGATTGCAGGAGCAGTGGCAGCACTGTTCGGGGCGCTGCTGGGTGCGCCGACGCTGAAGCTGCGAGGTGATTATCTGGCGATTGTGACGCTTGGATTTGGCGAAATAATACGCATTTTTCTGAATAACCTGAATGGCCCGGTGAACATTACCAACGGGCCGCAGGGCATCAACATGGTGGATCCGATTCGGATCTTCGGCGTTTCACTGGCCGGCAAATCGGGCTCGATGGCGACGGTTGAAATTGGCAGTTTTTCGATGCCATCAGTGAACGCGTACTATTTTCTATTCCTTGCGCTGTGCATTGCCATTGTCCTGATTACATCCCGTCTGCAGCACTCGCGTCTTGGCCGGGCTTGGGTTGCCATTCGTGAAGATGAGATTGCAGCAAAAGCAATGGGCATCAATACCCGAAATATCAAGCTGCTGGCGTTCTCAATGGGAGCGTCTTTTGGTGGCATATCCGGAGCGATGTTTGCGTCCTTTCAGGGCTTTGTTTCACCGGAATCCTTTACCTTGATGGAATCCATCATCATTTTGTCTATGGTGGTGTTGGGCGGGATGGGTCACATTCCTGGTGTGATACTGGGCAGCATTATTCTTGCTGCCTTGCCTGAGGTGCTGCGCCATGTAGTTGAGCCGGTCCAGCAATTACTGTTTGGTCGCGTAATTATAGATGCAGAAATTCTGCGCCAATTGTTGTACGGTCTGGCGATGGTTCTGATTATGATCAACCGACCTGCCGGGTTGTGGCCAGCCCCAAAGCACGAGGATAGACCGGATGCAGACATCGACAAGCCAGAGCGCGCAACCGGTGTAGTTGCTGCACAAGGAGAGCCTTCATGAGCGAACAAATCATTCTGAAAATTGCCGGAGTCAATAAGCGTTTCGGGGGTTTGCAAGCCTTGTCGAATGTTAATCTTCAGATTACCAAAGGACAGATATATGGCTTGATCGGCCCCAATGGGGCGGGCAAGACCACTTTTTTTAACGTCATAACCGGCTTATATCAACCCGATACCGGCAGCTTCGAGTTGGCGGGGAATCCTTACTCGCCTTCAGCGCCGCATGAGGTCGCAAAGGCTGGAATTGCCCGCACGTTTCAGAATATCCGTTTATTCGGTGAAATGACGGCACTCGAAAATGTCATGGTGGGACGCCACGTGCGCACCCATCAAGGCGTGCTGGGTGCGATCTTGCGCTACAAATCTGCGCGCATAGAAGAGCAGGAAATTCATGCGCGTGCCATGGAATTGCTGGAGTTCGTCGGTATAGCAAAGTTTGCGAATCGGACGTCGCGCCATCTGTCGTATGGCGATCAACGTCGTCTGGAAATTGCGCGCGCTCTAGCCACCGATCCGCAACTGCTTGCTCTGGATGAACCTGCAGCCGGCATGAATGCAACCGAGAAATTGGGCTTGCGCGAATTGCTGGTGAAAATCAAATCCGAGGGCAAGACTATTTTGCTCATCGAGCATGATGTAAAGCTGGTCATGGGTCTGTGCGATCGTCTCACTGTTTTGGATTACGGCAAGCCCATCGCGGAAGGGTTGCCGTCCGAAATTCAGAAGAACCCGGCCGTCATCGAGGCATATTTGGGAGGTGGTCATTAATGGTTGAAAATGTACTTAAAATCATCGGTCTGAAAGTTTCTTACGGCGGCATTCAGGCCGTCAAGGGTATCGACCTTGAGGTAAATAAAGGCGAACTGATTACGCTTATCGGTGCTAACGGCGCCGGCAAGACAACCACTCTCAAGGCGATTACGGGTACCTTGCCGATCTGCAGGGTGGATGGCGATATGCAATATATGGGTAAATCCATCATAGGCCAGCAGTCGTTCAACCTTGTCAAGAATAACCTGGCGATGGTGCCGGAGGGCAGGGGCGTTTTTACCCGTATGAGCATCAAAGAAAATTTGATGATGGGCGCTTTTACACGGGACGATAAGGCCGGCATCGAATCGGATATCGACAAATGGTTTGGCGTATTTCCGCGCTTGAAAGAGCGCGCATCACAAATGGCGGGAACCCTGTCGGGCGGCGAGCAACAGATGCTCGCCATGGCGCGCGCATTGATGTCGCATCCTAATTTGTTGCTGCTTGATGAGCCATCCATGGGCCTGTCGCCCATCATGGTCGAGAAAATCTTTGAAGTGGTACGTACCGTGTCAGACGAAGGTGTCACCATCTTGCTCGTTGAGCAAAACGCAAAGCTTGCCTTGCAGGCGGCCGATCGTGGATATGTGATGGATTCCGGTTACATCACCATGAGCGGGGATGCCAAAGACATGCTGAACGATCCGAAAGTCAAGGAGGCTTATCTGGGTGAGGGCTGATTAAAATCAGAAAGCTTTGTTGAGCATGAAAAATGCCTTGCACGGATTACGCGCAAGGCATTTTTTATTGCGAATACCGGGGGCGTAAATTTATCCGCTTATGGGCTTACAACCTCCTTATCCGGCTTTTTTGGAACGATATTTCCACCTGTTTTCAGCTGCTTGCCTGATATGCGCAGGTACTTTCTTGAGCAAAAAAGGCAAGCCCAGCGCAAGCAGTGTTGCATCATCAAGCCAGCCCAATACCGGGAGCACATCAGGCAGCAGATCCACAGGACTGATAACGTATAGTGCCAGCAAGATCGTCCCGACCTTAATGGACATGGGTGTTCCAGGCTGGCGTAATGCGTACCACAGCAACGATGCATCGCGACCACCGGCTTTCAGCAGAAAAAGAATACGAGCTAACATGGGGACCTCCTGTTCCAATATCGGTGTTTGTCAACCTAGTTGTCGCCTGAGTGCTGCATTTATGCTGCTTTTTTTAGCTCTGGATTTTTCTCCTGTTTCATGACCACTTCCGTGGCGGGTTTTTCGGGATTCAAATGCACAACGAGGACCGGCTGCCAGTTTCGGGTCGCGCCACTCCAGCGCTCCGGGTGCCTGGTTTTGGCTGCTTCGTAGACCTCGACACGTTTTCTTAGCAGCGCAGTGTCCAGCCCCGCATGGCGCTGCGCCGGCGTCACGAAACCGATGGCGCTGTGGCGGTGCTCCTCGTTATACCAATGCACGAAAGTACCGACCCACTGCCGCGCGGCCAACAGGTTTTCGAATGGGCGCTGCGGGTAGGCGGGCCGATACTTCATTGTCTTAAAGATCGATTCGCTGAAAGGGATATGTGATCAATCACATATCCCTTTATATGTTGCGGCCAAAGATATGTTGCGCGAGGCGCAGAACGCCAGGATCCGCAGAGGAGATCCTGGCGTGCAGCCGACACATATTTTTTGGAAGATTTTGGCTATATCCCCCGAAGAAACGTCATCAATGACGGCAAGG
>JBGSTZ010000106.1:0-22426 GCA_041736255.1 Burkholderiaceae bacterium
GAAACCGGCCGCAAGGCGGCAGACCATCTGAAAACCAACATGAAAATTATGCTTGACTCGATCTTCCCCAAATGGAACTCCACGATCTCACCGCAGGCAGGTTCATGAGTTCGGGAAGTTATTTCGTACACGTTCCTTAGTGGTTTAGTTTGGTTTAGTTGCCGGAATACGGCCGTGATATAGACAAGGAAGTGGAGCAATCCGCAGCCATTTTTGTTTTGAAGATAATTTTTTGAGGCTTGCCGTACTGCATTTCTAGCGGTTGCAGTCATACGTGATTATTGACGCCGACGGTATTGGCCTGTCTCAGATGTAACTCGGAGTGGTGGCTCCACTGCACATAGCCGTCGCTTACCGAATTAAAACGAAATGCTTTGGCGTTACTTTTTTGAATGGCGGGTTTCTAAACTTTGGGAGGCCGGACCCGCCCCGTTGCGGACATTACATCACACACCGAGCGAAACCTTGCACGTACATATCTGCCAACACTTTGTGTGGAAATATTATCTGTCTGTCGATGAGTTAGGATTTTTTAATTCGTAAAACTCGCGCATCTGGATGGGATCACGAATGATGGAAAATGATCGCTTAATCTCCCCCCCGATCATCTTGCTCGACTGCCAGCAACCCTAGAGGGTCGCCACCAGCGGCTATATAGCGATCAAACGCATCGAATATGCACTTGTTAGCTTCCGCGTTTTTAACCTTTATCGAAGCACGAAACTCCTCATGAACGTGTCGGAGGCCATCAAGATACTCCATCAAGAAATGTTGTGCAGTTAACCGGCTAGGAAGCTTCTCCAGCTCTTCGATAACCGACACCTTAAATTTCTTCTCTTCACGAAGCTCAGATGGTTCGAGGTAAGCGTCGGTTCGTTTCACTATCTTCATCTGGCCCTCGACATACTCCTTGTAAGAGTTGAAGGAGACCTGATGTACGGCGTCGCCCCGATGCTGAACAAAGTTGCGTAACGCTTCCATGACTCGAAACCCTAGCCTAGCATCGTACTGCTGACTGATTCGACTCTTGAAATGCACTAGAGATTCACCGAATAGCCTGTCAAGCTTCTTTCCGTACCTAGTGCCTTGGTCAATATACAGACGGGTGGTCGTTAGTATGTTTGCAAAATGGCGGTTGAGTTCGCTTTTCGCATAGCGATAGGCCTGTATTTCGTTTGGCAAGTTGCCGCAATCTGCCAATGCTGTCTCAAGAGCAACCCGATTCTGAATGATGAAATCATATTTTTCTTCGATGTATAAGCTTTGCATGAGACAGTCCATGGAAACACGCAGTGCCGTGAACTCCTCCTCTTCAATAAAAATGGGAGGGATGTGATCGGGGACAATTCTTGTCAGGTAGTGAGGTGGCATGAGTGGAAGTTTCCAAAGCTGAGTACCGCAAATTCACATGTTCACTGACCGCCGTGCCATATTCTGCCTGAATCCAGCCGTCTGCTTCTGGCCGATTGTACGCGTTCAGCGTCATGGCAGAAAGCGGCCCTACAGCTACGCACGAAACAACAGCCGTATGACCGGCATAGACAGCGTTTGCCAGATCTCGATCTGTTCTGAAATTTCCAGAGCGTTATCTACTTTAATGCCCAGGTAACGCACCGTACTTTCCAGTTTCGTGCGGCCAAACAAAAGCTGGACGGCACGTAGGTTCTTTGTCCGCATGTAAATCAATATCGCTTTGGTTCACCGCATGGTGTGCCTACCATAGATTGTCGAATCGCGGCCGATGGCTGAATCCCATTGATACTGCCATACTGCGTTTCAATTCACGGAAAAAGACACGGCTTATGTTGAAGTTCACCTGTTGCGATGCGGTTCGTCAGTTTTTCTTGTCAGGCCAAACGCAGGTTTTGCGCGGCATTACGCGAGGCTACGAGCGCGAATGCTTGCGCGTGGACGCCAGCGGCCATCTGGCCCAGACCCCGCACCCGTTGACTCTTGGCTCCAAGCTCACCCATCCCTGGATCACCACCGATTACGCTGAAGCGCTGCTGGAGTTCATCACCCCGCCGTCACAAGACCCGGCGTTTCCGCTGGACTTTTTGCGCGACATTCACCGCTTCACGGCCCGGCAATTGCGGGAAGAAATCATGTGGGCTGGCTCCATCCCGTGCGTCGTAGGTGACGACAAAGACATCGCCATTGCCCACTACGGTAGCTCCAACCCCGCCAAGATGAAGGCCGCCTATCGCGAAGGGCTGGGCCTGCGCTATGGGCGCCACATGCAAACCATTGCCGGAGCCCACTACAACTGGTCGCTGCCTGACGAATTCTGGGTGATTTTGAAAGGCTGCTGCTCTGAAACAGGCAGCATGCAGGACTTTGTCAGTGAGCGCTATTTCGGATTGATTCGCAATTTTTTGCGCTTTGGCTGGTTGATTCCCTATTTGTTTGGCGCTTCGCCCGCGGTCTGTCAATCCTTCTTGCAAGGCCGCAGTTCAGACCTGCAGGAGCTGGTGCCGGGCACGCTGTTTCGCCCGTATGCGACCAGCCTGCGCATGAGCGACCTGGGCTATCAGAACCGGGCGCAGGATCAATTGCACGTCAGTTTCAATTCATTGGCCGGGTACACCCAGGCACTGGAAACGGCGATTCGCACACCTGACCCGTTCTACCAAGAGTTGGGCGTGCGCGAAGGCGAGCACTGGAAGCAACTCAACGCGAATTTGCTGCAAATTGAGAATGAATTTTATGCCGGCATTCGGCCCAAGCGCATTGGCAAGGCGGGCGAGCGCCCGGCGCTGGCCTTGGCGAAATACGGTGTCGAATACATAGAGGTACGCCTGTTTGACCTGAACCCATTCGTGGACATCGGTATTCTTCCCGAGCAAAGTACCTTTGCTGACATCCTGTTGCTGATGTGCCTTTTTTGTCAGAGTCCGCCCATTACGGCCCGCGAGCAGGGTGAAAACGATGAAAACAAGGCGCGTATCGTCAACCACGGTCGCCAGCCTGACCTGAATCTGCTCGTGCACAATCGCGAACAACCGTTCCGACCGATTGCACACGCCCTGTTTGACGACATGCAGCCTTTTGCCCAGATGCTCGATGTGGCCTACGGTGGCAATAACTACGCCACGACGCTGGCCAGCCTGCGCACGCGCATTGATCACCCGGAGACCACGCCTTCGGCCCAGGTGCTGGCCGCTGCCAGAGAGCACAAAGGCTTTTTCAAATACGCCATGCAGCAGTCCCAGCACCACCACGCGAGTTTGCTGGCCCAGCCGCTGGACGCGGCCACATTGGCAAAGTTCGAAGAAAGCGTTCAAGCATCTTTAGCCGAGCAGCAGCGGTTGGAGTCGCTGCCGCAGGAGCGGTTTGAGGACTATGTGGCGAGTTATTACGCTTGAAATTTGCGTTCTTGGAAAATATCCGGGTTCGTGGATAAGATTCAGTACCCAGATTTCAAGCGGAAATTATCAACCGGTGACCGCAAGCAGTCTCGTGCCGGTACACGAGAGTTTTATATGGAAACATGCGCGGCTGCTGCCGCGCACCGGGTCAGGACAATTGCTGTATCCCTGCCAACACCCAGCCGCCCTGACCGTCAACAGGTTTAGACAGGTTCCAGATTTCGGCAAAAGCTTCCGCCGGCGCATGCTCGGCTTCCTTGATCATGCCGCTGAACTTGACGCTGGCCAGATATTCATTGCTGGTGGTTTCGATCCCCAGCAATTCAGCATCCAGCGTAACGACGTCGGTGACATTGGGCGTTGCGCCACGTTCCTGTAATTGCAAGCGCAACTCACCGAACATTTCTGGCGTGGTGAATTCACGGATGTCATTGGTATCAGCGCGGTCCCAAACCGCTTGCAGACGGATGTAATACGTTTTGGTGGTGCGCAAGAAGCCTGGCACATCGAAGTCAAACGGAATGCTCCAGGTCGCTTGCTCGCCATCATCAGAATTGGAACCCGAGGCGAATGGCACCGATTGCAGCGCAGCAGGGTGCGATTGCTGATGTGCAGGCGCATCAATGCGCGAGCCAATAATGGGCGTATTGTTGCCGGCATTGTAAGCACCGGCATATGCTGGCTGCGTACCCGCATTGCCATTCTTGCTGCGCATCCACATCCGGTAAATGAACATCGCCGCCATCGCAAATAGCGCCACCATCAACAGGGTGCTGATCATGCTGGCCAGTGCGCCGCCGATGCCGAAATAAGACAACAACGCGCCCAGACCAAGGCCCAGCAAAGCACCGCCCATAATGCCTTTCCATGGACCGGCTGGCTTGGCTGCAGCAGCTGCGCCGGTAGCGGTAGTGCCCGGCGCAGCCGCTGGCTTAGCGGCCTGTTGCGCCGGAGGCTGACGTGAAACATTGCTCGACTGCTTGCCGAATGAACTGCTGCCGCCACCCATGCGTCGGGCTTCCGCCTGTGGAATTGTCAGCGCCAGAGTACTGATCGCCATGACGATGACAAGCAAGATTTTTTTCATATTAAGCACTCCTAAATTCATATTGGGTCCGCCAAACTGCTGCATCACGCGTTATCAAAATCGCATATTGAACGCAATTATAGGGGCTTTAATAACCCTGAAAAACAGAAGTTAAATTGAATATGACTTCGCAAAAACAGAAGTTTAACTAAAACGTACCCAGTTACTGACGTTGGCGCAGCAACGCGACGGCGTCGCGGATCATTTTTTCGGTGGTTTCCCAGTCGATGCAGGCATCGGTCACCGAGCAGCCGTATGTGATCAGCGACAGATCGTCGGGTATGGGCTGGTTGCCGGCCACGATATTTGATTCGATCATCACGCCAACCAGCGACTTGCTGCCGTTGCGCACCTGATTCATCACATCGGTCATCACCAGCGGTTGCAGCGCCGGTTTCTTGTAGCTATTGGCGTGCGAACAATCGACAACGATATTGGCTTGCAAGCCCGCCTTAGTCAGTGCCTGCTCGGCCATCGCCACCGAAACGGTATCGTAATTGGGCCGGCCATCGCCGCCACGCAGCACTACGTGACCAAAGCGGTTGCCACGGGTGCGCACGATGGCCACCCGGCCCTGGTCATTGATGCCGAGAAAGGAATGCGGGCGCGAAGCCGACAGAATGGCATTGATGGCGATGCTGATATCGCCATCGGTGCCGTTCTTGAAGCCGACCGGAGTCGACAGGCCGGAGGACATTTCGCGATGGGTTTGCGATTCCGTGGTGCGTGCGCCGATGGCGGTCCAGGCGATCAGGTCACCCAAGTATTGCGGTGAAATCGGGTCCAGCGCCTCGGTGCCGGTCGGCAGGCCGAGTTCGCACACGTCGAGAAGAAATTGACGTGCTTTTTCCATACCCTGATCGACCCGGAACGAGTCGTCCATGTCAGGATCGTTGATATAGCCTTTCCAGCCGGTGGTGGTGCGCGGTTTTTCGAAATACACCCGCATCACCAGCAATAGCGTGTCGGCCACCTCTTCTTGCAAGGCTTTCAAGCGGCGCGCGTAATCCAGTCCGGCCACCGGATCGTGGATCGAACACGGGCCAACCACCACGAACAGGCGCGGATCGCGGCGTTCGAGAATGTCGCGCAACGCTTCCCTGCCGCGCATCACGCTGGCAGCCGCCTTTTCTGTCAGTGGTAGGCGCGCATGCAACTCTTCCGGTGAAGGCATAGGGTCAAAGGATGCAATATTAATATTTTCAAGATCAAGCGAAGTGACGGTAGTCATGCTGTTTTCTAATCAGGAGTGGGCAGGAGTGGATTTGGCGCGCCTGCAAGCGGGTTGGCAGCCAAACAATAGATAGTGTAGCGGTTCTGGAAACTTGCGTTTTACGCTTCTTGCGCAATCAATTTAGTTGGGAGTATAAGATAAAAACCATCAATTTTCGCATTATTTAATTGCGATAATAAAAATACATATATTAGTATAATTTAAATAAAACCTCAGTGAGCACACAACAGCATCTGGCAGCACTATTTTATGCTATGCAGCATCTCTGAAAGGGACCTGCGACTTACGCCATGTTAAGTCAGGGCTCAGATACAATCTCTACAATACAAAAAACAAAACATCGAATAATCAGACAGGAGACACGCTTGTTGCCGGCTTATATTTCTCACCCAGATTGCGTCAAACATGACATGGGCGATCAAAACCCCGAATGCCCTGAACGTATAGGTGCAATCAGCGACCATTTATTGATCAAGGGCTTGCTCGATTACATGATGCCGTACCAGGCGCCGTTGGCGACTGAGCATCAGTTGGCGCAAGCCCATTCGACGCTTTATATTCACGAGTTGGCGGCGCATGTGCCGGAAAGCGGTTTTTACCGGGTCGATCCCGACACTTGCATGAATCCGTACACGTATCAGGCAGCATTGCGCGCTGCCGGAGCGGCAGTGCTGGCGACCGATTTAGTCATCAGCGGCGAGGCGCCGGTTGCCTTCTGCAATGTGCGCCCGCCCGGGCATCATGCCGAGCGCGCTGCGGCCAACGGTTTTTGCTTCTTTAATAACGTAGTGGTCGGCATGCGTCACGCGCTCAATGTGCACGGTCTACAGCGGGTGGCACTGGTGGATTTTGACGTGCACCACGGCAACGGCAGCGAGGATATTCTGCATGACGACCCGCGCACGTTGATGTGCTCCACCTACCAAAGTGGCCTCTACCCATTTTCAGGCGCAGTGGCGCGCGGACCGAACATGATTAATATCGGCTTGCCGGAGCGCTCCGGCGGAGAAGCTTTTCGTGCCGCGGTCGAAAACCACTGGATCCCGGCACTGGATGCCTTCCAGCCACAGATGCTATTTATTTCCGCGGGATTCGACGGGCACCGCGAAGATGACATGGGCAATCTCGGTCTGGTGGAAGCCGATTACGCCTGGGTCACGCAACAACTGGCCGCTGTAGCCAAGCGCCACGCTCAGGGCCGCATCGTTTCCTGCCTGGAGGGCGGCTATGTATTGTCGCCGCTGGCGCGCAGCGTCGCAGCTCACGTCCGGGTACTGATTGGCGCCGATTAATTTTTTCTAACGACCATGACGGCAACGCCATGACCTCCCTTATACGCGCTTCCCAGCCCCTCGCGCACAAGCGGAAGAAGAGGCGCAAAGTGAATCAGACCGCGACTTTCGTGTTAAAGGATACAAACCCTATGGACATGCATCACCTGTCACCGCTGTTTTCCCCCGAGTCGATTGTGATATTCGCAGGGGACACTGAGGCTCCCGATACCCAGACCACGCATGCAAGACTGCTGGTACGGCAATTGCAGAGTGGAGGCTATTCGGGTCCATTGACTTTTCTTGATATCAACATGCGTGGCACGCTAGCCGATCTGGCCCATTCACGAGCAGATCTGGCCATCATCGCGCTGCCCAACGCACAGATTGCAGCAGCGCTGGAAATAGCCGGCCGGATCCAATGCAAGACTGCTTTGATCGTTTCCAGCGGGGTCAATACCATCCTGGCAGCAGAGTTGCACGCGATCGCGCGTTTGCACGGCATACATTTGCTAGGGCCAAACTGTCTGGGTTTCCAGCGCTCCAAATCAGGCATTAATGCTAGCGTGCTGGGGGCTATGTCCAAGGCAGGATCGCTATCACTGGTATCGCAATCCGGCGCACTGACTGCATCGATGCTGGACTGGGCCGACAAAAACGGCATTGGTTTTGCCTCCGTGGTTTCGCTCGGCGCCAACACCGCAGTCGATATCGCCGAGGTGTTGGATTATTTGGCGACGGATCGCGAAACTCTGAGCATTGTGGTGTACATGGAAGGCATCCGGGATGCGCGGCGCTTCATGAGCGCGCTGCGGGCTGCGGCCACTGCCAAACCGGTGATCGTGATGAAGTCGGGCCGCCAGCCAGCCGGCTCCCGGGCCGCCTTGACGCATTCCGGCGCAATCGTGGGCAGCGATGAAGTGTTCGATGCTGCCTTGCGCCGCGCTGGTGCAGTACGGGTTCACACTTTCGCCCAATTGTTTTCCGCTGCTAAATGCCTGGCCTCACGCTATCAACCTGTCGGCAGACGCCTGGCCATTATTACCAATGGCGGTGGTCCGGGCGTACTGGCAGCCGATTGGGCCAGTGATCTGGGCCTGACGCTGAGTGCGCTCTCGGCCGACGCCGGCAGTGCATTGCAACCACAATTACCCGAGCTAGCCACACTGCACGGCTTGCTCGACCTGACGGAAGAAGCCGACGCCAGCCACTACCGGGCTGCGCTTACTGCCTGCGCGGCTGACGGGACCATTGACGGCATCCTGGTGATTCTGTCGCCCAAGCCAGAACTCGATGTGAATGCCATCGCGCAAACCTTGGCCGAACTACAACCCAGTATTGCCAAGCCGCTCATCACCTGCTGGATGGGTGACGCGCAAGTAGCCGAAGCACGCGGCATCCTGAGCGACGCAGGCATTCCGACCTTCCGCACCCCGGAAGCTGCGGTGGATGCTTTCAACAACATCGCCTCGTTTTACCGCAACCAGCAATTGCTGATGCAAACGCCGCCGCCGTTGACGCATTTGCAGCGACCTGATGTTGAAGGCGCGCGCATCCTGATCGAAAGCGTATTGGCCGAGCGTCGCAACGTGCTCACCGAAATGGAATCGAAAGCATTGTTGGCAGCTTTCCATATTCCGCTTACCAAGACTATTCTGGCCCGCTCGGCCACAGAAGCGATCCTGATTGCCAACCAACTGGGTTACCCAGTTGCCTTGAAGATCGACTCGCCCGATATCTCGCACAAGTCCGACGTGCATGGTGTGGCGCTGAATGTATCTAATGCCGCATCCGTGCGCGATATCTGGCAGAACATGATGACAACCGTCGCACGTCTGCGGCCGGATGCCCACATCAACGGCGTGACCATTCAGAATATGTCGGGTAAGTCGGAAGGCCGCGAACTATATATCGGGGTAAACACGGATGTGCCATTCGGTCCGGTGATCTCTTTTGGTGCGGGCGGCACTATGATCGAACTGATTGCCGACCGCGCTGTTGAACTGCCGCCGCTGAATCAATTTCTGGCTCAGCATCTGATTGATAGGGTGCGCTCAACTGAGATGCTGGGTGCATGGCGTGGCTTGTTACCTGCCGACAGGGAATCGTTAGAACAGATCCTGCTGCGGGTATCGGAAATGGTCTGTGCATTGCCGCAATTGCGTGAAATGGATATCAATCCAGTGATCGTCGATGCAGATGGTGCATTGGCAGTGGATGCCCGTATCGTCATCGGTCAGGATTCTCCCCGGGTGCACAAATACAGTCACTTGGCGATTTTGCCCTACCCGTCAGATTATGAGCAAGAGTGGCCAATGCGCAGCGGTGGGAAATATACCATCCGTCCAATCCGCCCCGACGATGCCGAGATGATCCAAACTTTTGTACGCGAATTGTCGCCCAACAGCCGCTACATGCGCTTCATTTCTTCTATGCGCGAACTGCCATCGCGGATGCTGGCACGCTATACACTAATTGACTATGACCGTGAAATGGCGCTGATAGCGGTACATCATGTACGCAGCCCAGATCCGGCTGGCGGCATCACGGAAACCGAGCAGATGATCGGCGTTTCACGCTATATCACCAATCCGGATTTACACAGTTGTGAATTTTCCTTGGCTATTGCCGATGCATTTGGTGGTCAAGGTTTGGGTTCGCGCATGATGTTGTCGATCATGGATTTTGCGCGTAACAAAGGCTTGTCACAAATCGAAGGTATAGTGCTGAGCAAAAACACGCCGATGCTGAAACTAATGCACAGTCTGGGTTTCACGGTCAAACCCTACCCTGAGGACTCTGATCTGCGCTGGTGTACCAAACTGCTGTAATCCCGCTGGACAAAAACGTGCGTTAAAACCGTTCATACCCGAGCAGATAGCGCCATTGGCCGACTGGCAAGCCGGCCAATGGCATGCGGCCGATACGGATGCGCCGCACGGCTTCCACCATCAGACCGACTGCCTTGCACATGTGTATAACCTGACCGTCTTGCGCGCCTTTGACTGCGAAGCGCAAACGGTTTTCACTTTGCCAACTAACCTTGATCGGGGCCAACGGCTTGCCGTTGAAATGTAAGCCGTGATTGAGCAAGGCAAGTCCATCCGGAACTAAATCACCCGTGACATCAACGATGTATTCCTGCTCAATTCTGGAAGCATCCTCGATCAATTTGCGTTTGATCCGCCAGTCCTGGGTGAATACCATTAATCCGCTGGATGATGCCTCCAAACCATGCGTCATGCTAAGGCCAATCAGATGCCGCTTCAAAAAATGGATACCAGAGCGGTCATCTGCGATGCGGTTTTCAGACGTAATACAGGTAGGCGCCAACTGTGCGTCAATTTCAATTGCCATCCCGACCGGTTTGTGCAGCAGGATGGTGATTGGCAATGCCGGAACCAGTGTAGCTTGCGGCAGGCGCTCAACAATTTGTTGCGGCAATACCCTGAAACCGGATTCTTCAATCACCTGTCCGTCCACCAGAATCCAGCCGCCCTCAATATATTGCTCGGCCTCACGCCGCGAACAAGGAACGGCCTCGGCAACACGTTTGGCCAAGCGGACGGATTCTGTCATGGTAAAGTTCGAATGGATTGGAATCGGGCATTGTAACCGGCGCAAGTGCGCAAATGCCAGACCCAGCCAAATCGTTTATATCGCGTTATATCGTTATAGCAGCCAGCAAACGATGCGCCAAAGCCTTGGCCTCATCTAACGCTTCATTCGTAGAGCTAGAAACTGCTTCGACATTATGTCGTGCTTCAACATGTCCAGTTTTGGTCTGGCTCTTTAGCAACACAGTGCCCTGAAAACGATCGTGGCCCAAAACTATCACATCGACTTCAGCCTTGGCATTGCCTTTGGTATAACTAAGCAAAGTCATATTTCCCTCCTTGAGTGCCAGAATACAAGTATTAAAAACGTCAAAGCGCGGCCACTTGAACGCACAATTTCAACTTAAAACAAAAGCGATACTTGGATTATGATCCGGCACTGGTGGTTCATCCAAAGGATCTGGAAGGCGCTCCGGCAATTCAGGATCTTCTACTGGGGCGGGCGTAGGAGCCTGATGATCACAATATAAATTGTCGATATTTTTTCGCATTTACACACCCCATGCAAAATTACTTTAAGTGTAACTCTAGCCCCGCCAACTGAAACGTCATTGAGATTGCGCATATCTACCTGCAACAGCGCCGATAGATATACCTTCTAAAATAAGTAGCATACTGAACCGCCGGATCAATTTATTTACAAGACCGCTACCACGTCCACTTCAACCAAAATCGTTTGCACGCCCAAGAATTTAATCTTTGTTCTAAATTAAGCGCAAAAGCGAAGCCAGCAAAATATGCAGTTGCAATATTGCTATAGAAATTAAATCAGTAACGGTAGACGCGATCACCTTCGATACGTACACGATTGCCAATGCGCAAATCGCCAATGCTGTCCTGGTTTATAGTTTGGTAACCGCCGTTATTCAATCGTACCCTGATCTGATACATGTCGCGCGTCTGAGTCCGATTGCTTTGCTCTATCTGGTTACCCGCCATCGCACCACCCACTACGCCAGCTATAGTCGCCACTGTCTTGCCTGTCCCGCCCCCAACCTGGTTGCCGAGCAGTCCACCCACTACGCCGCCGGCCACGGCACCCATACCAACACCGTTATTGGCATTGGCTTGCACCATTTGAATTGAATCAATGACACCGTATTCACTGTATTGGGGCTGGGAGGATTGTGTATTGACAGGATAAGACTGCGAACCTGGCATCTGGTTATAAGGGCTGGCACAACCGCTTAGGATTGCTGTTGCCATAACAAAAGTAGCCACTACTGTATATTTTGTTTTCATGATTTTTCCTGTTTATAAGAACGCTTTTGTATTAGACATCGAACCTGCAAAAAAATGTATGCATAATGCGTAAGGACTGAAACAAATAGTAATAATTCAGGCTATCAATCTTACATCGGAAAGAAAATGGGTAACACAAAAAAGCCCGCGAACCTTACGGCGCGGGCTAAATCCAATTTTTTTAAAGGTTGGAGGAGGAAAATTAAAATATCGCAATGCGATATATAGGCTTCCTCAACATTTCTGATGTCGGATATTTTTGTTCAGAATAGTCAGTTTTATTTTAGGCTAACTTTACTGAATGCTCCCGCGTTGCATGGAAAGTTAATTGCGGCCAGCGTTCTTGGGTTAGCTTGAGGTTAATACCAGAGGAAGCCAGGTAAGCTAGGTTGCCTGCCGCGTCATGCGCGAGATTATGGCCGGCAGATGATTTTTCAAAATCCGACAGCATACGCTTGTCTTCCGCAGTCACCCAACGCGCGCTACTGATACTTGTACCCTCGAATACCGCATCGACGCCATATTCATTTTTCAAGCGACTAGCGACCACTTCGAATTGCAGTACACCAACGGCACCCAAGATTAAATTGCCGCCAAGGGCCGGCTTGAAAACCTGGACCGCGCCTTCCTCGCCTAGTTGCTGCAACCCTTTGTGCAATTGCTTGACCTTAAGGGGGTTCAATATCCGTACGCTACGAAAAAAATCCGGCGCAAAATAGGGTATTCCCGTGAACTGCAGCATTTCACCTTCGGAAAAACTATCACCAATTTGCATGTTGCCATGATTCGGTAAACCGATAATATCGCCAGCGTAGGCCTCTTCCACTTGTTCCCTACTGGAGGCCATGAATGTAACCACATTCGAGACGCGAATTTCTCGATTCAAGCGAAGATGCTTGATCTTCATGCCACGTTCAAAGTGTCCAGAGCACACGCGTAAAAAGGCAATTCGATCCCGGTGTGCCGAATCCATATTGGCCTGAATCTTGAAAACAAAGCCAGAAAACGGGACTTCGATTGGCGTCACTGAACGCACGCTGGCATCTCTGGCCAGTGGTGCTGGCGCCCATTCTAAAAGCGCATCGAGAATTTCACGTACACCAAAATTATTGACGGCAGAACCAAAAAATACCGGCGTTTGCGTACCGGACAGATATGCTTCAAGGTCGAACGGATGCGAAGCTCCGTGAACCAACTCAACTTCCATCTTGAGCTGTTCGATCTCGCGCGGGAACATTTCTTTCAGGCGAGGATTATCTATACCCTTGATGATCTCGAATTCCTGTTCGGCACGTTCTGAACCCGCAGAAAAGAGCTTAATTTCATCACGCATCAAGTGATACACGCCCCGAAAAGTTTTGCCCATGCCTATCGGCCAGGTAATGGGCGCGCACTGGATTTTCAGCACAGACTCAACTTCATCGAGCAACTCAAGGGGATCACGTGTCTCGCGATCCATCTTATTCATGAAAGCCAGAATTGGCGTATTGCGCATTCGGCAGACATTAAGCAACTTGATGGTCTGCGCCTCAACACCCTTTACCGCATCAATGACCATCAAAGCTGAATCAACCGCAGTCAACACACGATAAGTGTCCTCAGAAAAATCTTGGTGGCCTGGAGTATCCAGAAGGTTCACTACATGATCGCGATACTCGAACTGCATTACCGAACTGGCAACCGATATACCACGCTGTTTTTCAATTTCCATCCAGTCAGAAGTCGCATGGCGGCCACTTTTTCTGGCTTTTACCGTACCTGCCAGTTGAATTGCGCCAGAAAATAATAGCAATTTTTCAGTCAGCGTAGTCTTGCCAGCATCTGGATGTGAAATGATGCCAAAGGTGCGGCGACGCATCACTTCACGTGCAATTTGTCCGGTGGACACTTCCCGTACAACAGGGGTAGCGCTATCGGTTGGTTCAGTAATGGGTGTATTGATGATGGTAGACATATTGATGGCCTGAAAGGCGTAAAGCTGATGGCATAATGAATGCTTAATGCCAGAAAAATCGTGCCAAACACGTCAATTCTTGACGTTTATTTGGCAGTTCCTGTAATGCAAGATAATCTGGCAAAGATTATCGCTCTTGGATCAATCATATTGCGCTGTATGAAGCGACGATTGAAAACATCTAATTTAGGGTGCAGTTACGCGAGAAATATACATTTCTTTAATATCAGTATTCACAAGCATTTATCCCTGCAAAATAATCAGTATTTCTTTCAATTCGGAACGAATACCAGTCAATTTTTCATTCACCATCAAATTTAAGCTAGCTGTGGCAGCATCCTGATTAGCAACATCGTCTGCTGCAGCCTCAACCATTCTGCCCTCCAGTTTGTTCCGAGCGCCATTTATGGTGAATCCCTGCTCGTATAATAACTCGCGAATGTGCCGGATCAGCAAAACTTCGTGATGCTGATAATAACGCCTGTTACCCCGGCGTTTAACAGGTTTTAACTGGGTAAATTCTTGTTCCCAGTAGCGCAGAACATGGGGTTTGACACCACACAACTCAGCAACTTCCCCGATAGTGAAATAACGCTTGGCTGGGATTGGAGGTAAAACGGCCAGTTCTTGCTTATTGATTCGATCATTCATATGTGATCTCAAGCGGCACGAATTGAAGAATTTGTGCTGACATCATCAACCATATTCTTGAGTTTTTGGCTGGCATGAAAAGTAACCACGCGTCGTGCAGTAATCGGTATCTCTTCACCTGTTTTGGGGTTCCGTCCTGGCCTTTGCGGTTTATCTCTTAGCTGAAAATTTCCGAACCCGGACAATTTGACCGACTCGCCATGCTCAAGAGCATTACGTATTTCGTCAAAAAAAGTCTCTACCATATCTTTTGCTTCACGCTTATTCAGCCCAACCTGCTCAAAAAGAAGCTCTGCCAACTCTGCTTTGGTTAGCGTTGGCAAACTTTTCTCAGCTTGAGAACGCATTCTCGCTTCAAGCATCGCCCGATTAAGGTCGGCATCTAATACGGACTCAAGTTCGACAGAATTCACGTCATTCATTTCAAATACCCTAACCTAGCCTCACGCCCGCAATTTAGCATCATGATTCTCTTTGGCGCCTGCTATAAAAGCAGCCATCGCGGCATCAATACGTTCATCTTCGAGGGTCGATTGAGTATCTTGCAAGGTAAAACGGAAGGCAAGACTTTTTTCATCGTTTTCCAAGCCCTTGCCATGATATTCATCAAACAAAACAATAGCTTGCGCAATCTGGCAGGAGTTATCTAGCATTTTTTTTGCATGGAATGCATCCAAAATATCCTGTGCCGCAACGTCGTTTTTAACTACTAATGCCAGATCTCTTGTAACAGCAGGAAATTTCGATATTTCAGAATATTTTGGCAACATTCGTAATTGCAAGGCTCTGGCGTCAATCTCAAAAACAACCGGCGCCAACGGCAGCCCGTATTTTTTCTGCCAACGCGGATGCAACTCACCAAGATAGCCGATTACTTTTCCATCAAGTTCAATCCGTGTGCTGCGTCCGGGGTGTAGCGCAGGATGCTCGGACTTAATAAAACGTACTACAAGCGGCGACAGCATGGCCTCTAGATCTGACTTTAGATCGAAGTAATCAACATTACGTGATGTCTGACCCCATTGTTCTTCTACTAATGGGCCAAAGGCCAAAGCTGTAACCCGTTTTGGCTGTTCATAACCAGCCACGCTCAAGCCGCAATCTAGCACCGCAGGATTGCGTAAAAACACCGCACTAATTTCAAATATGCGTACCCTCTCCGTTTTCCTATTTAAGTTATATCGTACGTTTGCAATCAAACTGGGAATAAGAGAAGATCGCATCACGTTTAAATGGTTTGCAATCGGATTTTGGAGTTTGATCGGTGCAGTATTATCCGAAAAATCCGACTCCCAACTTTCCTCAACAAAACTAAAGTTGACTACTTCTTGATAGTCAAGATCAGCCAATTGCCTACGAATAGTAAACAAGGATCGAGTGTTCTCAGGAGCAATTAATATCGAATTTGGCGCAACTGGAGGCAAGGCAGGTATATTTTCATAGCCATACACACGTACGACTTCCTCGATCAAATCCTCTTCGATTTCAATATCAAAACGATAGGATGGTGGCGTGACGAGAAAAACTGCACCGTCAGCATTCGTCTCGCGCGTAAAGGTAAAATTCAAACGAGTAAAAATGTCTGCAATCTGATCTTCAGGAATCAGAACACCAATGACTTTAGCTGCGCGAGCCGCCCGTAAGCGCACTGGCTGACGTAGTGGCAAGTTAATAACTTGATCATCAATCGGACCAATTGCAGTTTGATCTTTCTCAGCGCATATCTCGACGATCAAGGCTGTAATACGCTCAATGTCCTCAACTGCATTTGCAAAATCTACGCCGCGCTCAAAACGGTGCGCAGCATCCGTTGAAAAATTGTAATGACGAGTCCTTCCTTGTATCGCCTGCGGCCACCAGAATGCAGCCTCTAGATATATATCTTTGGTCTCCAAGGAAACTGCGGCGGAATCGCCGCCCATGATGCCGGCCAATGATTCAATTTCGACATCATCGGCAATAACGCCAATCCACTCATCGACGGCAACCGTATTGCCATTTAAGAGCTTGAGCGTTTCTCCCCGCAGACCCCAGCGCACGTGCAAGCCGCCGTGAATTTTATCAAGATCAAATACATGGCTAGGGCGTCCAAGCTCAAGCATCACGTAATTTGAAATGTCGACTAACGCTGAAATAGATCGCTGGCCACTACGCTCCAGACGTTGTTTCATCCAGTCCGGCGTTTGCGCCCTTGCATTCAAGCCGCGAATGATACGGCCAGTGAACCTGCCGCACAAATCCGGTGCCAACACTTCCACTGGCAGCACATCCCGTATAGTCACTGGTACTGAATGAAAAACCGGCATCTTAAGCGGAGTATTCGTCAATGCAGAAATTTCACGAGCCACCCCGAGCACAGACAGGCAATCAGCCTTGTTTGGCGTCAGTTTAATCGTGAATTTGAGATCATTAAGGTCGTAAAAATCGCGGAAATTTTGTCCAACGGGTGCCGTTTGTGGCAGTTCCAGTAACCCGCCATGATCTTCGGAAAGCGTCAACTCACGCGCAGAACACAACATGCCCTGTGATTCAATCCCGCGCAGTTGACCTACTTTAATCTCGAACGGTTTGCCATCATCGCCTGGAGGCAGCATGGCACCCACCATCGCGCAGGGCACTTTCAGCCCGACGCGCACGTTCGGGGCACCACATACGATATTTAATATCGTTCCCGTTCCAACATCCACCTGACAAATATTTAATCGATCCGCATTCGGATGTTTAACAACATCGAGTACTTCTCCAACGACCACATGTGAAAATGGAGGGGCGACAGCTTCAGCTACCTCCACCTCCAAACCAGACATTGTCAGTAAATGCGCCAATTCATCCGAAGTCATCTTCGGATTTACCATCGTGCGGAGCCAGCTTTCGGAGAATTGCATAGTTCGACCGTAAAAATGTACGATACAAGGACGACTCCATACCAAAACAAAAGCTAGAGTCGCTCAGCGTATTTAATTAAATTGTTTAAGAAAACGTAAATCGCCTTCATAAAACAGGCGTAAATCGTTTATACCGTAACGCAACATAGTCAAGCGCTCTAAACCAGAGCCAAATGCAAAGCCAATGTATTTTTCAGGATCAAGTCCCATGTTGCGCACTACTGTCGGATGCACCTGTCCGGAGCCCGAGACTTCGAGCCAACGCCCTTTCAATGGACCACTCCCAAAGGCAATATCGATTTCAGCCGAGGGCTCAGTAAATGGAAAGTAAGATGGGCGAAAACGCACTTGCAAATCATCGGTTTCAAAGAAAGCTTTGACGAAGCTCAGATACACGCCCTTCAAATCAGCAAAGCTGATGTCTTCTGCAATCCATAGCCCCTCGACCTGATGAAACATAGGCGAATGCGTTGCATCGCTATCAACGCGGTATGTGCGACCAGGGGCAATAACCTTAATAGGAGGTTTGTGCATGCGTGCGTAACGGACTTGCATTGGACTCGTATGCGTACGCAGCAGCAGCGACTTGCCTTCCGAATCGTTGCCCTCGATATAAAATGTATCCTGCATAGATCGTGCGGGATGGTTTTCAGGACTGTTCAGTGCCGTGAAATTAGTCCAGTCGGTCTCTATTTCTGGCCCATCAGCAACGTCAAAACCTATCGAGCGAAAAATTTCTTCTACGCGCTCCCAAGTACGCATGACAGGATGAATCCCACCCATCCCACGCCCACGACCCGGCAAAGTTACATCAATTGCCTCGGCATTTAACCGCTCCTGCATCTGTGCATCGGCAAGTGCGTCACGCCGGGCATTAAGTAATTTTTCTATGCTTGTCTTAGCTGCATTAATGACTGCACCTTGCGCCTTACGCTCGTCAGGTGAAAGCTTACCCAAGCCTTTCATCAGATCGGTAATTTGTCCTGTTTTACCGAGATATTTCGCTTTGGCATTTTCTAGTGCAGCAGCATCCACTGTATGTGAAAAATCTGCTTGTGCCTGGACTACAAGTTGTTCTAGGGAGTTCATGCGGTATTCCCGCTCCAAAAAAAGAAGCTGAAAATGAAACGGGGCACAGGTAACATACCTCTGCCCCGCTAATTTTTGCAGTACCCCATTTAAGTGATATTCTGCACCTCACAATGATTATGCAGCGAGGTTGGCTTTCACTTGATTAACGATAGCAGCAAAAGCTGCCTTGTCCATTACAGCCATATCCGCTAGAACTTTGCGATCCAGTTCGATCGAGGCTCTCTTGAGACCGTTCATGAATACGCTATAAGTTACGCCATGCTCGCGGGATGCCGCATTAATACGGGCAATCCACAAGGCACGGAAAACACGCTTCTTGTTGCGACGATCGCGATAGGCATATTGCCCCGCTTTCATGACAGCTTGTTTCGCTACGCGATAGACAGTACTGCGACGACCACGATAGCCCTTGGCTTGATCGAGGATTTTCTTATGACGGGCCCGTGCTGTGACCCCACGTTTTACTCTAGGCATAGTAACTCCTTAAATTTAGTGTGAGGTTAAGCGTTCGGCAGCATACGCATAACGGAAATTACGTCATGAGCATGCACATTTGTAACACCACGCAAATGGCGTTTAATTTTTGTAGTTTTTTTGGTCAAGATATGGCGCTTAAATGCATGACCGCATTTAACAGTTCCACCCGGGCGTACTCGAAAGCGCTTTTTTGCAGCACTCTTCGTTTTCATTTTAGGCATAATACATCTGTCCTTTGGACAGCTCCATTTTTAATATGATTGCAGGTGGCAACAATTTCATTGCACTTGAATGCCTACTCCCACTTGTTTTATTGTGAATCATTGCTCACAACATCTATCCCAAGCGCTTATAAAAAGCGCTTAGTAAAAACTTATTTTAAAAACTTATTTTTTCTTCTTCGGCGAAAGGACCATAACCATCTGGCGACCTTCCATCTTAGGAAACTGCTCGACTTGGCCATACGGCTCTAAGTCGGCTTTCAAGCGCTCCAACATGCGAAAGCCAATATCCTGATGCGCCATTTCACGCCCACGAAAACGCAAAGTAATCTTCGTCTTATCACCGTCATCCAGAAACTTGATAAGATTTTTAAGCTTGATATGGTAGTCACCGTCATCCGTACCTGGTCGAAACTTTACTTCTTTGATCAGAACGATTTTTTGTTTCTGCTTTGCTTCGTGGGCTTTCTTCTGCTCCTGATATTTGAACTTGCCATAGTCCATCAGGCGGCATACAGGAGGCTGGGCAGTCGGCGCAATCTCGACCAAATCCACATTTGCCTCTTCAGCCATACGAAAGGCTTCAGCCAAAGTAACGATGCCGATAGGCTCGTTTTCGACTCCACTTAATCGCACTTCAGGTGCGGTGATCTCACCATTAAGGCGATGGGACTTATCAGTAGCTATTTCAGTTTCCTTTAAAAATCTAATAATACGGCTTTGCAACTACGCTGCAAGCATATAAGTCAGGCTTTGGAATCGGTCATATCATTCAACCGGTTTACCAACTCTTTAACTGACATTACACCTTGATCGATGTTGCCGCGCGCACGCACAGCCACTGTATTGCTATCGCGCTCTTTGTCACCTACAACAATAATGAAAGGCACTTTCTGAACGGAATGTTCGCGTATTTTATAGGTAATTTTCTCATTACGCAAATCAGCACTCACTCTAAAACCTTGCTTATTTAGCTCTTGCGCGACACTTTGCGCATATTCAGCTTGCGCATCAGAAATATTAAGTACAACAACCTGCTCCGGCGCTAACCACAATGGCAAGGCACCGGCATGGTTTTCTATCAGCATCCCTATAAACCGTTCCAGAGAGCCTAAGATAGCCCGATGTAACATTACAGGTATTTTACGGGTATTATCTTCCGCCACGTATTCAGCCCCCAAGCGCTCCGGCATGGAAAAATCGACTTGTATCGTTCCACACTGCCAAGGCCGTCCAATCGCGTCTTTCAACGTATATTCAATTTTTGGGCCGTAAAATGCACCTTCTCCTGGCGATATTTCATACTGACATCCTGAGCGCTTGAGGGATTCAATTAGCGCATTTTCAGCCTTATCCCACAAATCATCAGCACCGACACGCTTTTCAGGCCTCGTCGCAACCTTATAAATTACTTCCTTAAACCCGAAGTCGTCGTATACCTTTTGTAAAAGAGCGGTAAAAGCAACGCACTCATCCAGAATTTGGTCGTCTGTGCAAAAAATATGACCATCATCCTGCGTAAAGCCCCGCACACGCATCATGCCGTGCAATGAGCCTGAAGGTTCATTGCGGTGGCATTGACCAAATTCGCCATAACGCAAAGGTAATTCGCGATAAGAACGTAAATTCGATCGAAATATCAGCACATGCCCAGGACAATTCATAGGCTTTAATGCGTATGAGCGATTTTCCGACTCAGTGGTGAACATGTTTTCTTTATAGTTCTCCCAATGTCCGGATTTTTCCCACAAGCTACGATCGAGAATTTGTGGCGCTTTAACCTCTTGATAGCCGTTATCCTGATAAACCTTACGCATATACTGCTCGACCTGCTGCCACACAGTCCAACCTTTCGGATGCCAAAAGATCAGCCCTGGTGCCTCATCCTGGAAGTGGAATAAGTCAAGCGAACGTCCTAATTTGCGATGGTCACGTTTTTCAGCCTCTTCAAGCATATTCAAGTAGGCTTCTTGCTCGTCTTTCTTAACCCACGCTGTCCCATAGATGCGCTGCAGCATTTCATTCTTGGAATCCCCGCGCCAGTAGGCACCAGCAAGCTTCATTAACTTGAACACTTTCAGTTTGCCGGTAGACGGCACATGAGGGCCACGACACAAATCGGTAAAGTTGCCTTCTGTATACAACGACACAGCCTGATCTTGCGGAATTGACTCGATAATTTCCGCCTTGTAAGTCTCCCCTATCGAATGGAAGTAAGCGATCGCCTCATCGCGAGGCAAGACCTTGCGTGTAACAGTCTCATTATTTTTGGCCAATTCGACCATTTTCGTTTCAATTGCCGTCAAATCCTCGGGAGTGAACGGACGCTTATACGAAAAATCGTAGAAAAACCCATTTTCAATCACCGGACCGATAGTCACCTGCGCATCTGGAAATAACTCCTTGACGGCATGCGCCAACAAATGGGCTGTTGAATGGCGAATTACCTCTAGCGCATCCACGTCCCTGTCGGTGACGATAGTCAAATCGACGTCGGTCGCAATCAGATATGAGGTGTCTACAAGATGCCCATAAATCTTGCCAGCCACTGCGGATTTTGCGAGCCCAGAGCCAATGCTTAAAGCTACTTGCGCTACTGTTACAGGAGCATCAAATTGGCGCTGAGAGCCATCGGGAAGTCGAATTGAAATCATTTTGTACTCCAAGTCGGCAAGAAAATGATGCCAACACTAGATTGCTATATTTATAGAACAAGAAATTACAGGCGTAAAAAAGCGCGGATTAGCCCGCGCTTTTTAATTTTTACTGAGAAATATTTTAATATTTTACCACAAATATTGTTATTTATTTGCAATAACTTTAGTAAAAATTTATTTCTCGTGAACCGTACCAATATTTGTTGGTAGGCACGATTGGACTCGAACCAACGACCCCTACCATGTCAAGGTAGTGCTCTAACCAGCTGAGCTACGCGCCTAAGAAAAACGATTATAGCAGAGTAATTATTTCAGCTAATATTTATTTCTCTAAGCTACTTGGCGATTATATATACTATTTAGCATGTTTGTTTTTGAGATTTTTAAAAAAATAATTAAAAAATTCAATAAAAATCAATTGATTACACACAGTAAGTAAGTAAGTAAGTAATGGGACAGACTGGATTTTTGACTGAGACTGATGCAATGAGCCATTGTTGTTCTCGTTACATGCACGATTACTCAAAGGAACTCAAGTTTAGACTAAACGGCATCCTCGCCAGCTCCTGCAAAAGCAGAAATGCGATACAAGACAAGGTCAATTTGCCAGAAGTTACGTCGGTGAAGACGAATTATCTGGCAAAGGATGTGATCAGGGCGAAAATGGCCA
>JBGSTZ010000138.1:0-1718 GCA_041736255.1 Burkholderiaceae bacterium
TCGAGTTTGGACAAGATGCGCGCACGCGTCATCACGCGCGCACTGTGGGTTCCTTTGTGGATGATGGCAAAAAGATGGTCACGCTCCTCTTGGGAAAATTCGACTGTAGGTAAGTGCGTTCCTGGCATGGCGGTCTCCTGATGTTTTGAATCAAGATAGACCAAGAAATTTTAAAAAGATAGTATTTGATCATTGCAAATAAATCAGGTTGACTATCTACTAGTAGGATCTACAGGAAACCACGATTATTATGTAAAGGTAAGACTGCGACTGGCGATGAAGCAAAGCTGTAACCCTACCTAATCGCGAACCGAGCATAATTTTTTCCGATGGCAATCGGCCGGATCGTATTTTCCACCGGATTATTGTCGATTGGCAAATTGCCGCTGTCGGCATAACGAATCAGCGCGGGCCAGCGGCGCAGCGTGTAATCGAGCGCTTTGGCTGTGCCGCTACCGGGCGCCACCGTTAGACGGATTTGCACCAGCCATGCGTGGAAAGATGCCAAGGCCGGTTTTGCCTCTTGTTGCCGTAACTGTTGCCGTGCCCCGACATCAAGATCCTTGCCGGCCTTTTCAATCCCATACAAAGCAGCGATCCATTGCAGTGCCTGCGCGGCAATCGGGCTCTGATTGGCGGCATGCAAATCGAACAGTTTACGGCGTGCATGGGCCCAACACGCCAACTCCGTCACGCCAGAGCGAAACAGCGCCTTGTAGCCCGAATAATCGTCCACCATCAGATGCCCCTGCCACTCCTGCAGATAATCGCGCGCGAAACTGCCGCTGCGCCCGGGCTGGTAATCAAACACGACAATGGGCGGACCTTCCTCCAGCGCATTGCTGCGATAAGCCCACAGATAGGCGCGTTTGGTTTTGCCTTTCCCGGGATCGAGTTGTGCGACTGGCGTCTCATCTGCATGCAGCACGTCGCGCTGCCGGAGCAACGCACTCAGGCGGTCCGCCAGGGGTTGCAGGGCAACGCCTATTTTTCCGATCCATTCCGACAGGTTCGAGCGCGGCAACAGCACGTGTTGGCGTGCTGCGATCTGCTCCAGACGATACAACGGCAGATGGTCGGCGAACTTGCTCACAGCAACCCAGGCCAGCAAGCCCGGTGCTGCCATGCCACCATCGATGATGGCCGCCGGAATGGCTGCCGCTGTCATGGTCTGGCAGGCGCGGCACGCGTATTGCGGGCGAATGTGCTGATTGACAAAAAAACGGGCCGGTTCGACATCGAGTTGTTCGGTGACATCTTCGCCAATGCTAACCAGAGTATTGCCGCACGCAGCGCAGCTGCACGATTCGGACTCGTGCCGGTACACTACCCGCGGCAGATGTTCCGGCAGCGGCTGGCGACCGGCGCGGGGCCGTTTGGCCCGGGGTGCGATGACATCGAGCTGGGCATCGGCTTGCGCTTCCAGTGCAGCGAGATCGGCTTCCCAGGTTTGGCGCGAACAGGTCGCGCTGTTCAACCGAGAGTGCTTCGTTCCTGACGCCAAAGCGCATGCGGCGGTGATGTGCCAGTTCGAGCGTAAGTGCGGCAATTTTGGTATGGGCGGCATGCAGTTCGATGCTAAGGAACGTGTACGAAATAACTTCCCGCACTGTGCTCAATGGACTATAAATTAAATGTGATTGGTTCGCATTCGAGATTGCCATGGAACACTACAACGCACGGGTTGAAAAGAGGATGAAGCGCCTGTTTGACACCTT
>JBGSTZ010000150.1:0-12078 GCA_041736255.1 Burkholderiaceae bacterium
GACGCTGGTGCTGTACGGCGACGTGCCACTGACCGATGCGGCGTCGCTGCAACGCCTGATCGCCGCCGCCGGCGTTGACAAGCTGGCAATCCTGACGGTAAACATGAGCGACCCGACCGGCTATGGCCGCATCGTGCGCGAGCATGGAGAAATTACGCGCATCGTCGAGCAAAAAGACGCGACCGACGCCGAACGCGCAATTACCGAAGTCAATACCGGCATCCTGGTTGCACCCACCGCGCAGCTCAAACAATGGCTGGCGACGCTGTCGAACGATAATGCGCAGGGCGAGTATTACCTGACCGACATCGTGGCCCGCGCCGTGGCCGATGGCGTGCCGGTAGCGTCCGCGCAACCGGCGGCAGTTTGGGAAACGCTGGGTGTCAACAGCAAGGTGCAGCTGGCCGAACTGGAGCGCATCCACCAGCGCAACATCGCCAACGAATTGCTGGAACAGGGCGTGACGCTGCTCGACCCGGCGCGCTTCGATGTGCGCGGCACACTCACCTGCGGGCGCGACGTCACGATCGACGTCGGCTGCATCTTCGAAGGCACGGTCGCGCTGGCCGATGGCGTCACCGTCGGCGCCCATTGCGTGATCAAGAATGCCGCTATTGCCGGCGGCGCACAGATCAAGCCGTTCTGCCATATCGAAGATGCGACAGTCGGCGCCCAATCCGTGATCGGCCCGTATGCCCGACTACGGCCCGGCACCGTGCTGGCGGAAGGCGTGCACATCGGCAATTTCGTCGAAATCAAGAACAGCCAGATCGCCTCCGGCAGCAAGGCCAACCACCTCGCCTACGTGGGTGACGCCACCATCGGTTCGCGTGTAAACATCGGCGCCGGCACCATAACCTGCAATTACGACGGCGCCAACAAGTTCCGCACCGTGATCGAAGACGACGCCTTCATTGGCAGCGACAGCCAGCTGGTGGCGCCAGTCACAGTCGGCAAAGGAGCAACGCTAGGAGCCGGCACCACGCTGACCGAGGATGCGCCGGCCGGTGCACTGACAATATCGCGCACCAGGCAAGTGACGTTGAGCGACTGGCAGCGGCCGCTCAAGCTGAAAAAATAGGCATAACGCTAATGAGCCGTATAGTATAAAAATACGGCTCATAAAATGATTTTAAACGTTTGAAGATGGCAATGGCCGTATCGGACGCACCTTCACTGACATGACAATTGCGCAAGATACCAAAAAGGAAATGCGCTCATACAGCATGGTGCATCAGATGCAGGAAAACAGATCTGCATACTATGCCGTTGTGAATCATGCGCAAAAAGGCGATCTGGATATCACGCCATGGGTCCTCACACCGCAATCCGAGTCTCAAACTTGCTGCGGTGAATGGCGAAAAAACTGCGCACGTTGCGCACGTTGACTTGCCCGGCGAACAGCCGGTGCGCCAGCGCGTGGTAAGCCGGCATGTCGGCCACCTGCACCATCAGCACGAAATCCGGTCCAGGCGACACCCGGTAGCACTGCAACACCGCATCTTCCGCCGCCACCAGGACTTCGAACTCTACCATCCGTTCGGCTGCCTGGTTGTCCAGCGTGATCTCGACGATCGCGCTCAAGCCGGCGCCGACCTTCTCGGGCGCGACAATCGCCACCGTGCGCGTAATCACGCCGGCATCGATCAAGCGCTTGACGCGCCGCAAACAAGTCGGCGGCGACGCATGCACTTGCGCTGCCAGCGCATGATTGGTTTGCGATGCATCAAGTTGCAGCGTATTCAGGATGCGGCGGTCCAGTTCATCGAACTGCAAAACAGTCTCAGCGGTCATGAATATTCCATAATTTTAAGTTTATTGGAATATTATGCCATCAATGCTGAGCATTGAAATATTCGATCATATTCACGCTAATTTTGATTACTTATTTCAAGCATAGTCCTCTACGATGCAGACTTGAATAACAAATTATCAAGAGGCTGCCATGTGCGGTATCGTCGGCGCGGTTGCGCAACGCAATATCACTCCCATCCTGATCGAAGGCTTGAAACGGCTTGAATACCGCGGCTATGATTCCTGCGGTGTCGCCTTGCATGTCGACGGCCGCTTGCAGCGCTCGCGCAGCACCGCGCGCGTGGCCGAGTTGGAATCGCAGGTCGCCTCCACCGGTCTGGCCGGCTTCACCGGCATCGCCCACACCCGCTGGGCCACGCACGGCGCGCCTTCTTCAGACAATGCGCATCCGCACTTTTCGCCTTCCGACGCCGATGCGCGCATCGCGCTGGTACACAACGGCATCATCGAAAACCACGACGCTTTACGCGATGAACTGCAAGCGCTCGGCTACGTATTTCGAAGCCAGACCGACACCGAAGTCATCGCCCACCTGGTCGACCATATGTATACGGGCGACCTGTTCGACACCGTGCAGCAAGCGGTCAAACGGCTCGATGGCGCGTACGCGATTGCGGTATTTTGCCGCGACGAACCGCACCGCGTGATCGGCGCACGGCAAGGCTCGCCGCTGATCGTCGGCGTCGGCGAAGGTGAAAACTTCCTGGCTTCGGACGCGATGGCGCTGGCCGGCACCACCGACCAGATCATCTATCTGGAAGAAGGCGACGTGGTCGATCTGCAATTGCAGCGCTGCTGGATCGTCGACGCCGACGGCAAAGCGGCCGAACGCACCGTCAAAACCGTCCAGGCCCACACCGGCGCCGCCGAACTGGGGCCGTATCGCCACTACATGCAAAAGGAAATTTTCGAACAGCCGACCGCCATCGCCAACACGCTGCAGGGAATCGACGCCATCATGCCGGAGCTATTCGGAGACGATGCCTACCGCATCTTCAAGCAGATCGACTCGGTGCTGATTCTGGCTTGCGGCACCAGCTACTACGCCGGCATGACCGCCAAATACTGGATCGAATCGATCGCCAAAATCCCGGTCAGCGTCGAAATCGCCAGCGAATACCGCTACCGCGACAGCGTGCCAAACCCGCGCTCGCTGGTTCTGACGCTGTCCCAAAGCGGCGAAACCGCCGACACGCTGGCGGCGCTGAAACACGCCCGCGCACTCGGCATGGAACACACGATGACGATCTGCAACGTTGCCACCAGCGCCATGGTGCGCGAGTGCGCGCTCGCTTTCATCACCCGCGCCGGAGTCGAAGTCGGCGTCGCCTCGACCAAAGCCTTCACCACCCAGCTGGCCGCGCTGTTCTTGCTCACGCTCACTCTGGCACAAGTCAGGGGCACGCTGTCGGAACAGGATGAAGCCGATTACCTGAAGCAAATGCGCCACCTGCCGGTAGCGATTGCAGCGGTGCTGGCGCTGGAGCCACAAATCATCGCCTGGTCGGAAGACTTCGCGCGCAAGGAAAATGCGCTGTTCCTGGGGCGCGGCCTGCACTACCCGATCGCGCTCGAAGGCGCGCTGAAACTGAAGGAAATTTCCTACATCCACGCCGAAGCCTATCCCGCTGGTGAACTCAAGCACGGCCCGCTGGCGCTGGTCACCGACCAGATGCCGGTCGTCACCATCGCCCCCAACGATGCGCTGATCGAAAAGCTGAAATCGAACATGCAGGAAGTGCGCGCCCGCGGCGGCCAGCTCTACGTATTCGCCGATGGCGACTCGCGCGTCAAACCCGGCGAAGGCCTGCACGTAATCCGTTTGCCCGAACACTACGGCCAGCTGTCGCCGATTTTGCATGTGGTGGCATTGCAATTGCTGGCGTATCACACCGCGTTGGCACGTGGGACTGATGTTGATAAGCCACGGAATTTGGCAAAATCGGTGACTGTGGAATAAGGCGTGAATCTGGTTATATTTATTGTTACCCCCTTGAAATAAACTTTATAAAAAAGTAATAAATTTCGAAATTTTTCAACGAAGGGCGGGAATAAAGTACGGATCACTGATTGTTCGTTAGCCATGGACAAACCAGCGGGCATAAAAACCACCGAAGCGGGTGGGGTGGCGATGAAGCTTTAAAGTTAAAATATGAGAACGGAAAAATAGGGAGTCACAGTGAGCAATAAAACCATGGTTGTGCAGGGTGCTGAGGTACACGTTACATCAACGGACGATGAGGACTACATCAGCTTGACGGACATGGTGGCCAACTTCGACGGAGGGTCGACACTGATTGATGCGTGGCTAAGGAATAAGGACACCATTGAGTTTCTGGGCGTTTGGGAGCGTATCAATAACCCAAGTTTTAATTCTGTCGAATTCGACGGAATTAGATTTGAGGCTGGTACGAACAGGTTTAGATTATCGGTAAAGCAGTGGACGCAAAAAGTTGGCGGGATAGGACTTATTGCAAAGACTGGCCGATATGGTGGTACGTTTGCTCACAAGGATATCGCTTTTGAGTTTGGCTCATGGTTGAGCCCTGAATTTAAGCTATATCTAATCAAGGAATTCCAGCGTCTTAAAGAGCAAGAAATTCATTCCGGTCAGCTCGAATGGAATATTCGACGGTCGCTTACTAAAGCTAACTATCGCGTTCATACCGATGCGATTAAAGAATATCTGATACCTCCAGCAATTTCAAAGATGCAAGAGGGTTTTGTATATGCCAGTGAGGCAGATTTGCTTAATAAGGCTCTATTTGGTCAGACAGCAAAGGAATGGCGCAATACGAATCCGGACAAGGAAGGCGGACTTCGTGATAATGCAACAGTTGAACAGCTTGTCGTATTGGCAAGCCTGGAGAGTCAGAACGCGCTATTGATAGAACAAAAAATGTCACAAGCAGGACGACTTCAACTTCTGAATGATCTTGCTCGCCGTCAAATGAAATCCTTGCTCGATAATCCAACAATCAAAAAATTGCAAGACAAGCCACTACTTAAATGAGGTAACTAGAGTGAGGTTTAAAAAGCCCGCGCGTGCTTGGCGGGCTATGGGCAATTTATTGCAATAAAAATCCTCCGCGAGAGGGAAGGTGTTGGACGCTGCGTGAATATAGTTGCCGCCAACTAGTTCTACTGTGTCACAAGTCTGGGAGCTCAGTGTTTGTCAATGGTGCAGCCACTCGCACAAGATAGTGGGGAGGATAGCCATGGGCACGCAGGGCCGATAGCGCCGCGGCATGCGCGGCGTTGTAGGCCAGGTCAAAGCGACTTTCCAAGGAAAGACTAGCTTGTCGCGCATCCTGCAGGCGCACGGCGGCCGAGCGCAACAAGCCGGCGCGTTCGCGCGCATCAGTCGGTCCGACTTTAAGCTTGCCGATGCGCGCCAGGTTCGCCAGATTGGCCAGCGCCGCCGAGTCGGGATATGTCATGTTCGTCTCCTTTGACAAAGATTTTAGGCTGCTCCAGCACCCGCAGGATGAAGGATCTGCCATCGCGTACGCGTTGCGCGAATTCGTCCGGGGTATACAGCGTCGGATTCACCGCCCGGCCCAACTGCGCCTGCGCGGGCATCAGCGCTTCGAGCAATTCCGCGTTCGACGGCAGCGCCCCGATCACCATTAGATCCACATCGCTGCCCGCATGCTCGGTGCCCTTGGCCAGCGAGCCATAGACAAACGCCAGCTCGACGGCCGGCCACACCGGTTGCAGCGCGGCGCGCAGCACATCGGCTGCGCCAAAGGTTTTCAGGACAATGCCGCGCAACTCGGCGAAGATCGGCGCAGCAGGATTTGCCTGGTAATGCTTCTGGTTGCCGATCCGGTGCGTCGTCACCAGGCCGGCTAATTCCAGCCGCGCCAGTTCCCGCTGCACCGCGCCGGAACCCGACCCCGCCAGGCCGATGATTTCATTGGCGTAAAACGAGCGCTGGGATTGACCAAACAGCACCGCCAGCACCCGCTGCTGTGTTTTCGTAAAAAGTGCATCCGCATATATACCCATAACGGGCATCATAATACCCAATATAGGCATTGTTAAACCGCGCTGCGTCAGGCAAGCGCCGGAGCTACCACATCAAGTGGTCCGGATCTGGAACGTGGCATTAGGATCGTTTGCAATAAGCAGAATTAGGCATAAGTTTTGGCTTGTAGCCAGTTTATTTCCCGCTTAATTTCGCTTCCGCACTTGCTCGTCATAACCCGATTTGATCAACAGCAGACTACATCCAGCGCATTAACCTACAAAACCTTACTGGACATATTAATGCTGTGACATCATGCTTGGCTTCAGAGCGTTTAATTTCTCCTGGGTAATACAGGCCCGGAACTGCTCCCGGTAATTTTCAAGCCAATTGAACTGATTCACAAACGGATGTCCGAACCCTATGGATGACAAGAAAAGCCTCACTGAACGCGACATCTGCTCCAAGTACATCACGCCGGCCATCACCAAAGCAGGATGGGATCTGCACACACAGATTCGCGAGGAAGTCAGCTTCACCAAGGGCCGCATCATCGTGCGCGGCAAGCTGCACACACGGGGTGAACTGAAACGCGCCGATTACATCCTGTATTACAAGTCGAATATTCCGCTGGCCGTGATCGAAGCCAAGGACAACAACCACAGCGTCGGCGCTGGCATGCAGCAGGCGCTGCACTATGCCGAAACCCTCTGCGTGCCGTTCGTGTTCAGCTCCAACGGCGGCGGCTTCCTGTTGCACGACCGCACCGGGTTTGCAGACAAGACCGAGCAAGAACTGGGGCTGGACGCCTTCCCGTCGCCGGCACAGCTGTGGCAACGTTATTGCCAGTGGAAAGGATTGGTAACGGCAGAGGCACGCCACACGGTAGAAATGCCGTACTACGATGACGGCACCGGCCGCGCCCCGCGTTACTACCAGGCCAATGCGATCAACAACACGGTCGAAGCGGTAGCCAAAGGTCAGCAACGCATCCTGCTGGTGATGGCGACCGGCACCGGCAAGACCTACACCGCATTTCAGATCATCTGGCGGCTATGGAAGTCCGGCACCAAGAAGCGCATCCTGTTTCTGGCGGACCGCAACATCCTGGTGGACCAGACCAAGAACAACGATTTCAAGCCGTTCGGCGCGGCGATGACCAAGATCAGCAAGCGCCAAATCGACAAGAGCTACGAGATTTACCTATCCTTGTATCAAGCTGTCACCGGCAACGAAGAAGAGCAGAACATCTACAAGCAGTTTTCACCGGATTTCTTTGACCTGATCGTGATCGACGAATGCCATCGCGGCAGCGCAGCCGAAGATTCTGCCTGGCGCGCAATTTTGTCTTACTTCTCTTCGGCCACGCATGTCGGTCTAACCGCCACGCCGAAAGAAACCAAAGAGGTGTCGAGCAGCGATTACTTTGGCGATCCGGTCTATATTTACACGCTTAAACAAGGTATCGAAGACGGTTTTCTGGCGCCGTACAAAGTGGTGCGCATCGACATCGACAAAGACCTGCAAGGCTGGCGGCCCAGCAAAGGTCAGTGTGACAAGTATGGCCAGCTGATCGAAGACCGTATCTACAACCAGACCGACATGGACCGCACGCTGGTGCTGGAGCAGCGCACCGAACTGGTCGCCCGGAAAATCACCGAATTTCTAGTGGCGACTGATCCTTACGCCAAGACCATCGTGTTCTGCGACGACATCGACCATGCAGAACGGATGCGCCAAGCCTTGGTCAATCTGAACCCGGAGCGCGTCAAAGAAAGCCGCAAATACGTGATGCGCATTACCGGCGACGAGATCGAAGGCAAGGCCGAGCTGGATAACTTCATCAATCCGGAACAGCGTTATCCGGTGATCGCTACTACTTCCAAGCTGATGACCACCGGCGTCGATGCGCAGACCTGCAAGCTAATCGTGCTGGATCAGCACATCAAGTCGATGACCGAGTTCAAGCAGATCATCGGGCGCGGCACCCGCATCAACGAGGATTACAACAAGTTCTGGTTCACCATCATGGATTTCAAAAAGGCCACCGAGTTGTTCGCCGACAAGGACTTCGACGGCGAGCCGGTGATGATTTACGCGCCGAAAGGCGACGAATCGCCGGTGCCGCCCGACGAGGAAGTGGAAATCGTCCTCGATGACAACGGCAATCCGGTAGCGTCTGAGTTCGCTGATACGGAGAATACCGACATCACCATAGGCGGCCCGGACGAACCCGGCACCGGCCGCGTCAAATACGTGCTCGGCGATGTGACAGTCTATGTGGTTGCCGAGCGCGTCCAGTATTACGGGCCGGAAGACAAATTGATTACCGAATCGCTGAAGGATTACACCCGCCAGACCGTGCGCAAGGATTATTCCTCGCTCGACGACTTCTTGCGCCGCTGGAGCAAAACCGAACGCAAGGCCGCCATCCTGCAGGAACTACAAGAACACGGCGTACTGCTGGAACCGCTGGCAGAAGAAGTCGGCAAGGATTTCGATGCGTTCGACCTGATCTGCCACGTCGCCTTTGACCAGCCGCTGCTGACCCGCCGCGAACGTGCTAAACAAGTCACGAAATGCAATTACTTTGCCAAATACGGCGATCAGGCGCGTAAGGTGCTGGAAACTTTGCTGCTTAAATACGCTGATACCGGCATAGAAAACATAGAAGACATTAAAATCCTTACCCTCGCCCCGTTCAAGAACATGGGCACCGCCAGCGAACTGGTGTCGGCCTTTGGCGGCAAGCAGGCCTACATGGCCGCATTGCACGAGCTGGAAACACACCTTTACGCCTGATTTACTTTTGCTGAAAAGTTGTAGAAATTTATGAGCATTTCCTCCACCATCAAATCCATCCAGGACATCATGCGCAAAGACGTGGGTGTCGATGGCGACGCCCAACGGCTAAGCCAATTGGTCTGGATGCTGTTCCTGAAAATTTTCGACGACCGCGAAAACGAGTGGGAACTGTTGCAAGACAACTATAAGTCGCCCTTGCCGGAGCAATACCGCTGGCGCAACTGGGCCGCCAATGACGAAGGCTTAACCGGCGATGCGCTCAAGCAGTTTCTCGACAACGAGATGTTCCCCGCCCTGCAGCAACTGGAAGCCAAAGGCGGCGACCAACGCGCATATGTGATCCAATCGGTGTTTCAGGACGCCTACAACTACATGAAATCCGGCCAGCTTATCCGGCAGGTGATCAACAAGATCCAGGAAGGCGTCGATTTCAACAAGGCGCAGGAGCGCCATCTATTCGGCGACATGTACGAGCAATTGCTGCGCGATCTGCAGGCGGCAGGCAACGCCGGCGAGTTTTACACGCCGCGTGCGGTGACCGCATTCATGGTGCGCATGATCAACCCACGTTTGGGTGAAAAAGTGATGGACCCGGCCTGCGGCACCGGCGGCTTCCTGTCCTGCGCGATCGAACACATCCGCACCCAGGATGTGAAAACGGTAGACGACGAAGCGCAATTGCAGGCCAGTATTTTCGGCATCGAGAAAAAGCCGATGCCGCATCTGCTATGCACCACCAACATGATCCTGCATGGCATTGATGTGCCGAGCAATATCCGACACGACAACACGCTGGCGCGCCCTTTAATCAGCTGGACGCCGAAAGAGCGGGTCAATGTGGTCGTCACCAACCCGCCGTTCGGCGGCATGGAAGAAGACGGCATAGAAACCAACTTCCCCGCCGCGTTCCGCACCCGCGAAACCGCCGATCTGTTTCTGGTGCTGATCATGCAGTTGCTGAAAGCCGGCGGCCGCGCTGCGCTGGTGTTGCCCGACGGCTTCCTGTTCGGCGAAGGCATCAAGACCCGCATCAAGGAAAAGCTGCTGACCAAGTGCAACCTGCACACCATCGTGCGCCTGCCCAATGGCGTGTTTGCGCCGTACACCGGCATCAAGACCAACCTGCTGTTCTTCAGCAAGGGCGCGCCGACCCAGCACATCTGGTTTTACGAGCACCCGTACCCGCCCGGCGTCAAAAGCTACAACAAGACCAAACCGATGAAGATCAAGGAGTTCGAGGCCGAAGCGGCATGGTGGGGTGAGGAAAAGGATGGATTCAAGAGCCGCGTCGAAAACGAACAGGCGTGGAAAGTCAGCCTGGACGACATCAAGGCGCGCAACTACAACCTCGATTGCAAAAACCCGCACATCGGCGAGCAGGAAATCCACGACCCCGATCTGCTGCTGAAGCAATACCAGGCGATGCAGGACGACATCGCCGCGCTGCGCGGGCAGTTGAAAAACATATTGGGAGAAGCGTTACGAGGAGGAGCGACATTATGAATACACGCGTGAATATTCGATCCCTATTCGAGCAAGTTCACCAAGTTCTCTATCAAATTTCGCCTGTTTTATTTCGAATTTCCAATTCTCTCCACGGCATGGAGAAAATTGCGCCGGTCGCATTACAAGGTTTTAATGCGCGTAAAAGACACTCCCGCACGAGATTGGCAAGTCACTAATTCAGGAGGGAAAAAGCATGGCCGATATTGCCATTTACGAAACGCAGCAGGGCGAAATTCAGGTTCAGCTTGAGCATGATACGGTTTGGCTGACACAAACGCAGATGATTAACCTATTTGGCCGTGACCAATCTGTTATTTCTCGCCATATTCGCAATGTATTCAATGAAAACGAGCTGGTGCCTGAAAGCAATATGCAGAAAATGCATATTGCAAATTCCGATAAGCCAGTCGTTTATTACTCTTTAGATGTCATCATCTCCGTCGGCTACCGAGTCAAATCGCCACAAGGTGTGCAGTTCCGCCGATGGGCGACCAAGCTCCTCAAAGAACATCTGATAAAAGGCTACACCCTTAACCAACAACGTTTTGAGCAAAACGCCAATGCCCTCGAAGCCGCGCTGCAACTAGTGCGTAAAGTCGCCGCCAGCCCCGAATTGGCCGCCGATGCCGGGCGTGGTTTGGTAGAAATTGTCAGCCGCTACACCCAGACATTCTTATGGCTGCAACGATACGACGAAGGATTATTAAGTGAGCCACAAGGCACCCAAGGCGGCGTATTGCACAGCCCCGCCGAAGCCAGCGCCGCGTTAGCGCAACTCAAGCAAAATCTCATGGCGCGCGGCGAAGCCACCGAACTCGTTGCCCAACCCCGAGGCGATGGATTGGCAGCTTTGCTCGGCAACCTGGAGCAAACCGTTTTTGGTGAGCCAGCCTATCCCACAGTGCAAAGCAAAGCTGCACATTTGCTCTACTTTATGGTAAAAAACCACCCGTTTGTCGATGGCAATAAACGTAGTGGCGCTTTCCTATTTGTCGATTTCTTGCACCGCAATCACTAACTATTCAACCCGCAAGGCCAACCTATTATTAATGACACGGGCCTCGCCGCCCTCACCCTATTGGTCGCCGAGTCGGCGCCCGCACAAAAAGACACCCTGATTCGCCTGACCATGAACATGCTGGCACCTGAGACAAACCGATGAGCAATACCCAAACCCTGATCACAGATCACATCGACATCTGGAGCGCAGCCGAAACCGGAAAGAAATCAGGCCGTGGCCGCGCTTCAGGCAATGCTGGTAGCGTGTACGGCATCAGGAAACTGCGCGAACTGATTCTGGAACTCGCGGTGCGCGGCAAGCTGGTGCCGCAAGATGCGAATGACGAACCGGCCAGTGCATTGCTGAAAAGAATACAGGCTGAAAAATTCAGGCTGATTGCCGAAGGCAAGATCAAAAAAGATAAACCGCTGGCGGCGATAGCGGAGGAAGAAAAACCGTTTGCATTGCCGCACGGCTGGGAGTGGATTAAATTTGGTGAGGTTTATAGCTTGGAATATGGCAACAATCTTCCGTCTGAGCGAAGAACCAATTCTGGCGAATTTCCTGTCTATGGTTCAAATGGTGTTGTTGGCACCCATGATGTTTGCTTCGTGAATTCTCCTTGCATTGTTGTCGGTAGAAAAGGATCGGCTGGCGCTCTTAATTTGTGTTTATCTCAAGGATCTTGCGTAACAGACGTTGCGTATTACTGCATACCGCCAGAGTGCCTCGACTTATTTTTCAGCTTCAAACTATTTCAGTGACTATTCAGCGTAATTTTTTGCTATAGAACAATTGCAAAGACGACCAACCAGTTCATCATACTGCGCATGGCCCAAAAATCACTCCCACCTGATCTTTCCACTCTCACGCACGCTGAGAAGGATGCCCTGATCCTGTTGCTGTGGACGCGTCTGGAAGAACTCGAGTCGATAGTGCACAAGGATAGTCATAATTCAAGCAAGCCGCCATCCTCCGATGG
>JBGSTZ010000151.1:0-52470 GCA_041736255.1 Burkholderiaceae bacterium
GCGCAACGTGCTGGAGCGTGCGGCGCTGCTGTGCGACGGGGCTGTGATCGAGCGCGTGCATGTCGAACGGGCGCTCGGCTCCGACACCCGCCCGGCACGGCTCCCGGATTTTGCGGCCGGACTGCCGCCAAATCCGATTCAGCAAACACCGGTTCATGAATTCGGCCTATCTCTGCGCGAGATTGAGCGCGACGCGTTACAAGCGCAGCTCCGCACGCACAACGGCAGCCGCGCAGCACTGGCTGCCAAACTGGGTATCAGCGAGCGCTCGCTGTACCGCAAGCTGCGAACGCTTGGCAAGCACGATTAAGTTTTCTTTGCAGTGGGCGGGAGTTGGCAATAGAGACTGCCGCATCGCAATATGGGATTTTCAGGAACGAATCATGAGGCTGTTTCATGCGTTCGTTTGGCGATTTTTATCATTTTGTGTTGGTATCAGCCCAACCCGCCTGCGCAACAACAGAGTAAACTGCGCATTACGTTTTTTCGCATAGTGCGAATCGAGCCAACTTGTGAGTGTCACCATGTCAGAAACACCTATTCCTTTATTTACCGATTTGAACCTCACCGCGCCTTTGCTGCGCGTGTTGCAGGATCTCGGCTATGAATTGCCGTCGCCGATTCAGGCGGCAACGATTCCTATTTTGCTGGACAATCGCGATGTGATTGGCCAGGCCCAAACCGGCACCGGTAAAACGGCCGCTTTTGCGCTGCCGATTCTGGCCCGCCTCGACCTCAAGCAGACCACGCCGCAAGCGCTGGTGCTGGCACCGACGCGCGAGCTGGCGATCCAGGTGGCAGAAGCATTCCAGAGCTACGCCGCGCATATTCCCGGCTTTCATGTGCTGCCGATTTACGGCGGCCAGAGTTATGGTGCGCAACTCTCCGCATTGCGCCGCGGCGTGCATGTGGTTGTCGGCACCCCAGGTCGTGTAATTGATCATCTTGATAAAGGTTCGTTGGATTTATCGAAACTCAAGACACTGGTACTCGATGAAGCTGACGAGATGCTGCGCATGGGTTTCATCGACGATGTCGAACGGATCCTGAAGGAAACCCCGGAAACGCGCCAAACCGCGTTGTTTTCCGCCACCATGCCGTCGGTCATCAAGCGCATTGCGCAAACCTATTTGCGCAAACCGGCGGAAGTCACGATTGCCGCCAAGACCGGCACCGCCGACAATATTCGCCAGCGCTACTGGCTGGTGTCCGGCATGCACAAGCTCGATGCGCTGACGCGGATTCTGGAAGCTGAAACGTTCGACGGTATGATCATTTTTTCGCGTACCAAGTTGGGTACCGAAGAATTGGCCAGCAAATTGCAGGCACGCGGTTTTTCTGCAGCGGCGATCAATGGCGATATTCAGCAGCAACAGCGCGAGCGCACTATCGGGCAACTCAAGAGCGGCGAGATTGATATTCTGGTCGCCACCGATGTCGCCGCCCGCGGTCTGGATGTGGAACGTATCAGCCACGTGATTAATTACGATGTGCCGCACGATCCGGAAAGCTATACCCACCGCATCGGACGCACCGGCCGCGCTGGTCGCAGCGGCGAAGCGATTCTGTTCATCACCCCGCGCGAACGGAATTTGCTGAAAGCGATTGAACGCGCGACCCGCCAGCCAATTGCGCAGCTGGAATTGCCGACCGTGCAAGTGGTCAACGACGTGCGCATTGCCAAGTTCAAGGATCAGATCACCGACACGCTGGCTTTGGGCGAACTGGAAATATTCACGTCGCTGATTGAAGAATATGAGCAGGAACACAATGTGCCGGCGCTTGAAATCGCCGCAGCATTGGCGAAAATGGCACGCGGAAATGTGCCGTTGTTGCTGGACAAAAAACAGCGCGAGCCACAAGCTGCGCCGTTCCGTTCCGATGAAAGGCCTGCCCGCACCAGCAAATTTGAGCGCCCGGAACGGTTTGATCGTGCCGAGCGTCCGGCTTTTCCAAGGAAAGAACGGGGCGATCGCCCGACTGACGTTGGCATGCAGACTTTCCGCATTGAAGTAGGGAATACGCATGGCGTAAAGCCCGGCAATATCGTCGGTGCGATTGCCAACGAGGCCGGACTGGACTCAAAAAACATCGGTCGCATCAGCATTCAGGACGACTACAGCACGCTGGATTTGCCAGCCGACATGCCCAAAGAATTGCTCGAACATCTGAAAACCGTGTGGGTGGCCGGACAACAATTGCGCATCAGCCGTGCTGGCGAACAGCCGGATACTGCCAACGCCGATAAATTCGCTGGCAAGAAAACGGTTTTTTCAGCTACCAAATCGGGTGGCGACAGACGAGTCGGTGAGAAAAAAATCGGTGACAAACCACCGTACAAAGCCAAAAGCGATGCGTCCAAGCCGCATCGCAAAGGCCCCAAGTCGGAGTGATGTTGCGTAGGTCGGGTAAGCGTTAGCGTAACCCGACATTCCAGCCGAAAATGTCGGGGCGGTTTCGCACGTTACGCGATGAAGCCGCACCCGACTTCTGATTCTGTCTGTTCCTGTTTGGCGAACGTGTAAGGTCAATATTTAATTGAATTTTGCAATGATCGGAGCTGAAAATTGAATACCACACGCATCAAAGTGGCTGGCATGGAGAGCGCGCAATGCGTTCGCCTGGTCACCAATGCGCTCCAGGATCTGCCCGGCATCGGCCACGTCGAAGTTTCTTTGGCCAACGCGGAAGCCAGCGTCGAACATGGACCGATGGTGTCGCACGAAGATATTCGTCAGGCAATCCAGGATGCCGGTTTTGACGCATCCTGAACCTGTTCCCTGGCTGCATTTGCTGACGCCTTTCGAGGCCGAATCCTGGATTGAAACTCTCAATCAGGATTTGCAAAAGTGCATACCCGAAGTCAACACAAGCGGTTATGGCGTGTGCTTTTCGCTGGCAGAAGGGGGCGATATTTTTCTGCATACCACCTCGGAAGGATATGTGCTGCTGGATGTGACGCCGGATGCGCAGTGGGCCGCGCCCGTGATTGCCGCCGCGGTCCATGTCGCGCAACCAGATGCGCAAATCTGGCATTTTCCCGATGATAATTTAATGCAATTCGTGCTGGGGATCAGCAGTTTGGTAGCCTCCACAACCTTGGTCTTGCGCCACGATTTCCCTTTAAACAAAAAGCGCATTCCGCAACATCGCTGAGTGGCCAATATCTGTAGGCTGCCCCCATTTCCACACTATTGAGTAAATCCTCCATGAATCACACAAAATTAATTCCACTACTGGGTGCAATGGCGTTGGCTATTGCAGGCACTGCAGCCGCTGCAGAACAAGTCGTCAAGATTGGCCACGTCGCACCGATTTCCGGCGGTATTGCCCATATCGGCAAGGATGTTGAAAACGGCGTACGCATGGCGATCGAAGAACAGAACGCCAAAAACATCGTCATTGGCGGCAATACAATCAAGTTCGAAATGCTGGCGGAAGACGATGCCGCTGATCCAAGGCAAGCTACCAGCGCGGCGCAAAAACTGGTGGATGCGAAAGTCAATGGCGTCATTGGCCACCTGACCTCCGGCACCACGATTCCCGCTTCGCGCATTTACCATAACGCCGGTATTCCGCAGATTTCCCCTGCCGCGACCAATCCGAAATATACCCAGCAAGGCTACAACACGACCTTTCGCGTAGTCGCCAACGACAGCCAGCTCGGCGGCGCGCTCGGCCGTTACGCCACCGATGTCCTGAAAGCCAAAAACATTGCAGTGATCGACGACCGCACCGCATACGGCCAGGGCTTGGCATCAGAATTCGTCAAGAGCGTCAAGAAACAGTCGAGCGGCGCCAGTATCGTATCAACGCAGTACACCACGGACAAAGCGACCGATTTTAATGCGATTCTGACCGCGATCAAGGGCAAGAATCCTGACGTGATCTTTTTTGGCGGGCTCGATGCGGTAGCCGGTCCGATGCTGCGCCAGATGAAGCAACTTGGCATCCAGGCCAAGTTCATCGGCGGTGACGCCATTTGCACCAGCGAGCTTCCCAAACTGGCCGGCGATGCGATGGATGACGGTCAAGTGTATTGTGCGGAAGCGGGCGGTGTGATTGAGGCCAATAAAAAATCATTGGCCAATTTCAAGGCTTCTTACAAGAAGAAATTTAATACCGAAGTCCAGATTTATTCGCCGTATTCATTTGATGCCACCAACGCCATGATCGCCGCGATGCAACAGGCCAATTCCGTCGTGCCGGCAAAATATCTGCCATTTCTGGCCAAAATCAACTACCAGGGCGTGTCCGGCATCATCGCTTTCGACCCCAAAGGCGACATCAAGAACGGCGCGCTAACGATCTACACCTACAAGGGCGGCAAACGCACTCTGGTGACCGTGACCAAATAACTGACGTTACGCACAAAAAAATCTGTCCACGAAAAACACGAAAAGCACGAAAACAGCAAAAAATGTTTAAGGTGCGCAGGCCTCCGTGCCTGCAAGCCCCTCCAAGCACGGAGGCCTGCACACTTGGCAAACTACTGCCAAAAAAATGGTGTCATGCAGTTTTTTCGTGTCTTTCGTGGACAAAAGATTTTGATGTCCTGAATGCGCCTTGCGTAAATACTACAAGCGCTCTACACCCAGCCTACATTGTGCAATTCCTTCTTGATGTAGGCATAAAACACCGGCGCGGCAACTACGCCGTGCAAGCCGAACAGTGTTTCCATCACCAGGATCGCGGTCAGTAATTCCCACGAGCGGGCATTGACTCTGGCGCCGATGATTCTGGCATTCAAAAAATATTCCATCTTGTGAATCACGATCATGAAGGCCAGCGATGAAATCGCCGTGTGCAAGCCGTGCGACAGGGCCACGATCACGATCACCGTGTTCGACACAATGTTGCCGACCACCGGTATCAGGCCGGCAATGAAAGTGATGGCAATCATGCTTTTGGTGAATGGTAGTTGCACGCCTGCCAGTGGCAATACCACCAGCAGATACAACGCAGTGAAAGCGGTATTGATGAGCGAAATACGGACCTGGGCGAACACCACTTTCTGGAAAATTTCACGCAAATTGACTGCCCTTTGATGTAGCGCGGCGGCAAATGGCAGGTAGTGCGTGAACGTGGTGGCATCCTGCAACGCAACCATGCTGCCGATGATCATGCCGATCAGAAGATGCACGATGATGCGCCCGGCTTCCTGCCCCAGCAATTTAGCCTCGCCAGCGTGCGTGCGCAACCAGTCCGTCAGAAATATGCGCAACGCATCGACGCCTTCCGGCACATATACGCTGACCCAGTTTGGCATCTGATCGCGCGACGCCTCGATAATGTCGGCCAGTTTTTGCAGGAGGGCGGAAAAATTGCCGGTGTCGCTACGCGCAAAGGCAAATATCGCCCAGATCAGTGCAGTTAAAGCCGACACAATCAATACCGATAACAACGCCACCGCGATCCAGCGCGCCTGATACGTATTGAATTTTTTGGAAATCGCGGGCGCCACCTGATGTACCAGAGAATGCACCAGCAAGCCGGAAAACAGTGCCAGCAGCAGCCCCGATTTGAGGACGACAAAAAGCACGATCGCCATCATTGCGTAAGAGACTGCGACTGGCAAACTGGTCTGGCTTGGTTTGTTCATGGAAAGGATGCATGTGAAAGTGGGCGAGGTGAGCGGTGATTAGGCCACCGCTGGTCAATAAACTCAATCGAAATACGGTGCAATACAGGTGTCTGGAGTCAAATGGAACCGGAGAAGCGCCTTTTTAATCAGCTTAAAATAGGGGGTATGCTAATAAACCAATTATTTTCCGCATACGTATAAATATACTTAAATAATACATTAATCAGTATATTGATGAGAAAATAGTTGTCAATAATCAAGTTGGTTTGCGGTAAAACGGCGTCGCCAACCCAATTTCCAAACGCCGGCATAACTTGTTTAACAATCCGTCGCTCTGCATTTGTATTGCAACATAGAAATTTTTCTCAGAAGACGGCTTAACCGAACAAGATGCAACTATGTCGGTTAGCGCACAGAGAGGGTATGATGGTTTGCAGTATTATTAAATTTGCAATATTAGTATATTGTTGCTTTTTAGTAACTTATGTTACGCACTTTTCCTGTCCCGAGACAACTGAGCAATGATAGTGGAGTGTGGAGCGGTTTCTGCTTTTGTAGGTTGGGCTAGTGCTTTATCAGCCCAACATTCGGCAGAGATAATCTAGTAAAACAGGGCGCCGTCACCAAAGCGACAGACGGTCCGCGCGCGTTGATTCACAGAAAAATCATGCTCTTGGTGCTGAGACGTCGTGCGCAGAATGTTGGGCTTCGCTATGCTCAGCACCAACCTACCAGCTTCGACTCGTTTTAATAGGTAGTGCGTAATATCAATTAGTAAACATCAACTAATAATCCATCTCCAGCCCACCAAACACCAAAATGAGCATCGCTATGAATTCATTTGCATCTGTCCCATTTTCAACCTGCCTGACCCAGCCTTCTTTTCTGCCGGAGAACTGCGCATGAGCACCACAGTGAGCCTACTTGCCGGCAAACCTGCTTCGCAGTCATCGCTGGTCGATGTGCCGAAACTGCTGGCCGCGTATGCCGAGTTGCGCCCCGATCCTGCGGTGCCGTCCCAGCGCGTCGCCTTTGGCACCTCCGGTCACCGCGGTAGTTCGTTCGAGCGCAGCTTTAACGAATTGCATGTGCTGGCGATCAGTCAGGCGATTTGCGAATACCGAAAAAGTCAGGGCATCGATGGCCCGCTGTACATCGGCATCGATACCCATGCGCTGTCGCAGCCGGCGTTCGAGACTGCGCTGGAAGTGCTGGCCGCCAACGGCGTTGAAACGATGATTTCCAAGGACGGCGAATTCACCCCGACGCCGGCGGTCTCGCATGCGATCCTGGTCTACAACCGCGGCCGCACAACGGGGCTGGCTGACGGCATCGTCATCACGCCTTCGCACAACCCGCCCGCCGACGGCGGCTTCAAATACAACCCGCCCAACGGCGGTCCGGCCGATACCGGCGTTACCGGCTGGATTCAGGCCAGGGCCAACGCGTTGCTCGAAGCAGGCTTGCAGGAAGTGCGTCGCCTGCCGCTGGCGCAGGCGCGCCGCGCCGCCACCACGCATGAATACGATTATCTGGAAACCTACGTCGCCGACCTGGGCAACGTGATCGATTTCGATGTGATTCGCGCTTCCGGCATCCGCATGGGCGTGGACCCGCTGGGCGGTGCCGGCGTGCATTATTGGGCGCGGATCGCCGAACTCTACCGGCTCGATCTGACCGTGGTCAGCGATGCAGTCGACCCGACTTTCAGCTTCATGTCGCTGGACTGGGATGGCAAAATCCGCATGGACCCATCCTCGGCCTTTGCGATGCAGCGGCTGATCGGACTCAAGGACCGCTTTGACGTCGGGTTCGCCTGCGACACCGATTACGACCGCCATGGCATCGTCACGCCAGGCGCCGGATTGCTGCCGACCAACCATTATCTGAGCGTCGCGATCGACTACCTGTTCCGCAATCGCCCGCACTGGAACCCGCAAGCGGCAGTCGGCAAATCGGTGGTCAGCAGTGCGCTGATTGATCGCGTCACGCAGCGGCTGGGACGCACACTGTACGAAGTTCCGGTCGGCTTCAAGTGGTTCGTCGACGGCCTGTGCGACGGCTCGCTCGGCTTCGGTTGCGAAGAAAGCGCCGGCGCCACTTTCAGTCGCATCGATGGCACCGTCTGGACCACCGACAAGGACGGCATCGTGGCGTCGTTGCTGTCGGCCGAGATCACTGCGCGCAGCGGCCGCGATATTGGCGAACTGTATCGCGACCTGGTGCGCGATTTGGGTGAACCGTTCACGGACCGGGTCGAAGCACCGGCTACTGCCGAACAAAAATCCCGATTGTCGAAACTGTCTCCCGGCCAGATACACAGCACCGAAATGGCGGGCGAGAAAATCGAAAGCGTGCTCGATCACGCGCCCGGCAACGACGCGCTGATTGGCGGCATCAAGGTCAGTACCGCCAGCGGCTGGTTCGCGGCGCGCCCGTCCGGCACCGAGGACATCTACAAGATTTACGCCGAAAGTTTCAAGAGCAAGGAGCATCTGAAATTGATGGTGCAGGAGGCGCAAAGCATCGTCGACGCCGCGCTCAACGCATGATGTCATGTCGTCAGTGGAGCCGCGAAATGCTGTGATTTTTTAGCGGCCTATTTTAATTCGTAGGCCACCACTGCGTCACCAAGCGTGGTGCCGAATGATCGATGGCCACCAGCGGCAACCACCACCATTTGTTTGCCTTGGATACGATAGGTCATGGGAGTGGCTTGACCGCCGGCCGGCAACCTGGCTTGCCAGAGCTTGCGCCCGGTCGTGACGTCATAGGCGCGCAGGTAATTATCCAGCGTGCCGCTGTAAAACATGACGCCGCCGGCCGTGATCAACGGGCCACCCAAACTAGCCACGCCCATCGGAAATGGAATCGGCAGAAACCTCGGCATCTGGTCTCTCACGGTACCGTTGCGATGCATCCAGGCAAGCTTGCCAGTACGTAAATCAACACCGACAAGCGTGCCCCACGGCGGTGCTTGGCATGGCACACCCATAGGAGAAACAAACGGTCCGATCTTGACCGCGTAGCGGGCGCCGTAGTTTTCGTTCCAGGGCTCCGGGCCTGTGCTCACCAGGTTATTCTGCGGCGCGTTGCGCGGCACCAACTGGAACGTAAAAGCCAGCCGTGCCGGTGTGCCAACCAAGATCTGGCGCAGCGGATCTACCGCCACACCGCCCCAGTTGAAGACGCCAAGATTGCCCGGATACACCAATGTGCGTTCTGTGGATGGCGGCGTATAGGGGCCTGCATAGCGCATCGAACGAAAGTCGATCCGACACAGCAACTGGTCCCATGGCGTCGCGCCCCACATGTCTTTTTCGCTGAGTGGCGGCGGCATGAAATTGAGTGCAGAACTGGGCTGCGTGGGCGCGACGTATTCCCCCGCCACCGTGCTAGGAGGCACAGGGATTTCGCGTACCGGAAAGATGGGCTGGCCGGTGCGGCGGTCGAGCACATACAGATCGCCCTGCTTGGTAGGCGCCACCAGCGCGGGCACCGTGACGCTATCTATAGTCAGATCAATCAACGTCGGTTGCGCCGGCATGTCACGGTCCCACAGGTCATGATGCACGGCCTGAAAGACCCAACGCATGCGCCCGGTGGCAAGCTCCAATGCAACGACAGAACTGGAAAAACGCTCAACTTCGGGCGTGCGGCCTGCACCTAGTTGATCCGGCGACTGGTTACCCAGCGGCACATAGACCAGGCCGAGATTCTCGTCCACGCTGGAGATTGTCCAACTATTGGGTGTATTGGGCGTATAGCGCTGCTCGGGCGACAACACCGCCGTCGGATCGGGGTTGCCGAGATCCCAATTCCAGCTTAAGCGGCCGGTTTGCACATCGTATGCGCGAATCACACCGGAGGGGTTGTTCACCGACTCATTGTCATTAATGGCACTGCCCACGATTATCAGGTCGCGCGTAACCACGGGCGGTGAGGTCAGCATGTAATTGCCGGGTTTGAGGTTGCTCATATTCGCGGACAATTGCACCACGCCGCCTTCACCGAACCCAGCGCATAGCTGCCCGGTCGCAGCATCCAACGCGAACAGCCGTGCGTCAATAGTTGGCAGAATAATGCGCCGCGCGCATGCTGCAGTTGCAGTGCTGGCAACGGCCGTTTCACCGGCGTTGCCGGAGTGCGCGGCGGGCGCGACTGCATTTATCTCGGGATTGGTAGCTACGGGCTGGGCTACAAACACAGCCGCATTATTCTCATCGTGGTACGCCAGTCCTCGACAAGTTAAATGCTGGCTCGTGTGGCCCACCGTAATCTTGGGATCGAAGCGCCAGCGCTCCTGCCCGGTGGCCGCGTCAAGTGCAATCACATGGTCGTGCGATGTACACAGGTAGAGCATGCTACCGACCTTCAAGGGCGTCACTTCAAAGGTGGCTTCGTGCGGGTCGCCCGGTCTCTTCCTGTCGCCGGTATGGAATATCCACGCCGGTTTAAGCCGGCCCACCGTCTCCGGCGTGATATCCGTCAATGACGAATAACGCTGACCATAACCGGTACCGCCGTAAGCCACCCAGTCGTCGCCGGATGCGGCCGGAACGGAAGCCGCCGCAGCTTGCGCCGGGGGCAATTGGCCCGCGATATCGAATGCGTCGCGCGTAAGTGAAATCAGCGTTGTTGCGACCACCAGCACCATTGCGCCTGCGAGCCCGATGCGCGGAGTGCTCCAGCGGGATCGCAGCGGCGCATCTGCGGTGGCAATGTGCGCATAGTTTGGTGAGCGATTTAGTGAGCGATTGAGCCACGGGGCCAGTAGCCACAACCCGACAATGACAAAAAACGCGCCCCGCGGCACCAGCGCCCAGCGATCCAGACCCACTTCCCACAGCGCCCATATCAATGTTACTACCAGCAGCAGCGCATACACGCCGAGCGCCGTGCGACGGCGGCGTGCAAGCAAGACGCCAGTCGCCGCCAGGCCGATGCCCAGAACAATGTAAGCCCAGCTGCCGCCAAGCACGGCAAGCCAGACCCCACCCGCGCCCAATAAAACGCCCAGTACAATCAGAAGCAAGCCTGTAATAATGCTCAGCATGGCATTCTCCAGTCAGTCAGCAGATTATGATGAGGCGCATGCGACAGCTCTAAAGCGCGTGGCCCAAATTGAAGTGTACACGCTGAATTACGCACAGGTGTCGCGTGGTGAATCGACATGCAGCAATGAGTTCGACCGACCTATTGCCAGTAATAAACACTGCTGGAAAAGGTTTGAATTCCTTCCCAACGAGTCGCTTGTTCGTCGCTCACCGCCCTAAAAGACGGGGGCTCAACCTTAGAATGTGCCGTGCTCGCCTTGGGTGACGGTCATCCCAACAAGAAGGCGTAAATATTGATGGAACGAGTTGCGGCTAACCCGACAGAGAGCATCCCGATAGTCTGCGAGAGCTGGGCAGAAACGTGTGCGGCCTACCGATTTCTTGACATCGACGCGCCGATTGGCGGCTTAAGATACGTTTAACGCGTGATGATGTCTGACACTGATCACTTTTTCGCTTACGGACGGTGCGCCGGTGGTGCACAGGACGCCTTGAAAAGTGCTTGGTTTGCTGCCTGGTAACGGTCTTCTGCCGCGCGGCGATCTTCGTCTTCCGGCAAGCCATCGCGCGCGCCGCACACGATCATCTCGGCGTGGCGTCGTAGCGCGGCCTGATCTTGCGGCCGGCGCGTGGCTGCTGCGATTACGGTGATCGTTTCCAGTAGGCGGATGGTCACTGCTGCGCTCGAACGAGCGTATTGCCGGATCTGGTTAAACGCAGCGTCAACGATCCCGGTGAAACTGGGAGTCGATGCAACTATCCGCAATTGACCCTGTGCGTCAAAACGATGCGGCGAAGGCATGTCGCGCTGCGCCACGCGACACAGTGCGGACCCCAAACGATCCACGCATGTCATCGCGGTAAAAGGATCATTGATGCCGGGCGAGAGCGCCCGCACCGCGATTTCGACCAGTTGGTGGACGGCGAACTCGACATCCTGTGCAGAGGTGCGCTGATTGCCCAGGACGCAGGCTGAATTCACTTCTGCAACAAACTTTTCGGTGACTTTGTCGCCCGGCCATACCATTGCCAGTGGAGTGCCGCAGACCACGTATTGTCCGGGCCGCCGTTCCAGTCGCAACAGGACATCCTCTTGCTCGGCCAGCACCATCAGTGCCTCCCCGTCGATGAATTGCAGGTAGCCGTCTGCGGCCACCGTAACCGTGCCGGATTCATGGCTGAACGCGAGGCCGAGGTCAAGCAGCGGGGCGGCGGGCGGGGTTACTCCTTGCCCAATTTGCTGCGGAAACAGCCGCTCGATTTCATCAATCAATTCGTTGCCAACCCGCGCGACGATTTCATCGGCTTGAATCGAAATGGCAACGTGATGGATGTAATAAATCAACACCCCCAGACTGATGAGCGCGAACATTACCCCGAGTGTCACCGACAAATGGGGCACAAATAAGGTTTCTTCGGCGCGACGTATAGTGCGCATGACGAGCAGGCAGTACACGAATGTAGAGACGAACGTGCCGAGCACCATCTGGTTGGCGGTATCGCGCATGAAGTTACGCAACAGGCGCGAGCCGAACTGCGACGAAGCCAGCGACAGTGCCACCAAAGTCATCGAAAAAACTACTCCGGCGATGGTCATCATTGAGCCAGCGATAGTTCCCAGAACCATGCTCGCGCCCTCCGCGCCGCCGGCATACGCCCAGACATTGACACGCAACCAATGATTCTTCACCGCCTCATCAATGGCAACGGATGCATAAGCCAACACGACCGCGCAGCACGTCATGACTGAAGGCAAAAACCAGAAGCTGGAACGAATACCGTCCCAATATTTGTGAATGTGCGCTTTCATCTGAATTTTGACTCCGGTTAAAACTCCCGCCTGAAGACTGGCTAATAAAATTTCTCATAGCTGCATTGAAAACGCAAAAAGCATCTCAATTAGCACTAACTCTGAAGTAGCATGCTATTGAGTATAGGAAAAAACAATGCTGTTGCCGCTTAGTATGCATAATAATAAAATTATACTGCAGCTAATACCTAAGTTCTGGCAAGTTTTTTGGCGATGAAGGCGGGGCGCCGTTCCCACAATAAACCGGCGACGAAAACTGCCGCTCCCAGCCATAACACGGCCACCAGCGCATTGACGTTGATGCTTTCCATCAGGGCACCGGTCAGCAGCGGCCCGCCGCTACCGGAGACGCCCCAGGTGGCGTTGATGATGGCGGTGGCGGCGACCAAGCGGCGGCCGGAAAAGCGTTCGCCGCAGGCCACCAGCGAGAGCACGTAGATGCCGCCGGCAGTGCCGCCCAATATATACAGTAGAGTCCACCACATCCAGGGCATCGTGACCGCAAAGGGCATCAACGGCAGCAGCAGACAGGCGGTCAGGCCGCATCCCATGTGGACGCGGGCGCGGCCGAAGTGGTCGGCCAGCCAGCCGAGCGGAAACTGCAGGGTGGTGTTGCCGATCAACATCACGCTGGCCGACAGCAGTGCATGTTCGACCGAAATCCCGTGACGCATGCCGAACAGCGGCAGCAGACTCAGCGCTAGCGCATCGAACAGCGCGAAGTAGGCGGTGCCGAGGATGATGACAGGCATGCGCGGGGCGACGATTTTCCATTCTGCCGCAGGCTCGTCGCCGATGACATGGCTGCGGTTGGACATCAGCGACAGGGCGGGAATCGACAGCAGAAACAGTGCGCCGCAAGCCAGAAATGGCCAGTCAATGCGGCCCACCAGCAGCGCCACCAAAGCCGGGCCGATCAGCTGAAATAATGTGAAAGTGGTGGCGTACAGCGCCACTACCCGCCCGCGTGAGGCATCCGGGGCCAGTTTGTTGAGCCAGGCTTCGCCAACAGTAAACAACACGCCCAAGGCACCACCGAAAATGAAGCGCAGCACACCCCAGAAGATCAGGTTGGTGCTGGTTTGCATCAACATGGTGGACAAGGCAGCGATGACGACTGCATAGATCATGCTGTTGCGCGGCCCGAAGCGGGTGACCCAGTTCGACATGAACGGCACCGCCGCCAGCACGCCGAACGCGCCCAGCGCCGTCATCAGGCCGACTACATGATTGCCTAATCCCAGTTGATCAAGCGTTAATGCGGTCAGCGGAAAAGTTGCGCCCAAGCCCAAGCCGACTACCGCCACGCTGACAGTGAGCGCCAGAAAATCCCGCCACGGCAGCGTTTTCATGGTCGTTCTCCATGATTGGCACGTTGGCTGTGCGCAGATAAGTTGGCATGCACCGGAGTTATTTTTGGCAGTGCGGTAATCTGGAAATTGTTTGTCACAGGAGGTAAAGTATTTCTGTAAATAGGGTAAAAGTAGTGTTGGTAGGTTTATGCAAGCCAGTCCGGGATGATTTTAACAGTGCTTGATGGCCGCTTCTCTCGCGCAAAGGGATTCACACTACTTGTAACCATAAACCGTGAGAGCGCATTGCTCCCCTCGCCCGGCATGGCTTTTTCTGGGGCCCCAATCGCGATGCGATTCGCTTGTGGGACAGGAGAAAAACAGTGGATTACCGGATGTGTTGATACTTATGCTCCCACTAGCGGAAAAGAAGAGCAAAAGCAGTGGGTAGCCAGTTGGTGCGTTGCAAAATGTTTTGTTGTGACAAATTTCTAGCAGCCGCGTTATGCTGATTTTTCCTGATGTTTTTATGGATCGCGTTATGAATTGTGTCGTGCGTAGCCCGCTCGTTATCGTTCCTGCCTGCACCATGCAGCAAGGCGCGCATCCGTACTATGTCGCGCAAATGAAATACGTTGATGCGGTATTGACCGGCGCGGCTTGTCTGCCTTTGATTTTGCCTGCATTGGGCGAACGTATCGACTGGGATGCGCTGTTGTCTGCGGTCGATGGCGTAATGCTGACCGGATCGCCTTCGAATGTGCACCCCAGTCATTTTGGCCAGACTGTTCACAATCCTGCACTACCGCTTGATGCGGCGCGGGACGCGACTACTCTGCCTTTGATTCGTGCGGCGCTGGAGCGTGGGTTGCCGTTGTTTGCAATCTGTCGTGGCATGCAGGAAGTGAATGTTGCGCTTGGCGGCACCCTGCATCAGACGTTGCACGAAAACATCGGCTTCAATGACCATCGTGAAGACAATAATCTGTCCCACGAAGATCAGTACGGCACGTCCCATGCGGTCACGGTGATGCCGGGCGGTGTGATGGCGCAAGTGCTGGATGGCGTCAACCGGATTTCGGTCAATTCGCTGCATGGGCAAGGCATAGACCGGCTGGCGCCGGGGCTGCGGGTCGAAGCGGTTGCGGAAGATGGTTTGGTTGAAGCGTACAGCGTACCAAGCGCTTCTGGCTTTGCGCTGGCAGTGCAATGGCATCCTGAATGGCGCTTGACTGAAAATCCGGTTTCCATGAAATTGTATGCAGCGTTCGGCGCAGCTTGCCGGCAATACCAGTCGCACAGATGCGCACAAGTTGGTAGTTAGCTGGGCAGGCACGGAGGCCTGCCCACTTTAAAGTACGAAATACATAAAATAATCCAGTGACAGCAGAGGAAATTATGTCGATACGCAAAAACTTTTCTTATACGGATATGGATCTGTGGCTCAACGAAAAACGGGTTACGGAAATTGAATGTCTGGTGCCGGATTTGACTGGTGTGGCACGCGGCAAGATTCTGCCGCGCGGAAAATTCACTCAGGAACGCGGCATGCGTATCCCGGAAGCGGTGTTGGGGATGACGGTAACAGGTAACTATCCTGTGGGTGACGGGCCGTATGATCGCGCTATTTCCTCGACCGACCGCGACATGATCCTGAAGGCGGACCCGACCACTATTACGATGGTGCCGTGGGCGGCCGATCCGACTGCGCAGGTAATTCACGATTGTTTTTTTGCCGATGGCATGCTGGTTGACTTCGCGCCGCGTTCGGTGCTGCGCCGGGTCTTGAAGTTATATGCGGATAAAGGTTGGAAACCGGTGGTTGCGCCGGAGCTGGAGTTTTATCTTACCGCCAAGAATATCGATCCCGATTTGCCGCTGCGTCCGCCGGTCGGGCGCAGCGGCCGCGCCGAAACCAGCCGTCAGGTCTACAGCATCGACGCCGTCAACGAGTTCGATCCCTTGTTCGAAGACATTTACGATTATTGCGAGCTGATGAATCTGGACGTTGATACGCTGATTCATGAGATCGGTGCCGGTCAGATGGAAATCAACTTCCTGCATGGCGAGCCACTGGACTTGGCCGACAAGGTGTTCTTTTTTAAACGCACCCTGCGCGAAGCGGCGCTCAAGCATGACATGTACGCCACTTTCATGGCCAAGCCGATGACCGGTGAACCGGGTTCGGCGATGCATGTGCATCAGAGCGTGGCCGATGCCGAGACGGGTTTGAATATTTTCAGTAAGGAGGACGGTTCGGCAGCGCCTATTTTTCAGCATTACATCGGCGGCTTGCAGCGCTACATGCCTTCGGCGATGGCTATTGTCGCGCCGTATGTCAATTCCTACCGCCGCATTGTGCGTCACACCGCAGCCCCGATCAATATCCAGTGGGGTCAGGATAACCGCACTGTCGGTTTCCGCGTGCCGGAATCCGGGCCGCAGGATCGACGTGTGGAAAACCGGATCATCGGCGCCGATGCCAATCCTTATTTGGCGCTGGCGGTGACGCTGGCATGCGGTTATCTAGGTATGACCGAGCAACTGGAGCCAACGCCAATTACGGTCGGCAGCGCTTACGATCTGAAGTTCGAGCTGCCGCAAGGCTTGCCGGAAGCGCTGCAATTATTGCGCGCCGAAGACAAGCTGCGCGGCGTGTTGGGTGAGCGCTTCATCGACGTCTATTGGGCCATCAAGGATTTGGAGCACGCAGAATTTATGCAGGTAATCAGCCCTTGGGAACGCGAACATTTGTTGCTGCACGTTTAAGACCGTCAAGATTTACGAAAAATGCATCGGGAATGGTTTTGGTAGGTTGGGCTAACGCTTTATCAGCCCAACATCGCAGCCCAACATCGCAGCCTGGCATTGTGCTCAGAATGTTGGGCTTCGCAAGCTCAGCACCAACCTACCCAACCTACAACTTTAGGCTCGTTTTGCTTGGGTAGTGCGTAACATCAGTTGATCGTATTGAAACCGCCAACCTATTCCATCAAGAATTTCAGGTGAACCATGAAACCGAACTCAGTCCCCGCGCCTGCCGAAACGCAGAAGCAACCAACATACAACACCCAGGCAATCCAGCAGATGGATTCCGCCCATTTTCTGCATCCGTTTACCGACCACAAGGATCTGGCCAGCCGCGGTTCCCGCGTGATGGTCAAGGGCGAGGGCATCTACCTGTGGGATTCCGAAGGCAAGCGCAGCCTGGACGGCATGTCCGGCTTATGGTGCGTGAATGTCGGTTACGGCCGCAACAGTATTGCAGACGCGGCCTATGCCCAGATGCAGCAACTGCCTTTCTACAACAGCTTTTTCAACACTACCAATATCCCGGCGGTGGAACTGGCCCACGCACTGGTCGAGATTTCGCCACCACAATTCAATCATGTCTTCTTCACCAACTCGGGATCGGAAGCCAACGACACCAACGTGCGCATGGTGCGGCGATACTGGGATTTAATGGGTTACAAAGATCGTCACGTGATCATCAGCCGCGACAATGCGTACCACGGAAGTACGATGGCAGGCGCTTCGCTGAGCGGCATGTCGGCGATGCACGAGCAGGGCGGTTTGCCGATTCCAGGCATAGTCCACATCGGCCAGCCGTACTATCTGGAAGGCGGTAAGGGCATGACGCCAGAAGAATTCGGCCTGAAAGCGGCTTCCTGGCTCGAAGATAAAATTCTTGAAATCGGCCAGGATAAAGTGGCTGCTTTCATCGGTGAGCCAGTGCAAGGCGCCGGCGGCGTCATCATCCCGCCATCGACGTACTGGCCGGAAATCCAGCACATCTGCGACAAATACGGCATCTTGCTGATCGCCGATGAAGTCATTTGCGGTTTCGGCCGTCTGGGGCACTGGTTCGGCTCGGAATACTTCGGCATCCAACCGGATTTGATGACTTTCGCCAAGGGCGTGACCTCCGGTTATATCCCGCTGGGCGGCGTGCTGGTGGGCGATCGAGTCGCTAATGTGCTGATCGAAAAGGGCGGTGATTTCAACCATGGCTTCACCTACTCAGGCCATCCGGTCGCCTGTGCCGCCGCGCTGGAAAATATTCGCATCATTCGCGCGGAAAAGCTGGTCGAAAAAGTCCGTGCAGAAACCGGCCCTTATCTGAAGCAGCAATTCGAAGCGCTGGCCGATCATCCGCTGGTCGGCATGGCAGAGGCTTGCGGTTTCGTCGCCGGGCTGACGCTGGTCAAGGAAAAAGGCGCGACCATTTTTGACGCGGTTTCTTTCCCGCAAGAAGTGGACGTCGGCATGGTGTGCCGCGGCCACATGTTCGACAACGGCATGATCATGCGCGCAGTCGGGGACCGCATGATCATCGCGCCGCCGCTGGTGACGACAACAGTGCAAATCGACGAAATGATTGCATTAATCCGGTTTTGCCTGGACGAGACTTTGGTGGATTTGCAGGCGCGCGGTTTGTGCTGAAGCTGGACAATGTTTAAAAGTTGTTGATTTTCTTGCATTTTTTAACTTACACAGGGGGTTATATGTTGGCAATGACAGGGCAACTGCAATTGAGCAAACGGACCGGACGCAACCTGATTAAGGCGACTCTGATGACGGCGTTGGCGGCAGCGACGTTGGCAGCTTTTCCGGCCATGGCAGAAGAAGAGAAAATCCTCAACATCTATAACTGGTCAGACTACATTGCTGACGACACGATTAAGAATTTCGAGAAAGAAACTGGCATCAAGGTGCGTTACGACAATTACGACAACAATGAAATCCTGCATGCCAAACTGGTCGCGGGAAAGACCGGTTACGACATTGTCGTGCCTTCTTCGCATTGGGCCAAAGTGCAGCTGGAAGCCGGGCTGTTTCGCCCGCTCGATAAGAGCAAATTGCCGAACTTGGTCAATCTTGAACCCTCATTGCAGGCGCAGCTTGCCAAGCTGGACCCGGGTAACGCACATCTGGTGACCTGGGCCTGGGGCTTTTCCACCCTCGGCATCAATGTCGACAAGGTTAAAAAAGCACTGGGCGAGATGCCGATGCCCGACAATGCCTGGGACCTGTTGTTTGATACCAAGTATGTTTCCAAACTGAAGTCCTGCGGCGTATCGGTGTTCGACTCAGCCTCGGAAGTGATTCCGCCGGCGCTGCATTACTTGGGCAAACCGGCCTACTCGAACGACAAGGCCGATTACGTCGAGGCGGGCAAACTGCTGAAGAAAATCCGCCCGTACGTCACCTTGTTCAGTTCTTCCGGCTATATCAACGACATGGCCAACGGCTCGATCTGCCTGGTTTTCGGATATTCGGGCGACATCAACATCGCCAGACAGCGCGCCATCGAAGCCGGGAAAGGCGTCAAGATCGAAGCCTTGATTCCGAAGACTGGCAGCACCTTGTTTGTCGACACCATGGCGATTCCGAAAGATGCCAAGCATCCCGAGAATGCGCACAAGTTCATGAACTACGTGATGCGCCCGGAAGTCGCTGCCTCATTGACCAACAAACTGTCGTATGCGAACCCGAATCTGGCCAGCCTGAAGTTCGTCAAGATGGAAATCGCTAACAACAAGACGGTATTTCTGAGCGCCGACGATATGAAAAAGATGATCGCGCCGGATGCGGTCAGCAACGAAATTCGCCGCATCACCACCCGCACCTTTACCCAGTTCAAGTCGGGCCGCTAAGGAGTACCGCACACCGGGTTTGCGGTGTGCGGCTTTGAAGCATCTACCAGGCAATTTATCTTCCAATGACGACAGACGCGACTGCCAAAATTGCACCAGCCGACAGCCAGCCTTTCTTGCTGATGCAGGATTTGGTCAAGGAGTTCGACGGCGTGCGTGCGGTGGACAGCATTTCGCTGGTCATCGACAAGGGCGAGATTTTTGCTTTGCTGGGTAGTTCCGGCTGCGGCAAATCGACGTTGTTGCGCATGCTGGGCGGTTTCGAGACGCCCACATCTGGCAGGATCGTGCTTGACGGTCAAGACCTCGCATTGGTGCCACCTTACCAGCGCCCGATCAACATGATGTTTCAGTCGTATGCATTGTTTCCACATTTGAGCGTATGGGATAACGTCGCATTCGGCCTGCGGCGCGACGGCTTGTCGAAGCATCAGATTGCTGAACAGGTCGAGAAAATGCTAAGTCTGGTGCAGCTCAATAACTACGCCAAACGCAAGCCGCAGCAGTTGTCCGGCGGCCAGCAGCAGCGGGTTGCGCTGGCGCGCAGCCTGGCCAAGCGGCCGCAATTGCTGCTGCTGGACGAGCCCTTGGGTGCGCTGGATAAAAAGCTGCGCGAGCAAACCCAGCTGGAACTGGTCAACATCATCGAGCAGGTCGGCGTGACCTGCGTGATGGTCACCCACGATCAGGAAGAAGCGATGACGATGGCGTCGCGCATCGCGATCATGAGCGAAGGCAAGATCCTGCAGATCGGCAAGCCCAGCGAAATCTACGAGACGCCGAATTGCCGCTTCGTGGCGGATTTCATTGGCAGCGTCAACCTGTTTAGCGGCACAGTGATCGAAGATGAACCGGACCACGTCGTCATCGAATCGCCCGAGTGCAAGCATACCGTCGGCCACGGCATCAGCGGCAGCATCGGGATGGCAATTTCGGTCGGTATCCGCCCGGAAAAAATCACCATCAGCCCGACCGCGCCGCCGGGCGATCCTGCGGCACAGACTAATTACGTGCGCGGCGAACTGGCCGACTGGGCTTACTTGGGCAGCATCACCGTGTATCACTTGAAGCTGGCCAGCGGCATGCAGCTCAAGGCCGAGGTCGCCAACCGCCAGCGCCATGCCGAATATCAGCCGCAATTCAAGGACATGGTGTATGCGAGCTGGGGCCGGGACGACATCATCGTGCTGACCCATTAATGTAGCAATAAAAATCATGAAAAAAATTCTGCACTGGTTCAGCGGACGCAGCCTCGTCATCGGCATCCCCTATCTGTGGCTGCTGCTGGTGTTCCTGGTGCCGTTCCTGATCGTGCTGCGCATCAGCGTGGCCGATGTCCAAAGTGCCGCCGATCCTTTCGGCAGCCTGTTTTCGTACACCGACGGGATTGCCACGCTGAAAATCAAGCTCGCCAATTATCTGTTCATCGCGCAAGACAGCCTGTACGCGCTTACCTACCTGAATTCGCTGAAATACGCGGCGCTGACCACGCTGCTGTGCCTGCTGATTGGATATCCGTTCGCCTACTTCTTGGCGCGTTCCCGGCCAAGCATCAGAACCACTTTGCTGATGCTGATGATGCTGCCGTTTTGGACTTCGTTTTTGCTGCGCATTTATGCGTGGAAAGGAATACTGGCCTCGAACGGATTGCTCAATAATTTTCTTCTCTGGCTGGGCGCAATCGATGTGCCGCTGACCCTGCTGCATACGCCGTTTTCGCTGGTGATCGGGATGGTGTATGCGTATCTGCCGTTCATGATTCTGCCGCTGTATGCAACTCTGGTGAAGATGGATATGCGATTTCTGGAAGCGGCTGCCGATCTTGGTGCGACCCCGTGGCACGCCTTCTGGCTGGTGACGGTGCCGCTGTCGAAGTCGGGCATCATCGCCGGCTCGATGCTGGTGTTCATCCCGTGCGTGGGCGAATTCGTGATTCCGGAACTGCTGGGCGGGCCGGAAACGCTGATGATCGGCCGCGTGCTGTGGGATGAATTCTTCAGCAATAACGACTGGCCGATGGCTTCTGCGGTGACCGTCATCATGATTTTGCTGATTCTGTTGCCGATGGCGATCTTCAACAAATACCAGAACAAGCAGCACGGAGGCGACGAATGAGCAAGCACATGAATGGGTTTAAGAATAATACGCGCTGGTTTGGACGCGGCTGGCTGTCGGCTACCTATCTGTTCCTGTACATCCCGATCGTGGTTTTGATCGTGTTTTCGTTCAACAGCTCGCGCCAGTCGATGGAGTGGAGCGGCTTCTCGCTGCAGTGGTACGCCAGCTTGATGGAGGATGACGAAATCATCGCCGGCTTCGTGTTGTCGCTGAAAATAGCATTCCTGACCGCCTTTGCCTCCGTCATTCTCGGCACTTTCGCTGCTTTCGTGCTGAACCGCTACCACCGATTTGCCGGCCGTGCGCTGTTTGGCAGCATGGTCAGCGCACCGCTGGTAATGCCGGAAGTCATCATCGGGCTGTCGCTGCTACTGCTGATGGTGTCAATGCAGCGCATGCTGGGTTTTCCAGAGCGCGGCATGTTCACGATCTGGATTGCGCACACGCTGCTCGGCATGGCGTACGCAACCGTGGTGGTGCAGTCGCGCCTGCGCGAGATGGACAAATCGCTGGAAGAGGCGGCAATGGATTTGGGCTGCAGACCGCATCAGGTATTTTTTCTGGTGAGCCTGCCCAACATCACGCCGGCCCTGTTGTCGGCCTGGTTGCTGACATTTACCTTGTCGCTAGACGATGTGGTGCTGGCGTCATTCCTGTCGGGGCCGGGGTCATCGACGATGCCGATCGTGATTTTTTCGCGCGCGCGGCTCGGACTCGATCCGCGTGTCAATGCGATCGCCACTTTGACCATCCTGGCAGTCGCCATCGGCGTGCTGGTGTCTAGCCTGTACATCGCCCGCGCTGAACGGCAGCGCCGGAAGCAGGTTTCGGCCACGGCACGGTATGTGTCGTAATGCAATTGTTGCTTTCATTTTCACGTTGCACAGTTTGCGTGATGTTGATTGTGAGCAGACCATCTTTGATAAAACTCAAGGAATGGCGCGATGTTTCCTTGATCTGCGGTGTCATGTCTCTAACCTATAGGTGTTGGTAGTATAAATGCACTGTTTTGCATTTCACGCACTATGAAAATGCGTGCGATTGGTGTTTGCCCAATACACTGAAAGCGGGGAAGTGGGACTGCTCGTTCAACGATCAAATGCATTATTCGCACCGCTTCAATTTCAAGAGTTACGGCACTTTGCATTCCAGTTTATTTTCTGAAAAGCGTGGATTGCTATTGCTGCAAGTTCATCATTACAAGCATTCATACAAGCGAGACAGATGAATGATGCATGCACTTTTGGTCGATGATGACAAAGCTACTGCGAATGTGCTCGCCGAAGTTCTTGCTGGTAAGGGCTTCACGACAGCAATGGCCCATAGTCTGCAACAAGCGCAGGAACGGATGGCGGAACAGCGGCCAGATGTTGTGTTGCTTAATATTCAGTTGCCTGATGGGAATGACGGCACCGATGGCATGCATTTGCTGCGCCATATTATTGAAAATGGCGCCAGCGAGATCATTATCACAACCAGTCATCCCAGTGTCGAAACTTTGGCCCGGGGATCACACATGGGATCACAGATGGGAGCGGGAGCCATCGACTGCCTGATGAACCCAGTCGATATCAACCACTTGAAAGCGATTCTGTCACGCGTGCAGCATCCGCCGGCAACCAAAAATACGTTGGATGCACCGCCCATACACTTACGACATGGTAATTATTTTGGACGTCTGCTGGGGACTTCAACTGTAATGCAAAAGGTATATGTGCAGATCGAACGGGTGGCGCCCACTTCGGCGACCGTATTTATTACGGGGGAAAGTGGTACCGGTAAAGAATTAGTAGCCCATACCTTGCATGTTTTGAGCAACCAGCGTGCGCATCCATTCATTGCGGTCAATTGTGGCGCCATCTCGCCGCAGTTAATCGAAAGTGAATTGTTTGGCCATGAGAAAGGCAGCTTTACCGGTGCTGTGCGCGAACACAAGGGATATTTTGAGCGTGCGAATGGCGGTACTTTGTTCCTGGATGAAATCACTGAAATGCCCCCCGAATTACAAGTCAAGTTGTTACGGGTACTGGAATCACACACTTTCATGCGCGTGGGTTCTGGTCGAGAAATGGACATTGATGTGCGAGTGATTGCCGCTACCAACCGCATTCCTGAAGAGGCCGTTGCGGATGGCAAACTGCGGGAGGATTTGCTGTATCGCCTGCAAGTATTCCCATTGCCTTTACCGCCATTGCGCCAGCGCGAGCAAGACGTGGCTTTGCTTGCCAATGCGTATCTTGACGAACTCAATCGGGCTGGATGTTCGGCCAAGGCATTTGCCGCGGATGCGCTAGTGCTGCTACAAAATTACCATTGGCCAGGGAATGTGCGAGAACTCAGAAACGCGATACATCGGGCTTACATTCTTGCTGATGATCAAATCGATGCCAAAAGCTTTGCGCTCCAGCCAGAAAAATCCGATCAGACCCCAGGCCCTTTTCTGCAAGTGCGTGTTGGCAGCACGGTAGCCGAAATGGAGCGCCGCCTGATATTGGCAACGCTTGAGCAGTGCCAGGGCGCCAAGGAAAAGGCGGCAGACATGTTAGGAGTCAGTCTGAAGACGCTCTACAACCGTTTGCGCGAATACGATTCTGAATCCGATTTTATGCCCGTCAATGCTTCCGGCTGCACCGCGGAAGAGCGCGACCGGGCTTCCAACAATTAATGAGAAGTAGCAAGTATATGTAAAAACAACGACGTTATCGTATGTTTTAAGTGCATTTTATGTAACTGTTCAGTCCCTATGGGAGAGGGCTAAAAAGGTTAGAAATCAATGCCTGAAAGTGCTTAAAAGGACCATTTTTTGGCTAAAAATTAGCGATTTTTTTAGTTTTTTAAAGCCCTCTCATAGGGGCTGAATAGTCACCATTTTATAAAATACTCACCTGTTTTAATTTGAATGTCGGTGGTTCGTGGTTCGGCCACCCATCCTGGATGCAGGCCCCCAGTTGCCCATGGCAGACAGCAAAAATCAGGGCGAATCCAGGTAAAAATTACAAAAATTATTGTATTTGTTGCCGGCTTAATGCCCTCGTGTTTGCAGTGCTGTGCTGCAGTACGGTAAGCGCAGAGAGGAAGGTGCTTGCATCTTCGGGATTTTGGTATTTCGGCATGGTGTTTGCTAGTGTATGTAGGTATTGGTGCCAGTGCAGGTGGCCAGACGGTGATTGTAAGTGCGACTTGATGTATTTCAACGAAATGTAATTCAACGCAGCATTCACGAGGAGACATTGTATGAACAGCACTCTAAATGCAATAGCAGTGGCGATAGTGGCATTGGCAATGACTGCCGCTTGCGATCGTAAAGAACCTGATGCAGAAATGGGCAGCACGGATCAAACTTCACCAGTTACACCAGTTGAACCAGTTACACCAGTTGCGCCAGCTCCCGGAGAATCGGCGGGCACCATGGCTCCATCAACCAACAGCAACGACAACAGCGGCAGTAATACAGCAAACTCGTCTTCCGATAGTGGCGATAGTGTTGGAAATGCAGTTGAAGATGCAGGGATTACCACTCTGGTAAAGGCGGCTTTGGTCCTTGAATCCGATCTGAGTGCGATGGAAATCAATGTCGACACCGTCAACGGAATCGTGACTTTAACCGGGGCCGTTGACAATGCGGCCAATATTGAGAAAGCTACTCAAGTGGTAGATGGGATTGAGGGGGTGAAATCGGTCAACAATCAACTTACCGTCAAAGCACCAGCCTGATCCGGTGGACAACCAACCATGCCTTATCCTAATTTAAGGGATTTGCCAGACAGCGTGCGCAGTCATTTGCCCGCACATGCCCAAGAGATTTACAAGGAAGCATTCAATAATGCATGGCAGGAGTATGCGGATAGCAAGCAGCGGCGTGAGGAGGCGTCACGGGAAGAAACCGCCCATAAAGTCGCCTGGGCTGCCGTAAAACGGAGTTATCACAAAGACGATGAAACCGGCAAGTGGAAACCAAAATCGTGAGATTGCCCCGCAGCGTCCAAGCAAAGCAAAGTGTGCTTGCGCAAGTGGTATGGAGTTTGCATGAAACCGAGTCCGAAGTATCAAACTTAAGGAGAATGAGATGGGACAACAAGCACAACCGGGCAGCAAGAGTCAATCCAGCCGCAAAAAGTCTATCCGCAATGCGATCCAGTTGTTGACGGCCGATCACGAAAAAGTCAGCAAGATTTTCGATCAGTATAAGAAGCTCAGGAGTAAAGGAAGCAGCGAGGATAAGCAGGCGCTGGTCCAGCAAGCTTGCAATGAATTGACGGTGCATGCGCAAATCGAAGAAGAGATTTTCTATCCTGCCATGCGTGAGATGCAGGGCGCGGAAGATTTACTCGATGAAGCGGAAGTGGAACACATGTCGATCAAAACGTTGGTGAGTGAACTCGAACTCATGAATCCCGCTGAAGATCTTTACGACGCCAAGTTCACCGTCCTGGCCGAATATGTTACGCATCATGTCAAGGAAGAGGAGAAACAGATATTTCCAAAAGCCAAAAAAAGTGGGATGGATCTGAACCAACTCGGAGAAGAACTTGATCACAGAAAACAGGAGTTGGCGACGCAATACGGATTTGTAATGGAAGAGCAGGAAGAACCTCGTACTGGTAGCGCTAAGGGCTCAGAAAGCACATCGTCCACCCAAAAAAGTGCACCGTAAGAACGTTGGTATGCACAGGAAAATGCTAAAAATAATTTTTGATTAAAATTGTGAGATGCGCATGAGTCAGCAAAAAACAGAAGCCAGCGTTTTTCGCATATGCGCAGCGGCTAACGGTTGGACGGTAATCAAATTCTATTGCCGAAAGTCGGTGGCTGATTTTGCCGCTCGCGATGATGCACTGGAATACGCGATTGCGCTAGCCCAGAGTCAGCGCGAAGCGGTAGTGGAAATTTATGGTGAAGGCGGTTTGCTGGAAGCGCGGAGTGAATACGCCTTCGGCACACGAGACGCAGGGCGCAAGTAGTAGCACGGGATGAGTGCGTGCACATGTTCTTAATTTAATTTTTAACGGAGGCTGCAATGGACAATGTTGGAAGCATCAATGCAAATTTTGAAGACACGAGCAATGCGCGGGGAAATCTCGGTGAGGGGGAGAAGGCGGGCGGACATGCCAAAATAGACACAATCTCTGGCGCTGCCCATGCTGCTGTCGACAGTCTTTCCGCTGGCACCCATGCAGGCTTTGACAAGGCTGTCGATGTTGCCAAGCAAGCAGCCGAAACTCTCGAAACGAAGCAGGCGGAATTGAAGGTCGTACAGGTAAAGTTTTTGGAAGACAGCCGGAGTTATGTGCAACAGAATCCACTGATGTCGGTGGGGATCGCCACGGCGGTAGGCTATTTTTTAAGTCGTTTGCTGAAATCGCATGAGCATTAATTAGTGGGTTAGTACAATGCCGAACCTCAAACATGACCCATGTTATGTAAGGTCTTTGGGGAATGGCATGAAATTTGCATAGTTAGAAACGACGCTGTTAATTGCAGTGTTATTGTGGCTTTGCCATCGGTAAAGTCTCATTTTATTCATAACCTGGAGTGTTGCCATGAATGCGCCTACCGAAAAGCATAAAAGTCAGCAAAGTCCGACAAAGCAGGATGCGAAATCGGATGAACCTAAACAAAGAGATACAAAGAGCAAACAAGATACCAAGAGCAGTCAGCAGAAAAAAGATTCTGACTCGCGTCGTAAGGGTAGTTAGTTTTATTGGATCAAAGCGCGGGCGCACTGCCCGCGCCATATATTTATCAAATCGCAAACCAAGTGGTATCAGATGGTATTTTTTACATCGCCTCTGTATTTTTTACCATTTTTGCGGCGTTACATCCATTCAAACTGTTCCCCCGCATCGTCTCAGAATTCTTCAATATTGCACCCCTCCAATTAAGCCAGCACAGGCTTTCACGCCTGATGCCGGCCTCCAATTCGTTCTGAATATTCCAATTCCTTATCGGGTGTTGTTCTGCCCGACCTCCGCGCAATGCCGGCGTGATAGTGTCGAGTCTGCACCGTGCAGGTACGCACTACTAATATTATCGATTTCAAACTGGAGAGCACCTATATGCAAAAGCAAAAAACAGATTGGCACGCACAAGCAGCAGCCATGCAATTCGACGGTCGTGCGTTCATTAACGGAAAACGGGTGGCGGCGCAATCGGGAGCCACTTTCACATGTTTATCGCCAGTGGATGGCCGCAAACTGACCGATGCGGCGCGTTGCGATATGGCTGATATCGACGCAGCGGTGATTGCGGCACGCGCGGCTTTTGATGATAGACGCTGGGCCGGCTTGGCGCCTGCTGCGCGCAAACGCATCATGGTCAAGTTTGCTGATCTGATGCTGCAGCACCGCGATGAGTTGGCGTTGCTGGAGACGCTTGATATGGGCAAGCCGATCAAGTACAGCCGCAGCGTGGATGTGCCTGCCGCGGCCAATTGCATTCGCTGGTATGGTGAAGCCACCGACAAAATTTATGATGAAATCGCACCCACCGCCGACACTGCCTTAGCGTTGATTACGCGTGAACCGGTGGGCGTGGTGGGTGCCATCGTGCCGTGGAATTACCCGATGATGATGGCGGCATGGAAGATCGCGCCGGCGCTGGCCAGCGGCAACAGCGTGGTGCTGAAACCGTCCGAAAAATCGCCGCTTTCCGTCTTGCGGCTGGCGGAGCTTGCACTGGAAGCCGGCATTCCGGCCGGCGTGTTCAATGTGGTGCCGGGTTACGGCGATGAAGCTGGCAGCGCGCTGGCCTTGCACATGGATGTCGATTGCATTGGCTTTACCGGCTCCACCAAAGTCGGCAAGCTGATTGTGCAATACGCCGGCCAATCCAACCTGAAGCGCGCCTGGACCGAGTTGGGCGGCAAGTCGGCCAACATCGTTTGCGCCGACTGCCCGGATCTGGACGCGGCAGTAAAAGCCGCCATCGGCTCGATCTATTTCAACCAGGGCGAGAGTTGCAACGCGCCCTCTCGCCTGTTCGTCGAAGAGTCGATCAAGGCCGAGTTTCTGGAAAAGGCGCTGGCGCTGCTACCGGCTTTCCAGCCCGGCGACCCGCTCGATGAAGCCACCGTGATGGGTGCGATTGTCGACGCGGTCCAGCTGAAAACCGTGCTCGGCTATATCGAATCCGGCCAGGCCGAAGGCGCCAAACTCCTGTCCGGCGGCACACAGGAGCGCCATGAATCCGGCGGCTATTACGTTACGCCAACCTTGTTCGACGAAGTGCGCAGCAGCATGCAAATCGCACGCGAAGAAATCTTCGGGCCGGTGCTGTCGGTGATCGGCTTTACCGATTTGAATGATGCGATCCGTCAAGCCAATGCCACCACGTATGGCTTGCAGGCGGCGGTCTGGACCACAGACATCACCAAGGCGATCCGGACCGCGCGTGCCTTGCGTGCCGGCACCGTGCATGTGAACAGCTACGACGATGACGACATCACAGTACCGTTCGGCGGTGTCAAGCAATCCGGCAACGGGCGCGACAAATCCCTGCACGCATTGGATAAATACACGGAACTGAAGACTACCTGGATTCGCATCGGTTAATTTCGCGCGCGCAGAAGTCGTACCATAAAATACATTTTATTGGCAGTATTTTTAAAATTGCTTGTTTTATATGCGGTGAAGGCATTTTTTTTCATATACTGTATGTTTAAAATAATTAAGAATTTGTTAATCCACTTACAGGATATTTTTTATGTTGCGTCGTCACGTTTTACGTTTTTCTCTGGTTCTCGTTGTTGCCCCATTTTTTACCGGACTGGCCGCAGCGCAGGAAATCATCAAATTGTCGACTACCACCAGCACCGAAAATTCCGGCTTGCTGACCTACCTGCTGCCGCAATTCGAGGCCAGCACCCATACCAAAGTGCATGTGATCTCGGTCGGTACCGGCAAGGCGCTGGAGCTGGCAAAAAACGGCGATGTCGATGTGACGCTGGTGCATGCGCGGCCTTCGGAAGATAAGTTCGTGGCTGCCGGATATGGCGTCAACCGGCGTGACGTGATGTATAACGATTTCATCATCGTCGGGCCGGAAAGCGACCCGGCCGGCATCCAGGGCAGCAAAGACGTGATCGGCGCAATGAAGAAGATTGTCGAGAGCAAAGCCAAGTTCATCTCGCGTGGCGATAACTCCGGCACCGATCAGATGGAGAAAACCTACTGGAAAAGTGTCGGCGCCAAGCCGCAAGCGGCGTCCTATATTTCAGCCGGTCTTGGCATGGGCGAAGTCCTGACAATGGCGAGCGAACTGCAAGCCTATACCCTGACCGATCGCGCAACCTACGGCGCGTACCAGGCCAAAATTGGCTTGGCGGTGGCAGTGCAGGGCGACCCTAAAATGTTCAACCCCTACGGCATCATTGCCGTCAATCCGAATAGATACAAGGACATCAATTACAAGGGCGCAATGCTGCTGATCCACTGGATCACGTCGGACGAAGGGCAAAAGAAAATTGCCGATTTCAAAGTTAATGGAGAGCAGTTGTTTTACCCTTCGGCTACGAAATAATAACGATGTAAATTTCCTCGGAGTGCGGCCCGGTTGCCATCAAATCGTCATACGGTGCAACTAAAGTAAATAGTGTGGGCGATAGTCCCGGCGATCGCTGTATATTGACGCTTTATTTAACAAAAACACCGCCAAAATCCTGTTTTTTTCCAAAATACGGCTGCAGCATTTGCGGCCTGCTGGTATTTGGCTAGGGGCTTGGTACGCGATTGAATACGAGAGGGTTGCATGTTTGCTGCAGTGGATTTGGGATCGAACAGTTTTCGCCTGCATATTGGTGTGCATGATGGCGAGACAATACGTGTAGTAAAGAGTTCGCGCGAGCCGATACGCTTCGCCGCCGGCATGGATGAAAATGGCTTTTTGACTGCAGAAGCGATGCAGGCTGCGATAGAAACCTTGCGCCGCTTTAACACCGTATTGGCAGCTTTCCCGCTACATGCGGTCAGAGTGGTGGCAACCAATACTTTCCGGATCGCCAAAAATGCGGCCGATTTTATACCGCTGGCCGAGCAGGCAGTCGGATATCCGATCGAGATCATTTCCGGCGAAGAAGAAGGACGGCTAATTTACATGGGCGTCGCATGTTCGGTGGCGCAGGCCAGCGAACGACGGTTGGTGCTCGACATCGGCGGCGGCTCGACCGAGCTGATTCTGGGGCACGGCCCCGATATCGAGCGCGTCGAATCTTTCGGCATCGGCACTGCCAAACAGAGCCTGGTATTTTTTCCTAATGGCCGCATCGATGCTGTGACTTTCGATGCCGCAATACTTTCTGCCCGCAGCCATTTTGAAGATGCAGCGCCGCCCTATCATCCCGATAACTGGTCGATTGCCTATGGCTCTTCCGGCACCATGCGGGCGATTTCGGATGCGATCCTGAAGAATGGACTCGGCGATGGTGCGCTGTCGCATGCTAATCTGGATGCTTTGCGGCAGCGCCTGATTGGGTTTGGCAGCATCGATAATATCGATTTGATCGGCTTGAAACCGGAGCGGGCAGCAGTGCTGGTGGGCGGCTTGTCGATTTTGATCGGCGTGATTCAGGAACTGGGCATCTCCAGCCTGCAGCCGATTGCTGCCGGGTTGCGCATGGGCGTGATGTGGGATTTGTATCTGCGTTCTACCCGCCGTGACCGGCGCGAACAAACAGTGCGCGATTGCCTGCAACGCTTTCATGTAGTGGAAAAGCGCGCCAACAGCGTCGCTGCTATCGCAGTTATTTTGTACCGGCAACTGAGACCGTCTTCTGACGCCATCAGCAAGCAACTCTACTGGAGCGCACTGCTGCATGAGGTCGGCCTGGCAGTGTCGCAAACCGAGTATCACAAGCATGGCGCTTACCTCATCGAACATGCCGATTTGCCCGGCTTTACAACCCGCGAGCAAAAGCTGATGAGCCGCTTGATACTGGCGCAGAAGGGCAATCTGCGTAAAGTCAGTGACATGCTGTCCAATCCGGATTCGGCTAAAGCGGTATTGGCGCTGCGTCTGGCGGTCATATTGATGCATTCACGCACCAATCTGGATGTCAACAGCTTGCGCTTGAAGATGAAAAGCCGGGTCGAACTGGATCTGAGCAAAGACTGGATCGCGAGCCACCCGACCATTTCCTACTGGATGGAAAAGGAAATCGATTGCTGGGAAGATGTTGACATCGACTTCGTTATCAAACGCACTGCATGACGCCAATTGACGCCAATTTTTCAAATTATTTCCTAACCTTTATCGCTCACGGGCGTAACAACGCGGCGTCCGTGGTTTGATTTATTCCTTGCATAATCCCATTTAATTTTATATATTATTTATACTATTTATTGGAGTATAAAAATGAACAAGAATCCTGTGCTGAAATCTGAAAATACTGATACCCCCGTTGCTGAAAAACCGGTGCCAGTCGTAGCCAAGGCGGTAACTGCAGCAAATGCAGCAGCGCCATCCCAAACGGGTGCAGCGACCAAAGTGACGCGCGTGAGCCGCACGCCCGCCGTAAAAAAACCTGCAGTAACAGCGGTTGCAAAACCAGCCGCCAAGCCAGCGGTAGCCACCAAGACCGTCAGAACTACAGCGGCGAAAGTTGCCGTACCCGTAGCCAAACGGCCAGCAGCTGCCAAGCCAGTTGCAGCTAAGCCAGAAGCAACCCAGCCAGTTGTCGCCGTTAAGGAAAAAGCCAGGAAGGCCAAGCTGGTCAGGGATAGCTTCACCATGCCGGAAGATGAGTTTGCCGTTCTGGGTAAAGTTAAAAAAGCATCGCTCAAAGCCGGCTTCGAAGTCAAAAAAAGCGAATTGTTGCGCATTGGTGTAGCGTTGGTCGATCAATTGAGCGCGGCCCAATTGAAGAGCGCATTGGCTAGCTTGGTGCCGTTGAAAGCGGGGCGTCCGAAAAAGGATAAGTAAAGCAATTATGCAGTAAGGCGGGCAAGGCAAACATTGCTTGCCGCCTGCCAGCCCTTATCCTGCAACCGTACCATACAGTTGTTGCAGGATCTCGCGCCCAATCGCGCTCAAGGGAACGGTTTTTTCGACTGCGCCGCGTTTGACCGCTTCTTTCGGCATGCCATACACCACGCAGCTTTCCTCATCCTGGGCAATGGTGCGGGCATCGGCTTTGCGCATCTCCAGTAATCCGGCCGCGCCGTCGTCGCCCATGCCGGTCATGATCACACCCAGCGCGTTGACGCCTGCGCATTTCGCCACCGAGCGGAACAGCACGTCGACCGATGGCCGGTGCCGGTTGACCAACGGCCCATCGATGACATCGACAAAATATTGGGCGCCGCTGCGCCGTAGCAGCATGTGCTTGCCTCCCGGCGCGATCAGCGCCTGACCCTGAATCACACGGTCGTTGTGCTGCGCTTCCTTGACTGTGATTTGGCACAGCGTGTTGAGCCTGGCGGCAAAATCGGCCGTGAATTTTTCCGGCATATGCTGCACGATGACAATCCCGGGCGACACCCGGGGCAGCGTCACCAGCACTTTTTCGAGCGCCTGGGTGCCGCCGGTTGAAGTGCCGATAGCCACCACCCGCTCGGTAGTCTGGATCATCGCGCCAAAGTTGCTGGCGGGCGCCAATATCACGTCTGCAGTGTTTTTATCGATAACCGTCAGCCGCCTTACATTGGCGCGCGCCGCTGTTTTGACTGCATTTATCAAGTCGTTTGAGCTGTCATTCAGGAATTGCTTGAGCCCGAGTTTAGGTTTGGTGATGATTGCGACCGCACCGGCAGCGAGCGCCTGAATCGAGGTTTCTGCGCCGGACTCGGCCAGCGTGGAGCAGATCACCACCGGCGTCGGCCGTTCATGCATGATTTTTTTCAGGAAAGTGATGCCATCCATGCGCGGCATCTCGATATCAAGCACGATCACGTCCGGCCACTGGCTTTGCATGCGCACCATCGCCAGCAGCGGGTCTGCCACCGCGCTGATGACTTCAATCTCCGGGTCGGCAGAAAGCAGGCCGCTGACCACCTGGCGCACCACTGCCGAATCGTCCACCACCATTACTTTTATGCGTTTCAAATGGTTTACTCCCCTGAGGCCAAAGAACTGGCAGGCTTGACCTGACGCGCCCAGACGTCGCCATTGCTGACTTCAAATATAATTTGCCGGTATCCGTCACCGAACAGGCTTTCGGAAAGGATCGGTATCCGGTGCGAGTGCAGCAGAGCGCGCGCTGCTTCGCCATTTTTCATGCCGACATTGCGGGCGTCAGCCCGGGTTTGCCACGGAAACATATTCCCGCCGCCAAAAATTTTGCCTACACATTCGGTCGGGTTGACCTTGACGCAGGCAAGTTCCTGCAACATGATCCACATCACATCTTCTCCATAGCGCCCATCCAGACTGCTGCCGGAAGAGCTGCTGCGACTCGGCAGCAGAAAATGGGACATCGCTCCGATCCGGCGCGCCGGATGCCAGAGCGTGATCGACACGCAGGAGCCGAGCAGCGTTCGGATTCGGTGGCTGGCATCGCCGACGAAGTGTTCGCCAGGCTGCAGGAAAACTTCGGTTAGGTTGGGAGTTTGCAGCATGCGCCTAAGGCTTGCGATAGATGGAGGGCGACAGCGACTGCACCGCATTGGTGATGTCGTTCAGGCTTTCCGAGTGGCCGATGCAGAAATGTCCGCCTGGCTTGAGCAGCGACAGCACCCGCGCCACCACCTGGCGCTTGGTCTCACCATTAAAATAAATCATCACGTTGCGCAGAAAGATCATGTCGAACAATCCCAGGTCTGGCAGCGTCGTATTCAGGTTGACCTGGATGAAACGCACTTTGCTGCGCAAGCTGCGTTCTATTAACAGCGTGTCCTGTTGCGGGCCAATGCCCTTCAGGCAAAACCGCTGCAGATAGGCTGGTGGTATATTCCGGGTCCGTTGCAGTGCATAGTGGCCGGAACACGCTCCTTGCAACACGCGGCTGCTGATGTCGGAACCGACTATTTCCCATGGTGTACTTATCAGGCAATCAGCCAACACCATCGCGATGCTGTACGCTTCTTCGCCAGTCGAACTAGCGGCACTCCAGACCCGGAATGGTTGTGAGCGACTGGATGCGGCCAGCGCCTGTTCCCGCAAGAACTCGAAATGAGTTGGCTCGCGGAAAAAATAGGTTTCGTTGGTGGTTAGCAAATCGACTGCGGTCTGTACCTCGTCCGCTGCATGTCCGCTGGTCAACAGCTTGAAATAGGCGCTGTAGCTGTTGAGCTGGCAATATTGCAAGCGCTTCGCCAGTCGTCCGCTGACCAGTGCCTTTTTCGAGGACGACAGGGTGATGCCGGCGGCTTCAAAGATGAAGTGCTGGAATTGGGTAAATTCCTGGTCGGTAATGGCGAGCATGTCCATGATCTGTTTCAGAGTGTTCTGTAGGACGGAAAACCGCAGCAAACTGCGAAAGCAGTTTGGGCGCTGGAAAAATCATTCGCGGCCTTCCGCCGATTGTCTGCGCGTGGTGTCAGCCTAACCTGGCAACAGCTGCTCCGTTTCACCAACTTGCGCCATTGCCCCGATCTCTTCGACCGACAGCACCCGGCTGACGTTGAGCAGGATCACGAATTTGCCGTTGACCTTGCCCATGCCTTCGATGAAATCGGTGCGGATTTTAGCGCCGAAGGCCGGCGCCGGCTCGATCTCGGAAGAGGGGATTTCCAGCACCGCGTTGACCGCATCGACCACTATACCCATAACCTGGGTCTCCTGATCTTCATTGGCGATCTCGACGATGACGATGCAGGTGCGCTTGGTGATCGCGCTGGCCGGTTTGCCGAAGCGGCTCGACAGATCCATCACCGGCACCACCGCGCCGCGCAGATTGATCACGCCGCGGATGCAGTCAGGCATCATCGGCACCTCGGTCAGCCCCGCGTACTCGATGATTTCCTTGATGCCCAGAATGCCGATCGCGAACACCTCGCCACCGAGCATAAAGATCAGGTACTGCTTTTGCTCGGCTGTAGCTTGCGTCGTTGCCGAAGTTGCCGGCGCTCTGCCTCTTGTCTGAACCAGTGCATTCATGACGGGCTCCTTCAAAACTTGGTGAACTGAGTTTCGTCAAAATCGGCGTTTGTTGCCTGTGCCGGATTGCCGGCTAGCATGTAATTACTTTTTTTCGCAGCACCCGGTTTGTCGCCGGTAACGGCCTTGCGGGTGGAAGATGACATGTTCTTTACGCTTGTCATCTCATCGAGCTTGAAGAATGACATGGTCTGCTGCAACTGCTCGGCCTGGCTGCTCATCTCTTCGGCGGTGGCAGCCAGCTCTTCGGAACTCGATGCGTTTTGCTGGGTGGTCTGGCTCAGCTGGATCACTGCCGCATTGATCTGCCCCACGCCGCTTGATTGCTCGCTCGATGCGGCGGCGATTTCCTGCACCAGATCCGAGGTCTTGCGGATGTTCGGAACGATTTCGCCCAGCAGCTTGCCGGCTTTTTCTGCCAGTTCGACGCTGCTGCTGGCGACTTCGCCAATTTCCTGCGCGGCCACCTGGCTGCGTTCGGCCAGCTTACGCACTTCGGCAGCAACCACCGCAAAGCCCTTGCCGTGCTCGCCGGCGCGGGCCGCTTCGATTGCCGCATTCAATGCCAGCAAATTGGTCTGGTACGCGATATCGTCGATGATGCCGATTTTCTTGGCGATCTGCTTCATCGCCGCCACCGTCGCGTTGACCGATTCGCCGCCTTCGGCCGCCTCCCTGGCGGCCTTGCTGGCCATGCCATCGGTGACCTTGGCATTCTCGGTGTTTTGCGCAATGCTCGATGTCATTTGTTCGATCGACGCACTGGTTTCCTCGACGCTGGCGGCCTGCTCGCTGGAAGCCTGCGACAGCGCTTGTGATGTGGCGCTGACTTCTTCTGATGCGCTCGACAGAGCCTGCGCGCCGCTGTTAACGTCGGCGACCACCTGCGACAGCTTGACAATCATGGCCTGCATGGCTTGCAGCACTTGCCCGGTTTCATCCTTGGCAACAGATTCGATCTTCACGTTCAGATCACCTCCAGCCAACCGGCTTGCCACCTGTACTGCTTCGGCGAGTGGCCGTGTGATGCCACGTGTCAGGAACCAGGCAATCAGGGCGCCCAATACCACTGCGATACTGGCCAGCGTCAGCATCAATGTTTGTGTATTCTTATATTCCTTTTGTGAATTTTTTTCATCGAGTTTGTTATCCTCATCGATTAAAACTACACCTTCTTCAATTGCATCCTGTAATTTTTGCATTTCCGGGCCTGATACTTCCAGCATGAGCCTGGTCGCTTCGACATCTTGGTTGGCGATGGATAGTTCCATTATTTTGTTATTCACATCTCTTCCGTCTTGCAAGAGTGTTTTGATCCTGATCCAGTTCGCCTTTTCTATTTCATTTGCGTCGGTCTTTTCCAATTCCCCCCACGATGCATTGTATTTCTGACGCGCCAGTTCAATTTTTTTGTATTCCGCTGCTATCGCGGTGGGGTCATTCAACAGCACCATGGTCCTCATCACGCGTGTGACGATATGGATCGAGTTCTGCATATTATTGATGAGATTACTTTTGTGGATGTTGACCGTAACAAGATTATTGAGTCGCCCTTGAATTGACGTCATGCTGTTGATGCCGACCCAGGCAATGGAAATCATTAACAGTAGTACTGCGGCAAATCCAGCGGTCATGCGGGTGCCGATTTTCATATTAGCTAACATGATGATTGTTCTCTTTTATTAAAATGATTGTTCTGAAAGATTTTTTTATGGGCTGAAAACGGCATTTTCGATGGATCATGATGTGGCTGAGGGCGACTGGCCGGCTTGCTTCACCAACGCCGGCACATCCAAAATCAACGCGACATCGCCGCTGCCCAGAATGGTCGATCCGCTGATGCATTTGGCCTGATTGAACATCTTGCCGAGCGGCTTGATGACAGTCTGAAATTCACCCAACAGCGTATCAACCACCAGACCTGCTTTTTGGCCAGCGTGCTTGAGGACCACGATGTTCTCGCGCCGGGTCGGCTCACCTTCGACTTTGAACAGTTCGCGCAGGCGAATGAACGGCAGCACCTGGCCGCGCAAGTTGGTGTAATCGTGCCCGGGTTCGGCTGTGTATTCGACGCACTCCTCGATCATGTCGAGCGGAATCGCAAACACCGATTTGCCGATTTCGACCAGGAAGCCGTCGATGATTGCCAGCGTCAGCGGCAAGCGCACCGTCACGGTGGTGCCGGCGCCCTCCGCGCTACTGACGCCGACACTGCCGCGCAATGCGGTGATGTTGCGTTTCACCACATCGAGCCCGACGCCGCGCCCGGACATGTTGGTGACCTGGTCGGCAGTGGAAAAGCCGGGTTCGAATATCAGGCCGTAGATTTCGTTGTCAGTAAGATTGTGACCGGCATCAATCAGTCCGCGCTCGATCGCCTTGACCAGTATCTTGTCGCGCTTGAGTCCGCCGCCATCGTCGCTGACCGAGATCACGATCGAGCCTGAGTCATGGTAGGCATCGAGCGTGACGCTGCCCTTTGCCGGCTTGCCGTGTGCGGCGCGCACTTCGGCCGCTTCGATTCCATGGTCGATTGCGTTCCTGACCAGATGCATCAGCGGATCGCCGATTTTTTCAACTACAGTCTTGTCGAGTTCGGTTTCTTCGCCATGCACCACCAGCCCGATGTCCTTGCCAATGTCGCGCGAGACATCGTGCACCACGCGCTGAAAGCGTCCGAAGGTGGCGCCGATTTTGACCATTCGCAGTTGCAGTGCGCTGTCGCGCACTTCTTCCACCAGGCTTGACAGCTTGGACGTGCTTTCCTGTAGTTCGGCAATCTTCGCCCGGCGCGCAATCAGGTTGACGCCGGCGCCAGCGATGATCAGCTCGCCCACCAGGTTAATCAGCTGGTCGAGCTTGTCGGCATCGACCCGGATCGAACGGCTTTCCTGCGCGCCCAGTTCCCTGAACTGTTTTTGCTTGGCCAGTGCGGCCTCGACCACTTCCGGCTGTACGTAGCGCTGTTCGACCAGAATGGCGCCGATCGGTTTGGTTGGTGTGTCCGACTGCGCATTTAGCGCAGCGTCGAGCTCCTGTGCAGTCAGCGTGCCGCAACCCACCAGGATATCGCCCAGCCGGTCTGGCTGTTCCGGCAGGTCTTGGATCAGGCGGATATATTCGGAAATTAGACTGTGCGGGGGCAGGATGCGCAGGCGGCAGTCGTCGCGCACGAATTCAAACGCATTTTCGATTGTGGCCTTGTCGGCCTTGCTGTGGAAAGCGATCTCGAAACCGAGATAACAGGATTCCGGATCCATATCGTCGGCGACCGGAATCGCGTCGGGCAGGGTGGCGATGCCGGTGATTGAGCCCAGCGTTTCTAGATAGCGGATGAACGATAGCGGATCCATGCCGTTTTTCAGCACGTCCGGGCCGAACCGCAGCGAGATATGCCATTGGTCTGTATGCACGCTGTCGCCATGGATGCGTTCTATCGGGTCGATGCCCGGATTTGCGACTGTCAGCGCGACCTGCAGGGCCGTTTGCGGCTGTGGCGCGGCGAGATAGCCGCGCAACTGCGCAAGCAATGGCGCACCTTGTTGCAGCAGGGTTGCATCGGCTTCGCTCTGACCTTGTGCCACCGACTCGACCAGAGTGCCGATGTGGTCGCAGCATGACAGCAGCAGGACTACCAACTGGTCCGCGATTTTCAGCTTGCCTGCGCGTACCTGGTCCAACACGCTCTCTGCGACATGGGTGAATGCGACAATATGATCAAGCCCGAACAGGCCGGACGATCCTTTGATGGTGTGGGCAGCGCGGAAGATCGCGTTCACCAATTCCTCTTTTTGCTCGGCATGTTCAACAGCGAGCAGCGCATTTTCCATATCTTCCAGCAGCTCTCTGCTTTCAGCAAAGAAGGTTTGCAATGCATCATCAAGCTCCATTTGAAGCTCTCGCAGTGGTTGTGGTAGACGGTCGTGCAGCAATGACTAACGGGTCACCGAAATACGCGGCCAAATTCAGCAGTTCGAAGATCTCGGCCACCGCCGGGCTGTGCGCGAACAGGCGCAGTTCACGCTGTTGCGCCTGCGCGGTTTTCTTGGCCAGCATCAGCAGTTGCACGCCTGCGGTGTCGAGCTCGGTGACGCCGGACAGATCGATTTCCAGCGGTGCCGGGCCATCCAGCTTGGACAAGCCCGCCAGCAGCATCTGCTTGAATTCCGCCGCCCGGTAAATGGTCAGTTCTCCGCTGAAACGCAGCATGGGTAAAGCATCCTTGCGTTTGATTTCAGAAGTCATGCGGCTCTCCGGCAGGTTGTATAGCAAGGACGGGGTGTCATGGCAGGCACAGTTTCTGCACCGCGCCCAGTAATTGCTCCGGCTTGAAAGGCTTGACGACCCAGGCTTTGGCTCCCGCGGCTTGGCCTTCGCGTTTTTTGGATTCGTCAGACTCGGTGGTGAGCATGATGATCGGTGTGAATTTATATGCGGGCAACTGCTTTACCGCTTTCACGAAGCTGATGCCGTCCATGTTTGGCATGTTGACGTCGCTGATGATCAGGTGCACCTTTTGGCCGGTCAGCTTGGTCAACGCGTCCTGGCCGTCGCGGCCTTCGATTACCGCATAACCGGCTCCTTTCAGGGCAATCCCCACTACCTGCCGCATCGAGGCGGAATCGTCCACTATCATGATGGTCTTAGTCATGGCATCCTCTAGAAAAATGTGATTTCGGTGTCAATTTTATTGACTGCTGTGCTGCCGCCGTGAATGACATGCTGGTCGGCCATTACGTAGTTTTCTTTCAACTCGGCCAGCAATATCTGCGGTTCAAGCACCTGCAGTGCGCCTGCTTGCGCGTACTGCTCCCGGTTCTGCTGTAGAAACTCGGGAAACCGCTCGATATTGCCTTTGACATGATTCATGATCTGGCTGACCCGATCCTGAAACTGCAGTTGTACCAGCGCTTCACCGACTTCCGATTTGATGCCGATGCTTTCATTCTTGAGTAGCGTGCTCGATTGCAGCAGCGCATCGGTAATGTTTCTGAAGTCGGTCAGCACTGTTCCGATGGAGGCTTCCGCCGCATGCATTGCGCCATCTTCCTGCTTGACCGATTCGCGCACAACGTTGCAGGTGGTGATAATTGCGGCGCTGATCACGCCGACTTTTTCAGCGATGCGCCTGCCGGTTTCGCCGGATTGGGTCGACAACATCCGGAACTCGGTGGCCACTACCGCGAAACCGCGCCCCATTTCGCCGGCGCGCGCCGCCTCGATCGCGGCATTGAGCGCCAATAGGTTGGTTTGCGCTGCAATATTTGCGACATCAGTAGCCATTTCTTGCAGTTCGTCGACAAAGCGGTCCAGCCCTTGGACTTTTTCGAGCATGCTCAGCATGCTGGTCATTGCCGTTTTTTGCGAAGCAACCACTGCTCCGAGTTTCTGTTCGCTGTTGGCAAACACGGCAACCAGCCCGTTGTCGCTGCCTTCAATGGTTTCGGTGGCCTGGCCGGATGCATGGACCGCCTCGTCGAGCTTGTCGACAATCCCGGAAAAACGTTCGGACAGCGCCGCTATCGCGGTTTCCATTTGTTTACGTGATGATTCGATGTGTCCGCACCAGATTGGAGCCACTGTTTCGCTGAACTGCTGCTGACCGGCAAGATAGGCATCGAGCGAGCGCAGCAAGGCGGTCTGTCTTGCCGCCAGATGCAGGCCGAGCCCTATTCCGGCCACGCATAAGATGCCAGCCAAGACGGCAGCAGTCCAGTTCGAGCCGCCGGCGATCATAACGGCAATCGCCCCGGCTAGCCCAAGTGCGGCCGGATAAAGCAGCTGTGCATAAGGCCGATTATTGTTGTTCACTGCAGGTTCTCCAGAATGCAAGGGTGGGCTGTTCATTGCGGGTTATTCGTGGTGGTATCAAGCCTCATCAAGCGCCACCGACAGGCCGTCTTCGGCTATCGAGCACAGAGGAAAATTTTATTTTTTGACAATCAGGGCTGAGATTGTTCATATAAAAATTCATAACATTATTTTTTTAGAAATATGCCGCAGTGCAATATTATTGAATTGTATACGGTGACTCTGTCTGTCTGTGGACATTTTTTTTGCCGATGCGGGCTAAGCATGTCTGACCGTCGCGGTCTGGCTGCGGCAATATATAAACGCCAAAGCCTTTTAATTGCCTGCAAAAAATGCTGAATATTCCAGCAATCATCTGCGCTCACTTTTCATGCTGGATGCTGTCGTGTCACACAACAGACATGTGGCCGTCATCGCGCGGAAATATTTTGCAGTTACGCTCAGCCTGTCTTCAATACAAGGCCGAACATGCGATTACTGACAATTCCTGCCGATGCGAGCCCGCATTTTTCCAAACTAACATTAAGTCTTGCCACTTCCCCGAAAGAAGTGCGCGAAGTACAGCGTTTGCGCTACAAAATTTTTATTAAAGCGATGGGACTGAACACCTTGATTAATCCGGAAGGTCTGGATCAGGATGAATTCGATGCGTATTGCGATCATCTGATCGTGCGCGACAGCAAAACCCTGAAGGTGGTCGGCACTTACCGCGTGCTGAGTGCCGATGCGGCACGCCGGATTGGACGTTTCTATTCCGAGCAGGAGTTCGATCTGAGCCGCTTGGCGCATTTGCGCGGCCGCATGGCCGAAGCCGGGCGTGCCTGCATTCATCCCGATTACCGCAGCGGTGGCGTCATCATGTTGTTGTGGGCGGGACTGGCCGCGTACATGCGCCGCGAGCATTGCGATTATCTTATCGGCTGCGCCAGCGTTAGTCTGGCCGATGGCGGTCATAATGCTGCCACGCTTTATCACACGCTGTCTGAACGTAATCTGGCACCACCCGAATACCGGGTAACGCCACATTTGCCATTTCCGACCGAAGAGCGCGAGGCCGGTCATGCACCGCTTGTTCCACCACTATTAAAAGGCTATCTGCGCAGTGGCGCCTGGGTCTGCGGCGAGCCAGCCTGGGACCCGGATTTTCATTGTGCCGACCTGTTTTTGCTGTTGCCGCTAGATCGGCTGGATGGTCGTTATGCGCGCCATTATCTGAAAGAGACGGGGTCGGTGTAACGTTCTTGGTGGACGTAAGGGCGGGCTCCAACCCGCCCTTATACGTTGGCGGCGAAAAGGAGGGTTTGAAACTCGCCCTACAATATCAAAATAATGTTGGGAGTATATGCAATTGTGATGCAATTGCCATATATATATAACGTTCCACTTCAATAATACAATTACCTGTATATATTATTTTCAGGCAATGTCTTTCATCATTTCAGCACCAGTTCCGGTGCCATCACGGCGCGCACATAAGTCTGGGTGCGGTCGTCCCGGATTCTTTGCGCGATCCACCAGACGCATCCTTTGCGGATGGGCCAGTCTTGTTCTGTGCCGGCTGTCAATAGTGCTGCCAACTGGCCCAGGCTGGGCTGGTGGCCGATGATCAAAACCGGTTCGCGGCTTTGTGGCCAGTTACTTAGAGTCAGAATTTTTTCGGCAGTGGTGCCGGGGCCAAGTTCGTCGCAGAGTTTAAATTTTCGTCCCAATACTTCTGCGGTTTGTCGGGTGCGCGCAGTCGGGCTAACTAGAATTTTGCAGCCGCTGGGCAGGGTGCTGTCAAGCCACTCTGCCATTTTGGCTGCCTGTTTGCGGCCTTTCCCTGTCAGCATACGATCTGCATCGGGTTCACCCGGCTCCGCTTCTGCATGGCGCCACAGGATCAGTTCCATCATTAACCTTCGTCAATCGCGGTGTGTGAACCTAGCGTTTGCATCAAGTATTGCTGGGCGCAAAAACGGGCTTGTTTGGCGCGAGTTTTCTTGCGGGTGTAGGCGCCGCTGGAGCTTAATTCCCACGCATTTACATTGTCTTTCAGATAGGGGCGCAAGCCTTCGGCGATTACGCGCTTCTTGAGTGCCTTGTCATATATCGGGAATGCCACCTCGATGCGGCGTAACAGGTTGCGATTCATCCAGTCGGCACTGCCCAGATACACGTTGTGTGCCAGATCATTACGGAAATAATAAATCCGGCTGTGTTCGAGAAAACGGCCGATGATCGAACGTACCTTAATATTCTCCGACAGCCCTGGTACACCGGGTTTTAAGGCGCAGACGCCGCGCACGATCAGGTCGATTTTGACGCCGTCGGCTGAGGCTGCGTACAGTGCGCGGATTACCGGCTCATCTACCAAACCATTCATCTTGGCGATGATGATGCCAGGCCTGCCTTCGCGGGCAATTTTAGCTTCATTGCGAATCGCGCTAATGATGTTTTTTTGCAGTGAAAAAGGCGCTAACCATAGATGTTTCATGCGTTTCGGCACTGTCAGACTGGTCAGGTGCATGAATACTTCGTTGACTTCGGTGCCAATTTCAGGGTGCGCGGTCAACAGGCCGAAATCGGTATATAGCCGCGTGGTTTTCGAATGGTAATTACCGGTGCCGAGATGGGTGTAAGTGCGCAGCACGCCTTTTTCACGGCGGATCACGAGCGCCAGTTTGGCATGTGTTTTCAGTCCCACCACGCCATACACCACTTGTGCTCCGGCTTGCTCCAACTGGTCGGCCCAGTTGATATTGGCCTCTTCATCGAAGCGCGCCATCAGCTCGACAATGACTGTCACTTCCTTGCCCAGTCGCGCGGCAGTAATGAGCGCCTGCATCAAATCGGAATCCATGCCGGTGCGGTAGATGGTCTGCTTGATGGCCAGCACGTGGGGATCATGGACGGCAGACCGGATGAAGTCGATTACGGTTTGAAAGGTCTGGAATGGATGATGTAACAACAAATCCTGCTTTTTAAGCAGGGTGAAAATATCGCAGTTGGATGGCAGTGGCGACGCTCCCGGGAAAAAAGGCGTGAAGCGCAGATTTGGTGCTTGGGCATGGTCCACCAATTCCGACAAGCGCACCATATTGACTGGCCCATCTACCGCATACAGGCGGCTGTGATGCAGCGAAAACTGATTCAGCAAGAACTGCGACAGATTCTCAGGGCAGTTTTTCGCCACTTCAAGCCGGACCGCGACCCCGAACTGGCGGGTTTGTAATTCGCCCTTCAGGGCTTGTCGCAGATTTTTGACTTCTTCCTCATCGACCCACAGATCACTGTCGCGGGTGACGCGAAATTGCGAGTAAGCCAACACCTCGCGTCCGGTAAACAAGTCCTCGATATGCGCGTGAATGATGGAGGATAGCAAGCAGAAAGCGATGCCGCCGCCGCACAGTTCTTGCGGCAACTCGATCACGCGCGGCAGTACTCGTGGCGCTTTGACGATGGCAATCGCAGAGCCGCGACCAAACGCATCCTTGCCGGACAGTGAAATGATGAAATTCAAGCTCTTGTTGACGACTTGCGGAAACGGATGGGCGGGATCGAGCCCGATGGGCGTTAATAATGGCCGGACTTCACGCTCGAAATAGGCTTTTACCCAAGCCCGTTGCGCATCGTTGCGCTCGTTGTGACGCAGCAAGCGGATGCCGTTTTTAGACAGCTCCGGCAACACTGTGTCGTTGAGAATCATATATTGATGCTGCACTAGTTGATGGCATTCGGTACTGATGCGATCTAGTGAGGCAAGCAGGCTGGGATGTTCGGTGAGGACGCCATTAATACTGTTTTGTGCCACGATGCTGGCTACCCGCACCTCAAAGAATTCATCCAGATTGCTGCTGACGATGCACAAATAGCGCAAGCGCTCCAACAAGGGCACGCTGCTGTCTTCAGCCTGGGCCAGCACGCGCCGGTTAAAAGAGAGCAAAGACAGTTCGCGATCAAGGTAGACGCTGCTATTGGCGTAAGGGGCAATGACGGCAAGATTGGGCTTCATATTTTTTTTATTCATCGATACAGGGAAGCAATGGCAACAAATTTAGGTAAATGTAGGGATAAGATTTTGGCAGTGTAGAGAAATAATATGACAAGTTAATGACGCATTGGTTTTGATGTTAATGCACAGCAGACATATTTCAAATACATTAATTCGCGTCATAAAGCTGTCATAAATGTTCGGTAGAGTTCGGGCTGTCACATTTTTTACACAACGGAGCTGTTATGAATCTGAATAAACTCATTAAATCAGTAGCACTTACTGCCGTCACCGCAGTCTCGGCAATGACGTTCGCTCCAGTAGTGGCAGCCGATATTACCGGCGCCGGCGCAACTTTTCCATATCCAATTTATGCAAAATGGGCCGAAGCTTACAAAACAGCCACCGGCAACAGCATGAACTATCAATCGATTGGCTCCGGTGGCGGCATCAAACAGATCAAGGCAAAAACCGTTGACTTCGGCGCATCCGACAAACCTCTCGACTTTAAAGAGTTGGAAGCGGAAGGTTTGATGCAATTTCCAGCAATCATGGGTGGCGTTGTGCCTATCGTAAATGTCGAAGGCGTTAAAGATGGTCAGTTGAAAATGACATCGGATGTTCTGGCGCAGATTTATCTCGGCAAGATTGTCAAATGGAATGCACCTGAAATTGTTGCTCTGAATAAAGATGTAAAACTTCCGGATCAAAATATTACTGTAGTGCACCGTTCAGATGGATCGGGTACGACATTTGTTTGGACTGATTACTTGTCCAAGACTAATGCTGAATTCGCAAAAACAGTGGGCGCCGGTACTGCCGTCAAATGGCCTGCCGGTCTTGGTGGTAAAGGAAATGAAGGCGTTGCCGCTAACGTACAACGTATTAAAGGCACCATTGGCTACGTAGAATACGCATACGCAAAAAAGAACAAAATTGCGCATACGCAAGTTAAGAATCGCGACGGTGTGTTCGTGCAGCCTGATGATACAAGTTTCAAGGCCGCAGCGGCAGGTGCTGACTGGGTGAAAACGCCAGGTATGTCGGTTCTGCTGACGAACCAGCCTGGTAAAGCAAGCTGGCCTATCACTAGCGCGTCTTTTATCATCTTGCATAAAACACAGGCAGATGCAGGTCGCGCGAAAGAAGTGTTGAAATTTTTTGATTGGTCATACAAAAATGGCAATGCCATGGCTACTGAACTTGACTATGTGCCGATGCCAGCACCAGTCGTCAAGCTGGTAAATGAAGCATGGAAAACACAGTTGAAAGACGGTTCCGGTAAGGCAGTTTGGTAAGGTAAGTTGTTTTAATGGATAACGGCTGCCGGTTGTTACACGACCGGCAGCCGCTATCCTTTGTATCGCTTCACTTCGGGATGTCATATGATTGCAGTCTTTTTTAAATATTCCACTCCATGAGCGCAAACATGAATGCCCTTTCGGATCAGGTTTCGCAGGATGGCCACATATTCAGCACAGCGCTGAAGGCCACGATGCGCAAGCAACGGCTGCAGGACTTTTTCTTCCATAAATTGACATTCTTGTTTGCCTTGAGTGTCTTGCTCTTTTTAATGGGCATTATTGCCTCATTGATGATGAACGCCTGGCCGGCTTTGCATGAATTCGGGCTGCCTTTCGTAACCAGCATCGAGTGGGATCCGGTAAATGATAAGTACGGCGCTCTGATCGCCATCTTCGGCACCCTTGTCACCTCATTTATCGCACTGTTGATCGCGTTTCCAGTCAGCTTTGGGATTGCACTATTCCTTACAGAAATTTGCCCGGCATGGTTGAAGCGTCCATTGGGTACGGCAGTGGAGTTGCTAGCCGGTGTGCCGAGCATTATTTACGGCATGTGGGGCATGTTCATATTTGCGCCGATATTCGCCGAATATGTTCAGCCCGCGCTTGCAAATACGCTTGGGCAATTACCGGTTATTGGCAAGTTGTTTAGCGGCCCAATGATGGGGATCGGCATGCTGACAGCGGGTTTGATTCTGGCGATCATGATCATTCCCTTTATTGCATCGGTGATGCGCGATGTATTTGAAACTGTGCCGTCGGTACTGAAAGAATCTGCCTATTCACTCGGCTGCACTAAATGGGAAGTCGTGCGTAATATTGTTTTGCCTTATACCCGAATTGGTGTGGTTGGTGCCGTGATGCTGGGTTTGGGCCGGGCACTGGGGGAGACGATGGCAATTACTTTCGTGATCGGTAATGCGCATAATTTATCGTGGTCTCTGTTTGCGGCGGGTAATAGTATTGCATCCACTCTGGCAAATGAATTCGCGGAAGCCGATTCGGTACTGCATGTGTCATCGCTATATGCTTTGGGCTTGATTCTGTTTGTAATTACTTTCATCGTATTGGCAGCCGCTAAATTAATGTTGATGGGCATGGCCCGAAAAGAGGGGGTGTAATGAAAAATCCCACGATGAATCCGGTCTATCGCCGGCGCTTGTGGATCCACCGGGTCGGCATCGCCCTGTCGTTTTTTGCAATGGCAATCGGCCTGTTTTTCCTGATGTGGATCTTGCTGACCCTAATCGTTAAAGGCTTGGGTGGAATTGATCTGGCTATTTTTACCCAGAGCACTCCGGCTCCGGGCAGTGAAGGCGGCGGTTTGATGAATGCAATCGTTGGCAGCTTGCTGATGGTCGGCGCCGCCGTCTTCATCAGCACGCCGATTGGTATTCTGGCGGGTATTTATTTGGCTGAATATGGAGAGGTCAGCTGGTTCGCCCAAGTCACGCGCTTCGTTACTGACATTATGTTGTCGGCGCCTTCGATTGTGATCGGTCTGTTTATTTATGCAATTTACGTTGCTAATGTAAATCATTTCTCGGGTTGGGCCGGCAGTTTTGCGATGTCCTTGATTGCGGTTCCGGTAGTTGTGCGCACTACTGACAACATGCTTAGTCTGGTTCCTAAAAGCCTACGCGAAGCAGCGTTTGCTCTTGGTGCGCCTCGCTGGAAAGTGGCAACATCGGTGCGCTTGCGTGCGGTAAAGGCGGGGATTGTGACTGGCGTATTGTTGTCCATTGCAAGAATATCCGGCGAAACTGCGCCGTTACTGTTTACAGCATTGAATAACCAGTTCTACAGCGCAGACATGAATGCGCCGATGGCTAATTTGCCCGTCGTAATTTATCAGTTTGCCATGAGTCCATACGATAATTGGCGCGCATTGGCATGGGGTGGCGCACTACTGGTGACGTTTAGCGTTTTGGGCTTGAATATCCTGTCGCGCACCTTGTTTCATCAGAAAATTCAGCCTTAACTGTCCATCGTGATCGATATGAATAATCAAACCTCTATAAGCATGAATCCAAAAACGACTATCGGAATTTCTGACCTGAACTTTTTTTATGGCGCTTTTCAAGGCTTGAAAAATATCAATCTGAACATTCATGAAAAGAAAGTTACTGCCTTTATCGGCCCTTCCGGCTGTGGAAAATCGACTTTACTGCGCACGCTGAATCGTATGTATGACTTGTATCCAGGACAACGTTCTGAAGGCAAAATCATGTATCACGGCAAGAATATTCTGGATAACGGGCAGGATGTCAACATGTTGCGCGCCAAAGTCGGGATGGTGTTCCAGAAGCCGACGCCGTTTCCGATGTCGGTCTATGACAACATTGCTTTCGGGGTGCGTCTGTATGAAAGCCTGTCCAAAGGTGCGCTGGATGAACGGGTCGAATGGGCCCTGAAAAAAGGCGCAATCTGGGATGAGGTCAAGGACCAGTTGAGCAAAAATGGCCTTAGCCTGTCGGGTGGACAGCAACAGCGGCTGTGCATTGCGCGCGCAGTGGCGGTAAAGCCGGAGGTGCTGCTGCTGGATGAGCCGACCTCGGCGCTGGACCCGATTTCCACCGCAAAAATTGAAGAACTGATTAACGAATTAAAGCAGGATTACACGATTGCCATCGTCACACACAACATGCAACAGGCGGCGCGTATTTCTGACTACACTGCATACATGTATCTGGGGGAGTTGGTTGAATTCGGTGAAACGGATCAGATATTCATGAATCCAGCGAAGACGGAAACGCAAGATTACATTACCGGCCGTTTTGGCTAATTTCCGCATCTGTTAAAACTACAAGGAGAAAATGATGCCAAATGTGCATTCTTCCAAACAATATGATCTGGAACTGCAAATGATGCAGTCCCAGGTGCTGGCAATGGGCGGTTTGGTCGAAAGCCAGTTCCACGATGCGATGGAATGTTTTCGCAGCGGTGATATAGCCCAGGCTGAACAAGTCATTAAGGGCGATGCTGAAGTTAATCAGCTCCAAGTTGCGCTAGATGATGCCTGTAGTCGGCTGATCGTGCGGCGTCAACCGACCGCCAATGATCTGCGTATTGTCATGTCGACGGTCAATATCATTACCGATCTGGAGCGGGTCGGCGATGAATCCAGCAAAATTGCCCGTGCTGCCAAGAGCGTCAAGGAACGCGGCGGGGCGATTCTGAATCACTTTGAAACCGTACGTGTCATCGCCGCCAGCACCAGCGCCATGTTGCATGATGCACTTGACGCACTCGCGCGCCTGGATGAGAAACAGGCGATTCGGGTGATTACGCATGATGATGGCGTCGATTACGAGTTTCGTTCCATCATGCGCAATTTGATCACTTTCATGATGGAAGATCCGCGTACGATTTCGATTGCACTTGACACCCTGTGGGTTGCCAAGGCAATAGAGCGGATCGGCGACCATGCCAAGAATGTTGCTGAGTATGTTATTTACATCGTCGAAGGCAAGGATATCCGGCATACCGATTACGCTGCAGACAATAAGGATAGCGCAGGGTAGATATTATGGCGGTGGATAATATATCAATCTTAGTGGTAGAAGACGAACCCGCAATCGCGGAGCTGCTGGTTTTCACTTTACGCTCTGCTAGCTGGAGCCCGGTCGTAGTGCGCAATGTCGCGGATGCCTGGGAATTTCTGCAGAAAAACACGCCGCAAATGATTTTGCTGGATTGGATGCTGCCCGACCAGACTGGTTTGCGATTGCTGTCGCGGGTGCGGGCCGAACGTCAGTGGAATGGCTTGCCGATCATCATGCTGACGGCGAAAACCATGGAAGAAGATAAGATCGCCGGACTCGATCACGGGGCCGATGATTACATCACAAAACCATTTTCTCCGCGTGAGCTGACTGCGCGCATCAATGCCATGTTGCGGCGTAAAAGCCCTGAACATGCACAAAGCACGATGGCAATTGATAATGTAGTGCTCGACCCGCTGAGTTGCAGCGTCAGTATCCTTGGGCAAAAAATCGACATCGGTCATGCTGAATACAAGCTGCTGAAGTTTTTCATGGCGCACCCGGAGCGGGTTTTTTCCAGGAGTCAATTGCTTGACAAGGTATGGGGCGACCATGCCGTCATTGAAGAGCGTACCGTCGATGTGCATGTGTTGCGACTGCGCAAGGTACTCAAAGGCGCAGAGCATTTGATCAAGACTGTGCGTAGCGTAGGTTATATGCTGACCGAGAAATGAATATCCTGACATTATGAGAATGAGAACGGCGTTGTTGTTCTGGGTTCCGGCCGCTTTGCGGCTGATAATCTTCTTGCTTGGGGCCGCAGTCGTCGGGTTCTTTTTCGGTATGGTGCCAGGTTTAATTACTGCACTGGTCGCAGTCATTAGCCAACTGGTCTTGCAACTATCTTATCTTTATCAGTTAAATACCTGGCTGGATGAGCCCAACAGCGCCAATTTGCCGGATGGCTGGGGTGCCTGGACCGATATTTTTTCCCGTCTGTATCGAACCCGCCGCATGGACGAAAAGAATCAGGCCGAGCTGACGGAATGGCTGGCGCGCTTTCGACAAGCCATGCATTTGCTGCCGGACGGTGTGGTCATCATGGATGATGTGTTGTTTCTGGAATGGTGCAACCCGGCGGCAGAAAAACATCTCGGGCTGATCCTTGATCGGGACAAAGGGATGCGGGTGACCAACCTAGTGCGCAGCCCGGAGTTCATGGATTACATCATTTTGGGCCGCTATGAGCGGCCACTTACGTTGTCGTTTAAAGAGCGCAAGCTTATCGTTCAGATTATTCCTTTTGAAAATCGCCGCCAGATTTTGGTCACGCACGATGCGACAGATTCCCATCGCATCGACATGATGCGGCGCGATTTTATTGCTAATGCTTCGCATGAATTGCGTACGCCGTTGACCGTCATTAACGGTTTTCTCGAAATTGCACTCGGCCAGGGCAAACTGGAGCCGCAAACTCGCGCTGCACATCTGACTTTGATGTCAGAGCAAGGCAGGCGCATGCAGAATCTGGTGGAGGATATGCTAACGCTGTCTCGCCTGGAATCGGTCGATTATCCGATGCGTTCGCAGCAGGTCAAAGTAAAAATATTGCTGGAAAGCATCCTGCGCGAGGCACATGCTTTATCGTCCGGGCGGCATACGGTAAGGCTTGACATCGACGGTCCCGACATCAAAGGTAATACGGAAGAGCTCAGAAGCGCTTTTGGCAATCTGGTGTCCAATGCAGTGCGCTACACGGATGACGGCGGAAATATCAAGATCGGCTGGCACATGGGTGCAAACGGTCCGCAATTTTCGGTGCAGGACACCGGTATTGGTATTTTGCCGGAAAATATTACACGCCTTACCGAGCGTTTCTATCGGGTCGACAAAAGCCGCTCCCGAGAGACGCAAGGCACAGGCTTGGGTTTGGCTATCGTTAAACATGTGCTGCTGCGCCATGGCGCGACTCTATCGATCGAATCGGTGCCTAACATCGGCAGCACTTTCACCGTACATTTTCCAAGAATTTCAGTATGTGAACCGGCAGCGCTGTCGCGGCCGCTTGTAATGGAAAAATAATTTCGTCTGCTGTTCTTTTGTTGTATTTTTTACACTGGAATATGGAAGCTGCCTAGTGAAAATGTGCGGAAACAAGGTGTTTATTGCATATGTTCGCAATAAACACCTTTTTTGGAGGTTTAAAATTTAGTGACTATTCAGCATAATTTTTTGCTATGGAACAATTGCAAATACGACCAACCAGTTCATCATACTGCTCATGGCCCAAAAATCACTCCCACCTGATCTTTCCACTCTCACGCACGCTGAGAAGGATGCCCTGATCCTGT
>JBGSTZ010000168.1:0-63874 GCA_041736255.1 Burkholderiaceae bacterium
GATGCGCGCCAAAATATCGCCCGAAGTCTTGGCCGCCATTTCCCACAAACTGTTATGCGCCGGAAAGTCGCCGTAAGCGTAACCCTGAACGCGCAAATGCCCGGCCAGCAGCGAGAAATGCAGCGCTTCCTCGGTGGCCACCTGCAGCCAGTCGGCGTAATACGCAACGGGCATATCCGGAAAGCGCCAGATCACATCCAGCGCCAAATTGATTGCATTGAATTCAATGTGCGCCAGCGCATGGATCAGGATTGCGCGGCCTTCGGCGGTATGCATGGCACGCCGTTTTACCGCCAGCGGCGACACCAGTTCCGGCCTGGCCGGCTGGCCCGGGATGGTGCGATCCGTCGTCAACGTCGCCGCCACATCGAGCGCCATCGCGCCCGTTTGCCAAGCCAGCGCGAGCGCAGTAACACCGGCGGCTTTTGCAGCCGGGTCCGGTTCGCACAGCCAGAACAGCGCAGTGGCACGCAAATCACGTAACTCTTGCAATTCTGCTGACAAGGTGAAATCGGGGGAGGAAGATGGATTCATGCGGTGAGCGTTAAAATAACGCCATAAAAATTTAACCCCTCATTTTACGGAACAACATGGCCATTTACCAATTGGGCGAACACACGCCCCGGATTGATCCTTCCGCCTTCATCGCCGACAGCGCCAATTTAATCGGCAAAATCGACATTGCAGCCAATGCCAGCATCTGGTTCGAAGTCACCTTGCGCGGCGACAATGAACTTATTAGCGTCGGCCAGAACAGCAACGTGCAGGAATCCTGCGTACTGCATACTGACATCGGTTATCCGTTGGTTATCGGTGAAAATGTCACGATCGGCCATCAGGCCATGCTGCACGGCTGCACCATCGGCGACGGTTCGCTGATCGGCATTCAGGCGGTCATCATGAATGGCGCAAAAATCGGCAAGAATTGCCTGGTTGGCGCCGGCGCGCTGATCACCGAAGGCAAGGAATTCCCCGACAACAGCCTGATCATCGGCGCCCCGGCCAAAGCCGTGCGCAGCCTGGGCGAACAGGACGTGGCACAACTGCAGGCCAGCGCCGCCAGTTACGTCGCGCGCGGCCAATTGTTCAAAACAACATGCAAACGAATCGGATGATGATGGCAAATATAGAAAATACAGCAGATACGCTGCAAAAATTCCTGTTTGAAAATGCCGCAGTGCGCGGCGAACTGGTGGAACTGTCCGACACCTGGCAGCAGATTCTGGTGCACAGCGACTACCCGCCGGCGGTCAAGACGCTGTTGGGCGAAATGCTGGCAGCAGCCGCCCTGCTCTCAGCCAACCTAAAATTCAATGGCGCGATCATCATGCAGATCCATGGCGATGGCCCGGTGCGGCTGCTGGTGGTCGAATGCGACGCTGGCCTGCAAATGCGCGCCACCGCCAAACTGGCGCCGGATGCCGTCATCGACGACGCAGCCGGATTGCAGCAACTGATACATGCGCACGGCAAAGGCCGCTTTGCGATCACGCTCGACCCGCACGACAAATTGCCAGGCCAGCAAGCGTATCAGGGCATCGTGCCGCTGGACGGCGAAACGGTGGCGGAAGTTATTGAAAATTACATGCTGCACTCCGAACAGCTCGACACCAAACTCTGGCTTGCTGCCGACGGAGCGGTGGCGCGCGGCTTGCTGCTGCAAAAGCTGCCCAAGGACGGCGGCATCGACGCCCCGGTCGAAGATGATCTGGAAACCTGGCACCGCGCAGTGGCGCTGGGAACCACCTTGCAGCGCGACGAGTTGCTGTCGACCGACATCAGCACTCTGATGCGCCGTCTGTTCTGGGAAGAAACCATCCGCGTCTTCGATCCCAAACTGCCGAGCTTTCATTGCCGTTGCAGCCGCGAGAAAGTCGGCAACATGCTGAAAATGCTGGGCCAGGATGAAATCACCGACGCGCTGCAGGAACAAGGCGAACTGGAGATCAATTGCGATTTTTGCGGTCAGCATTACGCGTTCGACAAAGTCGATTGCGCGCAATTGTTTGTTACCGATATACCGATTGAACCTGTGCTGACTTCCACAGCGCTCAAGCATTGAATGCTGCCTATTAAGCAAATATACTGATATATGTAAATTTTAAGTCGCAATGATTATATGCGGATAATAGTTGTTTTTTTAACATACTCCCTGTAAAAATATAAAGTAAGCACCATGAAAATTCTCAATCCAAGTCAAACTGCACAGGCGTTGCCGTATTCCAAACTGGTGCCAGTAATAGCGCAAGCGATGCGCGAATTAAGCAAGCAGCAAATCCAGGCTCCCGAGCGGTTGGTGGTGCCGATTGATCCTGCCAGCGTTTTGCTGTGCATGCCGGCAATCGGCAGCGACATCAGCGTGACCAAATTGGTGACGGTACACACCAAAAATGCACAACACGGCTTGCCTGCGATCCAGGGCGAAGTGATCGTTTTTGACACCATTACCGGCCGCAGGTTGATGCTGCTGGATGGCCCGACCGTTACCGCGCGCCGCACCGCGGCAGTCACGCTGCTCGGGATTCAGACCTTGCTGCCGAAACCGCCCGCATCAGCACTGATCATCGGCACCGGAATCCAGGCCGCAGCGCACGTGGATGCACTGGTAGATTTTTTTGGCGTAGCACGGTTCTGGATTGCCGCCACTGCGACACACAAGGCGGAAGCATTCTGCGCTGCCCTACAAAAACGCCATGCCGGAATTACCGCCATACCAGTCAGCACAGTGCAACTGGAATCGGAGTTGCCGGCGACCGATGTCCTGATCGCCTTGACTACGTCGAAAACTCCAGTAATCCCGGCCCATATTGCCGCCACCACGCTGGCGATCGGAGTTGGCGCTTTCAAGCCTGACATGGCGGAATTTCCATCGCAATTACTGCATCAGCGGCAAATAGTAGTGGACGATCTGGGTGGCGCCCAACATGAAGCAGGCGATCTGCTGCAGGCAAAAGTCGATTGGAGTCAGGTCATTGCGCTGTCACAGGTATTAGATGGCACGGCGCGCTTGTCGTCGCAAATGCCGGTATTTAAAACCGTAGGTCAGGCAGCATGGGACCTGGCTGCTGCCCGGGTGGCGCTGGCGTCGCTAGAATAAAAATCACTGATACGCATGGTGCATGCAAAACCTGGATTTTTTGCGGAACATCAGTACAGTTGGAAAAACAAGCAGCGCAGATTCTGCGTCAACTGCATTATGGTGCAGGGTTTTTTGTGGCTGGCACCTGGGCAGGCGGCACTAACTGCGGCACTGGCCGGGGTGTTATCTGGAGTGGTAGAAGTGGGATAGCGCTGGTACTGGGTGCCAGCAACTGAATAAATATTTCGCTTTCTTTGATCATGCCCAACTCAGTCCGGGCTCGCTCTTCGATAGCGCCGGTGCCGTCCTGCAAATCGTGCACTTCAGATTCAAGTTTGTCATTGCGCGCCTTGAGCACAATATTCTTGTCAAGCGCTTCATTGACTTGCTGATCCAGATCCCACACGCGCAACCAGCCGCCCTTGCCTAGCCAGAGTGGGTGTTGAATCAGCGCCAGTAACAGCACTAGAGAAATGGTGATCAGGCGCATTGGGAAAATTCAGATCAAGCATCCGGTCGCAAAACAGAGTGCGTTACGACCGGATATTCGGATTTATTTCAGGTTATAAAACGCATCACGCCCAGGATAGCTGGCGATGTCGCCCAGGTCTTCCTCGATGCGTAGCAACTGGTTGTACTTCGCCATGCGGTCCGAGCGTGACAGCGAGCCAGTCTTGATCTGCAGTGCGTTGGTGCCGACTGCGATATCCGCAATAGTAGAATCTTCAGTCTCGCCGGAGCGATGCGAAATCACGGCGGTATAACCGGCGCGCTTCGCCATTTCGATCGCAGCGAAAGTCTCGGTCAGGGTACCGATCTGATTGATTTTGATGAGGATCGAATTGGCGACGCCTTTCTGGATGCCTTCTTTCAGGATCTTGGTGTTGGTCACGAACAGGTCATCGCCGACCAGCTGGACTTTCTGGCCCAAGGCTTTAGTCAGAATTGCCCAGCCTTCCCAGTCGTTTTCAGCCATCGCGTCTTCAATCGAAATGATCGGATACTTGTCGCACCAGGTTTCCAGCAGGTTGGTGAAATCGGTTGCCGACAATGTCAAGCCTTCGCCGGCCAACTGGTATTTACCATCCTTGTAGAATTCGCTGGCAGCGCAGTCCAGTCCTAATGCGATCTGGGTACCCGGTTCAAAGCCAGCTTCTTCGATGGCTTGAATGATCAGCTTGATAGCTTCTTCGTGGTTGGCAACCGATGGCGCAAAACCGCCTTCGTCGCCCACTGCGGTAGTCAATCCTTTGCCTTGCAGGATTTTTTTCAGGGTGTGGAACACTTCGGCACCATAGCGGACCGCTTCGCGAAAACTCGGTGCGCCGACCGGGATGATCATGAATTCCTGGATGTCCAGGTTGTTGTCGGCATGGGCGCCACCGTTGATGATGTTCATCATCGGCACCGGCATCTGCATCGCGCCGGAACCGCCGAAATAGCGGTACAGCGGCAGGCCGGCTTCTTCGGCAGCGGCTTTGGCAACTGCCATCGAGACTGCCAGCATTGCATTGGCGCCGAGACGGGATTTGTTTTCAGTGCCGTCGAGGTCAATCAGGGTGCGGTCCAGAAACGCCTGTTCATTGGCATCGAGTCCCATGATCGCTTCGGAGATTTCGGTATTGATGTGTTCGCAGGCTTGCAACACGCCCTTGCCGAAGTAACGGCTTTTATCGCCGTCCCGCAATTCAATCGCTTCGCGCGAACCGGTTGATGCTCCGGACGGCACTGAAGCACGGCCCATGACGCCGGATTCCAGCAGGACGTCGCATTCGACAGTAGGATTGCCGCGTGAATCGAGTATTTCACGGCCGATGATGTCAACGATAGCGCTCATGTAAAGCTCCAAAAAAAATTTTGTAGATTGTAATAGGTATTGAATTGCCTGAATCAGAAGCTGGATTCGAGGAATCCGTTTTTCTTTACGATCCGGTCCAGATCAATCAAGGTCGCCAGCAATTCGCGCATGCGCGCCAGCGGCACGGCGTTCGGGCCGTCCGACATTGCTTGTGCCGGGTTCGGATGGGTTTCCATGAAGATGCCGGAAATGCCCACAGCAACCGCAGCCCGCGCCAGCACAGGTACGAATTCGCGCTGCCCGCCAGATGTTGCGCCCTGCCCGCCCGGTAATTGCACCGAGTGGGTGGCGTCGAACACGATCGGACAAGCGGTTTCGCGCATGATCGCCAGCGAGCGCATGTCGGACACCAGGTTGTTGTAGCCGAACGAGGCACCGCGTTCGCACGCCATGAAATTATCTTCCGGCAAGCCAACTTCCCGGGCGGCAGCACGCGCCTTGTCGATCACATTCTTCATATCGTGCGGCGCCAAAAACTGGCCTTTCTTGATGTTCACCGGCTTGCCGGACTGCGCGCAAGCATGGATGAAATCGGTCTGACGACACAGGAAAGCAGGCGTTTGCAATACGTCGACTACAGCGGCTACGGGTTTAATTTCATAGATCTCGTGGATATCAGTCAAAACCGGCACACCGATCTGCTGCTTTACATCAGCCAGGATTTCCAGACCTTTTTCCATGCCGAGGCCGCGGAAAGAGGTACCGGAAGAACGATTGGCCTTGTCAAAAGAGGATTTGTAGATGAATGGAATCCCCAGCGCCGCGGTGATTTCCTTTAACTGACCAGCAGTATCAAGCGCCATCTGACGCGATTCGATCACGCACGGGCCGGCGATCAGAAAGAACGGGTGTTCGAGACCGACCTCAAAATCACAGAGTTTCATGCTGCTTCCTCAACCAGGGCGGCCTGTTTGTATGCCAGCGCTGCCTTGATAAAAGCGGTAAATAGCGGATGACCATCACGCGGCGTTGATTTGAATTCCGGGTGAAATTGCACGCCAAAATAGAACGGATGCGCATTCGATCCGGAACGTGGCAACTCCATGATTTCGCACAGATTTTCGGTGGGAGTACGGGCCGATACGATCAGGCCGGCTTCTTCAACCCGACCCAGATAATGGTTATTCGCTTCATAGCGGTGGCGATGGCGCTCAGTCACCGTACTGCCATAAATTTCTGCAGCCATGGTGTCCGGCTTGACCGCGCAGGTTTGCGCTCCAAGGCGCATGGTGCCGCCGAGGTTGGAATTGACATCGCGCCGTTCCACCTGGCCGTCGTGGTTTTGCCACTCATTGATCAAGGCCACCACCGGCTGATCGGTTTCCGGGTTGAATTCAGTCGAATTGGCATTCGCCAGACCGGCCATGTTGCGCGCGTATTCGATCAATGCAACCTGCATCCCGAGGCAGATGCCCAGATAAGGAATCTTGTGTTCGCGCGCGAACTGGGCAGCAGCGATTTTGCCTTCCACGCCGCGCTTGCCGAAGCCGCCCGGCACCAGAATCGCATCGTATTTAGCGAGTGCTGCTGTGCCGTTAGCTTCGATTTCCTCGGAATCCAGGTACTCGATATTGACGCGACTTTCGGTATGAATACCGGCATGACGCAGCGCTTCGATCAGGGACTTGTAGGATTCTGTCAGATCGACGTATTTGCCGACCATGCCGATGGTGACTTCGTTCTTCGGATGTTCCAGCGCGTATATCAACTTGGTCCACATCGATAGGTCGGCGGGCTTTGGCGATATGCCGAGCTTTTCGCAGACGATGTCATCGAGGCCCTGGTCGTGCAGCATTTGCGGAATCTTGTAAATCGTGTCTGCATCCCAAACCGAGATCACGGCTTCTTCGACCACGTTCGAAAACAGCGAAATCTTGGCCCGTTCTTCATCCGGGATCGGACGGTCGGCGCGGCACAGCAAGGCGTCCGGCGAAATGCCGATTTCGCGCAATTTTTGCACGCTGTGCTGGGTCGGCTTGGTCTTCAGTTCACCGGCTGAAACCAGGTAAGGCACCAATGTCAGATGCACGAAGGCGGCAGCATTGCGGCCGGCGCGCAGGCTTAACTGGCGTACCGCTTCCAAGAATGGCAGCGATTCGATATCGCCGACGGTGCCGCCGATTTCAACCAGTGCGACGTCGTAGCCGTAAGCGCCGCGATGGATGTAATCCTGAATCTCGTTGGTGATGTGGGGAATCACCTGCACCGTTTTGCCAAGATACTCGCCACGGCGCTCCTTGCGGATCACCGATTCGTAAATCTGGCCGGTAGTGAAATTATTGACCTTCTTCATCCGGGTCGAAATGAAACGCTCGTAATGACCGAGGTCGAGATCGGTCTCGGCGCCATCATCAGTGACGAACACTTCACCATGTTGGAACGGGCTCATGGTGCCGGGATCGACGTTGATATACGGATCGAGTTTTAGAAGGGTGACTTTGAGGCCGCGGGATTCGAGAATCGCGGCGAGGGAGGCGGCTGCAATCCCTTTGCCAAGGGAAGAGACGACGCCACCGGTTACGAATACAAACTTGGTCATTGCAGAAGGTGCCGAGCGGCACGAGCGGGAAATCGGAATTATACCGCAAACCGGCACCGTACTTGCCCGCTTTACTTGTCTAAACCTGCAGATATCCATCAAACTATTACCTAATCGCAATCATCAAATAGGATTAATACTTACGGGGAATAGACCAGTTGCAATCGGACAAAACTTTGCGCGCCAACGTCAGCTGGCAAATCGCGAATTTCATTGCCGCGTCGCACGATTGCAGCTTGCAAGGCAAACGGCGGATGCACCCACTGCAGGCCGGCTTCTGCCTCCGCCACCAAGCGCTGCGGACGCACCGTATGTGGATTGTCTTTGGAAAAATATCCGCCTTGTAATGCAGCATCGTATCCGACTGCACGCGCGCCGAGCTTCAGATACACATGCTGCGTTGGTGCTGACGGCAAGTCGCCCAGCATGCCGGCGCGCAGCGTCACAGCAGCCGTCGCATCAGTAAAAATATTCCCAAAACGCCCCTGCACGCTCGGCTGCAGATCCAGCCAAGATCGTAATGGCCAGCGCGCTGGCGCGACATCCGCATACAGCACTGCGCCAAATTCATTTTTAACTTGACGGCTCCAGCCCTGCGGCAAAGGTTGATTGATCAAGCGGTGCAAATTGGTTTGCACCCATTCGCCAGCGGCGCATGGCCCCATACAACCCAGATCGAAACCCAGTCTGGTGTAAGCGCCATCGCTCGTGCGCTGCTCGCGGAACAGGCCGCCATAGAGCCAGGCCGCATACGGATGATCTGGCGCCCTGACCTGCGCCGGCGGCAACTTAATGTCGGACGCGGTATACATTGCGTGCCCGATACGCCAGCCATATACCGCCAACTGCGAAGCATCACCCAATACATATTGCTGCGTCAGGCGCGCACCGCTGCTGTAAAAACCGTCATTGCGGTTCATCAGCAAGCTGTCATTATCAATGTCCAGCGCAATGCTGGATTTGCCATGCGCCAATACGGCCTGGAAATCCGGCTGCCCCATCGGCACGACATCGGCCCACGCCAGAATCGCAGGCACCAGCAGCACACCGCCAACCAACAATTTCAAAGTGAATCGCCTATAGCGCGCCGTCATGTCATCGCTCAATTCCTGCTTCAGCGTGCGCCAGCCATTCCTGACCGGATATTTTGGGTTATGGGCATGCATGTCGAGCCCCTGCACCCGGTAATGCTGTCGCAAATGCCGGAAGAACACGCGATAGGTACCGGCCGGATAACTGTTGGCGTGGGAGAAATGGAGGAGTGGTTTAGTTGGCATCATGATTTTTTTGTTTCAGCGTCCATACCAATAACGGGCATGACTGCTGCGATATTCGGAAATGTGTACTGCAGAATCGAATTGTAAGGTGATTGCGCCGGATACATCGTTGCGCAGGCGCTGTATTCCCATGGCGCTGTAACGCTCGAAAATTTCCGACTTCGGATGTCGGTAACGGTTGCGGTAGCCGACCTGGAATAGCGCCAGATCTGGTTGAACTGCATCCAGAAAGGCAACGGTCGACGACGTGCCGCTGCCATGATGCGGCGCCAGCAGCACATCAGCACGCAATGCAGGGCGCTGACTGCCAAGCAATTCCGATTCCTGCGATGCTTCGATATCACCCGGTAGCAGAATCGATAAGTCACCGATGCTGATTTTCAGGATACAACTCAGGGCATTCGACTTTATTTTCGGATTATCCAGGCTCGCTGCCTGCGGATACAGCATTTCAAACCGTACCCCATCCCACTGCCATGACTGCCCTGCCGCGCAAGGCTGATGGCGCGGGGATGCAGTGACGATCGGACTTGTCAGAGCCAGCGAAGACCAGACCTGGCCGACTTTGATCTCATCCAGAATCGACAGTGCGCCGCCGGAATGGTCGTTATCGTTGTGACTCACGACCAGTCCGTCGAGCGCCGCAATGCCGCGCGCCTTCAGGTACGGCAGGATGACGCGGTTGCCGCCGTTCGATTGCGGCGAATAATACGCACCGGTGTCGTACAGCAGCCGGTGTTTTTGCGTCTCGACCAGCAGGGCCGTGCCCTGGCCAACATCGAAAGCCGTCACCCACATCTGACCTGGCAGCGGCTGGGTCGGGCTGTTCAGCACCAGCGGCAGCCAGCCTGCCAGACCCAGCCAACGCAACGGCCAGCCGCGCGGCGCCAGCAACCACACGGTTCCCAGCAAGGCGAACAGGAAAATCCACCAGGATGGCAACGGCGCCGACCAGACCGCCCACGGCAAACCGGCCAGCCACTGCAAACCGCTTGCCAGCCACGCCACCAGCGCATGCGCGACCGCCAAAATCCAGCCCGACAACGGCGCTGGCAGCACGCTGCCCATTAATGCCAGCGGCGTCACCAGCAAACCGACCAAGGGAATCGCAACCGCATTCGCCACTGGGCTGACCAGTGACACCTGGCCAAACAGCAGCATTGTCATCGGCACCAGACCCAGCGTCACCACGTACTGGGTATGGGCGGCAGTGGTCAGAACCTGTCGCCAGCGCATCTTCCTGTCGGTTACTTCGTTCAGATGGTGCTGCGGCTCTGCACGCCCGACGCTGGCGTACAGAATGGTCGCCACCGCACCGAATGACAGCCAGTATCCGGGCCACAACACAGCCCATGGGTCGAGCACCACCACCGCCAGCAATGCAGTGCACAGCACATGTGAAACGCTGGTCAAACGGCCGCACCAAAGCGCGACTGCCACCACCGTCAACATGTACAAAGTCCGTTGCGCCGGCACCCCGAAGCCGGCCAACAACACATACAACAACGCAATCACGGCACCGTTCAAGGCTGCGACTTTTTGCGCCGGCAGCAGCAACGGCAACTCGGCACGGGTAAAAAATGAACGCCGCCACAGCCATTGCGCCAATGCAGCAAACAAGCCGGCCACCATCGTGATGTGCAAGCCGGAAATGGAAACCAGGTGACTGATGCCGCTGCGGTTGAATACTTTCCAGTCGCTCTGAGCGATGGCGCGCTGGTCGCCGATTACCAGCGCGACAATCACGCCTGCGTAGGCATATTCCTGTTCCGGCAATACTGCATAAATCCGCTCGCGCAATTGGGCGCGGTAATGTTCGACCAGATTACCGAAGTTAAATACGAAGTTCGACAGCCGCAGGTTTTTCAACGCCGTTTGCGCATCCGGGCGCACATAACCGGTGGCGCGCAGATTTTGCCCCAGCAGCCAGACTTCATAGTCGAAGCCGTCCGGGTTCGCATTGCCATGCGGCTTTTGCAGGCGCACCGTGAGTTGCCAGCGCTCGCCGGGCTCGACTGCCGGCAGCGATTCGCCTGAGCGCATCGCATACCATGACAAGGCGATTTTGGGCGGAAAATTGGGTGGCAAGTCGGAGGCCGCCAAGGTGCTGCCGTCCGGCTGCAAAACCGCCATATGCTCCAGCGCCAGATTAAAGCGCACGCCCTGGTCGAAACGGTAAGGCAAGCTGTCGATGGTGCCGATCACCGTCACGTCGCGCCCTTCCCACTCGTCCGGCAACGCATGCGCCAAACGCTGCTGCGCCAACAGTCCGGCCCAGACGAAACCCAGCATGGCGCCGCAGGCCAGCAATAAAGCCGGTTGCAAAACCGGTCGCCGCCAGCGGTACGCAACCATGCCGAGCATCGCTGCCGCCGCCAGCAACAGTAACGCCAGCGTCAAAGACGGCAACACCGGCTGGTTTTGCAGCCAGACGATACCGATCACAAAACCGATGATGGCGCTACGCATGGATATTTATAGCGCGAATTCTGGACACAAAAAAAGCCGCCCACAAGAAAATGCGTTGTGCATTCTTTCGTGGACGATGTTTTTCAATTCTTATAGGTACTGTATGCAACATCAGTTGCGGGCATCAGATAACGCTGCCAATCTCGGCAACGCCACCATCACGTTAGTAGAAGTAACGCGCGCGACATCGCCAGCCGCTTGCCCGCGCAGTTCGGCCAGCAACTGGCCGATGCGCGGCAACTGTTCCGGGCTGTTGCGCGCCGGGTGCAGCCATGCGGGCGCCATGTCCGGGGCATCGGTTTCCAGCACGATAGCTTCCAGCGGCAACGCCACCGCCAGACGCCGGATCTGCAATGCACGCGAGAAAGCCATCGCGCCGCCAAAACCGAGCTTGAAGCCGAGATGGATAAATGCTTGCGCCTGCTGCAGGCTGCCGTTGAACGCATGCGCGATGCCGCCGGGGATGGCAATTGCCCGCAACTGCTTGAGGATCAAATCCTGCGAACGCCGCACATGCAACAGCACCGGCAAACCGAAGTCGCGGGCGATTTTCAATTGTTCGCGGTAGAAATAGGTCTGCTTTTCAGCCATCGCCGCAGTTTTCAAAGCAGGCACGAAGAAATCGAGTCCGATTTCACCGATTGCCACAAAACGCGGATCAGCCATTGCCGCCGCCACACTCTGGCGCAAAGCGTTTAAATCGGCCTGTTGCGCCTGCGGCACGAAGATCGGATGAATGCCCAGCGCATACGCGCAATTCGGCTGGCTGTGCGCTAAGGCGGCAACGGCGGGGAAATTAGCCGATTCCACCGCCGGAATGACGATCCAGTCGACGCCTAGTTGCGCCGCCTTTTGCGCCACAGATGCGCCCGCCACGCCACCATCTGCGCCGAACTCCGGCGCGTCCAGGTGGCAATGGCTGTCAATCCACATGCCCGACATGCACGATTGGCTCGACGTGTTCGACATACGGTTCCAGACCGTTCTCCGACAAGCGCAGCACGCGGTCGCAATGGCGCGCCATTTCGATATCGTGGGTAACGATGATGAAAGCGGTGCCGAGCGTGCGCGACAGCTCCAGCATCAGATCGAAAATCTGATGCGCGGTCCTGCGGTCGAGGTTGCCGGTCGGCTCGTCGGCCAACACACAAGCAGGTTGTGTCACCAGCGCGCGCGCCAGCGCAACCCGCTGCCGTTCGCCGCCAGACAATTCGCCCGGCACGTGCGTGACGCGGTGTTCCAACCCGACCCGCTTCAGAATCGCTGCCGCCTGTTGCTGTGCATCGCTGCGCTTGTTGCGCCGGATCAGCAGCGGCATTGCGACATTGTCGAGCGCCGAAAATTCCGGCAGCAAGTGATGGAACTGGTACACAAAACCGAGTGCGGTATTGCGCACATCGCCGCGGGTTTTTTCGTTCAGGCTGGCAAAATCGCGACCCAGCAAAGATACGCTGCCCGAGGTCGGTGTATCGAGCCCGCCCAGCAAATGCAGCAAGGTCGATTTTCCGGAGCCGGATGCGCCGACAATCGCCACCCGCTCACCCTTGTGCACATCAAGGTCGATGCCCGACAGCACATCGACCGAATACGTACCCTGAACGAATTTTTTGGACAATCCTCGGCAAGACAATACGACGGATTGCTTCAGCGGCGGCAATGTTTGCTCCCTGAGATGGCTGTTAATATCATTCATAGCGTAAAGCCTCCGCCGGGCGCACGCGCGCGGCGTGCCAACTCGGATATAAAGTAGCAAGAAAAGCCAGCACCACCGCCATACCGCCTATTTTATAAACATCGGACCAGCGCAAATCGGACGGCAGCGAGGAAATTAGGTAAATATCTTTCGGCAGAAACTGCACGCCTAGCAACTGCTCGATAACCGGCACGATCACATCGACATTCAGCGCCACCAAAACTCCGAGGCCGACACCGATCCCGGTGCCGAGCAAACCCACCAGCGCGCCTTGAATCATGAAAATTTTCATGACCGAACCGGGCGATGCACCCAACGTGCGCAGGATCGCAATATCAGCCTGTTTGTCGGTCACCGTCATCACCAAAGTTGACACCAGATTGAAGGCCGCAACTGCAATGATCAGAGTCAGAATGATGAACATCATACGTTTTTCGGTCTGCACCGCGGCAAACCAGTTGCTGTTTTGCTTCGACCAGTCGCTGATGATCAAGTCACCCGACAGCAGCTTCGACAAATCCTGTGCGACAAACGGCGCGCGGTGCATGTCGGTGATCTTCAGGCGCAGGCCGGACGGCGCTGTCAGTCGGAACATCTTTTGCGCGTCTTCGATATGGATGAATGCCAGCGTCGAATCGTACTCGTAATGGCCGGCATCAAAGATACCGACCACGGTGAATTGCTTCAGCCGCGGCAGGATGCCGGCCGGTGTTATCTGCCCTTGCGGCGCCAGCATCGTCACTTTTTCACCGATTTGCGCATGCAGCGCACGCGCTAGTTCGACGCCCAGCACCACATTGAATTCACCCGACTTCAAATCATCGAAGCTGCCCTGGCGCACTTGATCAGCCACATCCGACACAGAGCGCTCCTGCTGCGGCAATACGCCGCGGATCGCCACTCCGCGCAGGATATCGTCACGCGTGAGCATCGCCTGCGCGGCCACATACGGCGCAGCGCCGATAACTTCCTTGTCCTGCATCGCTTGCTGAGCGGTGCTTTGCCAGTCGGTCATCGCGCCGCTGGCATCAAACACTTCGATATGCGCAAGCACCGACAGCATGCGGTCGGTCACATCCTTCTGGAACCCGTTCATCACCGACAGCACCACAATCAGCGCCGCCACGCCGAGCGCAATGCCCGCCATAGAAATCAATGAAATAAAAGAAATAAAACTATTGCGTCCGCTGCGTCGTCCGGCACGGGTATACCGCAGACCGACCAGCCATTCAAACGGCAGGTTTTTTAAGATACTCAATGTGCAATTCCTGTTTGTTTGTGTGTGTATTTGTTGCAATCCGCAACTAGCCAATTGGCCGTGCGATGCAGAATGATACGTTATAACGTTTGCGGTATTTATTGTTTCGATTGTAGGGCACGGCATGCCGTGCCCTACGCCTAACGATACCCAAACGCCGTACCTGAAAACCTTCTTCGCCTTCCTTGGCATGACGGACGTGCATTTTGTATATGCGGAAGGTTTGGCAATGGGACCGGAAGCCGCACAAAATGCACTGACTTCTGCCCTGGATCAGATCGAACAAGCGCTACCAGACTGAGAATCCCAAATAGCAAAAACAATATGGAGTGCATCCATGACACCGAACACAACACCCGCAACCTCCCAGCCCGAAGTTGTCTCACACCCGCGCAGCGTCGAACAACTGGTGGCCGGCACAGCAACTTCAGACGGTGCCGGCGTCAAACTGACGCGGGTTCTTACGCAGTCGCTGCAACAGCGGCTCGACCCTTTTCTAATGCTGGATGCTTTCGGCACCGACAAGCCGGAAGATTACATCGGTGGCTTCCCCGACCACCCGCACCGCGGTTTTGAAACGGTGACCTACATGCTGGCCGGACGCCTGCGCCACCGTGACAGCGCAGGCCATGAAGGCTTGCTGCAAAACGGCGGCGTGCAATGGATGACCGCCGGTCGCGGCGTGATCCACTCCGAACTGCCGGAACAAGAAGAAGGACGCATGGAAGGCTTTCAGCTATGGCTGAATCTGGCGGCGCAAGACAAGATGTGCGCGCCGTGGTATCGCGATATTCAAAGCGCGGACATTCCGGAATTCACCACACCCGAAGAAGTGAAAGTACGCGTGATTGCCGGCAGCAGCTACGGCATAGCTGGCGCCATGCAGCGCGACACCACGCAGCCGCTGTATCTCGATCTGCACCTGCCGGCCGGCGCGCATTTCGCGCAAGCCCTGCCGCCCGGATGCAATGCCTTTGTCTTTGCCTACCGCGGCCAATTGCAGACCGGCGACACACTGGTGCCGCAACAGCGCATGGCGATTCTGAAAAACGAAGCCGACTGCGACGGCGTGATCCTGCATGCCGAAGCCCCGGCGCGCGCCTTGCTGATCGCCGGCCAACCGCTGGGTGAACCGATCGTGCAATACGGCCCTTTCGTAATGAACACCCAGGAACAAATTTTTCAAGCTATCAACGACTTTAACGCAGGGCGTCTGGTCAGCGCGGAATGAAGCAACGGCCTCAGTTACCAACCATCCCAACCATCCACCAAGGAGACGCATCATGAACGCAATGCATAATTTTGGCCCACTCATCGGCCGCATCCTGATCGCACTGATTTTTGTCTGGTCCGGCTTTGGAAAAATTACCGGCTTCGAAGGCACCGTGGGTTACATCACGAGCAAGGGTCTGCCGCTGCCGGAACTGGCCGCCATTGGTGCGATCATCGTCGAACTGGGCGGCGGCATTTTATTGATACTCGGCTGGAAGACGCGCTGGGCTGCGGCAGCACTATTCGTATTCACCGCGATGGCCGCCTTCCTGTTCCATAACTTCTGGGCCATGCCGCCGGAGCAGGCGCAAAGCCAAATGATCCAATTCATGAAAAATATTTCGATGATGGGCGGCTTGCTGTTCGTCGTGACCCACGGCAGCGGTGCGCTGAGTGTCGATGGAAGCGGCCGAAAATGATGTTAACAAATACGTAGGGCACGGCATGCCGTGCCCTACGGAGCTTCCCCAATGGTGCCGAATTCAACTACGGTTTTTGCGTAAAAAATATGCAGGATAATTACGGCTCTATTTGCATCAAACGTTGCTATAAAATCATTGAAGAATAAACACATCGCGAATTAGCGCAGCAATAACGTCGGAATCTTGGCAGAACGCAACATATCCGTGGTGGTACTACCAAAAAACAGACTGCGTAGCGGCGAGTGGGCGTAAGCCCCCATGATCAGAATGTCGATATCTAGCTCCTGCACCATCCTGGCAATGACGCTTTCTGCGTCGCCGGGTATCAGCGAAGCCGGTGCATCGAAACCTGCCGCCTCCAGTGTGGTTTTGGCCCATTCAAGTTGTTTGGCAGACTCTCTGCTCTGCTTGCCCGACATCACCAAATGGACCGGCATACCGCGAAATAGCGGACTTTGGGCGACCATTTGCACGCCCCTGCGGGTGACGATGCCGCCATCGAAGGCGATCATCGCGCGGCGCGGCTCCTTGAATCCTTCGGTAACCGTGAGGATGGGCTTGCTCAGCGCCCGCACTACGCGCTCGACATTGCGTCCTAAGTCGCGCTGCGTGGTTTCGGCCGATTCGCCGCGACGACCGAGCACGATCAGACGCACGCCTTCTTGTTGCTCGGCCAAAGTTTCTTCCAGTACACCATAGCGCTGGCGCACGTCAGGCGCAGCGACTCCTGCCGCCATCGCACGTTCGCGCAGACGGTTGAGGAAGATGCGACCCTGTTCGCGTAACGCTTTGCTGCGGGATTCGTCCTGATCGGCGAGATTAGTCAGCAGCGATTCTTGCGCATCCATACCGATGGACCCGCTGTAATCGCTACTGGTCGCGACCTCGGGATGACGGTCGATGATGTGCAAGAACTCCAGCGGCGCATCCATGCGCCGCGCCGCCCAGGCCGCGTAATCGGCCACGTAATCGGCGTAGGAAGATTGATCGACGCAGGCCAGTACTTTGTTGTCTGTATTCATATTTTTCTCCTGGAATGTGTAAGGAATAAGTTGTGGATTTGGACGTGTTTGGCGGGATGCGATGCTAGGCGTGAGGAGGAGTCATAGCGAGCTATGGCGACGACGAGCAACGCCGCAGTGCGCCCGCCAGACGCGGAACAAATACGCAAATTATTTCGCGCACGTTCCTCAATGACCCATCAGCATGTCTTCGGCACCGTCCTTGTCGTGCACGGCAAATTTATCCACCATTGTTGCGCTGGCTGCATCGAGGCCTATGACTTCGACTTCGGTGCCTTCACGACGGAATTTGATGACCACTTTATCCAGCGCAGCCACTGCTGTGATGTCCCAGAAATGGGCGCGACTGACGTCAATGCTGACTTTTTCAATAACTTCCTTGAAATCGAAAGAACCGACGAAGCGTTCCGCCGAGGCAAAGAACACTTGCCCCAATACCTGGTATTTACGCACGCGGCCGGCATCTTCCGATTTCGAGCCTACGCGCAGGATCAACCCTACTTTGTGCGCGAAGAAGAAGCCGGACATCAGCACACCGACCAGCACGCCTTTGGCCAGATCGTGGGTTGCGACGACGACGATCACGGTGGCAATCATCACCGCTGTGGAGCTTTTTGGATGTTCGCGTATGTTGCGAATTGAAGACCAGCTGAAAGTACCGATCGACACCATGATCATCACGGCAACCAATGCCGCCATCGGGATGCGCGCCACCCAGTCACCGATGAAGACCACCATCAGCAGCAGGAACACGCCTGCCGACAAAGTCGAGAGCCGACCGCGACCGCCGGATTTCACGTTGATCACCGATTGACCGATCATTGCGCAGGACGCCATGCCGCCCAGGAAACCGCAGGCGATATTGCCAAGGCCCTGCCCTACGCATTCACGGTTCTTGTTGCTCGGCGAATCGGTCAGATCATCGACGATGGAAGCCGTCATCATCGATTCCAGCAAACCCACTACCGCCAAGGTGGCCGCTACTGGAAAGATGATTTGCAGCGTTTCCAGATTCAGCGGCACATCTGGCAGCAGGAATATCGGCAAGCTGTCGGGCAATTGCCCCATGTCGCCCACGGTACGAATATCCAGGCCAAGATACATCGCGACGCCTGTCAGTGCAACGATAGCCACCAGCGGCGACGGAATAGCTTTAGTAATGTAAGGAAACAAATAAATGACACCCAGGCCAGCAGCGACCATTGCATACACTTCCCAGCGCATGCCGATCAACTCAGGCAGTTGCGCCATGAAAATCAGGATTGCCAACGCATTAACGAAACCGGTAATCACCGAACGCGACACGAAGCGCATCAAAACCCCGAGCCGAATCCAGCCCGCGACAATCTGCAGCACCCCGGTCAATATCGTAGTAGCCAACAAGTATTGCAGGCCGTGATCCCTGACCAACGTGACCATCAACAACGCCATCGCACCGGTGGCGGCCGAAATCATGCCCACCCGGCCACCGGTAAATGCGAGGACTGTTGCCATGCAGAACGAGGCATACAGCCCAACTTTGGGATCAACCCCGGCGATGATCGAAAAGGCGATTGCTTCGGGGATCAGTGCCAGCGCGACAACTATGCCGGCGAGCATATCTTTTGGGACATTGGAGAGCCAGTCCTGGCGTAAGGATTTCATCTAGGTTTGTGTTCCGTTGTTAGTGCAGCCAGGGCGGCAGAGGTTGGTGAAAAGTGCGAACACCGCTGAGTTTTCCTGGCCGGATTATCGGAAAGGAAGCCCGGATGATCCGGACACGGGTGACGCAAATAAGCGATATGAAGCCTCGCGCGAGCAGCTAAAAAGGATGTGTCTGACTCGCAGTGAGGGAATATGCTTACAAGGGTAGTGCTCCGATTGAGGTCTTGCTTTTGGGGGAGCGTTCGATTGTACTTTACCTGCTGCAATGCAGCAAGTGCAGTAAATGGTGTTCAGACGCTAGAATTACGTCTTGCGAAGACATGCGTCCAAAGCCTTGCGCCGCAGCGAGGAAAGTGCAGCTAAAATTGCCGCGCCGTTTAAACCATTTGAAAAATATGAAAAAACCGTGAATTGCTTAACAACCGCATGGTCGCAATATGCACCTGAGTTACGCGGCTGGCTGCGCCATCGGCTGGACAATCCTGCTGAAGCCGAAGATCTGCTGCAGGATTTATTCCTGAAAGCTCTGCGCCAGGGTGACCGGTTCTGCTCGCTGCAAAACGCCCGCGCCTGGTTGTTTGAAGTGGCGCGCAACGCACTGGCTGACCGACTGCGTGTTGCACGCGAGACGGTCGAGTTGCCCGAGGATTTATCCGCGCCCGTAGAAGAATTTGATACGGTCGATACCCTCACGGAATGCCTGTCGCGCGTACTCTCCGAGTTAAGTGCCGAGGACCGCGATGCTCTCACTGTGTGCGATTTGCAAGGCATGCCGCAAGCCCAATTCGCCGCCGCCCGAGGTTTGCATCTGAGTGCGGCCAAATCGCGCATCCAGCGTGCACGCCTACACTTGCGTGCATGCATGACGCAAGCCTGTCAGATCCAGCTTGATACAGTTGGCCACGTGTCGGACTTTGTGCCGCGCAAGTAAAACCATGCGTTGGTAGTCATGCGTTTTATTATGAGAGTGATAAACGTATGTGAAGTCGAAAAGTTTTTCCCATCTTAAACTCAGTTTTTTTGCGTCTTTTCAGTAAGTCATCCGTCTTCACTACTATGAATACCATGACCACATCCCTAAAAACCTGGCCGGCGCGTCAGCCGCTCATTTTCCTGATCCTTGCCGCGATTGTCTGGCTGGCACTGTATCAAACACTGCTTCCGGGCTCGGAAGCATTGGTAACGGCCTTGCCGGTGGAGCGCGACAGCCATTTGGGTGGCGCGCTGCAGTTCTTCTTGTACGACACGCCGAAGGTGCTGATGCTGCTGGCCGGCGTGGTGTTCGTGATGGGCATGATCAACAGTTATTTCACGCCCGAACGTACCCGCGCGCTGCTGGCCGGCCGCAGCGAAGGCGCGGCCAACGTGATGGCGGCCTCGCTGGGCATCGTCACCCCGTTTTGTTCGTGCTCCGCGGTGCCGCTGTTCATCGGCTTCGTGCAGGCCGGCGTGCCGCTGGGCGTGACGTTCTCTTTCCTGATCTCGGCGCCGATGGTCAACGAAGTCGCGCTGACGCTGCTGTTCGGCATGTTTGGCTGGAAAGTTGCGCTGCTGTATCTGGTGCTGGGGTTGTCAGTTGCGATCGTAGCCGGCTGGATTATCGGCCGCCTAAAGATGGAAGCCCATCTGGAAGACTGGGTGCGCGACATGCCCAAAACCACGGCCCAATTTGAGGATGTCGGCATGACGCTGGCAGATCGCGTTCAGGGCGGCTTCAATGCCGTGCGCGAAATCGTCGGCAAAGTCTGGCCTTACATCCTGGGCGGCATTGCCTTGGGTGCATTGATCCACGGCTACGTGCCGCAGGAATTCATGGCCAGCTTCATGGGCAAGGACGCCTGGTGGTCGGTGCCGCTGGCAGTAATCATCGGGGTGCCGATGTACACCAATGCTGCCGGCGTGATTCCAATTGTGCAAGCGTTGCTGGCCAAAGGCGCTGCGCTGGGCACCGTGCTGGCGTTCATGATGAGCGTGATCGCCTTGTCGCTGCCCGAGATGATCATCCTGCGCAAGGTGCTGAAAGTGCGGTTAATCGCCACCTTCATCGGCGTGGTCGCGACCGGCATCCTGCTGGTGGGCTTTGTTTTCAATGCAGTTTTGTAACCTTAGTTTTTAGATGAATTTCAACCCACAGGAGAATTCCATGGATATCAAAGTACTCGGCACCGGATGCGCCAATTGCAAAGCAACCATCGCCTTAATCGACCAAGTCGCGCAAGCCAAAGGCGTAACCATCACACTGGAAAAAATTGAGGAATTACGCGACATCATGGGCTACGGCATCATGAGTACACCGGGCGTCGTGATCGACGGCAAGGTGGTACACGCTGGCGGCATACCCAGCCGCGACAAGATCGAACAGTGGCTCACGACCAACGCCTAAACATGCAATAGGAGGACGCGGGCGAATTCCAAGTGCAACATTTTCTATGAAAGAATGTTGCATGCCAAAAAAATATCGTCACTTCACTCTAAAAAATCAAACGCCGATCCAAACGCAGCTTCAGCTTGGATTAGCGTCTGAAAGGCACCCTCTGCCACCCGTTCATTCGGGTGCCCGCGGAGACCAAAATCCCACCAACCTGCATTGACCGAATGCACGGCAACCAAAGATTTCCCCACCACGGCAATACAAGCAGCATATTTTTTGTAAGCAACTTGTTACAAATTTTGTCCACCACTTCTGCCGTGAAAAACATATACTCCTATTCATAGTACTTATTAGCGCATATATTTAATAATAAATATTTATATACTCCTAAGCATTCTTAAAAATTAAAATAACAAGTTAAAATTTTCCTATCCTGGAAAATGACCATTCAAACCATCGCATTAAAATAATTTGATTTTCCCGGGAGAAATTCAGGAGTTTCACTGTCAGACCTTGCATCGATGCAACAGCACCCGCCAACATGCAAAAAAATAACAACAAATCCAATGCTTGATTTCATACCATTTAAAGCAGAAGCCACTTTGATGGCACCTATCTTGCTGCTGGCCGTAGGCGCAACCACCATCTTCGTGGCCTTGCGAGCCAAACAACTGCCGCCCTTTCCGGGACGCGGCAATTTCATAGCGATGTTGCTGGCCGCTGCCTGGTGGTCGATGGCAGCTGCACTCGAAAGTTTCGCCGTATTACCGTCAAACAAAATAATGTGGGCCGCTCTGGCTTGGCCCGGCATCATGGCGGCACCGACATTCTGGGCACTGTTTATCTGGACTTATGTCGGCGGCAATGTCAAACCCTTGCAAACTAAATGGCGCGTGATCCTGCTCTCAATGCCGCTGGCAACCTGTATCGTCGCCGTCACCAATCCAATGCATCACTGGATGTATGTCCAAACCACTGCACAAATCTCCCAAACCGGTTTGCGGATGCTGTATGTCCACGGCCCGTGGTTTTATCTCAGCACCGTCTACTTGTACGTTTTCATGCTGCTTAGCATAGTGGCAATCCTCAATGCACTGCCCCGCGCGAGCCCAGTGTATCGCCGCCATTACCTCGGTTTTGCGCTGGCCATGCTGATCCCGTGGGTTGCCAATATCGGCTACATCACGGATAACATGATGTTGTTCGGGCTTGATCCGACGCCGTTCAGCTTTTTGCTGATGACGCTAATTTTTTACTGGCTCATCAGCCACAACCAATTGTTTGATTTGCTGCCAGTAGCGCGCACCGTTTTGCTGGATTCGGTCCCGGATATAGTGTTGGTACTCGATCTGGAACACCGTATTGTGGAATGCAACAACGCTGCAGCCAGCATGCCGGGTGTGCCGGAATTGTCCGTAGGCTGCCATTTGCAGCAATTTCCGATGCTGAATGATGTACTGCAGCCGATCCTGACCCAAGGTGCGAAAGACCGGTTTGATATCGTTCTGGGGCAGCCGGAACGCCATTTCGAACTTAAAAAAGTACCGTTGTCGCATTGGCGCAAGAAGGTCGGGGTGCTGCTGATGTTGCGCGACATCACGCATCGCAAGCTGGGTGAAATCAAGCTGCGCGATGCCATGTCCGAACTCGAGGATCAGCTCGAAGCCAATCTGCAGCTGCAGCGGCAATTGCATGAAGACGCGATTCGCGATGTCCTGACTGGCCTGCACAATCGGCGTTTTCTGGATGAATTGAAAACCGGGCTAGACGCTGATTTTGTGCGCAGCAAAAAACCGCTGGCGGCAGTCATGATCGATATCGATCACTTCAAGCTCTTTAACGATACCTATGGCCACGCTGCGGGCGACGAGGTGTTGCGCACCATCGCCCAATTTTTGCAAAGCAGCATCCGGCAAAGCGATTATGTGTTTCGTATGGGTGGCGAAGAATTCCTGGTTTTGCTGCCCAATACCAGCCGCGAGCAGGCTTTCATTCGCGCCAATAATTGGTGCGCCAAATTCGCCGCCATCAAAATCCAACTCGAAGACGACATTGTTAGCGCAACGTTTTCAGCCGGCATCTCAATGTATACGACAGATGTCAATAGCATTGATACGTTGATTGATCTGGCTGACAAAGCGCTCTACAAGGCCAAAGAGTCTGGGCGCAACCGGGTTGAATGCCAAGATGACGCCCCAGCCGGTCTAGTGGCAGATTATGCCGATTTAGCAACAGTCGTAGACATGAATGCAAAGCGGAAAAATAACGCAGAAAACGTTAGCGAAGCCGGAATAGTGGATAGTTGATGGGCGCTGCGGAAATGGCATTACAAATCCGGAGCGCCATTGCGCGACGCTATACCCCACTTTGCCAGCGCATGATCGTCCGATTCGCGCGCATCAACCCAGCGCGCACCGCTGGCGGTTTGTTCTTTCTTCCAGAATGGCGCCGCAGTTTTTAAATAATCCATAATGAATTCACAGGCGGCAAACGCTTCGCCGCGATGTGAAGAAGTAACCGCGACCAGCACGATCTGTTCCAGCGGCAGCAAAGGCCCGACCCGGTGAATCACCAGTGCATCAAAAAACTCCCATCGCGAGCGCGCCTGCTGCACGATATCTTCCAGCGCCTTTTCAGTCATGCCGGGATAATGTTCCAGCTCCATTGAGGCAATATCCGCACCGTCATTGAGATCGCGCACCGTGCCGACAAAAGCGACCACCGCGCCGACTTTCGGATTGGCAAGACGCAATTGATTGACTTCAGTCGTCAGGTCGAAATCTTCGGTTTGTACGCGTACAGGCATGATGGCGTTGCTCTCTTTTTTACTGTTATCGGTTGCGTATTTTAGCCCGAACCAAACACGGTCTTGCAAGCAGCGCCTGACTTACAATGAAACCCTCGATCATTGGTAACAAGATGGCAGTAAGAGACAAAGCAAGGATGCCGTGAAAACAAACCCGTTGACCAAACTTGTCCTCAATATCGTGGGCAGTATCGCCGTAGTGCTTGCCATTCTGGGCGTGTTTCTGCCGCTATTGCCGACCACGCCTTTCCTGCTGCTGGCTTCGGCTTGCTATTTCAGGGGATCGCCACGGATGTATCGCTGGCTGGTAAGCAACCGGATACTGGGAACGTACATACTCAATTTTCAGAGCGGACGGGGAATTCCGCTGCACGCAAAAATTATCTCCATGCTGCTGATGTGGGCTTCGCTATTGTTTTCGATTTACGTGATGGAAGCCGTGGTCGTAAAGCTGATCCTGGCTGCCATCGGGATTGCGGTCAGCGTCTTCATCTTGCGCATGAAGACACTGCACAACTGAAATTACTCCTTGCCGCCCAACATGCTTTTCTTGAGCGAACTGTCGGCCGGCTTTTCGCCCAGCCAGATTTTTAAATAGGCATTGTAAAAATCAATGTCCGGTATAACTTCGCCCACTTGTTTGCCATTGACCTGAATAATCGTGCCGGAATCAGGCACCCAGTCAGAGAAAATCGTGTCACCTTTCTTAAGCGAAGGGATGGAAGCGAAAATTTCGCCCATCTTGACTGTCTGATTAATTATTTTCGATTTCTCGGCCTTGTCGGAATTGGCGTTCAAGCCGGTCATGAAACTCTGGCCGAAATCTTCGCTGCTGACGTCGCGCAGCATTATCAGCGTCAGTCGCCGTGGGCCGGCCAGTTCCAGAATCTCAAGCGCAGTGGTTTTATTTGCCGGCAGATACAACCCAGCCACGTACACCTTGAAAATGGCCTTGACGCGAATCCCCGCGCCATTGAGCTTGAGTTCCGTGTTAGCCACGCGCACGGTGTCGTCTAGCTTCATCCCTGCAATTTCGACTGCCGATGCGCTCTGGTAAAAGCCCATGACGAGGCAGCTCAAAGTCAATAACCGGGTGAATAACCGTGTAAATAAGCGTGTAATACCAAAATTTTTAATCATTGCTTTTCTCCATATTTCTAAAATTACATACAGGATTTACTCGAATCGACAGATAACGCGTCTTCATCGAAATTCAAAAAAATACTTTTTTTAATTATTTGTTATTTGTTATTCGTTATTCAGCTGCTATGCGCATCATGGCCTGCGATGCGCGTTTCCCTCTGGCTGGCGATATGCTGCGCACTGCATCTGTGACAACGCTGGCATCCAGTTTAAAAATGCTCACCATCCGGGCCAGATTGACTGCCTGATTTTGCATCGATTCGGCGGACGCAGCGGCCTCTTCCACCAGCGCCGCATTCTGTTGGGTTACCTCATCCATCTGGCTGATGGCGCTATTCACCTGTTCGATGCCGGCACTTTGTGCCTGGCTGGCGTTAGTGATATGCGCCATGATGTCGGTCACGCGCGCCACGCTTGCCACCACACCGTCCATTGTGATGCCGGCCTCACGCACCAGTTTGCTGCCGATGTCGACTTTATCGACCGAGTCGCCGATCAGCAATTTGATTTCCTTGGCCGCCGCAGCCGAGCGTTGCGCCAGACTCCGGACTTCGGACGCCACCACCGCAAAACCTCGCCCCTGCTCGCCGGCACGTGCTGCTTCCACTGCCGCATTCAGCGCCAGGATATTGGTTTGAAAGGCGATGCCGTCGATAACGCTGATGATGTCGACGATCTTCCTGGAAGATGCATTGATCGAGCCCATGGTGCCGATCACTTGCGCCACCACTGCGCCGCCTTTGGCAGCGACTTCCGAGGCACAGACTGCCAGTTGATTGGCCTGCTGCGCATTGCCGGCGTTTTCACGCACGGTGCTGGTCAAGGCGAGCATCGAGGCAGCAGTTTGTTGCAACGAACAGGCCTGCTGTTCGGTACGCGACGACAGATCTTGATTGCCGCTAGCCATCTGGCTCGAAACTGTTGCGATGGTTTCGGTGCCAGAACGTACTTCACCAACAATTTTTAACAAGCTTCCATTCATATGCCTGAGCGCGTCCATCAGTACGCCGGTTTCATCGGATGTTTTAACTGCAATAATGCTGGTCAGGTCGCCATCAGCCACGCGTTTGGCGACATCGACCGCTTCATTGAGTGGCTTAGTAATGCTGCGTGATACGAAAAAGCCGACCAGCACGCTCAAGGCACTGGCGATAGCAGCAAGAATCAGGATTAACAGCGCAGTGCGATTGGCTGCCAGCGTCGATTGTCCGCCGGACTGCTCCATCTGGCTGTTTTGGTAAATGATGAAATCGTCAAGCTGGACAAAATATTGGGTTTGCAGCGGCCGCACCGAAAACATCAGTTTCAACATCGCTTCGTCTTTTGCATCCTGATTGATGAGAGCCACAAAACTGGTCTGGATCGGCAAAAACTTATCCCGTAGCGCGGTGATTGCCGCGAGGTGTTTGCGGCCCTGTGCATCGGCAATGATCTTGCTCAGAGCGGCGATAGCTGTTTGGGTGCTTATATTCTTGCTTTCGATGTTGTCCAGTTCTTTTTTGATTTGACCCGGATCGCTCATGATCAAGACGTTGAGCATGTTGCGGGTAATTTCATTCAGGTCGGCCTTGATGGTATTGGCAATGACTGTTTTTGGATAACGATCATTTACCAGCAGGGTGATCTCGCTATTTAAGCTGGCAATGCGAACGTAAGCCAGACTAGCGAGCATGATTAATAAAGCAATGACGACCCCGAAACCGAGCGCGAGTCGTTGTCCAATACGCAATTTTTTAAAATGCATGGTGTGCGAGCCTTTGTCTAGAGGCGAGATTATTGTGAAATAGTGCAGGTCTTTTGCCTGCATCTGGCTACAGGCGCGCAGGCCCGCATTTCTTGAAATTAGGGAAAAAATATATCCATCAAGAAATTATGTGGGCACACTATAACCATTGGAAAGAGACAAGCTGGTGCGTTTTAGTAGTGGAATCTCTCTAAAATAGCACCATCGTACTTTTTTGCGATGCAGCATGGCATCTTGAATACGCAGGCTATTCGATGCGTTCGAAGGAAGAAGGATTGGGCAGCAATGTGCCCAAGGTCTGGGCAATGCTCTGCAATTGCGGCGCGTCGTCAACGACATCGTCGCTGGTGTCGTTGATGCAGAAAAATGGAATTCGACCGAATCCGGCGATCAAATCCTGAAACTGCCGTTCGGCATCGGACGCCCCACTGCTGATATATATTGAGTCCAAAGCCGGCATGTGTATTGCAGCCAAACCGATATGCTGCATCCAGCGCGGCACCAGATCCGGCACAATCGGCGGTACTTGCCAAGAGCGAAAAACCGTTTTTCGGACCTTCTCAAACAGTTCCGGCGCAGCCTGTTCCAGTTCGTGTAGCACGCTTTTGAACATCGGACGCGGCGCGTGCGCAAAAATGTACGGCGCATGGCGATATTTCGGATAGCGCTGCGACAGCCAGTGCCCGGACAACACCGATGCATTCACCAGTGCGGTTTCGTTGCATTGCAAGCTGTCATAATCCGGCACCGGCGCGGCATCCGTAAATAGCGCCACACCCTCCGTCCCAAACCACAGATCGGGGTTCACCGGAGCGCCGAAGAACACGTCGTCATTTAAGTAAATGAAGCGTTCAGCAAGACCGGGGATGTGGTGCAGATACGATTCGATATGGCCGGAATCGAACACCGGCAGCGCCGCCGCAGGAATCAGATCGCGATGGTCGACCAGCGTCAGATTGTCGCTCGGCTGCAGCCAGGGCGGGATTTGCGCGTCGGTGACCAGATAAATATGACCGTGATTTGGGTAAAATTTTTCCAGCGCCCGCAGATTGAAACGCAATTCGCCGTTATCGCGATAACGCCCGGCCACATTGCCGTAACGCGCCAAATCGTCGGTTTGTTGTTGGGCATCCCGGCGCACCAGCGCTTGCCGGCGTTTGTGCTGCCAGACCGGATCGGCACCATTGACCCACAGGTAGACAATATCGATGCGCTCTGCTCTGTTCCCGGCCATCTTGCGCAAGCTGCTCAGCCTCCAGTCACCGGAGGAAAGAATGCGACTTCGCAGCCTTCGCTCAGCAGCGTTTCCGGCTCAGTCATCACCTGGTTAAATGCCATGCGCAATGTACGGTCTTCTGCCAAGCATTCGGCCCACGCGCCGCCGCGTGCAATCAGAAAATGGCGCACGTCGCCGACAGTGCGCACTTGTGCCGGCACGGCGACGGATTCCTGGCTGATGCCGAGGGTTTCACGGATGCTGGCAAAAAAGCGGAGCTGGATATTCATCATGTTCATCAGTGGAGAAGTTCGCTAAAAGGAATGAAATTGACCATGTCACCACTGGCGATAGCGCAGCCGGGCGGATTGTCGATCAGGCCGTCGCCCCAGACGGTGGAAGTGAGCACGCCCGAGCTTTGGTTCGGGAACATATCCAGCCCGCCTTCGGCATTGATTTTGGCGCGCAAGAATTCGTTGCGAGGGTCGCTCTTGCTCTGGCTAAAATCGGCGCGCAACTTATATGTTTTGGGGGCGACATCCTGCACGCCTTGCAGGCGCAGGATGAAAGGCCGCACGAATAGCAGAAAAGTGACAAAACTCGATACCGGATTGCCCGGCAAACCGATGAAGAAAGCCGCGCCGCCCTTGCCTGCCGAACGGTTGATTTCACCAAACGCCAGCGGCTTGCCGGGCTTGATCGCGATCTGCCACATGTTCAGGCGCCCTTCTGCTTCAACCGCCGGCTTGATGTGATCCTCTTCACCGACTGAGACGCCGCCGGAAGTTACGATCAAATCGTGTTCCTGCGCGGCGCGGTGCAGCGTGTCGCGGGTGGCCGCCAATGTGTCGGGCACGATACCGTAATCGGTAATCGCGCAGCCGAGGTTTTCCAGCAAGCCGCGCAGCATAAATTTATTCGAGTTGTAGATTGCGCCCGGCTTCAAAAACTCGCCCGGCATAGTCAACTCATCGCCGGTAAAAAATACCGCGACGTGCAGCTTGCGCACTACCGGCAAGCTGGCCAGGCCGACAGATGCAGCCAGCCCCAGGTCCTGCCCGCGCAAGCGCGTGCCGGCAGGCAAAATCACGCTGCCAGCGCGGATATCTTCGCCAGCGCGGCGGATCCATTCGCCTGCAGGTGGCGCATGGTTAATGGTGACTTTATCGCCATCCAGCGTACACATTTCCTGCATCACCACCGCATCCGCTCCGTCGGGAATCATCGCGCCGGTGAAAATCCGCGCCGCAGTTCCGGCTTGCAATTTTTTCCCGACATGACCCGCCGGGATGCGCTGGCTCACGGTCAGCGTCGCCGCACCGCTGGCGCAATCGGCGGCGCGCACTGCATAGCCGTCCATGTGCGTATTGTCTTTGGGCGGCACGTTAAGTTGCGAGGTTTGTGCAAAGGCAAGAATGCGGCCGTTGGTTTTCAGCGTTGGTATCTGCTCGACCTCAGGAATCTGTCTGGCGGCGGCAAGCAACAAGCCCAGCGCTTCGGCGGCGTTCAACATGGAATTTTTCTTAGTCATTATTTTCCTAATAATACTTATTACAGTAAAAAATAATACCGCAATGTATTTATGCGGGAAAGGCCTAGTTTTTCCTATACTCCTAATTTTTTACGTTTCACAATTAAAATCAAAATAGCGCGTTCTTGTATGAGCGCACCCGGGCGCGACCGGCCCATACATAACTACGGCCGGTCGCGCGCGGGTGCGTTCCTACAGAAACTATGGACGTACTTACACTACTTATAAGCCGGTATGTTTGGCGATGAACGCTTTCACCAATTCGATATCGGCCGGCATCACTTCAAAATGCTGCGGCAAATCTTCGATGTTTTCGAAGCCGGCCGGGCGCGCGGCGTCGGTTCCTAGCGCTTCTAAAATGGTTTCATTGAACTTGGCCGCGAGTGCGGTTTCCAGCACGATCATCGGCACGCCCGGCACCATGTATTCACGCGCAACCTTGACGCCGTCGGCGGTGTGGGTGTCGATGGTGATGTCGTATTCATCCTGCACGTCGCGGATGGTATCGAGCCGGTCGTTATGCGTCGATTTTCCGGACAGAAAGCCATATTTCGCAATCTTGGCGAACTCGTTGCCGTCGCTGCCCGGTTTGCCCGACAAGTCGAAACCGCCGTGGGTTTCCACTTTCTGGAATAACGCCCGCACGCGGTCGCCGTCGCGGTCCAGCAAATCGAAGATGAAACGCTCGAAGTTGGACGCCTTGGAAATGTCCATCGACGGGCTGCTGGTGTGGTAAGTCTCGGCCGATTTGCGCACCCGGTACACGCCGGTGCGGAAAAATTCGTCCAGCACGTCGTTCTCGTTGGTAGCGGCAATCAGCTTGTCGATCGGCAGACCCATCATGCGGGCGATGTGGCCGGCGCAAATGTTGCCGAAATTGCCGGATGGGACGGTGAACGACACCTTTTGCGTATTCTCGGTTGTCGCCAGCAAATAGCCGCGGAAGTAATACACCACTTGCGCTACCACGCGGGCCCAGTTGATCGAGTTGACGGTGCCGATCTTCTGGCGCGCCTTGAATTCCAGATCGTTGGAAACCGCCTTGACCATATCCTGACAATCGTCGAACACGCCAACAATGGCGACATTGAAGATATTCGGGTCTTCCAGACTGAACATCTGGGCGCTCTGGAACGCACTCATCTTCTTGTGCGGTGACAGCATGAAGACGCGGATGCCCTTCTTGCCGCGCATCGCGTATTCGGCCGCGCTGCCGGTGTCGCCGGAAGTCGCGCCGAAGATGTTCAGTTCGGCATTTTTTTTAGCTAAAGTGTATTCGAACAGGTTGCCCAGCAACTGCATCGCCATGTCCTTGAAGGCCAGCGTCGGGCCGTTCGACAGCGCTTGCAGCATTAGCGTCTTGGCACCGCCACGGCCAAGCTGTTCGTCCAGCACATGCAGCGGCGTGATCTGGCTGGCGTCGTCGCCCTCGCGCGCATTGCGATACACCTTGGCCGTGTAAGTCTTGCGCGTGATGGCCTTGAGATCGGCGGCAGGAATGTCGGTAGCGAATTTTTTCAGGACCTCGAAAGCCAGATCGGCGTAGGACAGCTTGCGCCAGGCCGTCAGTTCTTCACTTGTAACCTGAGGATATTCGGCTGGCAGATACAGGCCGCCATCAGGCGCCAGGCCGCCCAATAGAATCTCGGAAAAGGATTGTGCTGCGGAGGATTGCGCAGTGCCGGAGCGAGTAGATACGTATTGCATAGTGGTGGGCTGTAGTGTTGGCTGCACGGTGCAAAATCACATAAACTGACGTAATCTGGTGCCGCGCTGGCGCTGTAGGTTGTCTATCGGGAGTTGGCGGCTATTATATCTTTGACGCCTTCAATGCGGAAAACTGTTGCCAAAAGCCTGATCCGGCACATGCAAGCAACTTGTTTTAGTATGGCGTCAGAAGTTCATAAATCGTGACTATTCAGCCCCTATGAGAGGGCTTTAAAAAACTAAAAAAATCGCTAATTTTTAGCCAAAAAATGGTCCTTTTAAGCACTTTCAGGCATTGATTTCTAACCTTTTTAGCCCTCTCCCATAGGGACTGAACAGTTACCATAAATCGTCATTAACACCATGAGAAGCCACGTTGAAGACTACCGCACATCTACGCAACCTTGTGTTCAACCTTATGCTGGCGATTCTTGTGCTCGCCACGACGTCGCTGCAAGCAATGGCTGACGGCGAGATATCAGGCTTCGCCTCCATGCAGGATGAAGGCTTACTGAAAATCTCCGGCTACCGCATCCGTCTCTACGGCATCTATATCCCGCCGACCGGACAGACTTGCTATAGCTTCATCCGTCCTATGCCATGCGGCAGCCGGGCAGCGCTGGCGCTTAACTTCAAGATCGAGGGCGACTTCGTGCACTGCACGCCACGGATCCGCCATGCTGACGACAGCATCACGGCCAGTTGTTCGCTGGGCAACGAGGATCTCAGCGAATGGCTGTTGCAGAAAGGATGGGCGGTGGCGTTGCCGGACGCACCTTTTCACTATTCTGCGCTGGAAAAAATTGCACAATCCCGGGGAATCGGCATCTGGGGCGTACCGGTCGATATCATCAGGAAGCGGCGCTAACCCGAGCTTGTACGAATTTGCACTGTGATATTTTTTAACATGTCATCCACCATCTGTTCCAGCCCGACCTGCGGCTGCCAGCCCCAATCTGCGCGGGCCTGCGTGTCGTCCAGACTTTGCGGCCAGCTAGTGGCAAACGCCTGGCGCTCATCCGGCGCATAGCGAATCTCGAAATGCGGCAACACGCGCCGGATCGCCTGCGCCAGCTCACATGGACTGAAACTCAAACCAGCCACATTGTAGGAAGAGCGCACCCGGATTTGGGCCCCCGGCGCATCCATAAGCAGGATGGTGGCGCGGATTGCATCGGACATATACATCATCGGCAAAGTAGTATCGGGGCCAAGGTAGCATTTATAACAGTCGCCTTTTAAAGCCGCATGAAAAATGGCAATCGCGTAATCGGTGGTGCCGCCGCCGGGCGGCGATTTGTAGCTGACGATGCCGGGGTAACGAATGCTGCGCACATCGACGCCAAATTTATGGAAATAGTATTGGCACAGGCGCTCGCCGGCCAGCTTGCTGATGCCGTACATGGTGGTCGGGTCCATGATCGTGGTTTGCGGTGTAGCGACTGGCGGCGTATTCGGGCCAAATGCGGCAATCGAAGACGGCCAGAATATCCGTAATGGCGTGCCGGCTTGGCCGCGTTCGCGGGCGATTTCCAGGATATTCAACAAACCTTCCATGTTCAGGTTCCAGGCACGCAAAGGAGCTTGCTCGCCGGCGACGGATAGCATTGCTGCCAGTTGATATACCTGCGTGATTTGATGATCCTCTATCAGTTGCTTCATGCGTGCCGCATCCAGCACGTCGAGCTGTTCATACTGCGGCGCGCTATGCAAATTGTGGCCGAGGTCGGACGCAATCACATGGTCGGCGCCGTGTTGCGCCGACAGCGCTCCCACCAGTTCGCTGCCGATTTGTCCGTTGGCGCCGATGACTAGAATTCGTTCCATTACCGTATTCCTTATTGATTTAGCTTTGGTAGGTTGGGCTGACGCCTTATCAGCCCAACTTCGCAGCCCAATATTGTGCGCAAAATGTTGGGCTTCGCTACGCTCAACGCCAACCTTGTATGCTGATGCGTTCCAGTTATTGATCTAGCAAACCAAGTTCGCGTCCGGCCTGGGCAAAAGCGGCCAGCGCCACGTCCAGTTGTCCGGTGCTGTGGGCGGCCGACAACTGCACTCGCACTCTGGCCTGCCCCATCGGCACTACCGGGTAAAAAAAGCCGGTCACCAGCACGCCGAGTTCATACAAGCGCTGCGCAAACTGCTGCGCCACCTTGGCGTCGAACAGCATTACCGGCACCACAGGATGGGTGCCGGGCTTGATGGTGAAACCCAAGGCGGCGATTTCACGTCGGAAATATTCTGTATTGGCATGCAGACGGTCGCGCAGTTCCGTTGATGCGGACAGACGTTGCAATACCGATAACGAAGCGCCGGCAATCGAGGGTGCCAGCGTGTTGGAAAACAGATACGGGCGCGATTTCTGGCGCAGGGTTTCGATCACTTCGCGTTTGGCGGCGGTGAAGCCGCCCATCGCACCGCCCAAGGCTTTGCCCAGCGTGCCGGTGATGATATCGACGCGCCCCATCACGCCATGATGCTCGTGCGTGCCGCGTCCGGTCGCGCCCATGAAGCCGGAGGCGTGGCATTCGTCAATCATCACCAGCGCGCCATAACGGTCGGCCAAATCGCAAATCTTGTCGAGCTGCGCAATCGTACCATCCATCGAAAATACGCCATCGGTCGCAATCAGCGTATGGCGCTTGCCGGCTGCAGCGGCGTCCTGCAATTGCAGTTCCAGATCGGCCATGTCGTTGTGCTGGTAGCGGAAACGCGTCGCTTTGCACAGCCGGATACCGTCGATAATCGACGCGTGATTGAGCGCGTCCGAAATGATGGCATCCTGTTCGTCGAACAGCGGCTCGAACAAGCCGCCGTTGGCATCGAACGCCGCCGCATACAAAATCGTGTCTTCCATCCCGAGAAAATCCGACAACGCGCGCTCCAGTTGCTTGTGGACAGTTTGCGTGCCGCAAATGAATCGCACCGACGACAAGCCGTAGCCGTATTGTTCGGTAGCTTTGATGGCAGCCTGCACCGTGGTTTCGTCGCCCGACAGGCCCAGATAATTGTTGGCGCACAGATTGATCAGGCTGCGGCCGTCGTCGCACGACACTTCTGCGCCTTGGCGCGATGCCAGCACGCGTTCTTGCTTGTACAAACCTTGCTCGCGCAAGGCTTCGAGTTTTTCGCTCAAGTTGTTGATAAATAATTGCTTATTGTTCAGTTGTGCGCTCATGGGGACCTTTCTCTTCTACATTTATTCGTCAGTGGTGTTAGAAAGCGGCGTTTGTCAAACTACCTGTAATAATTCTGTAACAACCTTTGGTTAATATGGAACTAGTGACTTATGACATTATCCATATTTATTAAATTAATAACTGACATTGAGATTTAGCATTTGCGATGGATTTGTTTAGCACACATACTAGACTTCTGGTTTTTGCACCGTCTCCAATACATATGGATTTAAGCCCGCTTCTGAAGTGGGTTTTTTATTGCACGACAGCGCCGTCTGCCTTGCAGAGCGACATGAATGAGGATTGAAAAATGCATGAAAAATATCTGGATCGTATCCGCTTACCTCTGTTACATAGCAAGGTAACCACTGCCGAATCTGCCGCCAAGTGGATAGAAGATGGCATGACTGTCGGCATGAGCGGCTTTACCCGCGCCGGTGACGTCAAAAAAGTGCCGTTGGCACTGGCCGAACGGGCTCGCCACGAAAAGCTGAAAATCACACTGATCACCGGCGCCTCACTCGGCCACGATGTCGACAAGGTATTGACTGAAGCCGGTGCGCTAGCACGCCGGATGCCGTTCCAGGCCGATCCGGTGCTGCGCGCAGCGATCAATCGCGGCGAGATCATGTACATCGATCAACATCTGTCGGAAACAGTTGAAATGCTGCGCACCAGACAGCTCGCGCCGATTGACATAGCCGTCGTTGAAGCCATTGCAATCACCGAAACTGGCGCCCTGGTTCCGTCCACTTCAGTGGGCAACACCGCCAGCTTCGCGATCCTGGCGGAAAAAGTGATTGTCGAAATCAACATGACACAGTCGCTGGAACTGGAAGGTCTGCACGATATCTTCATTCCCAAACATCGTCCGCAACGTGAACCAATCCCTTTGATGACGCCGCATGACCGGATCGGCACTTCGGCAATTGAAATTCCATTCGACAAAATCGTCGCCATCGTCATTACCGATGAGGAAGACAGTTCCTCCAACATCCTGCCAGCCGATGCAGAAACCGCCGCCATCGCCAGCCATCTGGTAAATTTTTTCAAGCAGGAAGTGGCAGTGGGACGACTCACCGACAGCTTGTTGCCGATCCAAGCCGGCATCGGTACCATCGCCAACGCAGTGATGATGGGTTTCGTCGATAGTCCTTTTGAACATCTGACGATGTATTCTGAAGTGCTGCAGGATTCCACCTTTGACTTGTTCGACGCCGGCAAGCTCGATTTCGCTTCCGGCTCCTCGATCACACTGTCTTCCGACAAGGGCAAGCAAGTATTTAGCGATATCACCCGTTACAAGGATCGCCTGATATTGCGCCCGCAAGAAGTTACCAACCATCCCGAAGTGATTCGCCGGCTTGGCATCATCGCGATTAACACCGCGCTCGAAGCAGACATCTACGGCAACGTCAATTCGACCCATGTGCTGGGCACGCACATGATGAATGGCATCGGCGGCTCAGGCGATTTTGCGCGCAATGCCTATCTGTCGGTGTTTGCCACCAAATCGGTTGCCAAGGGCGGCAAGATATCCAGCATCGTGCCGATGGTGTCGCATGTCGACCATACTGAACACGATGTCGATATCATCGTCACCGAAATCGGCCTGGCCGACCTGCGCGGATTAGCGCCACGCGAACGCGCCCAAGTCATCATCAATCAGTGCGTGGCAGAGCCTTACCGCGCCATGCTCAATGAGTACGTGGCAAAAGCAAATCAGGGCGGCGGACAAACGCCGCACGTGCTGGAACAAGCATTTTCATGGCACACCCGCTTTCGCGACACCGGTTCCATGCTGCCGGCAGACATGCATTCTGCGCCAGAAATCGAACTGATTCGTTTATTGACCGAGCCATTGGAAAAACCAGAAGTGCAAGTGGTTTAATCTGCGAGCATAAATAATGTGGGGGGGGGTATTCCAGATAACCTGGTATTTCCCGCATATTTACATTGCGGCGCATAAATATACGGGCAACTGTATATTTATGCGCCGTTTTGCTTAGTAGTGCAGGCCTCCGTGCCTGCACTACTTAATCAAACCCGACGGCAGCGTATCGTTGCCGCGTCTTTTTCCAAAGCGTCAATCAAGGGTTGTGGGATCGGCCCATCCACATCGGTGACCGCATAACCGAGCCCTCCACGCGTTTGTAACTGTTGGGCGACGATATTCAGGCCGAACTGCGCGAACTGCAAATTCATGCGGGCGATCACGCCAGGTTCGTTGCGATGCACATGCAGCACTCGGCTGAAATCACCCTTGTCCTGATGCACGACTTCTGGGAAATTGACTGCCGACTTGGTGGTGCCCGCCAATAGAAAACGCGCCAGCTTATCAGCCACTTCAAAGCCGATATTTTCCTGCGCTTCTTCGGTGCTGCCACCGATATGTGGCGTCAGAATCACATTGTCGAGATCGAGCAAAGGCGAAACGAACGGTTCTTTCGCGTTGCTCGGCTCGACCGGAAATACATCAATCGCTGCCCCCGCCAGTTTCTTGTCGCGCAAAGCGCGGTCGAGCGCGTCAATATCAACCACGTTGCCGCGCGATGCATTGATCAGCACGGCCGACGGTTTCATCTGCGCGATGCACTCGGCATTCATGATGTTTTCAGTGCTGTGCAAGCCCGGCACATGCAAGGTAACAATATCGGACTGTTCCAGCAATGCTTGCATCGACGGCAGCGGCGTGGCATTGCCCAGCGGCAGCTTGTTTTCAGGGTCGAAGTAGACCACCCGCATGCCGACGCTTTCCGCCAGGACGCTGACTTGGGCACCAATATTGCCGTATCCAATAATCCCGATCACTTTATTGCGCACTTCAAACGCGCCCTGCGCATTCTTGTCCCAGACCCCGCGATGCGCCTTGGCATTCTTCTCCGGGATGCGGCGCAGCAGCAGGATGGCTTGCGCAATCACTAACTCTGCCACCGAACGGGTGTTCGAAAATGGCGCATTGAATACCGGCACGCCATGCAGCGCCGCCGCAGCCAGATCGACCTGGTTGGTGCCGATGCAAAAGCAGCAGATAGTTTTTAAATTAGGTAAAGCAGATAAAACTTCCGCCGTGATGTGGGTACGCGAACGGATGCCGACCGCATCCGCGTCCGACAACGCGGCAATCAGTTCCGGCCCCGATAATGCAGCCGATTTCTGCACCACATTAGTCAATCCGAACGCCGCCAGATGGGCCGCAGCATTCGGGTGAATATTTTCCAGCAAGACGATCTTGTGCATTGTTTTTCCTATTTTTGGTTTAAGAAGTATTTTAAATAAATATTAACATGGCAGGCAAAAGCGGGTTGCTGGCAACGCTAATCTCAAAATATTCAATCACAATAGGGGCGACCAGAGCGAGCGTATCAGCGCCAAAAAGTTACACATAAACAATTTTTGTTCCGAGCGAAAGGTCATTTTGCTAGACTCTCCCCAAGAAAATAATTGTCGGCTCGTTTATAATTCTCATTTCACCGGTTCTTAAGCTATTTACGCTTACTGCTATTCATTATGTCTTCTATTTCAATTAAAACTGCTGACGATATCGTTGGCATGCGGATCGCCGGCAAACTTGGCGCGGATGTGCTTGACTTCATTGCGCCTTATGTCAAGGCTGGCGTGACTACCGGCGAGCTCGACCGTCTCTGCCATGAATACATGACCGACGTGCAAGGCACTATTCCAGCACCGCTAAATTACTGTCCGCCGGGTTACACCCCTTTTCCGAAGGCGATTTGCACCTCTGTCAACGACGTTATCTGTCATGGGATTCCGGGCGACAAGGTTCTCAAGAATGGCGATTCTATTAATCTTGACATTACGATCATCAAGGACGGCTATCACGGCGACACCAGCCGCATGTTTTTTGTCGGCGAGCCATCCATCATGGCGCGGCGCTTGAGCCTGATTACCTATGAATGCATGTGGCTGGGGATTTCAAAAATCAAGCCGGGCGCGCATTTGGGCGATATCGGTTTTGTAATCCAGCAGCACGCCGAAAAAGCGGGATACAGCGTGGTGCGTGAATTTTGCGGCCACGGCATTGGCAAGGTATTTCATGAAGAACCGCAGGTGTTGCACTACGGCCGTCCGGGCACACTGGAAGAACTGGCGCCGGGCATGATTTTTACGGTGGAGCCGATGATCAATGCCGGACGACGTGAGTTGCGCGAAATGGGTGATGGCTGGACTATCAAAACCAAGGATCGCAGCCTTTCCGCGCAATGGGAACACATGATTCTGGTGACTGAAACAGGCTATGAAGTGCTTACCGTGTCTCCTGGCATGCCAGCACCTCCGGCATTTATCGTCAATACGCCAGACAGCATTTCCACGCTCTGAATATGCCATCGCTTGCGCTGACGCTGAAAGAACAACTGAAGTCGGAACGACAAACCGCGATCCTGGCATTCCAGGCTGATAGCAAGCCTGACAAGCTCCTGAGAGTCTTGCGCAAGAACGTCGATACCGCACTGATACAGGCTTGGCAGGCGCTTGGGTTACCTGCTTCGGTGGCTTTGGTAGGCGTTGGCGGTTATGGTCGGGGTGAGTTATTCCCTTGTTCGGATGTCGATTTGCTGGTGTTGCTGCCGTCCAGTCCCGATACATCGTTGCGGCCTAAACTGGAACAACTGGTGCAATTACTGTGGGATATCGGGCTCGAAATCGGCCACAGCATCCGCACCATTGACGAATGCCTGAGCGAGTCGGAAGCCGATATCACGGTTAAAACTGGCCTGCTGGAAGCACGGTTGGTGACGGGCAACAAAAAGCTGTTCCAGTTTCTGCAGGCCCGCTACATGGCGGCGATGAACCCGCAGACTTTTTTTCAGGCCAAAATGCTGGAACTGCACCAGCGCCATGCGAAATACGAAGACACCCCATACAGTCTGGAGCCGAACTGCAAGGAAAGTCCTGGCGGCTTAAGGGATTTACAAGTCATTCTGTGGGTATCAAAAGCGGCTGGCCTGGGCAATTCCTGGCGCGAACTGGCCGAAAGAGGTTTGATCACGGCCACCGAAGCGCGCCAGTTGACGCAGAAAGAACGGGCTTTCACGGATATCCGCATCCGCCTGCATATCCATGCCGGCCGGCGTGAAGACCGTTTGCTGTTCGATATGCAAACACCGATCGCTGAAACCTTCGGCTTCGTCACCACGGAGGCATGCCGGGCCAGCGAATTCCTGATGAAGCGCTATTATCGGGCCGCAAAAACTGTAGCCCAATTGAATACCATCCTGCTGCAAAACATCGAGGTGCAGCTCTTTCCGCGACCGATCCATCCGCGCGCAATCAATGAGCGCTTCAATGAAGTCAATGGTTTCATTGATATCGCGCAGAACGACACTTTTGAAAAAAATCCATCGGCCATGCTGGAAGTGTTCTTGCTGCTGGCGCTGCATTCTGACCTGGAAGGGATGAGTGCGCGCACCTTTCGGGCGCTGTGGCATGCCCGTTTTGAAATCGATGACAGCTTCCGGCGCGATCCCGGCAATCGCGCCTTATTTCTTGCCATCCTGAAAGCACCGCAAGGCATCACGCATACGCTCAGGCGGATGAATCAAACCGGCATTCTGGGCCGCTATCTGCCCAATTTCAGGCGCATCGTAGGCCAGATGCAGCACGATCTGTTTCATGTATATACGGTGGATCAGCATATCTTGATGGTGGTGCGCAATGTGCGTCGCTTCACGATGACCGAGCATGCACACGAATATCCATTTTGCAGTCAGTTGATGGGCAACTTTGCCCAACCCTGGCTGCTGTACATCGCAGCGCTGTTTCACGATATCGCAAAAGGCCGTGGCGGCGACCATTCCAAGCTCGGCATGGCTGACGCCAGCAAATTCTGCAAGGATCACGGCATAAGCAAAGTGGATACCGAGCTCATCGTTTTTCTGGTGGAAAACCATCTGATCATGTCGCAAGTCGCGCAAAAAAAGGATTTGTCGGACCCCGATGTAATCCTCAGTTTTGCCCGATTGGCAAAGGACGAGCGTCATCTGACGGCGCTGTATTTGCTGACTGTGGCCGACATTCGCGGCACCAGCCCCAAAGTCTGGAATGCCTGGAAAGGCAAGTTGCTGGAAGACCTGTACCAACTTACTTTGCGGGTATTGGGCGGCGAATCGCCTTCCGCCGACCGCGAATTCAAGAACCGGCAGCAAAACGCACTCAAGACGTTGCGCCTGTACGGGCTGCCGGCGAATGCCCACGAAGCGCTCTGGAAGCAGCTCGATGTCGCCTATTTCCTGCGCAGCGACGCCGCCGATATCGCATGGCAAACCCGCTCGTTGTATGACAAGATCGACAGCCAGGTGCCGATTGTAAAAAGCCGGCTGGCGCCGATTGGCGGAGGCTTGCAGGTAACGGTTTATACTCGCGACCAGCCCGATCTGTTCGCCCGCATTTGCAGTTACTTCGACCGCAAGAATTTCAGTATTCTCGATGCCAAAATTCATACCACCAGGCATGGTTATGCACTCGACACTTTTTTTGTCACGGAAACGGCTTTCGCCAATAATTACCGCGACATCATCAACCTGATAGAACACGAGTTGACCGAACTGCTGCAGAGTTCAGCGCCGCTGCCAACCCCAAACCAAGGCCGCTTGTCGCGCCTGTCGCGCACGTTTCCGATCAAGCCGACTGTCGATTTGCGACCGGATGATCGCGGCCAGTACTACCTGTTATCGGTTACGGCCAACGATCGCAATGGTTTGCTGTATGCGATTGCCATTGAGCTGGCAAAGTACAAGGTTAATCTACACATGGCAAAAATCATGACGCTGGGTGAGCGCGTCGAAGACGTTTTCCTGGTCGACGGTCCAATACTGAATAACCCCAGAACCCAGATCAAGCTCGAAACCGATTTGCTGGCAGCGCTGCGCATATGACGATGACAATGACGATGGGCGTATAATTTCGCCCCTCGCCCCTCTAATCGGGCTTTCGCATTCTGCAAGCGCGCACTCCAACTGAAATTGATACTTACCATGTCTGAACCCCTCCGCTTATCCAAACGCATGTCTGAACTAGGTCTTTGCTCGCGCCGCGAAGCCGACGCATGGATCGAACGCGGCTGGGTCCGCGTCGATGGCGTGGTGGTGTCTGTACTCGGAAGCAAAGTTTTGCCCAGCCAGAAAGTCACGGTCGAACGCCAGGCCAGCGCCGAGCAATCGAAACGCGTCACGATCCTGATCAACAAGCCGATGGGTTATGTCAGCGGCCAGGCCGAAGATGGCTACACGCCTGCAATCGCACTGGTGAAAGCTGAAAACCGATGGCAGGAAGACGCGTCGCCGGAAAAATTTCACCCGACCCAATTGCGCAGCCTGGTGGCCGCCGGACGACTGGATATCGATTCAGTCGGCTTGTTGGTCCTGACGCAAGATGGCCGGGTCGCCAAACATTTGATCGGCTCGGACACCAGTGTCGAGAAGGAATATCTGGTCAGGGTGAAATACGGCAAATCCGGAACGTTGCCCGAGGATCAGCTAAAGCGCCTGAATCACGGACTAATGCTAGACGGCAAGTCCCTGTTGCCGGCAAAAGTTAAATGGCAAAACGAGGATCAGCTCAGCTTTACCTTGCGGGAAGGCAAAAAAAGACAAATTCGCCGCATGTGCGACATCGTCGGGTTGGAGGTGCTCGGTCTGAAGCGGGTGCGGATCGGCAATGTCAAGCTGAGTGATTTGCCGACCGGCGAATGGCGTTATTTGCGGCCTGACGAAAGCTTCTGAGTGATTGTTACGTGCTCCGCGTGGGTGCGAATTTATTCGCACAATCTCACGTGGATCTACTAAAAATGCGAATAAATTCGCACCCACGTAAGCAAAAAAAATGGAGTATAGTCAAAGCACAATGTTTCGCGCATGTTCTACATGCGGTGCATAAAAATACTAATATCAGTATAAATATCAGGCCAAGTTCGCCCGAGAAATCTGCCGCAATCGTCTACAGCCACTATCAAACATAATCATTCGTCGCTGTTCGCTTCCATCTCAGGAAACAGCACATCCACATAACCGAACTGCGTCATGTCCTTAATGCGCATCGGGTACAGGATGCCTTCCAGGTGGTCAACTTCATGCTGCACCACACGCGCATGGAAGCCTTCCACGTCGCGGCTGATGCGCTTGCCGAATTGATCCATGCCTTCGTAATGCAGCAGCTTCCAGCGCGGCACCATGCCGCGCAGACCCGGCACCGACAGGCAGCCTTCCCAGCCGTCCTCAGTTTCTTGCGACAGCGGCGTCAGTTGCGGATTGATCAACACCGTTTCCGGCACTGCCGGCGCATCCGGATAGCGGCTATTTTGCCCGAAGCCAAAGATGACCAGTTGCAGGTTGACCCCGATTTGCGGCGCAGCTAGGCCGACGCCTTTGACCGAATACATGGTGTCGAACATGTCGACAATCAATTCTTCCAGTGCAGCATTGGAAAAATGCGTCACCGGTTCCGCTTTGCGCAGCAACCTTGGGTCGCCCATTTTCAGAATTGGCCTGATCATGCGGATATTCTTTCCATCAAATTGAAAGACTGCGCAGATAGTCGGCGAACGCCGCACCGGTTTCCGGATGTTTCAAACCCAATGCGACACTGGCTTGCAAATAACCTAACTTGGAACCGCAATCATAGCGGGTGGCAGCGTAGCGATACGCATATACCGGTTCACTTTCCAGTAATTGGGCGATCGCATCGGTCAATTGAATCTCGCCGCCCCGCCCTTTGCCCTGGTGTTCCAAGTAATCGAAAATCCGGTTTGACAATACATAACGGCCACTGACGGCAAGCGTCGATGGCGCATCCTCCGGCATGGGTTTTTCAATAATGCCGCGCATCTGCTCCAAATGATCACTATAAGGAGTGCTGCTGACGATGCCGTATTGGCGCGTCAATGCGCGCGGCACGTCTTGCACTGCAACGATGCTGGCTTGCTCGGTGTCATACAGCCGCGTCATTTGCGCCATAACGGATGACTGACCGCACTCAACATCCATCAGATCGTCAGCCAGCAACACCGCAAACGGTTCGTCACCGATCACCGGACGTGCGCACAGCACCGCGTGTCCCAGCCCCAGTGCTGCCGGCTGGCGGATGAAGATACAATGAATATGGGGCGGAATCACGCCGCGCACCAACGCCAGCAATTCTTCCTTGCCAGCGGCCTCCAGTTCGGCCTCCATTTCATAGGCTTTGTCGAAATGGTCTTCGATCGCGCGCTTATTGCGCCCGGTGATAAAAACCATGTCCGTGATGCCGGCCGCAACCGCTTCCTCGACGGCGTACTGGATCAAAGGCTTGTCGACAATCGGCAGCATTTCTTTCGGTTGCGCCTTGGTGGCTGGCAAGAAACGGCTGCCCAGCCCGGCTACTGGAAAAACTGCTTTTGTAATTTTTTTCATGGTTCTTTTTTATGGTTGCGACAACAGGCTCAACAGTCCTGCTTCGTCGATGATGTTGATACCAAGTTCCTGCGCCTTGACCAGCTTGCTACCGGCATCTGCGCCAGCCACCACCACGCTGGTTTTTTTGGAAACGGAACCGGCGACCTTGCCGCCTGCCGTTTCGATCATCGCCGCTGCGACGTCGCGGGTGAGCGTCGGCATGCTGCCGGTAAGCACGAAAGTCTGGCCCAGCAAAGGCCGCGGCCTGGCGTCAGCAATGCTGTTTTCTTGCCAGTGAACACCAGCTGCGCGCAATTGCGCTATCAGTTCGATATTCAGCGGATCGGCAAAAAACTGGGTAATGGACTTAGCCACCACCGGGCCGACGTCGGCCACTTCCAGCAATTGCGCTTCGGACGCCTGCACCAGCGCGTCGAGCGTGCCGAAATGGCTGGCCAGCGCCTTGGCCGTGGCTTCGCCGACATGCCGGATGGCCAGCGCATAGACGAAGCGCGCCAGCGTGGTCGACTTGGATTTTTCCAGCGCATCCAGCACATTCTGGGCCGACTTGTCGGCCATGCGGTCGAGCTCGGCCAGCGCAGTTACGCTAAGCTTGCGCTTGTCGTACAGATCGGCTGCGGTGGTAATGACTTGCCGGTCGACCAACTGGTCGATCAACTGATCGCCCAGGCCCTCGATATCCATCGCCTTGCGCGATGCAAAATGCTGCAAGCCGCCCTTGCGCTGGGCCGCGCACTTGATCCAGCCGCCGGAGCAGCGCGCTATCGCCTCGTCTTCCAGCCGCACGATGGCTGAACCGCACACCGGACAAATGCCGGGCATAACAAAACGGCGCGCGTTTGCAGGCCGCTGCTCCGGCACATAGGCCACCACTTCCGGGATCACATCACCGGCGCGGCGCACGATGACGGTGTCGCCGATGCGGATATCCTTGCGGTTGACTTCATCCTCGTTATGCAGCGTGGCATTGGTCACCGTGACGCCGCCGACGAACACCGGCGCCAGCCGCGCCACCGGCGTGATTGCGCCGGTGCGCCCGACCTGAACTTCGATCTCCTGCACCACCGTCAGCGCTTCTTCGGCCGGGAATTTGTGCGCCAGCGCAAAGCGTGGTGCGCGCGACACAAAGCCCAGTTTTTGTTGCTCCGCAAGCGCGTTGACTTTGTACACGACGCCGTCGATGTCATACGGCAATTGCGCGCGTTTTAATCCGATAATCTTAAAATACTCCAGCAAACCCACAGCACCACCGCATATAGTTCGCTCGTTACAGACAGGTACTCCCATGCTACTATACCAATCGAGCAAGGCGGAATGGGACGGCGGCAACGCCGCGCCTTCCAGTGCGCCGATCCCGTAGGCAAAAAACCGCAACGCGCGCTGTGCGGTAATGCGCGAATCAAGCTGGCGCAAACTGCCAGCAGCGGCATTGCGCGGATTAGCGAATTCCTTTTGCCCGGCGTCGCGCTGGCGTGCATTGAGACGTGCGAAGTCTGCCTTGTACATCAATACTTCGCCACGGATGTCGATCAGCGCCGGTGGCGTGCTGGTGTTCAGCCGCAGCGGAATAGCGCGCACGGTGCGAATATTTTTAGTGACATCCTCGCCGGTGGCGCCATCGCCGCGGGTGGCTGCCTGAACAAAAACACCATGTTCATAGCGCAAATTGATCGCCAGGCCATCGAACTTGAGCTCAGTCGCATATTCGACTTCTTGACTATGGTAACCCAATGCTTCTTTGGCGCGGCGGTCGAAAGCGATGATGTCGGCTTCGTTAAAACCGTTGTTGAGCGACAGCATCGGCACCGAATGCGTGACTTGCGAAAACTGACCGAACGGAGCTGCGCCGACGCGTTGGGTCGGCGAATCGGGGCTTATCAGTTCCGGATGTGCGGCTTCAAGCGCTTGGAGTTCGCCAAATAGCTTGTCGTATTCGGCGTCCGGAATGGTCGGCTGATCAAAAACATAATAGGCAATGTTGTGCCGATCCAACTCGGCACGCAGCCAAAACGCACGTGTCTGCCAGGCGGTTGCATCGGAAACAGAAACATCGTTACTGCTGGGAGCGGAAAATAAATCAGGTGGCGTCATTGAAATATCGTTGAAACATCATTGAAATATCGCTGAAAAATCATTGAAACAAGCGCTGCGCCCGGATCGAACCAGCCGGAATTTCCGATGCCTCCATGTCGTCATAAAAAGCAGTAACCTGGGACGCGATTTCGGCCAGCGCTTCGTTGGTCAACAGCTGGCTATCGTCATCTACCACCGATCCGCCCAACTTGACTGCCAGCAGCTTGGCACAGGCCGTCATTGCACCATAACCGTCGCGTTGCGGTGCCACGCTAGGCACTTCCAGCAACAAGGTGAGCCGAGGCGTAGTGGGAGTAGGAGTGACCGTGGCTGGAGCAGTGACTGCAGTGAGGGCAGGCGGTTTGGTATTCACGGATAACAGGAACAGATTGCCGCCGTCTCCGTCCGGCATGCTGTAACGGCCGTCAGGGCGCAGCTCGAAACCGACTTTTTTCAACATCGGGCGCAAGCTGTTGAGCGCCCACGGTGCTCCGTTGGTGTGGATATTGATACCTAACTGGACGTCATGTTCGGAGATGAAGCGATGCAACTCACGCGCTACATAAACAACCTCCTCCATATCCGGCACGTCGGGTTCGGCGCCCATCTTATCGGCAACTTCGCGCAGTCGCATTACCAGTTCGGAATATTCAAGCTCAGTCAAGGCGCTGCCGCGGTTGGCCAGTTGCACACCGGCTTGCAGCGCGGTATAGATGCCACCGCTACTTACAACTTCCCAAACCTGATCCTCGCGCAAGCCGATGAAATGAATCGGCTTGCTACCGATCCGCGCCAGAGTCTGCAAAATCGGCAATATTTGTACGCCGTGTACCGGGTTCTCCAGCATCAGGGGAATATTGCAGTCAATCAGCGGATCGACTGGCAACTCCTGCTGCGGCATGGGCGTCTGTGCATCCGCATGCGCTTGGGCAGCAGCATCTGCGGCAACCACAGAGGCTGATTGATCCGCTTGATCCGCTTGATCCACTGGATGCAATGCATCCACTGCGGCAGTGTTGTCGCTGGCAACGGAAAAGCTCGGCTCTTGTCGCACCTCAGCAGTACCGATTGCGTCAGCCGCACCTGAAGGCTGCATCAGGACGTCGTCGTGATTGCTTGAAAATGCGCGCTCGACGCTTTTCTTGGTCTTGTATTCTTGCCATTTGTTATAAGAGATGACACCGACTACGATGGTGCCGCCGATGGCGATTAAGCTTATTTGTAAGTCAGTCATGCGGCTTGCCCCTCTAATGCAAAATTGGCTGCGGACTGCATTTCCACCGCCACAATACGGGATACCCCTTGTTCCTGCATGGTAACGCCAATCAATTGTTGTGCTATTTCCATCGCGATTTTGTTATGCGAAATAAACAGAAACTGGGTTTTCGAAGACATGCGTTTAACCATTTTACAAAAACGTTCTGTGTTTGAATCATCCAGCGGCGCATCGACTTCGTCCAGCAGGCAAAATGGGGCGGGATTGAGCTGAAACATCGAAAACACCAGCGCTGTTGCTGTTAAAGCCTTCTCTCCGCCGGAAAGAAGGTGAATTGTTGCATTTTTTTTGCCGGGTGGTTGTGCCATCACCATTACGCCAGAATCCAAAATTTCATCGCCAGTCATCACCAATCTGGCCTGGCCGCCGCCGAAAAGTATCGGGAACAGTTCGGAAAAATGGGCATTGACCTGATTGAATGTCTCCTGCAACAGTTCGCGAGTTTCCTTGTCGATACGGCGAATCGCGTCTTCCAGCGTATTGATGGCTTCGGTCAGGTCGGCATTCTGCGCATCCAGGAAATTCTTGCGCTCAGCAGCTTGCGACAGTTCATCCAGCGCGGCCAGATTCACCGCGCCCAGGGCGGCAATGGCATTGGACAGCCGCGTGACTTCGCCCTGTAGATAGGACGGCCGCAGGTCGGAATGCAGCTTGTCGCTCAAGGCGACCTCATCGGCATTGGCTTCTTGCAATTGCTGTGCGAATTGCTCCTGATTCAGGCGCGCGGCCTGTTCCTTCAATTGCAGCTCCATGATTTTGTCGCGTTGCGGCTGCAGATTGCGCTCGGTTTGCCCACGCGCCTCTTCCAGATGCCGCAACTTCTGAGTGATCTGATCGAGTTCATGGCGTGCGTCCGACAATGCGCGTTCCTGTTCAGTGCGTTTTTCCAGTAGGGTTTGCAGGCCGGCGTCGCTGGTCTGATCGTTCAGGTCTTCAAGTTCCAGCGTGCCTTGCTGCATCGTCACCGCCAATTGGGACGATTGTTCCAGCGCGGTGGCAATAGTGCGTTTCAGTTCATCCATCTTGCTGCGCTGCGATTTTTCAGCGAATACCGCATCCTGTGCGGCCCGCTCCAGCTCGCGCAAGCGCTGCCGGGCGTCAGCAAGTTGCAACTCTTTCTCCAGATACGCGGTCTGGCCATCCTCGTGTGCGCCTTGCAACTCTGCCAGCGCGGCATCGAGTTCTTCAAAACGCGCTTCGGATTCGACCCGGATCTGTTGCTGCTCGGCTTCCTGCTCGGCAATTTCGGCCAGATCGCCGATAATTTGACTACTGCGCTGGTTGAAGCGTTCCTGCACTTCGGATAATTTGACGACCTCCATCTGCAGGCCATGTACCGCTTGCGTCAGGCTGCCGACGCTCTGGCGGCTGTCCTGCAATTGCCTAGCGGCTTGCGACAGCGCAGCGTCAGCCCGCACCGAACGCGAGCGGGCCTGTTCCGCCAGCAATTGCTGCGCACGCACTTGCTTGCCGAGGTTGTCTATCTCTTGCTGGCGCGCCAGCATGCCATCCTGCTCGGAGTCGGCGGCATAAAACCGCACGCCGGCGCGACCGATAAGATGCCCTTCGCGGGTCACGAAACAGCCGCCCAAGGGCAAATCATTGCGCTGCGAGAAAGCATTGGCAGCATCGTCGGCCACAAAAACCCCGTGCAGCCAATCCTGCAGCAGCGCCCGCAAGCCAGGGTCATTGAGTTTCAATAGCGTCAATAACGGCGTCAATCCGGCCGTCGCAACTTCGGGGTGCGGCGCACCATTGAGTGTAAACAGCGCCAGCTTGGCCGGCGGCACGTCGCTGAAGAAAGCCTTGGCCCAGTCCAGGTTGGACACTTCCAGGGCAGAAGTACGCTCGCGCAAGATCGACTCCAGCGCAGTTTCCCAGCCTTGCTCGATCTGCATTTTCTGCCACAAACGCGGCAAATTGCCCAATTCGTGCTTGTCGAGCCAAGGCTGCACTTTGCCTTGATTCTGAACGTTTTCCTGCAATTGCTTGAGAGCCTGCAAGCGTGCTTCCAGTTGCGCATTGCTGGCGGCCTCTAGATTGACTTGCTGCTGCGCCTCACGGCGCTCCTGCTCCAGCGCCGGCTGCTGTTCTTGGGCGATGTCGAGTTGCTGCGCCGCTTCTTCCAACGCCGCCTGCTTTTCTTCCAGCTGCATTTTCAGATCGGCCAGATGCGCGTTATCCGGCATCTGCAAAGCATTTTTCTCTTGCGACAGCCGTTCGCGGCGCACAGTCAGGCCGTTCAGGATATTCGACGCATTGCGCTGATGTGCCGACTCCAGCTCGATCTGTTGCTGCGCCTGCATGATCTTGCCGCGCGATTCGGTGGTGCTGATCTGCGCTGTGCGCCATGCCTGCTCCAGTTGCGGCAACTTGTCGCTGGCCAGTTGCAGCGTTTGTTCAGCATGTTCGACCAGAGCGCCCTGCTCTTCCAGATTGAATTCGGCCTCGGCAAACTGATCCTGGCTTTGCTGGCTTTGCCGTTGCCATTGGTCGCGCTGGGCGGTCAATGCGATCAACTGGTTTTGCAAGCGATTGCGCGATTCGATGACAAACTTGATTTTTGCTTCCAGGCTGCCGATTTCGGCATTGGTCTGATACAGCGCGCCTTGCGCCTGATGCATGTGGTCGCCCGTCGCATAATGGGTCTGGCGCATCTGTTCCAGTTCCAGTTCGCTGTGGCGCAACTGGGTGGTGTGCTGCTCCAGATCGGTTTGCGCCTGCTCTATGTCGCGGAAATGTTTTTGCTGCTCGATCTGCGCTTCGTTTTTGCGCAACAGCCACAGCAGTTTTTGCTTTTCATCCTGATCGGTCTGCATTTGGCGAAATTTTTGCGCCACCGCAGCCTGGGCTTCCAGTTTTTCAAGATTGCCGGTGAGTTCGCGCAAGATGTCTTCCAGCCGGAGCAGGTTTTCGCGCGTGTCCTTCAGGCGATTTTCGGTTTCGCGGCGGCGCTCTTTGTACTTGGATACGCCGGCGGCTTCTTCGAGGAAAATCCGCAACTCTTCCGGGCGCGCCTCGATGATGCGCGAAATCATGCCTTGGCCGATGATGGCGTAAGCACGCGGCCCCAGGCCGGTGCCCATGAAAATATCCTGGATATCGCGCCGTCGCACTACTTGGTTATTGATGTAATAGTTTGAGTTGCCGTCGCGCGTGAGCGTGCGCTTGACCGCGATTTCCGCATATTGCCCCCAGGCGCCGGATGCGCGCCCGTCGGCATTGTCGAACAGCAGTTCGACCGATGCACGGCCAGCCGGTTTGCGGTGCGTCGAGCCGTTGAAAATGACGTCCTGCATCGATTCGCCGCGCAACTCGGAAGCCTTGGACTCGCCCAATACCCAGCGCACCGCGTCGATGATATTGGATTTGCCGCAGCCATTCGGCCCCACCACGCCGACCAGTTGCCCCGGCACTTGGAAATGTGTCGGATCAACAAAGGACTTGAATCCTGATAATTTAATGGACGATAAACGCACGTTGGCAGCAGTTCTTATCTTGATCGTTAATAAATGGATTTGAAAATACAGAGGATGATTTTTTCTTAATTTTCTTTTAATAATACGAGAAAATCCATCGCAAAAGGTCGCAATGATAGCAGTTCAGGTAATCCGCATGGCACTTTCAGGCGCATTTCGAGCTTAGTTTGCTGCATCGCAAACAAAGCCCAGATCGGTATAATGCTGCGATCCCATTTTGGCCTTTACAGGCGCCAATCGCTCCACTATGTTACGTTTCATTACGTTTCATTACGTTTCATTTCATCAATCGTCCTTTGTCCCCTTCCCCTTACGCCGTGAACCCACTTCTACAAAATCTCCAGCCGTACCCTTTCGAGAAACTGCGGCAGCTATTTTCGGGCGTCACGCCGAATCCTGCATACACGTCGATCAGTCTCGGCATTGGCGAACCCAAACATGCCACGCCGGCTTTCATCCAGCAAGCGCTAACGGACAATCTGGCGGGCTTGGCGAGTTACCCCGGCACCGCCGGCAGCGAAGCATTGCGCAGCGCGATCTCCGGCTGGCTGGAACGGCGCTACCGCTTGCCAAAACTCGATCCTGCCAGCCAGATACTGCCGGTCAACGGTTCGCGAGAAGCCTTGTTTGCGCTGGCCCAGACCGTGGTCGATCCGTCCCGGCAGGATGCGCTGGTGGTGTGCCCGAATCCGTTTTACCAAATTTATGAAGGCGCAGCTTATCTGTGCGGCGCCCAGCCCTACTTCGTCAATTCCGATCCGGCACGCAATTTTGCACCGGATTACGCAAGCGTTCCGGCTGCCATCTGGCAGCGCGTGCAACTGCTGTATGTCTGCTCGCCGGGCAACCCGACTGGAGCTGTATTGACGCTTAACGACTGGAAAGAATTATTCGAGCTGTCCGACCGCTATGGTTTCGTGATTGCGGCTGACGAGTGTTATTCCGAAATCTACTTCAAGCCGGAAGCGCCGCTGGGCGCGTTGGAAGCAGCGCACCAGCTCGGGCGGCTGGACTTCCCACGCCTGATCGTATTTTCAAGCCTGTCGAAACGCTCAAATGTGCCCGGCATGCGCTCCGGCTTTGTGGCTGGCGATGCTGAATTAATGCGCAAATTTTTGCTGTACCGCACCTATCAGGGCGGCGCCATGAGCCCGACAGTACAGGCCGCCTCGATTGCAGCCTGGAACGACGAAGACCATGTGCTGCAAAACCGCATCCTGTATCAGCAAAAATTTCGGCAAGTCACGCCGCTGCTGCAAACAGTGCTTGATGTCGATCTACCCGATGCCGGTTTTTACCTGTGGGCCGATATCAGCCGGCATACTTCCCTGTCCGATGTCGAATTCGCACGGCAACTGTATGCCGAATATAATGTGACAGTTCTGCCAGGCAGCTATCTGGCGCGCGAGGCGCATGGCATCAACCCGGGCCGCAACCGCATCCGCATGGCACTGGTGGCCGAAGTAAGTGAATGCCTGGAAGCGGCGCGCCGCATCGTCGCATTCACCCAAAAACTGCACATCCTCGATTAATCCATCAATCAATCAGTTAGTCACTTGATTAACCATTAACCTACAAGAGCAATCCAATGACCCAGCAACTTCAGCAAATTATCGATGCCGCGTGGGAAAATCGCGCCGACTTTTCTCCAGCCTCCGCTCCGACAGAGGTTCGCGATGCCGTTGCGCACGTCATCGAACAACTCAACGACGGCAGCCTGCGGGTTGCGCAAAAAGACAGCGGTGCATGGGTCGTCAACCAGTGGGTAAAGAAAGCAGTATTGCTGTCGTTCCGGCTGGAAGACAACATCGTGATGCCGTCCGGTGACCACATGCAGTTCTACGACAAAGTGCCAACCAAATTTGCCAACTTCACTGCAGACGACTTCGCCAAAGGCGGCTTTCGGATAGTGCCGCCGGCAGTCGCGCGGCGCGGCAGCTTTATCGGCAGGAATGTCATCATGATGCCGTCTTTCGTGAATATCGGCGCTTATGTCGATGAAGGCACGATGGTCGATGCCTGGGCCACTGTCGGCTCCTGCGCCCAGATCGGCAAGAACGTCCACCTGTCGGGCGGCGTCGGCATCGGCGGCGTGCTGGAACCGATGCAAGCCAACCCGACCATCATCGAGGACAATTGCTTCATCGGCGCCCGCTCGGAAATCGTCGAAGGCGTGATCGTTGAGGAAAACTCGGTAATTTCGATGGGCGTCTACATCGGCCAGTCGACCAAGATTTACGACCGCGCCACCGGCGAAGTTACTTATGGCCGCATTCCCGCCGGCTCGGTTGTGGTGTCAGGCAACCTGCCTTCCCCCGACGGCAAATACAGTCTGTACTGCGCCGTCATCGTCAAGCACGTCGACGCCAAAACACGGGCCAAGACCGGCATCAACGAATTGTTACGCGTAGCTTGATGTCAGTAGTGCAGGCACGGAGGCCTGCACTACTACAACACATAACAAACATCGGGAGCGCAGGATGAGCATGGATCGTTTATTTTCCTTAATGAAGGAAAAGGGTGCGTCGGATATGTTTCTGGCCATCAATTCGCCAATCCACCTGAAGATCCAAGGCAATCTGATCCCGATCAACCAGCAAAAAATGGGGATGCAGAACATCATGGCGCTGCTGGGCGAAGTCTTGTCTGCTGCCGACATGGCCAAGCTTGAGCAAGAAAACGAGCTCAACATCGGTATTCCGGTACGCGATGTTGGCCGCTTCCGCTTGTCTGCATTCCGTCAACGCGGCACTTTTTCAGCGGTGTTGCGCTTCATCCCGCATGACATCCCGGCGCTTGACACGCTGGCTCTGCCAGCTGTCCTGTCTGAACTGATCATGGATAAGCGCGGGCTGATTCTGGTGGTGGGTGCCACCGGCTCGGGCAAATCGACCACGATTGCCTCGATGCTGGACTACCGCAACGAAATGTGTACCGGACATATCCTGACGCTGGAAGATCCGATTGAATTCCTTTTCAATAACAAGCGTTCCATCGTCAACCAGCGAGAAATCGGCACCGATTCAGTCAGCCTGGAGATCGCGCTGAAAAACTCGTTGCGCCAGGCGCCCGATTGCATCCTGATTGGCGAAATCCGTGACAAGGAAACCATGTCGGCCGCCCTTGCCTATGCGCAGTCCGGGCATCTGGTATTGGCTACCTTGCATGCGAACAACAGCTACAACGCCTTGAACCGCATCATCAGTTTTTACCCGATTGAAAATCGCTCTGCGCTATTGCTGGATGTTGCTTCGACCCTGCGCGCCGTCATTTCGCAACGCTTGGTGCGTTCACCGGACAACCAGCGGCTGGCCGCAACCGAAGTCATGCTCAATACGCGCTATGTGGCGGAACTGATCGAAAAAGGGGAAATCACCCAGATCAAAGAAGCGATTGAAAAAAGCCTTTCGGCAGGTTCGCAGACTTTCGAGCAAACCCTGCTGCACATGATCAAGAGCGGCAAGATATCGCAGGAAGAAGGCTTGGCGAATGCGGATTCGCCCAGTAATCTGCTATGGCAGCTCAACAATAACGAACACGCTGCGCCGCAGGAAAAGGCAACAGGAAAATCGGACGAGCCAACTTTCACGCAATTCACCCTTAACGCATGAGCGAAGACCACCAAACTGCCAGCATCGTTCTGCACGGCATCCCCAATTGCGATACAGTCAAAAAAACCCGCAACTGGCTCAATACGCATGCAATTGTCCACACCTTTCACAACTTCAAAAAAGATGGGGTGACGCCCGCCATGATTGAATCCTGGTTAAAAAATTGCGATTGGGAAGTATTACTCAACCGCAAAGGCACGACTTGGCGCGCGCTGTCCGAAGAACGCAAAGCAGCTATCATTGACGCCCCGAGTGCCATCGCATTGATGTGCGAATCGCCGTCCGCCATCAAGCGGCCGGTATTAACCATCGGCAATGCTGCTGCGCAAGAATCCCACGTCGGCTTCTCTGACGCACTCTACCAACAGATTTTTAAGATAGAACCATGAGAAAAACCCTCGCGTTAGCCCAAGAATTGATCGCGCTAAGCTCCCTGACCCCGCAAGACAAAGGCTGCCAGCAGCGCTTGATCGAACAGTTATCACCGCTCGGCTTTGCGTGCGAAACCCTCCAGTCCCTTGACGTCACCAACCTGTGGGCGCGCAAAGGCGCGACGCAACCACTGGTCGTTTTCGCCGGTCATACCGACGTGGTGCCGACCGGCCCGGTCGAGCAATGGCAATCGCATCCGTTCGTGCCGACGCAGCGCGATGGCAAGCTGTTTGGTCGCGGCGCAGCCGACATGAAAACGTCGATTGCCGCTTTTATCGTCGCCACGGAAGAATTCGTTACAGCCCATCCCGACCACAAAGGATCGATCGGTTTTCTGATTACCAGCGACGAAGAAGGCCCGTCCACCGACGGCACGATCATCGTCTGCAACATGCTCAAAGCACGCGGCGAGCAGATCGACTATTGCATCGTCGGCGAACCGACTTCTACCGGAGAATTGGGCGACACCGTCAAGAACGGCCGCCGCGGTTCCATGTCAGGTAAATTAACTATCAAAGGCATCCAGGGTCACATCGCTTATCCGCAATTGGCAAAAAATCCGATCCATCTGGCCGCACCGGCACTGACCGAACTGGTGGCCGAGCATTGGGACGAAGGCAATGCCTATTATTTGCCGACCTCGTTCCAGATTTCGAATGTCCACAGCGGCACCGGCGCCAACAACGTGATTCCGGGCGATATCGTGATCGATTTCAATTTCCGTTTTTCCACCGCCAGCACTGCAGAAGGCTTGCAAGAACGCGTGCATGAAATCCTGAACCGGCACGAACTGGACTACGACCTGCGCTGGACCATCAGCGGCCAGCCGTTCCTGACGCCGCGCGGCGTACTGAGCGACGCGCTGTGCGACGCGATCAAGGCGGAAACCGGGATCGACGCCGACCTGTCGACCACCGGCGGCACCTCGGACGGCCGCTTCATTGCGCAAATTTGTCCGCAAGTGATTGAATTTGGCCCGCCCAACGGCAGCATTCACAAGATCGACGAGCATATCGAACTGCGCTTCATCGACCCGCTGAAGAACATCTATCGCCGCACGCTGGAAAACCTGCTGACCTGACGAACCTTAAATACTGAAGCCCATGACACATCAAATACCAAACCACCCGTTCTCCACTCCGCGCGACCTGTTCCGCTATGCGATCACGCGCTTCAATACCGAAAAACTGTTTTTCGGCCACGGCAGCAGCAATGCGCTGGACGAAGCCGCCTATCTGATCTTGCACACGCTTAAATTACCTCTGGAAACGCTCGATCCTTTTCTGGATGCACGCCTGCTGCCGGAAGAAGTCGCCGCCATTCTGGAAGTCATTGAGCGCCGCGCTACCGACCGCGTTCCGGCCGCCTACCTCACCCACGAAGCCTGGCTTGGCAGCTATCGTTTTTACGTTGACGAACGCGTGATCGTGCCGCGCTCTTTCATTGCCGAACTGATTCCAGAGTTTTTTTCACCCTGGGTCACAGACCCGGAAAGCGTGACCGATATTCTCGAACTGTGTACCGGCTCCGGTTGCCTGCCGATCATGCTGGCCGATGCGTTTCCGAATGCTCATGTCGATACCGCCGACATCTCAAAAGATGCGCTCGATGTAGCATTTCGCAACGTCGCTGATTACGATCTGGAGGATCGGATTACCCTGATCGAGTCCGACCTGTATACTAATGTCCCTGACAAGAAATACGACTTGATCGTCACCAACCCGCCTTATGTGAACAGCGGTTCAATGGGGCAACTGCCGCAAGAATACCTGCATGAACCGCAGATTGCCTTAGCGGGCGGTGACGATGGAATGAATCTGGTGCGCAAAATTGTGGCAGGCGCAGTGCAGCATCTGACCGAAAATGGCATACTGATCGTCGAAATCGGCAATGAATACGCATTCGCCGAAGCTGCTTTCCCAGATTTGGAATTGACTTGGGTCACCACCAGCGCCGGTGACAACATGGTTTTTTTGATCACAGCAGAACAATTGAAGCAGCAACTGAAGTAGTACCGTAGGATGGGTGAAACCCATCACATATCAAACGTACATGATGGGTTTCACCCATCCTACGGACTGTAAACAGCAATGTTTTGCGTAAGCCCTAAAGAGACTTCAAATCGCAGCACAGGCAATACGGGAGTCTGGCCACATTGGCTGTACTCCCATTTGTATTTTTAAACACGCAATGAATACATGCGGTGATAGCATGGCTTTACCGTATACTCCCTAGAAATTTTAATTATGATTCGGTTCCAGCAAGTCAGCCTGATGCGCGGCATCAAGCCCCTCCTCGACAACGTCGACGTTACCCTCAACCCCGGCGACAAGATCGGCTTGATCGGTGCCAACGGCGCTGGCAAATCCAGCCTGTTCGGTTTGTTGCGCGGCGAACTACACGCCGACCAGGGCGAAATCGACTTCCCTGCCAAATGGCGCGTCGCCTACGTTGCACAGGAAACCCCGGCGCTGGACCGCGCCGCGCTCGATTACGCGATCGACGGCGACCTAACGCTGCGCCGCCTCGAAGCCGAATTGGCCGCACTGGAAGCGCAACCGGAAACCACAGAAAACGGTCTTGCAATCGGCAACATGTACGGTGCGCTGGCCGACGCCGACGCTTACACCGTCAACTCGCGCGGCGAACAGCTGCTACTGGGACTGGGCTTTTCGCTGGAACAAATGCAACAATCGGTGGCAAACTTCTCCGGCGGCTGGCGCATGCGCCTCAACTTGGCGCAGGCGCTGATGTGCCCGTCCGACCTGCTGCTGCTGGATGAACCTACCAACCATCTGGATCTGGACGCCATCATCTGGCTGGAAGACTGGCTGAAGCGCTACGCCGGCACGCTGCTGATCATCTCGCATGATCGTGATTTTCTGGATGAAGTGGTTAACGTGATCGTCCACATCGACGAACGTAAATTGAAGCGCTATTCCGGCAATTACTCCAGCTTCGAAAGCCAACGCGCGGCGCAGATGATTCTGGCGCAAGGCGTGATGGAAAAGCAGAACCGTAAACGTGCCCACCTGGAATCCTTCGTCAACCGCTTCAAGGCGCAAGCCAGCAAAGCGCGACAAGCACAAAGCCGCATGAAAGCGCTGGAGAAAATGGCGGAACTGGCGCCCTTGCGCGCCGCAGCCGAATTCTCGTTCGAATTCCGCGAGCCGCTAAATGCGCCAAACCCGCTGCTGGTCATGGAAGACGTGAATGCCGGTTACCAACTCACGGACGAAAATGATCTCCCGAGCGGTGAAAAAATTATCGTCAACAACATCAACTTCTCGCTCCAGATCGGCCAGCGCATCGGCCTCTTGGGCGTCAATGGCGCAGGCAAATCGACGCTGATCAAGACCATTGCCGGCGACATCAATCCGGTCACCGGCACCTTCACCACCGGCAAGGGCCTGACCATTGGCTACTTCGCCCAGCACCAGGTCGAAATGCTACGCCATGACGAATCGCCGCTATGGCATCTGGCCAAGATCGCGCCCACCGTGCGCGAGCAGGAATTGCGCAACTTCCTCGGCAGCTTCAATTTCCCCGGCCAGATGGTAACGAGCTCGATTGCGCCGTTCTCCGGCGGCGAAAAGGCACGTCTGGCCTTGGCATTGATCGTCTGGCAGCGCCCCAACCTGTTGCTGCTGGATGAGCCGACCAACCATCTGGACCTGGAAACCCGCGAAGCATTGACCGAAGCGCTGGCCCAGTTCGAAGGCACGCTAGTCGTGGTTTCGCATGACCGCCACCTGCTGCGCGCCACCACCGACCAGTTCATCATAGTTGCCAACGGCAAGCTGCAACCGTTCGACGGCGATCTGGACGATTACAGGGACTGGCTGTTCCAGAGCAAACTCGGCAAAGGCACCGACGTATTGCCGGTCCACAGAGACACTTCCGAAGACCTGCCGAAAGCCGCCCCGGTCGCCAGCGGGCCCGCCGTCGACAAGCGCGACCAGAAACGGCTGGACGCCGAACAACGGCAGAAAAATGCTGCAGTAAGAAAACCGATCGAAAACAAGATCAAGCGCCTGGAAGAGCAAATCGCCAAGCGCAACGAGCAAAAAACCCTGATCGACACTGAACTGGCTGGAACGGGCATCTACGACGCCGCCAACAAAGCCAAACTAAAAACCCTGTTGACCAACCAGACTTTCTACACCAAAGATCTGGCGCAACTGGAAGGGGAATGGATGGAGCAGCAAGAAGAATTGGAAAAGCTGTAATTTCAGCTAATTTCAAATTACGCGCCAGCTTTCGCTTGCCACAAGGCGAAACTGGCGCCGGTCGGGTCGACGATCACGCTGATCCAGCCGTGTTCGCCAATATCCATCACATCCTGCACGACAGTTGCGCCTAGCGACTTCGCTTTTTCGGTGCTGGCTTTGATGTCGTCAACCCCGACAAAAGCTTGCCAATGGGCCGACTCGTGCGGGGCCGGATTGGTCATCATGCCGCCCCCTGTGCCCTCGCCAACCTTGATCATGGTGTAGGGTACGCCATCCTCAGGTGTCGCGACATCTTCCAGCTTCCAGTCGAATAACTGGCTATAAAAAGCCTTTGCCTTGGCGAGATCGCTGGTGTGTAATTCAATATGCACAAATGGATTTGCCATGATGCTGTCTCCTTTGAATGAACTTACGAGGGCAGCATGAATGAATAATTTACATGCACCGCTCCTCGCATACACAAAGCAATAGCTATGAAGGAACTGATATTAATGAGATGGACTCCACTCCCCCAAAGGACGGCATCATAATGTACCAAGCGTGCCGGATTGACTGGCAAGCGACGAACAAGAGAAAGAGCCCATCTCATTAACATCAATTAAGTAAAATCTTCGCCAACTACGATAGTAGAAAGTGTAGGTTGCGCAGGGCAGGATGGCTGGAGTAATTAGCCAAACTTTGACCTGCCTCAATTCTGCAAGGCTGCCTGTTATGGGACTATTTAACTGTTGCATTTACTAGTCGTCACATGACTTTTATTTATAAATGTTCATGATTGAGATATTCCTGGCATTCCAATCTGCTTCTTATTGCTGACCTGATTCGAATCAAATTTAAGTCTTTCGAGCGCAATTATCGTTTTGCTTCTTAACCCAAGGAAACATGATGAAAACGACCAAAAATGTAGCGATCTTCGTAGGCAGCCTGCGCAAGGATTCATTAAATCGGAAAATGGCAAACGCATTGATTGCTCTGGCACCACCTTCGCTCAAGCTGGAAATTGTCGAAATTGGCAATCTGCCCTTGTTCAACCAGGATGATGAAGCACAGCCAACTGCGGTGGTGAGCGCCTTCAAACAGCAGTTGCAGGCGGCAGATGCAGTGCTGTTTATCACGCCCGAATACAATCGCTCGGTTCCCGGCGTACTGAAAAATGCGATTGATGTTGGCTCGCGCCCCTACGGCCAGAGCGCGTGGGATGGCAAACCAGGCGCGATCATCAGCATTTCGCCGGGAGCAATCGGCGGCTTCGGCGCTAATCATCATTTGCGGCAATCGCTGGTTTTCCTCAATGTGCCGGCGATGACGCAACCTGAGGCTTATATTGGCAACGCCAGCAAACTGCTTGATGATAGCGGGGCGATTTCCAACAACAACACCCGCGACTTCATGCAGAAATTTCTGTTGTCATTTGAAGAGTGGATTGACCGCCATCAGGCACGTTAGGTTTTATAGGCTGTCCGTCCAGTTGTTGCGCTGAACATCGCGCTGAATTGCCTTGCAAGGGCTGCAAATTCTTTCATTTCCCATTTTTTGCAGCACACAAACTAGGTCCTGCAGAGCAAGTCTGCGGTCGCTTTTTTTGGCTTACTTTTCTTGGGCGAAGTAAAGTAAAGTGATTTGTTGGACTATGTGGCCCCGGACCCTCGCACCTCGCTGGATAGCAACCCATGCAACAACTACAGTTCAGCGGGCAAACCGGCGCCTCATGAACTTCAGCGGGTACGCCATATCCAATATCTAGTCGAAACAGTCTGATGTGCGATACACCCCAATGGAAAAAGCGATCCGTACAGCAATCCATACGTTTTTTTTGGCCGTACTGTGGATGGCAATATTGAGCATATTGCTCCCGTTTCTTGACGCCGCTTCCTATGCCTTACGCCTGTCCTCTATGCCCCTTCCTGCAACCCTATTCATGCCTATCGGAAATCTCCGGCGTGGTGCGCTACAAGATAGCTGGGATGCACCACGATCAGGAAATCGCCGCCATGAAGGCATCGATATATTTTCCAAGAAGGGAACACCAGTGCATGCCACGACAGAAGGTATCGTGCTGCGTCGCGACCATACCAGTCTCGGCGGCAATGTGGTGTGGATCCTTGGACCAGGGGGGCAACGGCATTATTATGCCCATCTAGATAGCTTCGCCTATGTGTCCATTGGCCAACGTATTCAGGCTGGCACGGTGCTCGGCTATGTCGGCAATACTGGTAATGCCAAAACAACCCCGCCACATCTTCACTACGGGATATACGGCAATGCAGGGGCAATCAATCCTTTCCCATTGTTAACACAAGAAGAAGGAAAAGAAGAGAAGAACCTATACCGGCACAGCGATAAATTAAATCCCTGACTTTGCAATTGCCCTTGTATGCTCTCCCGAAAGCGAATCGCATCGCGATTCGGGGCCCAGAAAAAGCCATGCCTGGTGGGGTATTCATAGCGGGCTGAACAGTTACCTATTACGAAAGTGGCAAGCCAACCGAACCATATTCCTTAAACCTGCTGAAGCAGTTGAAAGGCTTGATATGCATGCACGGTGTTACGACCGCTTTGCTTGGCGCAATACATGGCGCTGTCGGCGTTTCTGGAGAGCTGTATTTCATCCATACCATTTTCCGGGTACACCGCCACGCCTATGCTGGACGAAATATTCAGAATTTTTCCGTCCGGCATTACATATTGCTCGTTGATGGCAAGACGAATTTTTTCAGCCAATACCAGCGCATCCTGCGCTTCTTCGATCGAAGACAGCAACACCACGAATTCGTCACCCCCCATGCGCGCGACCGTGTCGGATGCACGCACATGATGTTGCATCCGCGCCGCAACCTCTTTTAGCAAAAAATCACCCGCATGGTGTCCGAGATTGTCATTGATCGGCTTGAACGCGTCGAGGTCAACGAACATCAGTGCCAGGCGCTTTTTCTGTCGCTTGGCTTGCGCCAGCGCCTGTTCCAGACGGTCACTGAACAGCGCACGGTTGGGTAAGCCTGTCAAAATATCGTGTTGCGCCTGATGACGGAAACGTGCTTCGCTGTCGCGCAACTCCTGCGTCATCTCCTGCGCCAGCGACATGGCACGAGCGCGCCCGGATAACAAGGTCCAGGTCAGCAATGCCAGCAACAGGCTCAAACCCATACCCGCAATCGCAATCAGGCGCGAACTATCCTTGCCTTGCAGAACATCTAACTCGGGGTGGGAGTGGATCGCCAGGGTCCATGTACGGCCGCCAACCTGAATGTACTCAGTCGCCGCAAGAGTCTGAGTCTTATTCTGCGTAATCTCCCTGCTGCGCGATGGGCCGCTGGCCGCCAAGGCGTCATACAACAAACTCTGCGGCGTCATGGCAATGCCATCGTAGATTTTAATATCCACTATTGCGACGCTCTTTCCATACAAGCCGGCCATCAGGTTGTTCATGCGAAAATTCGCTATTATCCAGCCGCTGATATTGGCGCGGCGTGCGGCTATCGTATCGCTGCGCGCGCCTTTCTTGTAAATCGGCAAAAACATTGCAAAACCCGGTTGAGCCTCAGTTTCAGTCTCCAGTGCCAACCTTACCTTGCCCGTATTGGTGGGCGCACCCGAGTCGCGTGCCTGCTCCATGGCGCTGCGGCGCGACGGGACGGCATACGGATTACGACCCAACATCAACTGGTTGCGGCCAACGAAAGGCTCGAACTGAATCACCGGAGTGTATATATCCCGGCTGCTTTCAGGTTTTATAGTGTAATTAGGAAAACCTTGCTGCTGCATGGACGCGATGTGCGTATCTTTTTGTGACTGCGGCACAATGGGAATGATGCCAACACCCTGGATGCCAGAATAATTTGCACCCAATTGCAAGGTGTCAACGTAGGCTTGAAATTCACTGCGCCCCACTTCGCCAGAAGCAGCATATAAGCCTTGTACGCCACGCAAAACCTGTTCATAAGCCGCCATGCGTTGCTCGATGCTACTGGTAGCCTCGCGCAGATTGAAGTCAAAGCTTTTTTGCCGGTTAATGGCAGCATTGCGTTGTTCGTGCTGCCAAAGCAGCGCGGTTACGCTGAGTGAAGCCACAAGTATGAGCAGGGTCAGCAGGGTCGGAATTGAATAGCGGAACCGACTCTTCATATTTATCAGAAAGTAACAAGTGACTTGGCAAGGTCGGCATTGAAATATTTTTCAAAAATACGCAGCACGGTGCCATCTGCACGCATTTGATTGACCAAACTACGCCATTTTTCTTGTTCATCCGGCGTAATGGCTTTCCTGGACATGATGAGACCATGCGGCACTGAGGCATCATTGAGATCGACAATGCTCGTCAGTGTTCTGATCGAACCAGCATCCACTTGCGGATAATCAAAGGGCTCAATAATCATCCCCTGAACACGATTGAGCGTCATAATTTGATATAGCGGCTCTAGTTGCGTTGCATATTCGATACGCCGCTCTGATACAAGATTGTCTACCAGACGGTTAGCATTTTCGCTGTAACGGAAGCTGCGAATGATGCCCAACATCAGTTTGGGATTGTTTTCAAAATCAGCCGCTTGCTGCACTTTGGCATCCTTGCGCACCAGCAAATAATATTTGTTGGAAAAATACCAGGCAAAACCGGCGAATTTATCGCGCGCCACATTCGTGATGCCCGACAAGCTGAAATCCAACGCCCCCGATTCGATCAATTGCCAGATTCTGGCGCGCGGCAGGACGGTGACGGTGATCTTGCAGCCGCTGCGCCGCGTCAACTCATCCGCAAAGTCCTTGTCGATTCCGGCATCAGTCTGTGATGAATACAGCAAACCATGATCGTGCAAAGCAAGCGTCAGCGGTCGCGCGCAATCCGGCCCCTCCGCAGCCTGAACGGCTGGCGCAAAGGAAAGAAGTAGCGCAATTATCAAGGGGCGAAAGCAAGATTTCATGGTTTCGCATATTACAGGGAACAAACATAAAATGTTTTGAATCAAAATTATTTTTGATGCACCACAATAAAACTAAGGAACGTGTACGAAATAACTTCCCGAACTCATGAACCTGCCTGCGGTGAGATCGTGGAGTTCCATTTGGGGAAGATCGAGTCAAGCATAATTTTCATGTTGGTTTTCAGATGGTCTGCCGCCTTGCGGCCGGTTTC
>JBGSTZ010000015.1:0-4794 GCA_041736255.1 Burkholderiaceae bacterium
TGCTCCAGTCGCGCTACGCGCTCCCTGCGCAGCCCCGCCCATCGCAACATCTAAAGACAACTACAAAACCATAAAATCGATAACAAATCACGTAAAAACAGCATACAAGGGGCTGGAGGAGAGGGCTGCCATGGCGCTTTCGTGCATTGGCGTGGCATTTTCGCCATGGCAGTCAGATAGAAAAATAAAAAGCCGACAACGCGGCCGGCCTGCTTCGAACTCGCCTTTTTCAATCTTATTCGAAGGAGTAAAACACTCTGAATGCGACTTTCTTTTCGGCCCAGAAATCGGCGGCATCGCGAAACACGTCGAGCAAATTTTCGCGCGCTTCCTTGTCGAATTTGGGCGCATTCGGAATCTGTTCCAGCACCACCACAAAGCCTGGCTGGCGCCCCGCCTTATGCACCAGGTCGGTCAGGCAGTCCGATAACGCATCATAATTCTTGCCATAGTGTTTCGGAAAATAAAACGCCTCTGCAATGGTGGTAAGCACCTGCTGCTTGGTCGTAGCATCTCCGCAATAGGCATACAGAAAATGTTGCCCAAGTTTGGCTGCTTCCTGTTGCAGATCGGCGACTCGAAAGGCGCGGATGGATTGCACCGCATTTGGCAGCACGGTTTTTAACAAACTCATTGAACCCTCGACCGGGACAGAAATTGGATGTTGGTTTTCATGTCCGTCATTCTGAGATGCGTCGGAAACTGGCATAGTGATCTTCGGTGTAATAATATTCGCCGGATGTCTGCGGAACGCCACCGGCCACGATGCGGCGTGCGCCGCGACTCCGCAAGCCCGGCGTTTTGACGGTGTATTCATGGTAATACCCACGCTTTTGTCTGGGCAGAATTTGTTCATAGTTACCAAATACCGCACCGTCTTTGGCATAAGAAAAAGGGCCGCCCTGCTTAATTTGCACCAATACCTGCTGTGCCTGTATCGGCAAAGCGGATACAGGCACAGCAACCAGCGTACCGGCACCCGCTGCCGTTCCACTAGCGGAAAACAAGATCGCGGCAAGGAAAAATAAGATATTGCGCAGTGATTTGAGGTTCAAAATCATTTTCCGTCGATGTAATACGTCCATTGGCGAGCGCCAAAAACCCGAATCTTCATAGAGTAACGTGTTGCAGAAAACGAATCAACACGAATCACAAGGCAGTATCCTGAATATGCGGCAAAGCAGCAAATATTCAAGCCGGCGGATGCAAACATAGCAACCGCATCCCTGCGGACGCGATAATGTTTTTGCACAAAATGTTGCGGCGCTTCACACAGTGAGAGTGCCGGCAATATACGAATACTGCAATACGTATATTTCAATACCGCAATGAATATAAGCGGTAAAATTGCATTATATACATATACTCCTCATATTTTAATATACCACCAAAGCATCCTGTTGATGCTGAACGGCAACCGGCAATTCGGGCGCGAAAAAAGCCAGCACATCCTTACGATGCGCATAAGTGTCCCTCGCACCCAGTGCAATCAGTTCACTGGTATAAACGGACTGAAACAACAAATACGACGCTAGCGCCGCACCGCGCGCCTCGGTCGCGCCTATGCCACCCAAAAGCCGCCGGATCGGGCGCGGCAGGCTGCCAACATGGCGGCTGGCGATGGTATCGAGCCGTTCGGAAGGCGCGATAATCAGGGTCTCGATCGGGCGCAAGGGCGTCTTGTTTTTCATCGCATCAGGCAACATCGAAAGCGTCAGATTAATGCGGTTGATGCGCTCGATGTCGACTGCCAAACTGTCCAGAAAAATGCTGGACATAGCGTGCCCGGCAATCTGGGCCAGGCTGGGATAAGGCGCGCACTCATTTGTGGTGCGCGCCGGCTCCGTCAGGCGACCGGCACCGATCACCAGCACTTTGTCCGCTCCCAGATGGATTGCTGGCGAAATCGGCGCCAGTTGACGCATTGAGCCGTCGCCGAAATATTCGCGGTGACCGAAACAAGACAAGGGAGTGGCGGGAAAAATGAAAGGGATCGAGGCCGAAGCCAGCAAATGGTCGACGCCGATCTGTGCACGGATTGCGGTGCGCTGCGTTCTGCACCAGGGTTCAATGTCAGCTGCGCTCTGGTAGAAAGTCAAATGCTGGCCCGCGGTGTATGACGACGCCGTCACCGCCAGCGCATGCAAACTACCGCCAGACAGCGCTGCATCCAGCCGTGGCAAGTCGAGCATCCGGTGCAATAAGCTGATCAGCGGCGTATTGTCCAGCAATGCATTGGGCGGGCTGGCATGCAACGTCCGCACCATCCAGCCGAACGACAGCAGTGACAACCAGCGTGCGCCGGAGCGCACTACACCGAGCAAATCAGTGCGGTACACCTGTTCCACTTCGAAGTGTTCCCACACATTTACCAGTGCCTGCACACCGGAGCCAAAATCGTCGGCGCTGCACGCCAGTGCAGTCGCATTGATGGCGCCAGCCGAGGTGCCGCAAATGATATCGAACGGATTCTGTTGAGACTGCCAGCCTGCCTCGCGCAGCAACGCTGCAATAGCCTGCAATACGCCGACCTGGTAAGCGGCGCGGGCACCGCCACCGGTGAGCACCAAGCCTGTTTTCTTTCTTTTTAGCATGCGCCCAGATTAACAGACAGCAGCTCTTTTGTGGACGCTTCCAGCAAGCAAACTGCCGCTCCCTGGCTGTCAGATTTAATCGCCTTTGACGTTACCCTCACGACGCGGATCGGCGCCACCGAACCACATCTGTTCGCCGTGGATGTTGAGGCGCATGATGCCTTGCAGGCCGGAAGTCTGCTCCATCACGCGCACGTTATGGCCTTTCGCTTTCAATGCTTCCACCAGCGCGTCCGCTACCCTGCCCTGCTCCAGCTCGGTCGGGCCGTTGCGGCTGCCGAAGTTCGGCAGGTTGATCGCCTGCTGCACGTTCAAACCCCAGTCCATGGTGCCAACCAGCACTTTGCCGACGTAATTGATGATGGCGGAACCGCCCGGAGATCCGGTTGCAAGCATCAGTTTTTTGCTGCCTTTTTCAAATACGAAAGTCGGCGCCATGGAGCTGCGCGGACGCTTGCCGCCTTGCATCCGATTGGCGATCGGACCGTTGGCATCCTTGGCTTCGAAGGAAAAATCGGTCAGCTGATTATTCAGCAAAAAGCCGTCGACCATCTGACGCGAGCCGAACGCATTTTCGATCGTGGTCGTCATCGAAACCGCGTTGCCATAACCATCCACGATCGAGATGTGCGAAGTGCCTGGCAGTTCCGGCGACGTATCCTGACCCCAGGCCAACTGCATTGCAGGCGGTGTGCCGGGTTTGGCCGGGCCCATCGACTTGTCGCCAATAAGTGCTGCGCGTTGCGCCAGATATTGCTTGTCCAGCAAAGGCTTGAAGCTGTTTCCCGGCAACTGCACGAAATCGGTATCGGCTACGTACAGGCCACGGTCAGCATACGCGAGCCGCCCGACTTCCGAAAACAGATGCACCGCATTCGCATTCAAGACGCCGTCTTGCGGCGCAAACGGACGAATATCCCGCACTTCCAGCATGCCGAGCATTTGCGCGATGGCGATGCCGCCGGAAGATGGCGGCGGCATCCCGCAGACGGTCCATGCCTTGTAATCGCTGCACACCGGTTCGCGCATCTTGGCCCGGTAGCCGGCGATATCAGCCGCGCTCAACAGGCCGGGATTAAGCGGATGGCCGCCCACTTTGGCTGCGATATTCTGGGCGATGCGCCCCTGGTAAAAAACATCGGCGCCTCCCACTGCAATCTCCCTAAATACTTGCGCCAACGGCGGATTTTTCAGCAGATGGCCAACCGGCCACGGTGCGCCCTGCGGATCGTAGAAATACGCGGCGGCGACTGCATCCTTTTTCAGATGCTGATCCGATGCCAGCAGCGCATGCAAGCGCGGGCTGACAGCGAAGCCCTGCTCGGCCAACCGGATTGCCGGTGAAAACAGATCGGCCCAGCGCAGCTTGCCATATTGCCGGTGCGCCAATTCCAGCATGCGCAGCACGCCGGGCGCGCCGACCGCGCGGCCGCCGACCACGCCATCATAGAATGGCAGCGCTTTTCCATTCACATCCTGGAACAGCTTTTCGGTGGCACTGGCAGGAGCGGTTTCGCGGCCATCGAAAGCCTTCACTGTGTTGCCGTCAAAATGCATCAGGAACGCGCCGCCGCCGATGCCCGAGGACTGCGGCTCGACTAAACCCAGCACCATCTGGGTCGCAATCGCAGCATCGAGCGCCGACCCGCCGGCTTTCAGCACCTGATAACCGGCATTGGTGGCCAGCGGGTTGGCCGCAGCCACCATGAATTTTGTGGCGGTTGTGCCAAATTTTTCGGTATAGCCGCTGGCGGCTTCCGGCACCTGCATGCCAGCAGCAGGCACTTCGTAATGCAAGCTCGGGCCACTGGCACAAGCGCCCAGCAATATGGCAGCGGCACAGGCGATAACGCAGGTTCTGATTCTGATTCTGATTCTGATTCTGATTCTGATTGCGAGCATGACGATTTCCCAATGAAAAAAGCGCTCCGAAAAGCTAGTAGACAGTCAATCTGATTCTTTTACTGTTTCTGGGTAAGCCCAAGCCATTTTTTCGCGTGCCTTGCCCAGGTTGAATTGCCAGCGGACCGGGATGCCTTCCGCGTTTCTCTGCCCGCAGATCGCGTCAAGTTCTCTTTGCAGTGTCTTCTTGTCGCCAATCCTCTTTTTGAAGACCGTCCGTCCCAAGACAGCGAATTCCAGTTCAGCGATATGCAGCCACGACCCATGCTTCGGGGTGTACTTGATCTCAATCTTCCTG
>JBGSTZ010000021.1:0-1662 GCA_041736255.1 Burkholderiaceae bacterium
AAACGGCTCAAGGTCAGCGAAGCAGGCAAGGACTCCGGAATTATTTACCTGGCCATTGAAGACCCGGACCCGGCGCAGGCTAATCGGGTGCTCAATGAAGTCAGTCGCCTCTATGTGCGTCAAAACGTCGAACGCAGCTCTGCTGAAGCGGCGCAACGGCTGGAATTTCTGCGTTCGCAATTACCGCTGGTGCGCAAGGACCTGGAAAAATCCGAAGAGGCCCTGAACGCGTTTCAAACGTCGGCGAAATCCGTTAATATCAGCATTGAAACCAAGGCAGTGCTCGACCAGGTAGTGAGTTTGGAGTCGGCGCTTTCCGAACTCAATCTCAAACGTGCCGAACTGGTTCGGCTGTACACCCGCGAACACCCGGTCTATCAATCTTTGATGAAACAAATAGGTCAACTCGAAGCGCGCAAAAAAAATCTGTTGAATAAAATAGAAGCCCTACCGGTAACCCAGCAAGAACTGCTGCGTTTGACCCGCGACATGCAAGTCACCACTCAGACGTACACGCTGCTGCTAAACAAAAGCCAGGAACAGGACATCATTCGCGCCGGCAATATTGGCAACGTGCGCATCATCGACAACGCCGATGCGAACGTCGAAAAACCCGTCAAACCCATGCGCACACTGATCGTCCTCATCGCCACGCTATTAGGCGCAGTGGTCGCCATCGGCATTATTTTTCTGCGCCAAGCCTTTTATCATGGTGTAGAAAACCCGGAGGAGTTTGAGAATCTGGGTCTGCCGGTGTATGCCGCGCTGCCTTATTCACGGCGCCAGGACCGCCTGGAAAAAAGCCACAAGAGACACGCGGCCACCGGCGAGTCAAAGCTGCTCAGTGTCGTCGCACCCACCGAACTGGCCATCGAATCTCTGCGCAGTCTGCGCACCAGCCTGCATTTCGCCATGCTCGAGGCCCGCAACAATGTATTGATGATTTCCAGCCCGACACCGGGAGTGGGCAAGTCATTTGTTTCCAGCAACCTGGCGGTCATTGTCGCCCAGGCTGGCAAGAAAGTGCTGCTGATCGATGCCGATATGCGCAGAGGGTATCTGCATAAGATCTTTGGCCTGCAACCCAAACATGGCCTGGCCGATGCGCTCGCCTCCTGCCTGGGCAACAAAGAAATAATTCATAACACCGAGGTCAAAAATCTGCATTTGATTTCCTGTGGCTTCGCAGCGCCGAATCCTTCGGAATTATTGATGAATGAAAGGTTTCAGAGCCTGATTACCGAGCTGGCGCCCTTCTACGATCTGGTGCTGATCGATACTCCGCCGATCATGGCGGTGACCGATGCCGCCCTGGTCGGCCGTCAGGCGGGCACCAGTCTGCTGGTGACACGTTTCGGGCTGAGCACCATCAAGGAGATTGAAGCGGCCAAACGCCGCTTGGCTCAAAACGGCGTGTTAATCAAGGGCACCATTTTCAATGGGGTGATGCGCAAGGCATCGACCGCCGCCTATGACTGCATGGCCTATGGCTACGACTACAGCGCGAGCAAAAACTAAGGCACCTGAAAGCCACAGACTTAACTCACCCGCGGCGTCAAAGGATGACTATGGTCAATACCACCGCAATGATGCAGCCGTATTTGTTTCCCTATCTTGGTTACTTCCAACTAATCGCCGCTGCCGATATATTCGTCCTGGGTG
>JBGSTZ010000025.1:0-50945 GCA_041736255.1 Burkholderiaceae bacterium
AGACAAAGTACGTGCCAGGATCCAACGCGTCGATATAGTTACCAGATGGGGCATCCGTGACGTCCAAGCGTCCGCCGGTTAGCCATTCGTAGAAAAAGCCCGCCCGTCTGCATAGGCACCCGTCGGCTCGTCACGGATCCACCGCTCCAGGATTGCTGGCTCGATCGCCTTGCAGAGGCGTGCAAGGAATTTAATCCAGCAGGCCTTTATCGGAAGATTTGCTGTCGCCTGGACGATGACAATCTCTGCTGGGTCGCCGTGAACGCGATTTGGCGGTCGCGGCAGCTATGGATGGGCTGATTACACGCCGAAGATGGCGGATGAAGAAATCCTGCGAAGGCTGTTGATGCTAAATTTGGAGCACTCGAATTGGGATGCAAATTTATCAGAAGACAAAGTTGCCTAGACTATCCAGCATTGGTCAACAAAATGTAGATTCAAAGATAGCAGTAGCGGGATGCCAATTGGCCGGTTTCGACCCTTATGTACAGAACGAAACTAGGTAAAGTTACATATAAGCAACGTATCATTCTCCTGGCCACGAAGCGCAGTAAGTCCGAAATTAGCTGGACATAATTTCGTTGGTCTCCTGAAATGGAATTTCACCACTTCAGGAGATTATGATGGAAACGACACTGCAATTTCAACGCAATTCGACTGTCTGGCATGTTGAGAGCCGGATTGCCCCTTACCTTGATATTTTCAAAGGCCACTTGATCCAGCATGGCTACGCAGCTGGCACGGTCGGAACATACCTGGCTTGCATTACCCACTTTGCGCGTTGGTTGAGCCGGTCCGGCTTGGACATTGATCGGATCGACGAAGCCGTAGTTCATCGGTTTCTTAATGTCCACCTACCCAACTGCCACTGCGCAAAGCCGGTATGTCGAGTTCGCACAGACTCGCGTGCCGCATTGGGACATCTGCTCGCCGTGCTGCGTGTCAATGCGGCGATCGCCGAGCCGCCTCTGGGAATGCTTCCGGTGGACGTGGAGTTGCGCTGTTTCGAAGAGCACATGGGCAATGTTCGCGGACTCGCTCCAAAGACGTGCAGCCATTATCTATGCACGGTCGGCCGTTTTCTAATTGAACAGTTCGGCGATCAACCGGTTGTCATCGCCACGATCAATCCCGAAGACATACGTCGGTTTGTTGCCAGTCAAGGCGTGCTATGCAGCAAACCAACCAGCATTGGCGCAACAATTTCTGCATTGCGCGTCTATTTGCGGTTTCGCGCGTCCTGTGGTGATCACGTACATCATCTGGCCGGCGTGACGAACTATCCGGCCAACTGGCAACTGGCGTCGTTACCGAAAGCGCTAAACCGCGCCGAGGTTGACAAATTGCTGGGGACGCTTGGACAAGAAGGACCATCAGCACGGCGCGATGACGCCATCGTGCGCTGCGCGCTTGATCTTGGTCTGCGCAGCAGTGAAGTTGCCAAGCTGGGGCTCGACGATATCGACTGGCATGCCGGAACCATTACACTGCGCAAGACCAAGAGTCGTCGCGAAGATGTTTTGCCCTTGCCGGCAGATACCGGTCGCGCCATTACCGACTACCTGAAGTTGGAACGTCCGCAGACAACCAATCGTGCGGTGTTTGTCCGCCACATCGCGCCACGCGACCAGCCAATCGGTCCGGACCTCGTACGCAAGGCGATTCGCCAGGCGTACGCGCGAGCCGGACTGCCCTACACCTGAGCGCACCTTCTGCGCCACACCATAGCCAGTCGTTTGTTGGAGGGCGGCAGTTCGCTCAAGGAAGTGGCCGACGTTTTGCGGCATCGGTCGCTAAACACTACGCTGATCTATGCCAAGCTCGACAGCAGAAACCTGAGCGCCGTCGCGATGCCTTGGCCGAGGAGGAGGCCATGAGCGCGTCCATCACGATGCAATCGCATGCGGAGAATTTTCTGGACGAACGGCGCCGGTTGGGATTTCAATTGCGCAGCCCGGGCTATTCAATCAACAGTTTCGCGTGCTATGTCGATGCGCTTGACCACCAAGGACCGCTGACTATCGAGGTCATGGCCGACTGGGCTCGGCACGACAAGGGCAACAGCAATAAACCGGCGACATGGGCCGGACGGCTAAAGAAACTTCGCTCCTTTGCCCGTTACCTGCAGCAGTTCGACCCAGGTACTGAGATTCCGGACGACTCCACCTTCGGCAGGATCGGTCAACGACTGGCGCCGCATATCTACAGTGAGCAGGAGATCATCGATTTGCTGAACGTGGCAGGCCGCCTCGGCCCGCCGCCGGGCCTGCGCGGGGCAACCTACGAGACATTGTTCGGCCTGATAGCGTCGACAGGTCTACGCGTCTCTGAAACAGTGCATCTGCTGGATGCGGATGTCGACCTGAAATGCGACATGTTGACCATACGAAAGACCAAATTTGCCAAATCGCGACAGGTTCCAATGCACCCGAGCACAGTGGAGGCGTTGCAACGCTAACGGCAATTGCGCAATTTTCATGTCAAGGCGTCGGATGAGACACCATTCTTCATCGGCACGCGAGGCCGACGTAGGGGTGCTGTCTTAGCTCACACCAAGTGGATCGAGTCTTCTCGGGACTGCGTGCGCAACTGGGTTGGATTAACCGTGGCGGGCACAATGCTCCGCGCATCCATGATCTGAGGCATTCCTTTATTGTTAGGCGCGTGATGCTCTGGCAGGAGCAAGGATTGGATGTTGATCAGGCGATGTTGGCGCTATCTACTTACGTCGGCCACGCCATGGTGCCCCATACCTACTGGTATCTCACCGGCGTACCAGAGTTGATGGCAGTGGCGGCAAGCAAGTTCGAATCGTTCATATTTCCGCAGGAGGTTCATCATGGCTAACTCACCCGCTCCACAGCCACCTTCGTTCGCATCGTTGGTCCAGATTTTCTTCACCGAGTATCTGGTCGCGCAGCGTGCCCTGAGCCCGCGTACCATCGAATCTTATAGAGATGCGATGATGTTGTTCCTCGAATTCGCGCACAAGCGCCTGGGCAAGGAACCAACGAAACTGTCCCTCGCCGACATCGACCCAGATTTGATCCTGGCATTCCTGAAACACTTGGAGCAAGACCGACATAATTCAGTGCGCAGCCGCAATCTGAGGCTAACGGCATTGCGTGCGTTCCTGAAGTTCGCTGCACGACGCGACTTGTCCGCCTTTCACGTCATCGAACGCGCGCTCGGAGTACCGATGAAACGATTCGAGCGCCCAATGCTCGGCTTTCTCTCGCGCGAGGAAATGTTGGCTGTGATCGGACAGCCGGGCGACACTTGGACCTCGCAGCGCGACCATTTGTTGCTCGCCATGCTCTACAACACGGGGGCGCGGGTCTCGGAGATCATCGACGTACGGGTGGCCGACGTGATCCTGACGGGCGGCGCCTGCGTGCATTTGCACGGTAAAGGGCGCAAACAACGCACGACGCCTTTGTGGAAGTCGACCGTCAAGGAGATACAGGCCTGGCTGCGCTGCAATCCAAAGATGGCGGATGACTCGGCCTTGTTGCCCAATTGGAGCGGTCAAGCAATGACGCGCTCCAATGTTGCACAACGACTGTATATTGCCGTTGCTCGGGCGGCCAAAGTGGATAGCAATCTCGCCAAGCGACACATATCTCCGCACACGATTAGGCACGCGACTGCAATGAGCCTGCTGCAGTCAGGCGTGGCCTTCAATGTAATTGCCCTTTGGCTTGGACACGAAAGTACAACCACTACGCACCGGTATGTCGAGGCTGACTTGGCGATGAAAGAGAAAGCGCTGGCCAGGCTACAGGAACCTGACACGAAGATGCGCCGCTTTCATCCAAAAGATTCATTGATGCAATTCCTTCAGGCGCTATAACGCTATAACTATGTCAAGTTTGCCGTCGGCCCCCACTCACATTTTCTCTGGGGGCCGGCGCCCACCAAGGCGCAATCACTGTACCTAGTTTTACACTGTACATAAGGGTCGGTTGCGGACATTCGGGGCCGCAGTGCGGTAGATACTGTCGATAACAGTATCTACCGCACTGATGAAAAGCTGCCGGCAGTAACCACGCGGCGCATTTAGACCAGTTCCAGCGCCACAATCTTTGCGTTGCGCAGAAATTAGCGCTGGCCGTGCGAACTTCGCGATTGCTCAAACGCTCTAAGCATCGACACGCCATAAAAGATATACTGTAAATATATCTATGCTAGAGTAATGTTTAATAAGCATCACAATGTAAAACAACTTGGGGAATGTAAATGAAACGTTTAGACGGCAAGATTGCAGTGGTAACCGGAGCGAGCAGTGGTATCGGCCGCGCGATTGTTGAACATTTTGTTGCTGAAGGCGCAAAAGTTATTGCTTTTGCGCGCAATGGCGAAAGCCTGCAGGAACTGGAAGCAGCCAATCCGGACCAAGTGACCGCTGTGACCGGCGATGTCACGCGACAGGAAGACTTGGAACGTTTGCTCAAGACCGTTGTTGATAGTGTTGGCGCAATTGATATCTTGGTGCCGAATGCCGGTATTGCCCGCGTTGCTTCCTTTGAAGACAGTACGGCCGATGCATTCGCGACGCAGTTTTCGGTGAATCTGTTCGGTGCGGCCGAGACAGCGCGTCTGTTCGTTCCGCACATCCGCAAGGGCGGCTCGATACAGTTCATTACGACCTTTCTGACGCAGGTCGGATTTCCCGGGCTGGCAATTTATAGCGCCAGCAAGGCAGCGCTCAAATCCCTGTCGCAGACCTTGGCGGCTGAACTCGCGCCAAAGGGCATACGCGTCAATTCCATTGCGCCGGGACCGATCGCCACAAATTTGTGGGCAACAGTTGGGCTGCCACCCGACACACTTAATGCAGTCGCAGAAAAAATTAATGCGCGGTTGATGATGGGTGCGTTCGGCCAGCCAGAAGACATTGCCGAAACGTCCGTTTTCCTCGCCTCGGACGCGGCGAAAAATATCTATGGGCAGGAAATCGTAGTTGACGGCGGATACACTATTGGTTAATGCATGCGCGCAACCGATGCCGCATTTTGTGCTCCATGAGATTGGATAACCGATCGCGCCTGAACACTCCTCATCAAGCAAGGTACCTTAATGGCAAAGAAATTTCCCGTGAATCCAGAACATCCCGAGCGACTTTGCTGGGGATGCGACCAATATTGTCCTGTCGGTTCGCTAGCCTGCGGCAACGGGTCCGAGCGTACGCAACACCCGTCTGAGCTGTTCGGAGCGGACTGGCTCGAATGGGGCATCGACTCTGATGCAAAACCGGCCGAGTTTGCGGACAACTGACGCTAACTTCCACTCCCACTCTTACTGGCGTTCCTTGAAGATGTGGTTCGATCCATACGGCATCTGCTGCGCGCAAGGTGTCAGCGGCGCTTCCACGTTAGCCAAACTGCGCTATCAGCTCAGCAAGCGCATGTCCCCGCAAGCCTAAACCGGCATCAGCACCACACTTGATCTGTTTCACACATGGTCTTTCTTTGGAAAATTTTTGCGGGAGTATGCTTGTAAACATGTACTTTTTCGCAATATTTATAAGCGGTGATTAAATATACGTTAGTCAGTATGTTTATGGTTGCAGAAACTGAACAAGTGCTGCGACGGTTTTTGTAGGTTGGGTTAGCGTAGCGTAACCTGACATTTACGGCTATGAATGTCGGGGCAGTTTTGCAAGTTCGCGATGAAGCCGTTAACCCGACCAACGGGGCGGATTGTTGTGCATTTTTCGTGTCTTTCGTGGACAATGCTTTTCATATTTCGCGCTCCGTGCGTAATGTCAGTTTATAAAATCAATCGGCTCATGCAAAACATTATCTCAATAAGCAATCTTTCCAAGACCTACGCCTCTGGTTACCAGGCTCTCAAAAACATCAATCTGGAGATCCGCCGCGGAGAAATCCTGGCATTGCTCGGACCCAATGGTGCCGGAAAGACTACGCTGATCAGCTGCATCTGCGGCATCCTGAATATTTCCGAGGGAACGGTGGTGGTGGACGGGCACGACATCGTCACCGATTTCCGCGCCACGCGATCCCTGATCGGCCTGGTGCCACAAGAACTGACTACCGACGCCTTCGAAACAGTGTGGGCGACGGTATCCTTCAGCCGCGGACTGTTCGGCAAGCCGGCCAATCCCGCCTACATCGAAAAAATTCTCAGGGACCTGTCGCTATGGGACAAAAAAAATAACAAGATCATCACTCTGTCCGGCGGCATGAAGCGGCGATTGCTGATTGCAAAAGCCTTGTCGCACGAGCCGCAGATCTTGTTTCTGGACGAGCCGACCGCAGGCGTTGACGTCAATTTGCGGCATGACATGTGGCAACTGGTACGTTCGCTGCGGGATAGCGGCGTGACCATCATCCTGACCACCCACTACATCGACGAGGCCGAAGATATGGCCGACAGAATCGGGGTCATCAACAATGGCGAGATCCTGCTGATTGAGGACAAGAAAGCGCTGATGCAAAAACTGGGCAAGAAACTGTTGACGCTGCAGTTGGAACAACCACTAGAGCGCATCCCAAGCGCACTTGCCGCTTATGACCTGACCCTGTCGGGCGATGGCAGCCAATTGATCTATACCTACGCAACCGAAGGGGAAAGGGTCACTATCATTTCGCTGCTCAACGCGGTGAGCGCAGCGGGTATCGGATTCAAGGATATTCAAACCACGCAAAGTTCTCTTGAAAATATTTTCGTCGATTTGATAAAGGCTGAACAATGAATTTCCACTCGATTCGCGCAATGTATATGTTCGAAATGGCGCGTGCCTGGCGCACTTTGTTGCAAAGTATCGTCGCTCCGGTAATCTCGACCTCGCTGTATTTTGTCGTTTTCGGCGCCGCATTAGGCTCGCGCATTACCGAGATCGACGGCATCAGCTATGGCGCATTCATCGTCCCGGGACTGGTCATGTTGTCGTTGCTGACGCAAAGCGTCTCGAATGCCTCTTTTGGAATCTACTTCCCCAAGTTCACTGGAACCATCTATGAGCTGCTGTCGGCGCCAGTGTCGTATCGGGAGATCGTGCTAAGTTTTGTGGGCGCAGCCGCGACCAAGTCGATATTTCTCGGCCTGATCATTTTGGCGACAGCCGGAATCTTCGTTCCGTTGCAGGTGGATCATCCGGTTTGGATGATTCTGTTCCTGGTGCTGACGGCGGTGACTTTCAGCCTGTTCGGTTTTATCATCGGTATCTGGGCTGATAATTTCGAGAAGCTGCAACTGGTTCCGCTGCTGATAATCACGCCACTGACCTTCCTCGGCGGCAGCTTTTATTCGATCAAGATGCTGCCGCCGATCTGGCACACGATCAGCTTGTTCAACCCGGTGGTTTACCTGATCAGCGGATTTCGCTGGAGCTTTTACGGTAGCGCCGATGTGAATATTGCGATCAGCCTCAGCATGACTCTGGTGTTTCTGGCCGTCTTTGTTGGGATTGTGGCGTGGATATTCAAGACTGGGTATCGACTCAAGTATTGACTATCAAGCATGTACTACCTTTGCGGCCGCTAGATTGCCGGTCCGCGCCCGATCGGCGCCGGCGAAATCTCCACAATCAGCGAAAACAGCTTGTCGAAGCTCTCCTTGTAATCACTGCCGGCAAGCGGGTCGGCATTGGCAGCAAATTGGGCGCCGATCACTGCCCAGTCATCCGGCTTCAGGTATTTGACGGCAGCAGGAAGAATCGCATCTTCTTCCACGCGCATATGATCGAAATAGAATGTGGCATAGCTTTCCACCATGTCAAAAAATGACTGGAATGCTGCGGCGCCCTCAAGTTCATAGCGCATAAGCGCAAGTTTCAGTGCCTGTAACTGCGACATGCCTTGCATGTGTTGCGACTCCAATTCGTCAAGAATTTGATCGAGCTGATTGGTGCGCTTGCGTAGTAGTGCAAACAGGTATTGATCTTCTTTCGGATGATGGACTTTGTGCGGGTACTCGCTAATGTATTCGAGCATGGCCTGAAATACCCTAGGGTCCGGCGCTTTCTTGCCCTTGTTGATGGCCCGCACGAAATGCTGCATGCCCTGGATCACCGCCGACAGGCGATTGTGTTCACTCTCGATAACACGTATTCCAATGTGATGCGATAGCACACGCATAAAAGACCCTTTGAAAATCCTGTTAGCCAAATTACTCTGTACCAGCGTTAAGGGCAAGCGCGTGAATCAAGCAGCATGCGTAGTGGCAGCGAAAAGAGTAAGAGTGATTCTATAGAACCGCGGGTTGAATCAGCATGTAAAAATCAAGCTTTCACTGGATTGGCAGCATCATCCAGCCAATAATAATAAAGATTGTTTACCGGAGTCGTCGTTTTTCCACGATGCGAAAAGTTAATTCCATATTGTGATATTTGCGTGCTAAACAAATCAGGAAATTGATTTCATTTTCTAATAATATATTTCACATTACAAAAAATAATATATAAGTCATTGAAAATAAACAGATTAATTTAAGTTATATGTCTTATATAAGACATGGCTGATACGCAAAAAAACAGCTATCATTGTTCCATGCAGTTTTGCTTCTATTTCATTGCCCAATTTTTTGTGCGGGAGCGATAAGCGGTACTGAAGCGCAATATTTTTTTCTCAATCTTGCTTAATTATTTTAGGATATACACATGTCACAGTATCAAGAAAACATCAAAGCCATTACCGGCCTGAAAGACAAAGAAGGTAGTGCCTGGAACGCGATCAATCCTGAGTCTGCTGCACGTATGCGCGCCGAGAACAGATTCAAAACTGGCCTGGATATCGCCAGATACACCGCCAAGATCATGCGCGATGACATGGCGAACTACGACGCTGACTCTTCCAAGTACACCCAGTCTTTGGGTTGCTGGCACGGTTTCATCGGCCAACAGCAGATGATTTCCATTAAGAAGCACTTCAACAGCACCGACCGTCGCTACCTGTACTTGTCTGGCTGGATGGTTGCTGCGCTGCGCTCCGAGTTCGGCCCGCTGCCTGACCAATCCATGCACGAGAAGACTGTTGTTGCCGACCTGATCAGAGAGCTTTACACGTTCTTGCGTCAAGCTGATGCCCGTGAGCTGAGCGGCTTGTTCCGCCAACTGGACGCTGCAGAAGGCGCTGCCAAGCAAGCGATCCAGGACAGCATTGACAAGCACATCACCCACGTAGTGCCAATCATTGCCGATATCGATGCCGGTTTCGGTAATGCCGAAGCGACCTACCTGATGGCCAAGCAGATGATTGAAGCCGGTGCGTGCTGCATCCAGATCGAAAATCAAGTTTCGGATGAAAAGCAGTGCGGCCATCAAGACGGCAAGGTAACCGTTCCTCACGAAGACTTCCTCGCGAAGATCCGTGCCGTACGTTACGCATTCCTGGAACTGGGCGTAGACGACGGTGTGATCGTTGCACGTACCGACTCGTTGGGCGCAGGCTTGACCAAGCAAATCGCGGTAACGAATGAGCCAGGCGATTTGGGCGATCTCTACAACTCCTTCCTGGATGTTGAAGAAGTTTCTACTGAATCCATGAGCAACGGCGACGTTGTCATCAAGCGCGACGGCAAGCTTGTTCGTCCTAAGCGTTTGGCTAGCAACTTGTTCCAGTTCCGCGCTGGCACAGGTGAAGAACGTTGCGTACTGGATTGCATTACTTCCTTGCAAAACGGCGCTGACCTGATCTGGATCGAAACTGAGAAGCCACATATTGCTCAGATCGGCGGCATGGTCAATGCGATTCGTAAAGTTGTACCAAATGCCAAGCTGGTGTACAACAACAGCCCATCATTCAACTGGACCCTAAACTTCCGTCAGCAAATTTTCGACATCATGAAGAGCGAAGGCAAAGACGTTTCTGCCTATGATCGCGCTGCACTGATGAGCGTTGAATACGATGCAACTGAATTGGCGATTGCTGCCGATGAAAAAATCCGCACTTTCCAAGCTGACTCAGCGCGTGAAGCCGGTATTTTCCATCACCTGATCACTCTGCCGACTTACCACACAGCTGCATTGTCTACTGACAACCTGGCAAAAGAATACTTCGGTGACCAGGCCATGTTGGGTTATGTTGCTGGCGTTCAGCGCAAGGAAATCCGTCAGGGTATCGCTTGCGTTAAGCATCAGAACATGGCCGGCTCAGACATGGGCGACGACCATAAAGATTACTTCAGTGGCGAAGCTGCTCTGAAAGCATCGGGTAAAGACAACACGATGAACCAGTTCTAATAATTGAAACTACGTCTAGTGTGAAAAAAGCTCGCTTCGGCGAGCTTTTTTGTGCGCTCAGCATAGGCGTGGGATTGAGGGCCCTATCTGCTCACACCTTCGTTGTTTGCCACGTTTGCTTCCCTGATACAGCACATCCGATGCGACGACTTGCATCATTTTTCATTTCATGCTCAAAGGTCTCAACGCCGAGCCGCCTAATACCGGATAACCCTTCAATTGATTGGACCGCTCAAGACTTCTTTTCTTCGGGCATTGTTTTAAATGCGAAGTGCTATTGCACACACAGCCTCGATTTCCCCCCATGCTTGGCTTGATACATTGCTGTGTCCGCGATTTTGACAAGCGCGTCCGGCGAAACTGAAGAATTGGGCAAATAAAAGGCAAGACCGATACTGGCGCTGACTTGGGCAGAAGCTGTTCCAAGCTGGATCGGCTGTCGGATGCTTTCCAGTAACTTCTCCGCCACGACTATTGCATCCTCGCGCCTGTCAGCTGATAGCCCTTCCAATAAGACGGTAAATTCATCGCCTCCCAACCTGGCTACCGAGTCGGTTTGACGCAGGCACTCGGAGAGTCTGTGCGCAATTTCGCGTAGCAAGATGTCTCCTGCTTCGTGTCCATGGGCGTCGTTGACGGCTTTAAAGCCGTCCAGGTCAAGAAAGAGCAACGCTATCGCTGTGGTGTTGCGATTCGAGCGGGCAATCGCCTGTGGCAGCATTTCAAACAATGCACGCCGGTTGGGCAATCCGGTAAGAGGGTCGTGCCGGGCTTCGTGCTCCCTGACTTCCTCCGCGCTCTTGCGCTCTGTGATGTCGTGCAGGAAAGCACTAAAAATTTTCTGGCCGTCGAATTCAAGCGCACGTATGCGCACCTCTACTGGCAGAGGTGTGCCATCGCGGCGGATCGCAGGCAATTCCAGTCGTTGGTTCAGCACTTTGGCTTGCCCTGAACTGAGATAACGCTTCATTCCTGCTCGGTGCGCTTCGCGCATGTGGGGAGGAACGATCAATTCATCCAGCAGGCTCCCAATCGCTTCTTTGGCACTCCAGCCAAAAGTTTCTTGTGCTTGCTGGTTCCAGGCGCTGACCACGCCAGCCTGGTCGATGCATACGTAGGCGTCGTTTGCATTCTCAATCACAGCGCTGAGTTCAGCCTCGCGCTTTTCCAGCGACTGCTGGAAATGCACCTGTTGGGCCATGCTATACGACAACATCTCATTGGCGGTGCGCAATGAAAGCGTGCGTTCTTCGACGCGCTTTTCAAGGTCGCATCGTAATGTAGCCAGCGAGGCCTCCGCCTCCTTGCGCGCGTGTATATCCTTGACTATGGCAACGAAATATTCGAGTTGGTTGTTGTCATCTACCTGCTTGGTGACGCTGAGGCTGATCCATACAGTCTCGCCATTCTTGCGCAAATAGCGTTTATCCAACTGATAGCGGTCGATTTCCCCAATGGCCAACTGGCGCAAAAAATTCAGATCCTTGTCGATATCTTCCGGGTGCGTAATGTCCTGGAAGGTAAGTTCGGCCAGTTCATCCTGGCTATACCCGACAATCTCGCACAGCGCATCGTTGACTTTAATCCAGCCGCCATCCGGCGCCACCATGGCGATACCGACCCCGGCCCGCTCGAAGATCGAGCGGAAACGCGCTTCGCTTTCCTCTAATGCCGTTTTTGCGAACGTTATGTGACGGCGTGCGCGTTGTGTAGTTTGGCGTTGTTGGATCTCCTTGCTGACCAGGTCTGCCAGATCAGTCAGGGTATCGAGTGCATCCTGCGACAAGGTGCGCGGCTGAGAATCGATGGCGCACAGCGTTCCGAGCGCTGTGCCATCAGAGGTGCGAATCGGTACACCGGCATAAAAGCGAATATTCGGGGCACCGGTCACCAGTGGATTATCGGTAAAACGTGCGTCTTTGGTCGCATCTCCGACAACCATCGGGCTGCCCTGCAAAATGGTGTGGGCGCAAAAGGCGAATTCGCGCGGCGTTTCAGTGGCATTGAGCCCGACTCGCGACTTAAACCATTGGCGGTTGGTATCGACTAAAGATACCAGCGCAATCGGTACTTGCAGGGTCCGTGTTACCAGCCTGGTAATGCGGTCAAAAGCCGGTTCGGCCAGCGTATCGAGCAAGTCGAGAGAGTGAAGAAGAGCAAGGCGCTCAGTTTCATCAGGGGGAAGGGCAGCTTGCACCATGTCTTTTTTCGCAAAAATGATTATGGGCATGAATATACAAGGTAGATCGCTAATTTGAATCGTTTAGCGCAAACAGTTTGAAAATTATTTCCAAAAAGAAATTTTTAAGGAATGAGCACGATAAATGGGCAATATGCTATGCCGGACGGTTTCAGTATCCAAGTGGAACCGTACTGCCCCTTTTTTTGTCACAATTGCGAGCCGAACAGCGAGGCGATCTGGTCGGTGATTTTCTCCCGCCATGGCCGCTGTTGCCATGCCTGCAGAGTGATGGTTTTCGAGCGGCGCATATCGTCCTCAAAAATAGCGATCTGGCGCAGCGCAAAGTTGTGGTCGAACACATTCAGGTTCGCTTCGTCGTTCAGGCTGAACGACCGGTTGTCGAAATTGGTCGAGCCGACCGACACCAACAAAGTGTCCACCACCATCGCCTTGACATGAAACATGGTGGGCTGAAATTCGGCGATTCTGATCCCGGCGGCAAGCAGTTCGCCCCAGCGCGCACGCGAGGCGCTGCGCACCACTTCGGAATCGATTGTTGCACCGGGGGTGATGATCTGGATCTTCACGCCGCGTTTGGCTGCGTCCACCAGCGTCTTCACGGTCAGATCGTCAGGCACGAAATACGCGCTCGACAAATGGATGCTGTGCTGGGCCGCGGTGATCGCCATCAGGTACATCAGTTGCATGCTTTCGCTGCCGCCGGTGGGTGAGCTGCTGAACATTTGCGCCGCACTGGTGCCGGCTTGCTCGAGCGGCGGAAAATACGCCACGCCATCCAGCACGCGGCCGGTAGCCTTGGTCCAGTTGTCGACGAACACGGCCTGGATCTGGCCGACTACCGGGCCTTCGATCCGGAAATGGGTATCGCGCCAGTGCTGGTCATCTTGCGCATTGCCGCGCCACTGGTCGGCAATGCCGACGCCGCCGGTGAAGCCGATCACACCATCGACCACCAGCAATTTGCGGTGTGTGCGGTTGTTCAGGCGCGCCAATTTCCACAACACAGGTTTGTGATAACGCTGGACCTGCACGCCGGCTTGTTTCATCGCATCCAGGCTGGCCAGGTCCATTTTCACGCTGCCGATAAAGTCGAGCATTACGTGCACCTTGACGCCGGCCCGGGCGCGCTCCATCAACGCCTCGCTGAACTCGCGTCCGATCGATTCCGACCAATAGATAAAGGTTTCGAAGGTGATGGTTTTTTGCGCGCCGCGGATTGCCTTGAGCATGGCGGCAAAGATCGCGTCGCCATTGATCAGCACCTCGACTGCATTGCCTTCCAGAATAGACGGTCCCAGCAGGACGCCCATCGAGCGCTGGAATTGCGGATCTTCGGTGTTGTACTGGCGTGCGAGTTGGGTCTCTAAGCGCTTTTCGCCGGGCAGCAAATTCAGCACGATGAACACGGCAAATAAGGTAATGAGGCAAGCTATCAGTGCGGTCATGGCGATTTGCTTGGTCATTTTGGCATCCCGAAGGCGTGTGCCGCGTTTTTGACAAACGGCGTTCGGCCGCCATCGGCATCTCGCCATCTTGTTTTTTTAGTATAAGAAATGCGTTAAAGACGGGCTTGAGCGTGCGCAAGGGTGGATGACTTGGCGTGGGTGCGGCAGCAGGAAAGGCGGCTGAAGAGTACCGCCATATTTGCAGGAGGACATCTGTCTTGATAAACAACGCAGCACATTTCCCATGGCTGCTCCCAAGCCCGGCAAGCTCTAAAACACGTACTGCGCGCTCGCTCCCAGCAACCAGTTGCGGCCCGGCGCCGGTTCGTAATATCGCCCGTTCCTGTCGCCGACGATCACTGATCCGATGTAATTGCGGTCGAACAGGTTGTTGACGCGCACGAATTGCTTCAGGTGCCACGCGCCAGCCTGCTGCTCGGCGCCGAGCCGCAGGTTCGCCACTGCATAGCCGGGCGCAGGCTTGTCGGTATTGCTGTCCTCGACATAGACCTTGCTGTTGGCTATGCCTTCGATCGCCGCGCTCAGGCCGGATGCGCCCTTCCATGCGAGTTCGCCGTACAAGGTGGCTTTTGGCACGCCCGGTATTTTTTTGCCGGCCGGCACGGTATCGGCGCTAATGCCAGTGGTGAAGGACTCGTCATATTTGGCGTTCAAAACCGTCAATGCCAGACGGCCGGAAAAGCCGCGTTTCCATGCAGTATCGAGCGATAGTTCGACGCCTTCGCGCAGGGTCTTGGTGGCGTTTTTGAAACTGGAACGTCCGCCGCTGTTGACGTCGACTACCAACTCGTCGTCAGTGCGCACCTGGAACAGCGCGAGATTGACGCGCGTATCGGTGCCCAGCAATGCTTTGGCGCCCACTTCCAGATGGGTGCTGCGGGCCGGCTTCAGATTGAAGTTGAAGCTTTCACCGTTGCCGGAATAGAACACTTCGCCCAGCGTCGGCGTCTCGAACCCTTTCGCGGCACTCGCGTACAGGTTCAGCGCCGGCGTGACCTTGTAGACCAGACCCAGCACCGGCGTGGCGCGGCTGTAGCTGACGCTGCCGCTGTCGTTGCCATTGTCCCCGCTGACAAAGCGGTCATCGACATTGACCTTAATTTTGCTGTGGCGCAGGCCGGCCGTCAGACCCCAGTTGCCGCTCTGCCATTCGGTCTGCAGATACGGGTCGAGACTGGTGACAGTGTCGGTCTCGTCGCGTCGCAGCCGGCCCTTGACGCCGAGCTGGCTGCCGATGAAATTCTCATAGCCCTGACGATCATCGCTGGAGCGGCCATATTCGATGCCGAGGGTGGTGCTCAGGCTGCCGCCCGCCAGCTGGCGCACATCGGTCCAGTGAGCATCGACGCCTGCGAAACTGCGGTCGAAGTCGATCACACCGCCGGAACTCAATGGACTATTCTGTGCCCCCGGCGGTATTGCCAGGAACTGGATTACTTGGCGGTTGCCCGCATACGCGCTCAGCTGCAGGCTATTGCTACCGAAGCGCCGTTCGTAGGTCGCGCCGATCTGCTGATGGTCGATGTTTTTGCGCGTGTTGAAATTGATCGCGACCGGGTCTGCCGCGCGCCGGTCGCGCTGGAACGTTTCCCAATCGATGCCGAGCGGGTCTTGCGTGTCGTGCTGGCGCAACCCGTTGACCACCAGCATCAGGCGGCTGTCGGCATCGGGCTCGGTGGTGATCTTGGCGAACGCCTGGTCGCGGGTGGTGGCGCTGTGCTCGCGAAAACCGTCGGTGTAAAAGCGCGACGCATCAAGCACGTAGCCGACTGCGCCAGGTTTACCCTGGGCGCTGAGATCGGCTTTCCAGCTGCCGTCGCTGCCGCCCAGCACGCGGGCTTCGACCGATGGCGCGCCCTGGCCGTCGCGGGTGAAGAGCTGGATCACGCCGCCCGCATGGTTGCCGTAAATGGCGGAGAAAGGCCCGCGTAACACTTCGATGCGCTCGGCCATGTCGAGGTTGAAAGTGGCGGCCTGGCCCTGACCGTCCGGCATCGTGGCCGGAATGCCGTCGGATATCAGGCGCACGCCGCGCACGCCAAAAGCGGAACGGGCGCCGAAGCCGCGCGACGATATCTGTAAATCCTGCGCGTAATTCTGCCGGTTCTGCACCACCAGGCCGGGTACCGCCACCAGCGCTTCGGAAGCGTTGACCCGGGCCTGGCCGGCACTAATCCGTTCCCGATCCAGTACATCGACCGAGGCTGGCAGATCGAAACTGGAATGCTCGAAACGGCTGCCGGTCACCACGATCGGGTCCAGTGTCCTGACTGCGGCGGCGGGTAATTTTGAAGTGCTGTCGGCGCTGCTATCAGCGGCATGGACGGCTGGTGTAAAGGATGCAGCAAGCGCAGCAAACAGGGTCAGGCGCAAGGGATGGCGAAGCGGTCGCATGGTTTGTCTCTGTGGTTGTAGGCATGCGTCCGAATAGTCGGACTTCATGCCGGTCTCTATGGTTGAAATTATGGTTCTGTGCTGACCTATATGGATAAGCGGCGTTGGTGAATTATTTGGCTAACAAAGAACTGCGAACAAACATAAGCAAAATACCTGCCATGGTTTCACTAGGGGAAGATTTCGCTTTTCGATCAATCCGATGAAAATCCGGATGGTATTTCCCGCCTAGCTGATTTGGTCACTTGCAGCGCTCAAAAATTGCGCAGAATTTCCGCCAAGTGATCCGATTTTATACAGATGATGCAGTCCCGAACATCCTGCATAGACTAAAACGATTGGTTTGCCATTAGGCATGAATTTTGCCGTTAGCGTCTTGCACCGCTCGATCGATGCATGCAACGATACCAAGAAAATTTAGAGGAGACATTTGCCCGTTTCCATCTATTTCGGGCGCTATGTATTCGCATATTTGCCTGGAAAACCGGTAGCGATTTAATTAAATAATATTGGAGTCTTAAATGAAATTGAAATTGAAGTTAATGGCAGGCGCCGCTTTGGCGCTGGTTTCAGGCATGACTGCCGCACAAAGTGCTGTAACTGTTTATGGCAACCTGGACGTTGGCGTATTGACGCAGAATCATGCACCGGCCGGAACTGCATCCACCACGATGGCAAACGGCGGCATTTCACCCAGCATCTGGGGCTTTCGCGGCACCGAAGATCTGGGTGATGGTTTGAAAGCGAACTTCAATCTTGAAGGCCATTTTTACGCTGATACCGGCGTATCGGACGCGCGCCTGTTCCGTCGCCAATCCAATGTTGGCCTGTCCGGCGGCTTTGGCACGGTTACTTTAGGCAACATGTACAGCCCGGCAATTCTGGCTTTTGCTGCCACCGACCCGCGCGGCCTGCGCGAAAACTTCTCCGGCCTGTATTCTTGGGCTTATAACTCAGGCGCAGTTATCAAGGATCCCGCTACTAATATAGTTTCAACCAACGCAAGCAATAACGGCAATAACGATGTCGGCGTATTCCTGCAAAACGCAATTTCGTACAGCAACACGCTAGGCCCGGTCGGTGTTGCAGGCAGCTACAGTCTTTCTGAAGATAAAGGCGCTGTGTACTCGTTGGGCGCCACTTACGCCGGTCCGGTTTCATTGTCTGCCGCCTACCAGTCGACCAATGCGCCTGATTCTTCCGATCGGATCAGCCGTATTTACACTGTCGGTGCCGGTTACACGATGGGCGCTTTCACCGGAAAACTGAACTTCCTGCGCGGTGAAAACAGGAATACAGCCTTGGTTGATACCAGCAAGGTAAATGTGTTTGGTCTGGGTGTCGATTGGAAAACGGCGTCCAACAACAGCGTCATTGCAGCGGTTTATTTTGGCAAGGATAAAAACAACAGCGCCGACAAGACCACGACATTTCTTCTGAGCGATGAATACGCGCTGTCCAAGCGCACCACGCTGTACGGCCAATTGGCCTATGCCAATGCAAAAGCCGGTGCAACCCTGTTGACCACCGTCGTGGCCGGCGGCACTGCTGCCGACACCAATACCACCTTGCTCAATGTTGGCATCAAGCACTCGTTCTAAGCGCATTTACCTGCAATAAAAAGCCATCCCGCGGGATGGCTTTAATTTTGGCCGTACTCGTATGGGCCGCTACTTGGTGTAATAGCCGACACCCAGCAGCACGGTGTCAACCCGCTGAATTAAGGAATGTTTCTGTTCCACCGCGTTGGTGGCCGGATTGCGCCATACGTAATCGACTGTGCCGCTGCCTTTCTGTTTTGCCAGCGTGATCATTTCCTCGATCAGAGCTTTGCCGGCTGCATCCTTCAAGCCCCGTACATCCATGCCGGTCAGTTGCGGCGCGGCGCCCGATGCGCGGTATTTGCCGTCGTCGAGTCCGATCACGAAGACATACTGATCGTTTTGCATGAAGCCGCCCTGCGGATTGTTGAAGGCCGTGAATGCGGCAGTTTCGCCTGATTTTTTCAGGGTAGACACTGCCTTGTCGAGCAAGTCCTGCGCTTCTTCCACCGAGGCGCGCGGCGTGTAGTAACCGACGCAGACGATATAGTCGCCGACCTTGCGGTATTGGCTGACCTTGTTTTCGACATGATTACTTACGCGGTTCAGCCAGCGGTATTCAATCGTGCCGGACGGATTTTTTTTAGCATGCACCAGCAAGTCGGCAATCAAGGGCTTGCCGGCTGCATCGCGCAGATCAATCGTATTCTTACCCACCAGTGCGGTCTGCGAGCCGCCATTGGCGTGCATGAAGCCGTCAAGTCCCACTACATAAACGTAGTACGCGCCGTTGACGAAAGGACCTTTGGCATTATTGAAGGCGGCGAAGGATTTTTTGGCGCCATTTTTCTGCAAATAATCCACGGCACGATCTAGCAGTTCGGTGGCGCGTTTGGCTTCGGAGCGCTCGATTGCACCCAGGGTTTTCGTTGCGGAATTTTCGGCAGCGCCGGTTAGCGGTGCTGCGATCAATGCCGACACTACGGCCAGAGTGAGCAAGCCCAGACGATTGCGTTTCATGATGTACTCCATGTCAGATAATTAAAGCCCATTCCGTAGCGGAATGCGCGTTGCGTGGTTGGATTGCAGAAGTGTTCATGATCTTCTAGCAAAATGCAGGCCATCATTTTTTGCATCAGGTCGGGCCGCGCCAGCCTATTGCGCCGGGGCCGACTGCTCCAATCTGAAACTGTTGTTCCATTGCATGACACATAGCAAATCGCGCCGGAGCAGAAGCTAGCGGAACAACGCAGGCCCTGCCGTGCCCGAATGCGGCATTGGCACAGATCATGCGTAATTCGATCAAATTGATCGGAAGAAAATGACCAGCACATCTATGCGCATGACAAACCGGAACCATCCGCCGAACATGGGTGTGCGTTGCCCATCGCTTGCGCTGCTGTGGCAACTCCTGTGTTGCCTTTTGTGCGTCTTGAGCACGTCGGTCGCATCGGCCGGCGTCATGACGCGTGCGGAAATGGTGAAAATGTATCCGTTGCCGTATGTCGTCGGCGAGAAGGATGCGGCGCTGCCGGTGTGGCCGATCTTCCAGCAGGATGCAACCGAAAATAGATTGGTCGGCTATGCTTTTGAATCGGTCGATCTGGCGCCGATTCCGGGTTTTTCCGGTGTGCCGGTCAATCTGTTGATCGGACTCGATCCGAAAGGCAATTTTCTGGATGTCAGGGTGCTGTCGCAACATGAGCCGGTGTTTCTCGATGGCCTGGGCGAAGCCCCGCTGCATTCTTTTGTCAGTCAATACGCAGGTCTGTCGCTCAAGCAAAGCATCAGGATATCGACCGGCTCCAACAGCGCAAAAAGCGTTTCGGCGACAAGCGCGCAGCTGGACGGCGTCTCGAAAGCCACCGCATCGGTGCGCATCATCAACCAAAGCATCCTGGCTTCCGCGCTCAAGGTGGCGCGCAACAAGCTCGGCTTTGCCGAGGGCCGCGACCCGGAACTGATGGCGCGGATCAAGCCGGATGTTTTTGAGCCGCACACGGTCAGGGATTTGCTCGATGCCGGGCTGATCCAGCATCTGGTGCTGCGCAATGCCGAGGTCGAAAAGAAATTTATCGGCAGTAACGGCAGTGGGCTCGATGCAGACGCCATCGCGCATCCACAGGACACGTTCATCGACTTGTATCTGGCGTATGTGTCGGTGCCGGGCATCGGCCGCAACCTGCTGACCGAGCGTGCGTGGAACAAGCTGCAAGGCCGGTTGGAACCGGGCGATCACGCCATTCTGGTGATGTCGAAAGGGCGCTACAGCATCCTCGGCGACGACTTCATTCGCGGCACCGTGCCGGAGCGGATTGCGCTGAAGCAGGATCAATTGCCGATTGAAATGCGCGACCTGAACCTCGATCTCGCGCTGAAGTCGGAGCAGGGCGCGGCTCTGGATATGGAGTCGGTTGCCGTTTTCAGAATCATCAGTCAGGCAGGACTGGACCCATCCCGGCCGCTCGATTTTGTGCTGCCGGTAGCACGCTACAAGGGGATGATCTATCCGGAGAAAATCAGCCGGGATTTCACTTTTAGTTTCAAGCTGCCCGCGCGCTTTTATACCGTGCCGGAAAGCGACAACAAATCCTGGGGCGGCATCTGGCGCGACCGGCAGGTCGACATCGCGCTGCTGGTGATCGCCCTGGCAATCCTGTCACTGGCTCTGGCTTTGCAAAAAAAACTGGTCGCGCAGCAGCGCCGCTTCGCCCTGTTCCGCAATCTTTATCTGCTATTTACCCTGTTCTTCATCGGCTGGTATGCGCAGGGCCAATTGTCGATTGTCAACTTCACCAGCGTGTTGCAAGCGTTGATCGCCGGCCGCAGCCTGGGTTTCTTGCTGTACGACCCGATGACGGTGACCTTGTCGGCGTTTGTATTGATTTCGCTGGTGGTATGGGGCCGTGGGACATTTTGCGGCTGGCTCTGTCCTTTCGGCGCGCTGCAGGAATTCAGCGCCAAACTTGGCGCGCTACTCCATATCCCACAGATCAGGCTCAAGCCGAAAACCGATAGTCGACTGAAACGGATCAAATACCTGTTGCTGGCGGGAATTCTGGCCAGCACGTTTTTTGCATCCAACCTCACCGACAAACTGGTCGAGTTGGAGCCGTTCAAGACCGCGATCACGCTGAACTTCGTGCGCTCCTGGCCATTTGTCGCGTATGCGCTGGGTTTGCTGGTGGCCAGCATGTTCGTCTACAAGTTCTTTTGCCGTTTCCTGTGTCCGTATGGCGCCGGCCTTGCAGTGCTGGGACGCTTGCGCATGCTGGACTGGATCCCGCGTCGCAAAGAATGCGGAACGCCCTGCCAGACTTGCCGCTATCAGTGCGCCTATCAGGCGATCACGCCGGCCGGGAAGATCGAATACGACGAATGCTTTCAGTGCATGGAGTGCGTAGTGATTCATGCCAGCGATGCAAGATGCGCGCCGCTGATGCTGGAAAAGAAGCGCGCCAGAATCATTCCGATCCAGAATGCAGCAAACGATTTAACAATTGATTTAACAACCTGAGGAACTGCGATGCAGCGACGTACATTACTATCAGCATCACTTGGTTTGGGTGCCCTGGCGGGTTTTTCTGGCATTGCAGGTGTTGGTTCGCTGCTGGATTTTTCGCAGCCAAATACCGGAGATGCCGGAGATATCGGGCTGACGCTGCATACCGGTTCGGACCTGGCTTTCGGCACCACGGTGACGATCAAGGTGTTGCATGGCGATGCGGGCTCGGCCGAAGCGGCGATTCAGGCGGCCTTGCGCGAGGTCAAAAAAATCGATGGCTTGATGAGCGTGTATCAAGAACGCAGCCAGGTCTTTGCGTTGAACCGGGACGGTTTCGTGGATGTGCCCGACGACCATCTGCTGTACGTGCTGGCGTTCGCGCAGCAACTTTCCAGGCTGACCGCGGGTGCTTTCGATATCACAGTGCAACCGCTGTGGCGCGCATTCAGCGAAGCCCGCTCCGGAGGCGCGCTGCCGGCACCGGAGCAAATCGCCGCCGCCAAATCGCTGGTTGACTGGCGTCAAGTTGATATGCGCCGGCAACAGGTCCGCTTGCGCACGGCAGGCATGGCGATCACGCTCAATGGCTTGGCGCAAGGGTATGCGGTCGATCTGGCGCTGGCGGCTTTGCAGGCAAGAGGCATCCGGCACGCGTTGCTGGACACTGGCGAGTTCGGCGCGATCGGCAGCAAGTCGGCCGGTCAAGCGTGGGCTTTGGGAATTGGCAGCCCAAGACAGCACGATGCAATTGTGGCCAAAGTGAAAATGGACGGCCGCAAGGTAGCCACTTCGGGCGACTATGCGGCGGTTTTCAGTTCAGATTATGTCCACCATCACATTTTCGATCCGGCCAGCGGCGATTCGCCGCCGGCGCTGGCCAGCGTCACGGTGGTGGCGCCGACCGGCATCCTGGCCGACGGTCTTTCTACTGCCTTCATGGTGATGGGAGCGGAGCGGGCGTTTGCGCTTGCTGCGCAATTGCCGGATGTGGATTTCATGCTGATAGCCAAAAACGGCAGCATCCGGAAAACAGCGGGTTTCCCGGAATTGCAGGTTTAGCAGTTGAACGAATGCGCTACGCAGAAAATGGATTGCGTATTCCGGCTCAGGGGGTGACGACATGCACTCCGTATTTGGCGAATATCTTTGCCAACTCTCCCGAGGCGATGAGTTCGTCGGTTGCCGTTTGCAGCAGCTTGGCGAGTTCCATTTGATCTTTTTTGACCGCCATTCCGACCACCCAGCCCTTGTGCGGCAGGCGAGGGAAGGAAACCTGCTCCACCGGAAAACCGCTATCGTCCTTGAAGACCGATTCGATTTCGGACTTGCTGGCCAATACCGCGTCGAGCTTGCCTGCCTTCAAATCCTCCAGCGCCGCGGTTGACGTCGGATAAATCTTCACGCCGTTCCGGAACTTGCCGTCTTGTTCGCCGAGCAGGACCATGGCGGAAATCGAGATTTTTTCAACCCCGATCTTCTTTCCTGACAATGCATCCAGGCTGTCGAAGGCAGGAATGGTGGTGCTATTGCGCACCAGTCGGACCATTTCCCGGTGGTAGGGCGCAAAGATTTCGACTTTGTCGTTTGCTGCCATCAAGTTGCGATCCACCGGCACATGCATCAACAGGTCTGCCGGGCCGTAGCCCAGATAATGTCCTTTCCAGACCATATTGCGTAAATCGTCACTCAGGTCTTCGCCGGCAGGAAATGGCAACAGGCTTATTTTCAAGCCCAGTTTTTTTGCCAGAGCGGCAGCCAGATCGACGTCGATCCCGGCGCTATTGGAAGAGAACGGCGCGAAGTCGTCGTATACAGCAACTTTCAGGATTCCGGTTTGCCTGATTTTTTCCAGGTCCGCACGGGCCGGCGCTGCGATGCTCAAGGCAGCACAGGCCAGCGCTATCGCTAAACCTGTCCGGCGCAAAGAAAAACTGTTCATGGTGGTGTTTCCCGTCAAATAGTTACTATTGATACAGCCATTCCCACTGGGTAGAAATGGGAATTCCTGCTTATTCTTTCACGCGTACGGTTTCAAGATAGGCTTTCAGTGCCCAGACCGCTTCCTGGCTAAGGATGCCTTCAAACGGCGGCATGTAAACATTGCCGTTGCGTACCTTGCCGTTGCGTACCGATGTCAGGAAGTAATTGTCGGTTTCCTTGTAGCAGGCTAGTTTCTTTTTCTCGTTTTTCTGGCCCGTGCAGTCGCGATCCAGCATGCGCAAATCAGGCGCAATCCCGCCCGAGATCGCTTCCAGCCCATGGCAGCGCGCGCAATTCTGGTTGTATGCGGAAGAACCCAGTTTCGCCGCTTCTTTGTTGTCGCGATAAGGATTTTCTTCGCGCCATTTCTCGCCGAGTTGCGGCAAGGAAGTGGCATCGACCCCATGCGGCACAACGTCGCCGTGGGCAAAGGCAGAGAAGGGCGCCAGCGTTGCCCCCGCAAGCAGGGATGCAATGACAAGGGTTTTCAGAGTTGATTTCATGATGTCTCCATTTTCTAGGTTTTAAAACTGATGGCAGACGATATGCAATAGCCATGCCATGTGTTTTTCAGGAGACTGCCGGACTTGTTTTGCATCTTTTTGGAACAAGTGCTACATTAAAAAACAGAATGTCAATTATTCGTTAGATGAATGGTGTGATGCCATCTGATCATCGTTGCAGATGTGACCAGAGCCACCACTGACATATAGATAAGAATTATTTCGGGACAGAGTGACGATGAATATTTCCAAAGCAGTGACTGGCACGCTTTCTGCAAGCAATGTTTGTATGAGCATAGAAAAATCACATATGCGTTCCCTTGCCTACGGCATCACCGAGAACGACAAGCCGGATTTCAGTCCACTTTCTGGTTCCGATTTATCGGTATTGGTCGAGCAGAATCAGAGTCTGCACATCCATGCATTGCCGGTGATGGAAACGCTGTACGAGCAGATCATCAATACCCACAATATGGTGATCCTGACCGACGTCAACGGCCTGATCATCCATACGCTGGGCGATGACGATTTTCTGGAAAAGGCTGACCGGGTGGCGCTCAAACCCGGCGTCGTCTGGTCGGAAAAAAGCAAGGGCACCAATGCAATCGGCACTGCAATCGTGGAACAAGCGCCGACCATGATCCATGCAGGCGATCATTACCTGCGGGCCAACCATTTTCTGACGTGTTCGGCCGCGCCCATTTTCGATTACCGGGGCAATGTGATCGGCGTTCTCGATGTCACCGGCGACCAGCGCAGTTTTCACAAGCACACGATGGCGCTAGTGCGCATGTCGGCGCAAATGATCGAGAACCAGTTGTTTTCGTCTGCCTTTCAGGATGGCTTCCTGCTGCATTTCAATACGCGCCCGGAGTTCATCGGCACCCTTATGGAGGGCATCGCTTCGTTCTCCCCGAACGGGCGGTTTTTGTCGGTCAATCGCAGCGGTCTGTTTCAACTTGGCTTGCCGCTTTCCGCGCTGCATTCGCATACCTTCAGTTCGTTGTTTGGCTTGCCGGTGTCCGCGCTGTTCGACCATTACCGCACAGCGGCACCGGACTTGCTGAACCTGTGCCTGCATAACGGCGTGCGCGTATACGGCCGTGCCCAATTGCGCCTGGCCCACAGTGCGTTCCAGCATTCTTCAAACGCGGCGCAGCAGTCCGACAGCGCATCGCCGCAAAGTCAGCCGCCAGCCAGCCAGCAGATATCCGCCCAGGCAACGCGCCGGCTGTCCGGCCTGCGTTATCTGAATACCGGCGATCCGCAAATTGCAGCGTTGATCGATAAAGTCACTAAAGTTCTCGGGCGTGATATTCCAATTCTGGTGATGGGCGAAACCGGGACCGGCAAGGAGCTTCTGGCGCAGGCCATCCATAACGATTCTCCGCGTGCGAAAGGCCCTTTCATCGCAGTCAATTGCGCGTCGATACCGGAAACCCTGATCGAGTCCGAGCTGTTCGGTTATGAAGACGGCGCTTTTACCGGCGCGCGTAAAAAAGGCAGCCTTGGCAAAATTCTGCAAGCTAATGGCGGCACCTTGTTTTTGGATGAAATCGGCGACATGCCGCTGAGCTTGCAAGCCCGTTTGTTGCGCGTATTGCAGGAGCGCATGGTCACGCCCTTGGGCAGTTCCAAATCGATTCCAGTGAATGTCGAGCTAATTTGCGCTACCAACAGGAATCTGCGCGAACAGATTGCCAAAGGGGAATTCCGCGAGGATTTGTATTACCGTTTGAACGGACTGGTAGTCAAACTGCCGCCGATACGCGAGCGTACCGATCTCGAAACAGTGATCAACAAGGTGCTGGCGCTGGAGTCGAACACCGTGACGTATTCACTGGCGCCGGACATCATGCAATTATTCAAGCAGCATAACTGGCCCGGGAATTTCCGCCAGCTGACCAATTTGCTGCGCACTGCGATTGTGATGGCCGACGATTGCCATGAAATCCGCCAGGAGCATCTGCCGGACGATTTTTTCGAGGATATCGAATTCTCGCAAAACCGTGCATCGGTTGAAAGTACCAGCCGCTTAGTCGCCAGCGGCAGCAACCTCGAAGAGATGGAGATTTCAGTGATACAAAAATCGCTGGAGTCCCACCACGGCAATGTTTCGGCCACTGCCCGTGCGCTGGGAGTGTCCCGCAACACCATTTACCGCAAGATTTCCGTGCCCAAGTAAGCCTTGTTTCAAGAATATTCGAGCATGTCCCGCACCGCGCTTGACAGCGCCGCGCAGATGGCCGGGTCGGACGTGGTGTGCGTGCCTTTTGCGACCCAGCGCACCGCCGCATCGGGCATGAATCTCTGCAAGCGGATGACATTTTCCGGCGGGCAGATCCAGTCATGGGTGCCGTGCACAATCACGGTCGGCACTTTGCCTGCGGCGCGAGCGTGGCGGAAAACCGCACGCGTATTCAGAAAGCAGTGCTGCGACAGGTAATGCGATTGCAGGCGGTATTTGTTAATCAATTTCTCCAAATCCTGCGGCTGGCGTGCCGGCGACTGACCCGTCATTGCCTGCATGATGGCGGCTTCGTAATCATTCCAGCGCCGCGCCGCATCTTGCATTTCTGCCGGTGTTCCATTGTGCAACAGTGCTGTTAGGGAGTGGAGCACATTGCTTTTTTGCAGCGGTGTCCAGCCCGCTGTCAATTGCCGCCACGCTTGCGGCACCAGCGCCGCGAGCGACTGGAAGAACCAGCGCATTTCGCGCTGGCTGGCCAGAAATACCCCGCGCATTATCAGGCTGCTTACCGCTTGCGGGAAACTGCCCGCATACACGATGCCCAAAGTGCTGCCCCAGGAACCTCCCACCACCGACCAGCGCGCGATCTGCAACGATTGGCGCAATTGCTCTATATCTGACACAAGTTGTGCAGTAGTGTTATGTGCTAAATCCCCTGCGGGCACACTTTTCCCGGCGCCGCGCTGATCCAGCAAGATCACGCGCTGGCGCGATAAGTCGAACCAGTCGAGCATGGAAAGGTTGCAACTGCTGCCCGGGCCGCCGTGCAGCACCACACTGGCGGGCCCGGACGCATTCCCGTGCTCGGAAAAATAAACGGCGTGGCCATTGTCAACCGGCAAATATCCTTGATGCAAAAGTGTGGGTGTCGGCTGCGGCATGGAAATTGCATCTATGGGGTTGGTTGTCTGGATTGTCATGGATACGGTTTAGCCTGGCATTGAAGCAATCACAAATCCTACCTACACTTTATAACACCTGGAGATCATCATGAAATGGAGCACACCGGCATTTACCGATCTGCGTTTTGGCTTTGAAATTACGATGTACATTGCCAATCGCTGATTTAAAAACCCTCCCTGTGCGGCGCTTGATGTTGGTTCAAGCGACATTTCAAACTCAAACGCCGCACGCAACATAAGCAATCTGGCCAGATCATGAAAATAGTCGTATTGGGTTCTTCTGCTGGCGGCGGCTTCCCGCAATGGAATTGCAATTGTGCCAATTGCAACGGGGTGCGCCGCGGCACTATGAATGCCAGAGCGCGAACGCAATCGTCGATCGCGGTTTCTGCCGATGGCGAGAATTGGCTGCTGATCAATGCCTCGCCGGACATCCTGACGCAAATCCGCGCCACACCGGCGCTGCAACCTGCCCGCCAGTCACGCGACAGCGGCATTGCCGCAGTGCTGCTGATAGACGCGCAGATCGATCACGTAACCGGCCTGCTGATGTTGCGCGAAGGCAAGCCGATTCCGTTGTACTGCACCGCATCGGTGTGGGACGACCTGAGCACCGGCCTGCCTTTGGTGCCGGTGTTATCCCATTACTGCGGCGTGCAATGGCACCCGCTGCCGATCATGCAAAACCGTATGGAGCCAATCGAGTTGCCGGGCTTCGACGGCATCCGGATCACACCGCTGGCGCTGTTGAGCAAGGCGCCGCCGTATTCGCCGCATCGGGAAAATCCGCATCCGGGCGACAACATCGGTCTGATCATTGAAAACCGGACCACCGGCAAGAAAGTATTTTATGCCCCGGGCCTGGGTGAAATCGAACCGCATGTCGAGGCGGCGATGCGTAGCGCGGATTGCCTGCTGGTGGACGGCACCGTATGGACAGAAGATGAAATGATCCGGCTCGGCTTTTCCAGCAAGCTTGCTGCCGACATGGGGCATCTGCCGCAATCTGGCCCCGGCGGGATGATCGAATGCCTGGACCGCATGGATGCGCCCAGAAAAATCCTGATCCACATCAACAATACCAATCCTATCCTCGATGAGGATTCGGAACAACACGCGACCCTGCTACGGCACGGCATCGAAATCGCCTACGACGGAATGGAAATCATGCTATGAACGCCGCCATAAATGTCACGCAACTGAATGTCACGCAACTCGCAGCGCGCAACGACCTGCCATGGAGCCGGGAAGAATTCAAGAGCCAGCTGATGGCGCAGGAAATTCACTACCATATCCATCACCCGTTCAACCTCAAAATGAACAGCGGCCAGCTGAACCCGGCGCAGATTCGGGCCTGGGTCGCCAACCGCTTCTATTACCAGATCAATATCCCGCAGAAAGATGGCGCGATCCTGGCCAACTGTCCGGACCGGGAAACGCGCCGCAAATGGATTCTGCGCATCCACGATCACGACGGCTGGGAAGACAATGCCGGCGGCATCGAAGCCTGGGCGCGCTTGGGCGAGGCGGTCGGCATCCCGCGCAGCGAACTCTGGTCGCTGCGTCACGTGGTGCCGGGAGTGCGTTTTGCGGTCGATGCATATGTCAATTTCGTCCGCCAATCGCCGTGGCAGGAAGGTGTCTGTTCCTCGCTGACCGAGATGTTTGCGCCGAAAATTCACAAGGAGCGTCTGGCAAATTGGCCCACGCTGTACCCGTGGATCGAAGCGCAAGGATTGCAATACTTCCGCAGCCGGATTTCGCTCGCCGAGCGCGATGTGGTGCACGGCTTGCAAGTCACGCTGGAACATTTCACCACCCGCGCGCAGCAGCAGCGCGCGCTGGAAATCCTGCAATTCAAGCTCGACGTGCTGTGGTCAATGATGGATGCGATCGAACTGGCCTGTTCCGGGCGTATTTGAGAAGCCGACATGGATGCGATAACTGAATTTCCCAAGCTATCGAGACTGTTCCGCCTGCAATGGGAGCCGGCGCAGGATGCCTTTGTACTGCTGTATCCGGAAGGCATGATCAAGCTGAATCAAAGTGCAGCGGAAATACTCAAGCGCTGCGACGGCAGCACCGCAGTTGCGGCGATCGTAGCCGATCTCGAGCGCACATTTGAAGTCGATAACCTGCGCGATGAAGTGCAGGATTTTATGAAGGAAGCATATGAGCGCGGCTGGCTTATCTGAACCCATCTTGTCAAAATCCAGCATCGCGCCACCACTGTGGCTGCTGGCCGAACTGACCTACAGATGCCCGCTGCATTGCATCTTTTGCTACAACCCGGTCAACTACGCACAGAACCGCGATGAACTGAGCACCGCGCAATGGGTCGATGTGATGCGGCAGGCGCGCGCACTGGGTGCAGCGCAGCTCGGGTTTTCCGGCGGTGAACCGTTGTTACGCGATGATCTCGAAGAGTTGATCGTCGAAGGCCGCCGGCTCGGCTATTACACCAACCTGATCACCTCGGGTGTCGGCCTGACCGAAGACCGGATTGCACGCATGCGCGATGCCGGGCTGGATCATATCCAGCTGTCGTTTCAGGATTCCACCAAGGAAATGAACGATTTCCTGACCAGCACCAAAACCTTCGATCTGAAGTCGCGGGTCGCCACACTTATCAAAAAGTATGAGTATCCGATGGTGCTCAACGTGGTGCTGCATCGCTACAACCTGGATCACGTCGACCGCATCATCCAGATGGCGCTCGAGATGGGCGTTGAATATCTGGAGCTGGCCAACACCCAATATTACGGCTGGGGCCTGGTCAATCGGGCGCACCTGATGCCCACGCAGGAACAGCTCAAGCGCGCCGAAGCCATCGTCAACGATTATCGCGCCAGGGTCGGCAACAAAATACGCATCCTGTTCGTGGTGCCGGATTATTTCGAAGAGCGGCCGAAAGCCTGCATGAATGGCTGGGGCGCGGTATTTCTGGCGATTGCCGCCGACGGCACCGCGCTGCCCTGCCATGCAGCAAAATCGCTGCCGGGCATTGATTTCCCGAATGTGGCGCAACACAGCATCCGCGACATCTGGTATCACAGCGACGCCTTCAACAAATATCGCGGCGATAGTTGGATGAAGGAGCCGTGCAAAACCTGCCCGGAAAAGGAAAAGGATTTCGGCGGCTGCCGCTGCCAGGCGCTCGCGCTCACCGGCGACGCCGCCAACGCCGACCCGGTGTGCAGCAAATCGCCGCAGCACGCGGAAGTGCAGCAAATCGTCCGGCGTGCGCAGCAGTCGCAACGCAGCGCACAGTCAAACATCCAGCCGATCGTGTTTCGCACCGACGCCAATTCGATCAAGCTGTCGGCCAAAAATCCGTAGCTTCCGTAGAAGCCGATTTGCCTGTAGGTGCGAATTTATTCGCACTCTTCACCATTCCATGCGAACTAATGCGAATAAATTCGCAACATACATGATGGGTTTCACCCATCCTACGGCCGTGTGTAGGCTCAGATGTAAAAAACTGACGGCCTAAGCCGTCAGTAAAAATGACTTCATGCAAGCAGGGAGACAATCTGCCGCACACTACCTGAAGTCAACCGCTCACAGTCCTTATTTGGTATGGAGCTTGAAAACCCACACACTGCCGCCTTGTTCCAGATAGTTCACTTTCTTGGCAACTTCGCCGCCCCACAGCGGTACTGCGCCACCCCATCCAGAAACCGCGGCGACATATTGCGTATCGCCTTCCTGCCAAGTCACCGGCGGCGCCACGACGCCGGAGCCGGTCTGGAATTTCCACAGTTCCTTGCCGGACTTGGCATCCACCGCTTTCAGGAAGCCCTCAGGCGTGCCATAAAATACCAGGCCGCCGGCAGTGGTCATCACGCCACCCCACAACGGTGCGTTATTCTTGACTTCCCACACGATCTTGCCGGTCTTCGGGTCAACTGCGCGCATCGCGCCGATGTAATCCTCAAAATTGGGTTTGATGGTAAACCCGGCACCGAGGAAGGCCGCGCCTTTCTTGTACGAGACCGGCTCATTCCAGATATCCATGCCCCATTCGTTGGACGGCACATAGAATAATTTGGTCTGCGGGTTATACGCCATAGGCATCTGGTTCTTGGCGCCCAGGAATCCTGGCGCTGCGAATGCCGTCGTGCCTTTCTTGCCTTCCTCACCTTTGGTCGGATCGCCAGGACGGCCGGCAGTAATGTATTTTGGACGTCCTGTCTTGAGGTCGATGCCGCTGGCCCAGGTGATTTTCTTGACGAACGGGAAAGCGTTTTCAAGCTTGCCGTTTTTTGCATCGACTACATAGAAAAAGCCATTCCGGTCGGCCTTGCCGCCGTAACGCTTGCCGTCCATGTCGAAGGTGACAAACTCGTTGACGCCGTCATAGTCCCAGCCATCGTGCGGAGTGCTCTGATAGCTCCACTTGATTTTGCCGGTGTCCACGTCCAGAGCCACGGTGGACGACGAATACAGGTTGTCGCCGGGGCGCAGATGGCTGTTCCATGGCGCAGGGTTGCCGGTGCCAAAATAGGCCAGGCCGGTCGAGTTGTCGTAGGTGCCGCCGAGCCAGGTTGCTGCACCGCCGGTTTTCCACAAGTCGCCGGGCCAGGTCTTGTTGACGGTGCCGCTGATACCGTTTTCAATTTCGTTGCCCTCCTTGTCGTACTTGTAGCCCATGTGTCCTTCCACCATCGGCCGCATCCAGACCAGTTCGCCGGTGCGAGGATTGCGTGCTTCGACCTTGCCGACGATGCCGAATTCGCCGCCTGAATTTCCTGTTAGTAATAATCCCTTGGCAATCAACGGCGCTGCCGTCATCGAATAACCGGCTGCATAATCGCCGATCTTCTCTTTCCAGACGACCTTGCCAGTGTTCTGATCGAGTGCGACCAGTTGCGCATCGAGCGTGCCGAAAATCACCAGGTTGTCAAACAGTGCCGCGCCGCGATTGACCACGTCGCAACAAGGCATGATGCCGTCCGGCAAGCGGTGTTCGTACTTCCATAGCTTGGCACCGGTTTTTAGATCCAGCGCATAGATGCGGGAATAGGAACCGGTCACGAACATCTTGCCGTCGTGAATCAGCGGCTGTGATTCCTGCCCGCGCTGCTTCTCGCCACCGAATGAAAACGCCCAGGCCGGCGTCAGATTGCTGACCGTCTTGGTGTTGATTTGTGTCAGTTTGGAGAAGCGTTGTCCATCTTGCCCCATCCCCCATGACAAGACGCTGTCAGTTGAATTTTTTTCTATCATTGCCTCGGTTACGCCCGCTGCATGAGCAGCGGATGCGCCACCGAACGCCATTCCCACCATCAATCCTAATAATTTTTTTTGCACGACAATCTCCTCAAATGACAGACGAACCCATTATGCGAATCACATAACAGATGGGAGATAGGCAAGCTGCGTGCCATCGGACATTCGCCTTGAAAATCCTGTTTTTGAGCCTTTTGTACGTTGGAATGAACAATATCTGTTGCAGGCGTACTGTTCCAATGTGACAAAAGGGGACAGGATGCTATGACTGATCCTGCGCTATTCGCTAGCATTGCCGCAACTTTTATGGCGTTTGATATTTCGGCATTGCGGATGCAGTTTGCGCTTCGCAAATACGCATTTTTGCGTTGAACTACAAGATTTGAATTAATTTGCAACAGTAATTCCTATTGTGTTCAAAAAATGATCACATTCATAAAAATTATCTATGTCATAGCGCTGCGTCGATGCCGGCCGACAGGAAGCTGACGCCCTAATCATTGCTGAATTTTCGATTTTATTCAATAAAAGATCTGCTGGCATGGTGTTTGCAGTAGGTGGTGGGTGCACCGCGCACTTGTGGCAAAGACCAATCGAATAATCACATCACTTTAGGAATGAGGACGACATGAATCTCGCAGACATCAGCAAATTAGGCGTTAAGAACCCTTTCAAGCAACGCTACGACAATTTCATCGGTGGCAAATTCGTAGCGCCGGTCAAGGGCGAATATTTCTCCAATATCACGCCGATTACCGGCCAGCCATTCTGTGAAATCGCCCGTTCCACCGCAGAAGACGTTGAACTGGCGCTGGATGCAGCCCATGCGGCAAAAGATGCGTGGGCCAAAATCTCACCGTCCGAACGCGCCAACATTCTGAACAAGGTGGCCGACCGGATCGAAGCCAATCTGGAATTGATCGCTACTGCCGAAACCATCGACAACGGCAAACCGATTCGCGAAACCATGAATGTCGATATCCCGCTGGCGGTCGACCATTTCCGTTACTTCGCCGGTTGCATCCGCGCCCAGGAAGGCAGCGTTTCGCAGATCGATGCCGAAACCTATGCATATCACTTCCATGAGCCGCTCGGCGTGGTCGGCCAGATCATTCCGTGGAACTTCCCGATTCTGATGGCGGTCTGGAAACTGGCGCCTGCGCTGGCTGCCGGCAACTGCGTGGTGATGAAGCCAGCTGAACAAACGCCGGCATCGATCATGGTGTTGATGGAACTGATCGCCGATTTGCTGCCAGCCGGTGTGGTCAACATCGTCAATGGTTTTGGCCTGGAAGCCGGCAAGCCGCTGGCCTCCAGCAAGCGTATCGCCAAAATCGCCTTCACCGGCGAAACTGGCACCGGTCGCCTGATCATGCAATACGCGGCGCAAAACCTGATTCCGGTGAGCCTTGAGCTGGGTGGCAAATCGCCGAACATCTTCTTTGCCGACGTGATGGACCAGGACGATGAGTTCTTCGACAAGTGCCTGGAAGGTTTCGCGATGTTTGCGGTGAACCAGGGCGAAGTCTGCACTTGCCCGTCGCGCGTTTTGATCCAGGAATCGATCTACGAAAAATTCATCGAGCGTGCAGTAAAACGTGTAGCGGCCATCAAGATGGGCAACCCGCTCGATTCAAACACGATGATGGGCGCCCAGACTTCGCAAGAGCAGATGGATAAAATCATGTCCTACATGGACATCGGCACCCAGGAAGGCGCCGACAAACTGATCGGCGGCGAGCGTTGCAATCTGGAGGGCGATCTGGCCGGCGGCTATTACATCAAGCCGACGATATTTCATGGCAACAACAAGATGCGTATTTTCCAGGAAGAGATTTTTGGCCCGGTCGTATCGGTCACTACCTTCAAGGACGAAGAAGAAGCGCTGCAAATTGCCAACGACACTATGTTTGGTTTGGGCGCCGGCTTGTGGACCCGCGACGGTGCGCGCGCCTTCCGTGTCGGCCGCGCAATCCAGGCTGGCCGCGTATGGACTAATTGCTACCATTTGTACCCGGCACATGCCGCGTTCGGCGGTTACAAACAGTCCGGCTTCGGTCGTGAAAACCACAAGATGATGCTGGATCATTACCAGCAGACTAAGTGCCTGTTGGTCAGCTACAGCCCGAAAGCGCTCGGCTTCTTTTAAGCTTTAGTTTTGTAGGTTGGGTAAGCGCAGCGTAACCCGACATTTGCAGCTGTGAATGTCGGGTGACGCTGCGCGAACTCAACCTACGTTGGAATGAATCTATGACGCACACAATCCCACGCGTGACGGCAACCCAGGCGACACTGGATTTGCTGCAGACGCTGCATGAAAAGCACGGGCCGCTGATGTTTTTTCAATCCGGCGGCTGCTGCGACGGCAGTGCACCGATGTGTTACCCGGCAGGGGAATTCACAATCAGCGATACCGATGTTTATTTGGGCGACATGAGTGACTTAGGCAGCACGCCGTTTTATATGGGTGCCGAACAGTTCGAATACTGGAAGCACACCCAGCTCATCATTGATGTAGTGGATGGCAATGGCGGCATGTTTTCGCTGGAAAACGGTTCAGGAAAGCGCTTCCTGACGCGCTCGCGTTTATTTACCGATGACGAATGCGCGACCCTGGAACAACAGGGCAAATTTTGAACATCATGCCAATCGGGGACATTCTTTGACGCTGCGCGTAACTGCAATTTGCAAATCGTTCGGGCAGCGCAAGGCGCTCGATAACGTCAATTTGCACGTGGCCGCCGGTGAATTCGTGGCGTTGCTCGGCCCCAACGGTGCCGGAAAAACCACCCTGTTTCAAATACTCTCAGGACTTTTCATCGCCGACCAGGGCAGCGCCGTTATTTGCGGCGCAGATATCGGCAAAACGCCGATTGCCGCCCTAGCGCAACTCGGGATCGTGTTCCAGCAACCGGCGTTGGATCTGGATTTGAGCGTGACCGCCAATCTGCAGTTTCAGGCCGATCTGCACGGCATTGCACGCTCTGAAGCAAAGCAGCGCATTGCCAGTTGCCTGGCGCGTTTCGGCCTGTCGGAACGAGCACAAGATACGGCCCGGGTTTTGTCCGGCGGCAACCGGCGCAAGGTGGAATTGGCGCGCGCCTTGCTGACGCGCCCCAAGTTGCTGTTGATGGACGAAGCCACGGTCGGCATCGACCCGGCTTCGCGCATGCAGATCATTGCCCACGTCAAGGCGCTGTGCAAGGAACACAACATGGCGGTCCTGTGGGCCACGCATCTGGTGGACGAAGCCGACAGCGCGGACCGCATCATCGTGATGGCGAAAGGGCGGGTCCAGTTCGATGGATTGCCGGCGCAACTGGTGGCCGATCAGGAGTGCGCGACATTGATCGATGCTTTTCTACGCTTGACCAATTAAAACAAAGGGAGACATGACATCGTGACCATAAAAACATTTTTGCCGGCGTGTGCAATGACGGTTGTGGTTGCGACTGCATTTGCGCTACCGACAGCCGCCTTGGCCAAGCAGACCGGAGCGGTTTTCATCTCCAGCGAAAAGGACAATCTGATCACGGTACTGGACGGCAAGACCCAGCAACAGATCGCCATCATCAAGGCCTGCAAGCGCCCGCGCCACATGCAACTAACATCCGATCGCCAGCAGCTGATCGCCTTGTGCGGCGATGACGGCAGCGCGGTCGTGATCGATGTCGCCAGCAAAAAAGTGGTGGACAAGATACCGCTGCAAGAAGGCGCTGAAATTTTCGACCTCTCGCCCGACGGCAAGAAACTGTATTTTTCAAATGAAGACGAAGCCACTATCGTCGCGGTCGATATTGCCAGCAAAAAGATACTCAGCGAGCTCAAGGTCGGCGAAGAGCCGGAAGGCGTGCTGGTGACGCCGGACGGCAAGACACTGTATGCGACCTCCGAAGTGGCCAGCATGGTGCATGTGATCGACCTTGCCAGCGGCAAGATCATCAAGAATATCGAAGTCGGCAAGCGGCCGCGCCGCTTTGCGTTGGCACCAAACGGCAAGGAATTATGGGTCACTTCGGAGCGTGGCGCGTCGGTGAGCATCATCCGTACTGCCGACAATACCGTGGTCGATACCGTGAAATTCCAGCCCAAGGGCTTCCGCGCTGATGATGTCACCCCGGTCGGGCTGCTGATGGATGCCGATGGCAAAACTGCGTACGTGGCGCTGGGCAAGGCCAACCATGTGGCGGTAGTCGATGTGGCGAGCCGGAAAGTGAAAAACCTGATCCTGGTCGGTAAACGCGCCTGGGGCCTGGCGCTGTCGCGCGACAATGCGACGCTGTATGTTGCCAACGGCTTGTCGGACGATGTCTCGGTGGTCGATGTAGCCAAGGGCCGCGCAGTCAAAACAGTAAAAGCCGGTCGGGTGCCGCATAGCGTGGTGATCGATGATTAAGTTCTGGCAGACCCGGAGCAATTTGCTGGCCTGCGCGCTGCTGGCAGGCGCGAGTCTGACTGTTCAGGCGCGCGAATTGACAATCGGTGTCGTGTATGCGCCGGACGATGCGCGCTATGCATCCAAGCTGTTGGAAAAAAGCTTTCCCGGCCATCCGCTGGGCCGGCCCAAAGCGGGCGCTGAAGTCGCCATCGCCGAATCGGAGTTCCAGCTCGCCAATGCGGGCTTGAAAATCGTTTTGCAAGATGTGGCGCTGGATGACGTCCAGCAGGCGCACAAGCAGATCGTTGCGATGGCGAAGAAGGGCGTGCGGCATTTCCTGCTCGACCTGCCGGGCCCGGCTGTAGCGCAGTTGAGCAAAGCGCTGCAATCGACCGATGTGCTGCTGTTCAATGTGTCGGCGCCGGAAGACAATTTGCGCCGCGCCGCCTGCAGCGCGAACCTGTTTCATACGCTGCCGGACGAATCCATGATGGCGGACGCCACCGCACAATTTCTGACCGCGCACAAGTGGACCAAAGTGCTGCTGCTAACCAGCACCGCGGCTACCGACGCATCCCGCATCGCAGCGACCCGGCATGCGATCAAACGCTACGGCATCAAAGTGGTGGCTGACAAGATCTTCAAGCTGTCGAATGATCCGCGCGAGCGCGACTTGGGCAACGTGGCATTGCTCACCGCCGGCATCGATGCCGACGCGGTATGGGTGGTGGACGCCGACGGCGAATTTGCGCGCGACGTGCCATATCGTACCAATCTGCCGCGACCGGTGGTCGGCAGTGCCGGGCTGGTAGCCGAAGCCTGGCAAACTTCATGGGACCGTTATGGCGCACTGCAATTGTCGCGGCGCTTCAAGAAAATCGCGCAGCGGCAGATGGCGGGCGCCGATTGGGCCGCATGGATCGCCACCAAGGCGATCATCGGTGTCGCACTCAAGTTGCCGGATGCGCGCTTGCATCGGCGCGCATTGCGCGGTACGGACTTGGTGCTGGACGGCTTCAAGGGCGCGCGCGTATCGTTTCGCACCTGGGATCAGCAATTGCGGCAGCCGGTGTTTCTGGCGCACGGCGGCATCGGCGGCGGCATTGCCGGGGTCGCGCCGTTCGATGGTTTTTTACATCCCACCAATAATCTCGATACGCTGGGCGCCAGCGAAAGGGAATCGCCCTGCAAGCTCGGTGATGGCGCAGGAAGCAAAAAATGAGAAGCGCGCACGCCTTGCTGGCCTTGCGGGCGATTGCCGGGCGTGAAATCCACAAATTCCTGCGCCAGCCGGGACGGCTGATTTCGTCGCTGGTGCGCCCGGCGCTGTGGCTGATAGTATTTGCGGCCGGATTCCAGAACGTGTTCGGGGTCGCGATCTTGCCGCCGTATGAGACTTACGTCGAATACCGGGTCTACATGGTGCCCGGGCTGGTGATGATGGTTTGTCTGTTCAATGGCATGCAATCCTCGCTGGCGATGGTGTACGACCGCGAGATGGGCGTGATGCGGCTGTTGCTGACCGCGCCGCTGCCGCGCGCCTATTTGTTGGCGTGCAAGCTGCTCGGCACCACCTTCCTGTCGGTGTTGCAGGCGGTCGCTTTCTTCCTGCTGGCGCTGCTGTTCGGGATCGACCTGAGCCTGCGGCAAATCGCTATCGCGATGCCGGTGGTGGCGCTCGGTGCTTTGATGCTGTCCGCCTTCGGCCTGATGCTGTCGGTATACATCAAGCAACTGGAAAATTTCGCCGGCACCATGAACTTCGTGATTTTCCCGATGTTCTTCCTGTCAACGGCTCTGTATCCGCTGTGGAAAATGCAGGAATCGGGTGCGCAATGGATTTACTTTCTGACCCGCTTCAATCCGTTTACCCACGCCATCGAAGCATTGCGTTTTAGCCTGTACGGCCAGGTCGAACCGACCTCGCTGGCGGTGGTTGGCGTCAGCACCGTGGTCTTTTACCTGATCGCCGCCGTCGGATACGACCCGCAGCGCGGTTTGATCAAATCCGCTAATTGAGTTTGCATTGAGTTTGGAGCAGCGCATGTCCACCCGTTTTTTGTTTCGTTCCCTGTTTCGTTTCCTGTGTCGTTTCTTATTTTGCATCCTGCCCGCATTGTTGCTGGCGCCTCTTGCCGCTTTGGCAGCGAATGAAAAGCCACTAACGCCCTTGCGGGTTGGCGTGCTGGAATTCGGCACCGTGAATTGGGAGATGGAAGTCATTCAGAGCCGCGCGTTGGCCAAAAAGCGCGGCATCGATTTGCAGATAATGCCGCTGGCCTCGGGCGACGCCTCCACTGTAGCGCTGCAGGGCGGGGCGGTTGACATGATCGTCTCCGACTGGATCTGGGTCAGTCGTCAGCGCGCCGAATCGAATCTATATACTTTTGCGCCGTATTCGAATGCGGTCGGTGCGGTGATGGTCAAGGCCGACAGTGGCATCAGGACCTTGGCCGATTTGAAAGATAAAAAGCTGGGCATTGCCGGCGGCCCCTCCGACAAGACCTGGCTGCTGCTGCGCGCCTATGTGCAGAAGAAGCTCGGCGTCGATCTGACCCAGTTCACCGAGCCGACCTATGCCGCGCCGCCGTTGCTGAACGCATTGGCGGAACGCGGACAAGTCGATGCAGCGCTCAACGCCTGGCATTATGCGGCGCGGCTGGAAGTGGCGGGCATGCAGCCATTGATCGAACTGCCGGAAATTCTCAAGGGGCTGGGTATAGCCAAGCCGATTCCGTTGATTGGCTGGGTGTTCCGCGAAGATTGGGCTGCGGCCAATAGCGCCACGGTCAAGAACTTCCTGGCGGCGTCGTATGAAGCGAAAGCCATTCTGGCCAGCTCCAACGCCCAGTGGGACGTGCTCAGGCCGAAGATGCGGGCGGAAAACGATGCGGTATTCAAAGCGCTGCGAGCGGGATTTCGCGCCGGCATTCCGGTCTGCTCGGATCCGGACAGCATGGCTGCAGTGGCCGCCACCTTCAAGGTGCTGGCTGATACTGGCGGCGCGCAACTTGTCGGCAAATCGAAGCGCCTGGCAAACGGCACTTTCTGGCCCGGATTTGCACTGCCGCCATGCAAAACGTCTTGAAACCGGCATTGAAGCTGGCATTGAGCCCGGCCAAGCCCGGCGCCCAATTCGCGTCAGGCCGCTGCGCCCGCATCCTGCCGGCGCTGCTACTGGTATGCGTGTGGCAAGTGCTGGCGGTGATTCTGGAGAGTAAAACCCTGCCGCCGCCCAGCGCGGTGCTGTCGACCCTGTGGCAAGAACTGTATGCCGGCGATTTGCTGTTTCATCTTGGCATGACCTTGCGCCGGGTCGCGTTCAGTTTTACCGCTGCGATGTTCATCGGTGTGGCGTTGGGCATGCTCATGGGCCAATCCAAAAGCTGGGATCGTCTGCTCGACACCTTCCTGATTCTCGGGCTGAATATTCCCGCGCTGGTCGTCATCATCCTGTGCTACATCTGGTTCGGCCTGTCGGAGACGGCGGCGGTGCTCGCGGTCACCGTGAACAAGATCCCGATGGTTGCCATCAGCTTGCGCGAAGGCGCGCGCGCGGTGGATAAAAATCTGCTGCAAGTGGCCAGCGTGTACCGGCTGTCGCGCCGCGATACTTTCTTCAAGGTGTATTTGCCGCAACTCACGCCCTATCTGTTCGGCTCGGCCCGCAACGGTCTGGCGCTGATCTGGAAAATCGTGCTGGTGGTGGAGTTGTTGGGACGCAGCAACGGGATCGGCTTTCAGATCAGCAGTTTCTTCCATTTTTTTGACATCACCGGGATTCTGGCCTATACGCTGGCCTTCGCGCTGGTCGTGTTCGGCATCGAAGCGCTGCTGCTGCGCCCGCTGGAAATCCGTCTGAACCGGTGGCGCGCATGAGTTCGCCCCTGAGTTCACCCATGAATTCGCACAGGATGCTGAACGTCGATATCCGCCAGAAAGCGTATCCGAACGGCTGCTGCGCGATCGAAAACCTGGCATTCGCCGCGCAGCCGGGCGAGTTTGTCGCGATTGTCGGCCCGTCCGGCGCCGGCAAGACCACCTTGCTCAATCTGGTCGCCGGATTGGACCGAGAGCTCGATGGCAGTATCGTGTTTCCATCGGCACCTGCGCCACAGGCCAGCCCCAAAATTGGCTTCATGTTTCAGGAGCCGCGCCTGATGCCGTGGCTGACCGTACAGCAAAACCTGGAGCTGGTGCTGGCGCCGCAGGCGCGCGCGAATCACGTTGCGAAACTGCAGGATTTGCTGGAGTTGGTGGGTTTGCCGGATTGCGCCGCGCTGTTTCCCGGCCAGTTATCGGGCGGCATGCAGCGCCGGGTCGCGCTGTTGCGCGCCTTCATCGTCGAGCCGGATGTATTGCTGATGGACGAGCCGTTTCAGTCGCTCGACGCGCCCACCGCGAATCAGCTCAGAATTTTGCTGCATGCGCTGTGGCAGCGCACGCGCCCGACCGTGCTGTTCGTCACCCACAGCCTGCGCGAAGCGCTCAGCCTGGCCGACCGGGTCCTGTTCCTGTCGGCCCGGCCTTCCCGCATCATTCTGGATTTTGCGGTCGACTTGCCGCATCCGCGCAGCGTCGAAGACGCCTCAGTGCAGCAATTGCATGCGTCGCTGCTGGGCCAATTTCCGCAGTTGTTGGAAGGTGTGATTGCGCGTTCGCAGAAAAACGCCGCATCCAGCGCGTCGCTGTAACGGGTAAGCGGTATATTTGATGCATACCCTCTCAATATTTTTTACCGATTGTCTTGCCAGACTTGGGCCAGCCGTGCGTCGCGCCCGCACGTGGTGCGGTAATAGGTATAGCGGATCGGGTTCTTCTTGTAATAATCCTGGTGGTATTCCTCGGCGACGTAAAACTGCTGCGCAGGCGCGATCTCGGTATAAATCTGGCTGAATTTCCCGCTCTTGAGCAGCGCCGCCTTGCTGGCCTCGGCTGCATCGCGTTGCGCATCGTTGGCGTAAAAAATCGCGCTGCGGTACTGATTGCCGACATCGCAGAACTGGCGATCTTTTACAGTCGGATCGATGTTGCGCCAGAAATAATCCAGCAGCGCTGCATAACTGACCTTATTCGGATCGTAACTGACGCGCACCACCTCCGCATGACCGGTGCCGCCGGCGCTGACTTGTTCGTAAGTCGGATTTGCGCTGCTCCCGCCGGTGTAACCGGATTGCGCCGCCAGCACGCCGGGCAGCTTTTCGAAATCGGCCTCGATGCACCAGAAGCAGCCGCCGGCAAAAATCGCACTTGCCGTTGCCGTTGCCGCCGGCGCTGCGCTACCCGCTTGCGCCAGCGCGCCGGAACCCGGCTGCAGGATTGCCAGCAGCAGCATGGTTTTCGATAGGGTTTTCATGTCCGCATCTCCGGTAGCTTGCTACCCTTCGGCACGAACTGCAGCGCGACGCCGTTGTTGCAGTAACGCAGTCCGGTCGGCTGCGGGCCGTCTTTGAAGATATGGCCCTGATGCCCGCCGCAACGGGCACAATGGTATTCGGTACGCGGCCAGATCAGTTTGAAATCCGTGCGTTTTCCCACCGCATCCGGCAACACGTCGAAGAAGCTGGGCCAACCGGTGCCGCTGTCGAACTTCTGCGCGCTCGAAAACAGCGGTAGAAAACAGGCGGCGCAAACATAGGTGCCGGCGCGCTTTTCAGCGTCCAGCGGACTGCTGAATGACGCTTCGGTAGCTTCTTCAAACAGCACCTCGTAACTGCTTGCTGGCAACAATTTGCGCCATTCTGATTTGGATTTTTTCAGTGCGGGCGTTGCCGCAGTTGCAGCGAGGGCGGCAAAGGGCAAAAGGCCGCCAGTCAGCAACAGGCCGGACACACATTTGATGGATAGACGACGATTCATAATGACTCCTCATTCTGTTTCCGTATCAATTATGCACTTTTCCGGCTGTGCTTGTGGTGGCTGCATACCGTCTGCGCCTGGCATTCCGGTTCACCCTTGAAGAGGCAAAAATCAGCACAGCAAGCCTCGCTGCTTGCTGCTGGTTCAGGCTCAGGCTTTCGGTGCCGGCTTGCGCTTGGGTGTTGCCGGCGAAGATTTTGCCGCTGCTGGTTTTGCAGCTGATTTGGCTGCGGGCTTTGCTGCAGCTTTGGATGGCGCGGCTGGTGGTTTGGTGGCTTTGGTTTCAGTTTCAGGTTCCACCATCGCATTGCTGACCGCTTGCTTGAACTGATTTTGCAACACGTCCCACCATACAGTCGGGCTGGCCATCTGGGCCGCCAGTTCCGATGGTTCACTCACGGTAGCCTTGGGTGCTGGCGGCGTGACAGGTTCAGGCTCGGCGGGCTTGACGATGGGGGCGACTGGTGCGGGTTTCTCGGCTTGCAGTGCAGACCAGAATGCGGCGGAATCGAATTTTTTTTCGGTGCTGCTATCGACTGCGGTCTGGAAGGCGGCAGTCATCGATTGCAGTGTGCCGATGGTGGCGCGTTGTACTTCCATCGCCTGTATCGTATTGCGCAACATGCTCATGTTAACGTTGAGCCAGGATTCGACTGCTTTCAGGTCGGTTATTTTTTGCTCCAACTCTTCAACCGACAAGGTCGGGGCTACCATCGCCGGCATGCCGGGAACGCTCATGCCGCCCCAGAGTTTTTTGACGAAATCGAGTGTATCGGTCATCGGTACTGCGCCAAATATATTACCTTGTGCCATGATTTATCTCCATTATGTAAATAATAAGCGTAGCAGATATTAGCGCCTTGAAACAGGTAATGGCGCATATTTACGTGCACATAAGCAAGTTAAGCAAGTTCTTCAATGCGGGCGCGTCATGCGACAGCTGGTTGGCAATGCGGTGGCCGGGCCGTTCAGATAAAGTTCGGTCTTGAAGCCGTAACCACTGCCTTCATTATCAAAACGAATGCCGCCGTCGGCCTGTCTTCGCATCACCGACACATATAGCGGTTGGATCAGTTGATGGTCGGAAGCGCGCATGGTGGCGTTATGGAAGGCGTTAGCAAAGCGCGCTCCTTCGAGCGCAGTGGCGACCGCCGCAGCTTCGGTGCTACGGGCTTTTTCGATGGCGCTGGCCAGCATTTCTATCATCAGATGCATGCGCAGGTGGACGTAATCGTCTTCAGGTCGTGGATAGCGCTGCTGGAAAGCATGATAAAACTGGTCGGAGGCCGATTTTTTGCCTCCCCCACTGGCATCAGCGTTCGGATGCCACTCGGCCACCGCGCGCACGCTGCCTACGCCCGCTTCGCCGATGGCTGCCGGTGCGCCCAGGCCGTTGCCGTAGAAGGTGTAAAACTTCACTTTCAGGCCAGATTCGCGGGCCGATTTGACCAGCAGGGTCAGGTCATTTCCCCAGTTGCCGGTAATCACGGTGTCGGCACCGCTGGCCTTGATTTTGGCGATATAAGGTGCGAAATCCTTGATCTTGCCAACTGGATGCAGCAGTTCGCCGACGATTTTGATGTCGGGCCGTTTTGTTTCGAGTTGGCTGCGCGCCGCCTGCGCCACCAAACGGCCGAAGCTGTAATCCTGACCGATCAGATACACCCGCCGGGCGCGGCGATCGGTCTTGATGACTTCGGTCAGTGCATGCATGCGCATGTCCGCGCTGGCATCGAAACGGAAGTGCCAGAAACTGCATTTGTCATTGGTCAGTGCCGGATCGACCGCGGAGTAATTCAAGAACAGCAGGCGTTGGCCCGGTACCCGTTGGTTGTGTTTGTTGATGGCGTCCACCAAGGCCAGCGCCACCGCCGAGCTGTTGCCTTGGATGATGAAGGGAATGTCTAGATCAGTGACGCGCCGGAACTGGACCAGAGATGCTTCGACGCTCTGCTTGTTGTCGAAAACGCGCAATTGCAGTGCATGCTTGCCATCTTGTAATGTGACGCCGCCGCGCGCATTGACCCGCTCGATGGCCAGTTGCACGTTGCGCTGCACCGCCGCGCCGGCATTGGCGAACGGGCCCGACATGCCTTCGATCATGCCAATTTCGATCGGCGCTGGCGTGTCTGCTGCAAGCGCTGTGTTAGCGCTGAAAACGGGCTGTGCACAGCATAGCGACAACAGCGCAAATAGGAATTTCGACATGGGTGGCAGCCTGAAAAAAACGCTTATTTTACGCGTTGACCAAAATTTGTTGCACTGCGCTTTCCACCGCCAGCATATACACTTGCGCAATGACGCAATCCCTCCATTCAGCCCTACAAAGCAAGCCAAAACGCTGGCTTGCTTTGTTGCTGGCGTCTCTCTTGCTGCATGGGGTGATTTTGCATCATGCCGGCTGGCAGAACGGTGTTGCTACGTCAGCTTTGCCAGCGCCGTCACAGCGGATTGTTACCGCGCAATTGCAGCTGCGTCAGACGCCGGTTCCAGATCCGGCTCCGGATTTAGCTCCAGCGTCAGCTCCGGTATCAGCGCCACGTAGTGTGCAGAAACCGGTCGCCAAGCCGAAGCCCAAACTAGCAGACACTATTTCAAGCGCAGCGCCCATCAGCGCGACCGCCTCGCACGCAATAATCCGGGCGCAGGCGTTGGCTTTGGCCGAACAGACCGCCGATCAAATGGTGGGCATGGAGGTGCCAGGCAGCAGCATTGAACCCGCCATCATAATGATGCCGGACGCTATGCCGGTAGCGCGCACGGAGCCCGAAGTGGAGGTCAAAGCCACTGTCAGCGCATTGCAGCAAGCAATCGATCCGCCCCCACCGGTGCTGTTGCAATACGATGTGCAATCGAAGAAGGATGGCAAGTCGATCTACGGCAGCGGCAAAATATCTTGGCAAACCGATGGCAATGCCTATGCGGTCAAAGGCGAAGCCAGCGTATTATTTTTTACCGTACTGGAATTTCGCAGCGAAGGCGCGTTCGACAGCTTTGGTGTGGCGCCGCTGCTATATAGCGAAAAACGCTTCCGCAAGTCGGCCACCAACACCCACTTCCGCAGCGACCCGAAAGTCGTCAGCTTTTCCGCTTCCACTTTGACGTATCCGCGCCAAGGCGGCGAGCAGGATCGCGCCAGCATCATTTGGCAACTTGCAGCTTTGGGCCGCGGTAATAGCAAGCTGTTCGTGCCCGGGACGCAGATCGAGATCATGGTGGCCGGCGTGCGTGATGCCGAAACTTGGCCGATTCGCGTTATCGGACTGGAACAAATCACGCTTCCGGCGGGTCAGATGGCGGCGTGGCATCTGGTGCGGCAACCGCGCGCCGCTTCGTTTGAACAGCAAATCGACATCTGGCTGGCGCCGCAGCATCAGTGGTATCCGCTTCGACTGCGCTTTACCGAAAATAATGGCGATTATCTCGACATGGCAGCATCTGCCATCGAGCCGGTCGAATCATCCGCTACAAATTAACAGGAGCAATACCTATGTTGCGCAATACCTATTTCAACATACTGGCCCTTTGTTTATGCTGCGTGAGCATGAGCGCCAGCGCCGCCGAGCATCCGGCCAAACGTTATGCCACCAATATGGCGCCTTCCGCTGATTTGTCCTACAGCATCAAAGCCAGGCAGAGCGGCATATCTCTGGGCGGGAGTGCCAAGGTTGCGTGGCGCGCCAAGGATGGCCAATACAGCATCAATACCCAGACCGAGGCGATGATTGTGGGGCGGATTCTGGATGCCAACAGCAGCGGGGCGATTGATACCTTTGGCCTGGCGCCATTGAAGTCAACCGAAAAACGCTTTCGCAAGCCACTCACCAGTGCCAGCTTCGATCGTCAAAGCAAGACCATTAGCTTCACCGAATCCGAGCGCAGTTATCCGCTGCGTGGCGGCGAGCAAGACCGCACCAGCGCCATCTGGCAACTGGTAGCGGTCGCACGCGGCGCACCGAACAAGTTCAAGGCCGGATCGCAATGGCGGTTTTTCGTCGCCGGACAGCGCGACGCCGAAATCTGGACTTTCAAGGTAATGGGGAAAGAGAGCATCGAGACGCCGCTCGGCGCATTGCAAACGATGCATGTGCGCAAAGCACCGCCGCCCGATTCAAAAGAGCAGCAAGTCGACATCTGGCTGGCGCCCACACACGAATGGTATCCGGTGCGGCTGCGCTTTTCCGAGGCCGACAGCGATTTCATAGAACAAACGTTGCAGCGGGTTGATTCGGTGAATTAATGTACTAATCTTACTGTGTCATAAATTGAGACTTAAATTGACCGAGTCGCAGTGCGTGCAGTAACCCATGGCGCGAGCGAGCTCAACGCACAGGAGCAGGCGAAGCGTCGTGATCGAGTTGGGTACATGGCGCTGGGCGCGCCGGACTTCCCCGAGGCAGGAAATCTTCGGGAACGGCAGACACCGGACATTGGGCACAGTTTTTTTACTTCTGCCCCGCTGCTGAGATCCATTATCAGGCGCTGCGCCATCAAAAAACTATAGGCCGCGATACTCACGTGGCGTGATGGTGAAAGCCCCGCCAGCGCCGAATGGCACTTACTTAAAACGATAAGTACATGAATTGGCAAGAAAAAAAGGCTGGCCTGATGATACGCTTAAGTCACCAAACCATTGCGATCACCGAAGAGCCAGCCCCCATGCAGGTTAGTCGTTTTGTATTATCTCAGCAACATCGCGTTCAACGTTACGCCGCCGCCAGCGACGCATTTCGTTTGTTCAATCGGCTCACGTCGCCCGATTTATTTGACACGCTGGAAGCTTCGCTGACCGACCATCGTGAACGACTCTTCCCGCCGACCGAAACGCTGTCCATGTTTATGGAGCAAGCATTGAAGCCGGACCGCTCCTGTCAGGGTATTGTCAATGATGCGGCCGTAAATCGAATGCTGCAGGCCTGCCGCCATGCAGCACGAAAACAGGTGGATACTGCAAAGCGCGTCAGCGGTTGCCGCTGGAAATGGTGTCGGGATTGTTGATCTACACAGGCCAGTTGATTACCGGGCAAGTCCCCGACAGGTGGCGCTGGCGCGCAAAACGTGTACGGCTGGTGGATGGCACGACCGTAACCTTGCCGGATACGCCCGCTAACCAGGCCACGTATGCGCAGCAAAGTAACGAAAAGCCCGGGCTGGGCTTCCCTATCTGTCGCATTGTGGGGATCACCTGCCTGTTCAGCGGCGCGGTGCTGAATGCGGCCATGGGGAAGTACCAAGGGAAGGAAACCGGCGAACTGGCGCTCTTGCGATCTATGCTGGATACCTTTGAAGCGGATGACGTTATCCTGGCAGACGCCCTCTATGCAACGTACTTTTTGCTCTCAGAGCTTATTTTGCGTGGCGTGGACGCAGTGTTTGAACAGCATGGCGCCCGCAAGCGTTCGGTCAACTTTCTCCACGGGAAAAAATTAGGAGCCCGAGATCACATGATCACGCTGACAAAGCCGAAAATACGGCCGCAATGGATGACGCAAGACCAGTACATATCTGCACCAGATACCCTGACCGTGCGCGAATTAGAGACCGGCGGCAAGGTACTGGTGACGACGTTACTCTGTCCGAAAACCATACCCAATATGGCCCTGAAGGAGCTGTTCAAGCGCCGCTGGCAGGTGGAGTTGGACATCCGCAACATCAAGACCACCTTGGGCATGGAGACCCTGAGCTGCAAAACGCCACAGATGGGCGAAAAGGAGATGCATGCTTATCTGCTGGCCTACAACTTGATCCGCTTCATCATGCTGCAATCCGCATTGCTGGCCGATGTATTGCCACGCTCTCTAAGTTTCAAGCACACTCAGCAACTGTGGCTTGCATGGAGCGGAACATCGCGCCATTCGGACGAGAAAGAAAGTGCCACGGGGCTATAGCGCTGGTGGCCGAACAGACGGTTGGCAACCGGTCGGGGCGCATCGAACCGCGAGCTATCAAGCGAAGGCCAAAACCCTACCCTCTACTGACGCAAACACGCACTGCGGCAAGGGAGCAAGTGCAAAAATATGGACACCCAAAAAAAATTAAGTAAGTGCCATTCTTGTCAGAGTTGATTTTTGAATTGCTGGTGAAGAGTGGAGCTCACGCTGCCAAATGCCGCGCCTGCCTTTGTGGTGCAACGTGCTCAGCGTTAGGGCTCACCTTTTTCTGCTTGGCTGCCTTGGATTTAATGTGTAGCTGGTTGGCCTGCCCAGCGTAATCGCTGGCGAGTATTTCGTCTGCAATGACAGCTTCAATACCTTGAGTTTGCAGCCATTCTGATACCAGAGCGGCCAGACGTTCTAGCGCGATGCGGTGGGTGGCGTCGGTCTTGGCATAGATCCAGTCTGATAGCGCCATGAAACGTGCAAACGGGCTTTGCTCCAGGATTATCGGCAGCGTGTGGGCGAAGCGGCCGGAATTGGCGATCAAATCCCAGTAACGCGCAAAGCGCACTAAACGTTGCATGGTGGCAAAGTCGACCTGGTCGGTAGCCAGGATGGTGTAAGGCGGTTGGGCGTCGAACACCAATTTGAAGGGTTCAGTATGGCGGATGATCGGCGTGCCGCGCAGTCGTTTGAGGATGCCGAATTGGATTTCGTGCGGTTTGAGCGCATACAACTGGTTGAAACCGTTGGCGAAGCTCGCCATGTCTTCACCCGGCAGGCCGGCGATCAGATCGACGTGCATGTGGGCGTGGGAATGTTCGACCAGCCAGCGGATGTTGTCGGCCGCTTTCGCGTTGTCCTGGCGCCGGCTGACCAGCGTTTGTATTTCGGGATTGAAAGTTTGAATGCCGATTTCGAATTGTAGTGCGCCGGGCGGAAATTGCATAATGCCGGCTTTAAGCGCATCCGGCAAATGATCCGGCACCAGTTCAAAGTGGGCAAACACAGGGTCTAGCGGATCGGCAGCAATCTTGTCGAGGAAAAACTCCATGATGCGTAGACTGGTCTTGATGTTCAGGTTGAAAGTGCGATCGACGAATTTGAACAGCCGCGCGCCGCGCGCATGCAGCGCTTCCAATTCGCCCAGAAAGCGGTCAAGGTCAAACGGCCATGCGGTCTTGTCCAGCGACGACAGGCAGAATTCGCACTTGAACGGGCAGCCGCGCGACGCTTCCACGTAGAGGATGCGGTGTTTGATATCTTGCTCCGTATACAGCGCATACGGCAGAGTGATTTCGTCCAGCGGCGACTGCACTCCGGCGTGGATTTTCATGATTGGCTTGGGGCCATGCAGGATGTCGCGGCAGAGCTTGGCAAAGCTGACATCGCCCCAACCAGTGATCAGGTAGTCGGCAGCCTGCACGATCGCCTGCTCTCCCGACTCATGCGAAACTTCCGGCCCGCCCAGCACGATCACAATGTGTGGTGCCACTTGTTTAAGCATGGCCACTATTTTTGTGGTTTCTTCAATATTCCAGATATACACACCAAAACCGATGATGTGCGGATTTTGTGCCAGTAACTTTTCGACGATATCCGTAGTCTTGGCTCCGATAATGAATTCTTGCAGCCGTGTTTGCTCCTGCAAATCGCCCATATTGGCAAGCAGGTAGCGCAGGCCCAGCGAGGCATGTGCGTAACGGGCGTTTAGCGTGGACAGAATGATGGTCATTGCGTGTGGCGTCTTCAATTAAAAGGACATTTTACGCGTGCTGTAATTTGTCTTCACAAGCAATGCTTGATTTCGTATTTCTGCAACTGATCCGGGGATTCTGGCTGGATACCATTGCCGCTGTCCTCGACTTCTACCCAAACGTTTCCTCCATCTTGGCCGGTACAAATAGTGATCCGCCCATGATCCTCGATTGCATGCGAGGCATTCACCAGCAAGTTCATGAATACCTGATTGAGTTGTGACGGGAAACACGCGATTTGCGGGATGGCGCCATATTCCTTGATGACTTCGGTCTTGTACTTGAATTCGTTCCATACTACTCTGAGCGTACTCTCCAGTTCCATCTCCAGATCTGCCCACTGCCGCTCTGATTCGTCGACGTGGGAAAAATCTTTCAGATCCGGGACAATCCGTTTCGCGCGCTGCAAGCCGTCCAGTGACTCTGTCAGCAGATTGCCAATAACATCGCGCAAAAATACGATATCGATTTCTTTCTTCAATTGTTTGATATTTTGCAGCACCTCCAACGTCAGCACTGGTTCAACTTGTTCATAGGCCGCCAGCAGCTTCGGATCGAATTTGCTGCGCAGCTTGGTAAGCATCAGCGACAGCGCTTCGTGCGGTGTCAGCGTATTGTTGATATTGAGCGGATTGGACAGTTCGCCGTAATGGTTGGCAATCCGATCGACTCGCCCTTGCGTTGCGCCGGATAGCCGTTGCCATCGAATAGTTCGTGGTGTTCGCCGATGATGGTCAAAGTGCCTAAGTATTCACTGATGTTACGCAGCCTGCAGAGCCTGTAGTTCGGCATAGGCCTGTCGGGTTGCTTTGATGAAGAGTTTTGCCCTTATCGCGAAATGGTTTGTTTTGAGCTTTATATTCAGGCACTCCAATTTGAATACGGCATAAATTG
>JBGSTZ010000026.1:0-13852 GCA_041736255.1 Burkholderiaceae bacterium
CAATTTATGCCGTATTCAAATTGGAGTGCCTGAATATAAAGCTCAAAACAAACCATTTCGCGATAAGGGCAAAACTCTTCATCAAAGCAACCCGACAGGCCTATGCCGAACTACAGGCTCTGCAGGCTGCGTAACATCAGTCAGTTAAGTAATATTCTGCCGTGGACTTTTCGTTAATCTCGGCATCGCTTGCGAATCCATCTGTACCTGACATTGAATCTCTTAGCTGCCGGGCAACCTGAGAAACAATTTGAATCGCGTTTTTTAACGGGATGGAGAAAAACTCGCGACTATCGTTGATTCGGAAACCTTGTTGCGTTAATTCGTCGTGAACCAACTTCTCTGCAATACAACTATCTGGAACTTCTTCTTCATATGCGACGATAAACGGCGTAGGCATATTCGTTCCCTTTGATAGTTCTATAGCTCTTTCGTTGGGAGAACGGTTTGTCCTTCCGATTTTCAGCAATCCACTCAGGGATGGGTTAATAAGGATATAAATGTATTGGGGCATTGTTGGTTTACCTCTCAAAGTTGCAAAGTCGAATAGACGTTTTCAATCTGGCAGGCTGGAACCTAACGTCGAGGTAACGGGGTCGCCACCAATGTCCGAACGCAAATGTCCCATAACTTTTCTCAAAAAACCCGCGAAACCCACTTGCAGCTTGGCTTTCAATAGATGTACTGTATATTTAAACAGTACGAACAGTACTAAATAATTCTTGAAAGTATCACTGCAATTACGTTGCATTTTATCAATTTTTCATGTCTGATGGGTAATATATTGAATGACCGAAATCAGCCGCCACCCCAAATCGCCGATAAACCAATAACAAGCAAGGGTCACTATAAGAGGCGGATGATTTGAGAAAATGATATGTACTGCAAGCGCAACTTGCGCTGAAAAAATACGATGCATGGTATTTTTCGATGTACCCATTCAATTTTATTGAACAACAACTCTCGCAAAAATTAAAAAAGCCTCCCGCCGGAACAGTTCCGGCGGGAGGCTTTTGCTTGTCTGCTGCGATACTTATTTCTTGCGCATCGGCGGCAAATCAGTACAGACGCCCTCGAACACTTCGGCTGCCATGCCGATCGATTCGCCCAGCGTCGGGTGCGGATGGATGGTTTTGCCGATGTCGGTGGCGTCGGCGCCCATTTCGATGGCCAGCGCGATTTCACCGATCATGTCGCCGGCATGGGTGCCGACGATGCCGCCGCCGACGATGCGGTGGGTTTCGGCATCGAACAGCAGCTTGGTGAAACCTTCATCGCGCCCGTTGGCCACCGCACGGCCGGAAGCGGCCCACGGGAAATGGCCTTTTTCGAGCTTGATGCCTTTGGCTTTGGCTTCGTCTTCGGTGATGCCGGCCCATGCCACTTCGGGATCGGTGTAGGCCACCGATGGAATGACGCGGGCGTCGAAGTGCGACTTCTGGCCTGCCGCCGCTTCGGCCGCCACATGCGCCTCGTGCACCGCCTTGTGCGCCAGCATCGGTTGTCCGACCAGGTCGCCGATCGCGAAGATGTGCGGCACGTTGGTGCGCATCTGGCTGTCGACGTCGATGAAGCCACGGTCGGTGACGATGACGCCGGCCTTCTCGGCGGCTATCTTGTTGCCGTTCGGGCTGCGTCCGACTGCTACTAACACCATGTCGTACAGTTGCGGTTCTGGTGCAGGTGTGGTGGCGCTGGCATCTGCGCCTTCAAAGCTGACTTTGATGCCTTCTGGCAAGGCTTGGATGCCAACGGTTTTGGTCTTCAACATGATTTTGTCGAAGCGTTTTTCGTTGAATTTTTGCCATACCTTGACCATGTCGCGATCCGCGCCTTGCATCAGGCCGTCCAGCATTTCGACCACGTCGATGCGCGCACCCAGGGTCGAATACACGGTCGCCATTTCCAGCCCGATGATGCCGCCGCCGATGACCAGCATGCGCTTCGGCACCTGGCGCAGTTCCAGCGCGCCGGTCGAATCGACGATGCGCGGGTCGGTTTTTTCGGCACCTTGCACGAACGGCAGGTTCACCACCGAGGAACCGGCCGCGATTATCGCTTGCTTGAACTGCACGGTTTTTTTGCTGCCGTCGCCGGCCGTGACTTCCAGGTGATTCGGGCCGACGAACTGGCCGACGCCTTGCAGCACGTTGACCTTGCGCGCTTTGGCCATACCGGCCAGACCGCCGGTCATCTTGCTGACGACTTTTTCCTTGTAACCGCGCAGCTGGTCGATATCGACTTCGGGCTGGGCGAAAGTGACGCCGTGTGCGGACATGGTGGCCGCTTCGTCGATCACCGCCGCCACGTGCAGCAAGGCTTTGGATGGAATGCAACCGACGTTCAGGCACACTCCGCCGAGCACCGCATAACGTTCAACCAGCACGGTTGCCCGGCCCAGATCGGCAGAGCGGAATGCGGCGGAATAACCGCCCGGCCCGGCACCTAATACCAGCATGTCGCATTCGAGATCGACTTTGCCGGCGTAGCTGGAAGCAGCAGGGGCAGCCGCAACTGGTGCCGCTGGTGCAGGTGCTGCGGGAGCTGTGGCTGTGGCTGGCGCTGCTGCAGGTGCAGACGCAGCGGCGGCAGGTTCAGCAGGTTCAGCAACTTCGGTCGCTTCCAGCATTAACACAAGCGAGCCTTCTTTGACTTTGTCGCCGACCTTGACTTTGATTTCTTTGATGACGCCGGCGTGGCTGGATGGAATCTCCATGCTGGCTTTGTCGGATTCGACCGTAATCAGCGATTGATCGACCTTGATTGTATCGCCCGCTTTGACCATCAATTCGATGACTTCAACTTCTTTGAAGTCGCCGATATCGGGGACTTTGACTTCTATTAAACTCATGGCTTTGGCTCCGTTCTGGCCTTGCCGCCACATTGTGTTGCAGCAAGGTTTGGGTGGAAGTGGGTTCTGCCGCGTTTGGCATGCAAACCCGCTCTGCACCTGACCTCTCAAAATGAGAGGGGCTCGAATCACTGCATCGCAAAATTACAGCAGGGTTTTGCGCATGTCGGCAAGTATTTCACTCAGGTACACGCTGAAACGTGCGCCGGAAGCGCCATCCACGACCCGATGGTCATACGACAAGGACGTGCCCATGATCAGGCGCGGCACGAATTGCTTGCCGTCCCATACCGGTTTCATCGAAGCTTTGGATAAGCCCAGAATGGCGACTTCGGGGGCATTGATAATCGGCGTAAAGAAGGTGCCGCCAATGCCGCCGAGCGACGAGATGGTGAAGGTAGCGCCTTGCATGTCGGCCGGCTTGAGCTTGCCTTCACGGGCTTGGGCAGAAAGTGTGCCCATTTCAAGCGCGATTTGCGAGATGCTTTTCTGATCCGCGTTTTTAACCACCGGCACCATCAGGCCGTTTGGCGTATCCGCTGCAAAGCCGATGTTGTAGAACTTCTTCAGAATCAGATTCTCGCCTTTTGCATCCAGGGAAGAATTAAAGGTCGGGAATTTCTTCAACGCGGCAACGCAGGCCTTGATGACGAAAGCCAGCATCGTTAACTTCACACCTGATTTTGCCAACGCAAGATTGGAAGACTTGCGGAATTCTTCCAGGTCGGTGACGTCGGCTTCTTCGAATTGCGTCACGTGCGGGATCATCACCCAGTTGCGATGCAGGTTCGGGCCGCTGATCTTCTTGATGCGCGACATGGGCAGCAATTCAGTCTCGCCGAATTTGCTGAAATCAAGCGACGGCCATGGCAACAGATCGAGGCCAATGCCAGTGCCGCCAGTTGCCGATGCTGCAGTGCCAACCGGAGCCGCCATTACGCCCTTGACGAAATTCTGCACGTCTTCCTGCGTGATGCGGCCTTTCGGAGCGGTGCCGGCGACACGCGCCAGATCGACGCCGAGTTCGCGGGCAAACTTGCGTATCGACGGCGATGCATGCGGCAAGCTACCGCTGGTTGGCGCTGGTGCCTGGGCGGCTGCAACGGGTGCGGTGGCGGCTGGCGCTGGCGCAGCTTCCGGCGCAGCAACAGCGGCGGGTTGTTTAGCAGATTCGGCAGGTGCAGCCGCTGCAGTGCTGGCTTCTGAAGCTGCCGGCGCTGCTGCAGCGCCAGAATCGGAAGCTGCTTCCAGCATCAGCACCAATGAACCTTCTTTGACCTTGTCGCCGACCTTGACTTTGATTTCCTTGATGACACCGGCATGGCTGGATGGGATTTCCATGCTGGCTTTGTCGGATTCAACTGTAATCAGCGATTGATCGACCTTGATCGTATCGCCTGCTTTAACCATCAATTCGATGACTTCCACTTCCTTGAAGTCGCCGATATCGGGGACTTTGACTTCTATTAAACTCATGGTTTTGGCTCCATTCTCTCCCTACCTTTCAGGGGAAGGGCCGGGGTAGTGGTGGGTTTCCTTGAACATAGCAAGACCCATCCCCGCCCTAGCCCTCCCCTTGAAAGGGAGTGGATAGTTAGTATTGTTAGTATTAGTTTTAGTTGCGAGTTATTGCGTTACCGGATTCGGCTTGTTCGGATCGATGCCGTATTTGGCAATCGCCTGCGCCACTACGGAAGTTGCAATTGCACCGTCCTCCGCCAAAGCTTTCAGGGCCGAAATCACCACATAGTAACGATTCACTTCGAAGAATTCACGCAACTTGACACGCGAGTCGGAGCGGCCAAAGCCATCGGTGCCCAGCACTTTGTAGCTACGGCCTTTCGGCATGAAAGCGCGGATCTGTTCGGCAAACAAACGCATGTAATCGGTCGATGCAACGATCGGGCCTTGCGTGTCTTGCAGCAATTGCGTCACGTACGGCAAACGCTGCTCGTCAGTCGGATGCACCAGGTTCCAGCGCTCGGCATCTTGGCCGTCGCGTGCAACCAGTGTCAACGATGGCGCAGACCAGACGTCAGCGGCGATGCCCCAGTCGTCTTTCAGCAATTCGGCAGCAAAGATCGATTCGCGCAAAATGGTGCCGGAGCCGATCAATTGCACCCGTTGCTTGGCATCCTTGTCGCCTTCTTGCAGCAAATACATGCCTTTCAGAATGCCCTCTTCCTGACCCGGTTTCAGACCCGGCTGCGGGTAATTCTCGTTCATCAGGGTGATGTAATAAAACACGTCTTCCTGCTTTTCGATCATCCGCTTCAGGCCGTCGTGAATGATGACGCCGACTTCATGCGAAAAGGTTGGGTCATACGGCATGCAGTTCGGAATGGTCGCCGCCAGCACATGGCTGTGACCGTCTTCATGCTGCAAGCCTTCGCCATTAAGCGTGGTGCGCCCGGCAGTGCCACCCAGCAGGAAACCGCGTGCGCACATGTCGCCGGCAGCCCAGACCAGGTCGCCGACGCGTTGCATGCCGAACATCGAGTAGAAGGTATAGAACGGCAGCATGACGCGATTGTTGGACGAATACGAAGTTGCAGCCGCAATCCACGAGCACATGCCGCCTGCTTCGTTGATGCCTTCTTGCAAAATCTGGCCAGCCTTGTCTTCGCGGTAGTACATCACCTGATCTTTATCGACCGGCTCGTACAACTGACCCTTCTGATTGAAAATGCCGATCTGGCGGAACAATCCTTCCATCCCGAAAGTGCGGCTTTCATCGACCAGAATCGGCACCACGCGTGGTGACAACACAGGATCGCGCAGCAAGGTGGCAAGGATGCGGACATACGCCTGTGTGGTCGAAATCTCGCGTCCCTCTGCCGTTGCGTCGAGCACGTTCTGAAATGCACTCAATTCAGGGATAGGCAGCGTTTCATCGGCTTGCATGCGGCGTTGTGGCAAGGAGCCGCCCAGCGCTGCGCGATGTTCTTTTAGGTAGATCATTTCCGGTGAATCGTCGGCCGGCTTGAAAAACGGAATCTCAAGCAGCTTGTCATCGGGAATCGGAATCCCGAAACGGTCGCGCATTGCGCGGATCGCTTCATCGCTGAGTTTCTTGGTCTGATGGGCGGTGTTGCGCGCCTCGCCGGACTTGCCCATGCCATAACCCTTGACGGTCTTGACCAGCAATACGGTCGGCTGGCCCTTGTGCTCTTGCGCGATTTTGTAGGCGGCATAGATCTTGTGCGGATCATGGCCACCGCGCGTCAGGTGCCAGATATCATCATCGGTCATGTTGGCAACCATTTCCAGCAACTTCGGGTCCCTGCCGAAGAAGTGCTTGCGCACATAGGCGCCATCCTTGGCCTTGAAGTTTTGGTAATCGCCATCGACGGTTTCCATCATCACGCGCTGCAGGATGCCTTCCTTGTCCTGCGCCAGCAACGCATCCCAACCCGGACCCCAGATGACCTTGATCACATTCCAGCCGGCGCCGCGGAAATCGGATTCCAGTTCCTGGATGATTTTGCCGTTGCCGCGCACAGGGCCATCGAGTCGCTGCAAATTGCAGTTGACGATCATTACCAGATTGTCGAGTGTTTCGCGGGCCGCCATGCCGATCGCGCCCATTGATTCCGGCTCGTCCATCTCGCCGTCGCCGCAGAACACCCAGACCTTGCGGTTATCGGTTTTGGCAATCCCGCGTGCATGCAGGTATTTCAAAAAACGCGCCTGATAAATCGCCATCAGCGGGCCCAAGCCCATTGATACTGTCGAGAATTGCCAGAAATCCAGCATTAGCTTCGGATGGGGATAAGACGACAGACCATGGCCATCGACTTCACGCCGGTAATGCAACATCTGCTCTTCAGTCAGGCGGCCTTCGAGGAAGGCTCGGGCATAAATCCCCGGCGACGAATGTCCCTGGAAGTAGACCAGGTCGCCGCCGTGATCTTCGGTCGGTGCATGCCAGAAATGATTGAAGCCAATGCCCAGCATGTTTGCCAGCGAAGCAAAGCTGGCCAGATGGCCGCCAAGATCGCCATCGAGGCGATTGGCCTTGACCACCATTGCCATCGCATTCCAGCGCATCCACGATCGCAACCGTTCTTCAATTTCCAGATCGCCGGGACAGTGGGCTTCAAGGTGCTGCGGAATGGTGTTGACGTAGGCGGTATTGCTGGAAAAAGGAATCTGAGCACCACGGCGGCGCGCCAGATCTACCATCCGCTCCATCAGGTAGTGGGCGCGCTCCGGACCCTCATGCTCGATAACGGCTTCGAGCGCATCGAGCCATTCCTGGGTTTCCATAGTATCGGGGTCGATGGCGGCTTGCGCCAAGACTTGATCAAGCTGAGCTGACATTTTTGTCTCCTGGTTTGAATCTCAACCCGACATGACATCGCAGTTGAGCGGTATCTACTAATGATTTACGGTCATGTTTGACCATGTTTGATGTAAGCGCAAGCATTCTATCAGCAGTTTTTAATTTTCCAAATAGCGAGATCGTTTTTTATAATGTGGGATTATGCGGCAAAGCAGCACAACTTTAAAAATAGGTTTGCGAGCTCAATAAAGGCAAGGATCACAGTCATTTTGCACTGCACCAAACAAGGATCGCACACGCGTTGCGGCAATCGTTGCGGCAATCGTTGTGGTAATAGACAGCACGTTGATTGCCGGATTTCAATCAACGCGAAAATAGCTTTATTTGCTGCACAATGCGGCTAAAAACAGATGCATCAGTTCCCACCCGACCTTTTACCACCTCTGTCGCGGCCAAGATTCTCTAAATATGGCAGGATATAATCCTGTTTTAAATCACACTTATTTGACGCTTATCATGGCCGCACAACTCATAGACGGAAACCTCCTCTCCAAACAACTGCGCGGCGATGTCGCCCTGCGCGCTGCCGCCCTCACCGCACAAGGCCGGCAACCCGGCTTGGCCGTGATTCTGGTTGGCGAAAGCCCTGCTTCCCAAGTATATGTACGCAACAAGGTCAAAGCCTGCGAAGACAGCGGCATCCATTCGGTGATGGAAAAATACGACGCCGACCTGAGCGAAGCGGCACTGCTAGCCCGTATTGGCGCCCTCAACAACGACCCGAAAATCAACGGTCTGCTGGTGCAATTGCCGCTACCGCCGCACATCGACACTAATAAGGTGATAGAAGCCATTGCTAAGGAAAAGGATGTAGATGGCTTTCATGTCAATAACGCCGGTCTGCTGATGACTGGCCAACCGCTGTTTCGCCCCTGCACACCGTATGGCGTGATGAAGATGCTGGAATCGATCGACTATCCGGTGCGCGGCGCCAATGCTGTCGTGGTCGGGGCCTCTAACATCGTCGGCAAGCCTATGGTGATGCTGCTCTTGCAAGCCGGCGCGACTGTCACCATCTGCAATTCCAAGACCCGCGACTTGGCATCCCACACCAAAAACGCCGACATTCTCGTGGTCGCCACCGGCCGCCGCAACATCGTCACCGCCGACATGGTCAAACCGGGCGCGGTCGTGATCGACGTCGGCATGAACCGTGACGATCAAGGCAAGTTGTGCGGCGATGTCGATTTTGCCAATGTCAAGGAAGTGGCCGGTTACATTACTCCGGTGCCAGGCGGCGTCGGACCCATGACCATCACCATGCTGCTCGTCAACACGATCGAAGCGGCGGAAAGAAGCTAAAAATATGAACGCTGCACGCGATACCACACCAATTAATAACACCGACGCCGGCAATAATCCGTTGCTGGATTTCTCCGATCTGCCGCGCTTTGATGCCATCAAGCCTGAACATGTGACGCCGGCCATCGACGCGCTGCTGGCGCGCAGCCGCGCAGTGATCGCCCAGTTGGAAGCGCCGATGCAGCATGTCAGCTGGAGCGATTTCATCGAACCGCTGGAAAACACCACCGAACAACTAGGGCGCGCCTGGGGCGTGGTCGGCCATTTGAACGCGGTGCAAGATACGCCGGAACTGCGGGCCGCCTACAATGAAAACCAGCCCAAACTTACCGAATTCTGGACTGCTGTGGCGCAAAACATCGCGCTGTTCGACAAGTACAAGGCGTTGCAAAATGATGCAGACTTTGCGACATTTTCCGCTGCGCGCCAGCGCATCATCGACAACGCGGTGCGCGATTTCCGTTTGGGCGGCGCTGATTTGCCTGAAGACAAGAAAGCCCGCTTTGCTGCGATTCAGGAGCAGCATTCGGCACTGTCGACCAAGTTTTCCGAAAACGTGCTGGATGCCACCAACGACTACGCGTTATTTATTGAAGATGAAGCTGAGCTTGCCGGCCTGCCAAAAGATGTAATGCAAGCCGCGCACGCCGCTGCCGAGCAAGATGGCAAGCCCGGCTATAAATTTACGCTGCACTTCCCGTCGTATTTCCCGATTCTGCAATTGGCCGACAACCGCGCACTGCGCGAAACGATTTACCGCGCGAATGCAACCAAGGCCTCCGAACTGGGCGTCAAGCCAGAATGGGACAACACCCAAATCATCACCGAGCTGCTGAAACTGCGCGCCGAAGAAGCACAGCTACTGGGTTACCAAAATTTCGCCGAAATATCGCTGGTGCCGAAAATGGCGCAAACGCCGCAACAAGTGATCGACTTCCTGCAGGATCTGGCGCAACGCGCAAGACCATTTGCAGAAAAAGATCTGGCCGAGATACGCGCTTTCGCCAAACAGGAACTGGGCCTGGAGACGCTGGAAGCATGGGATGTCACTTACGCCTCGGAAAAGCTGCGTGAACAACGCTATGCGTTTTCTGAGCAGGAAGTAAAACAATATTTCCCTGAGCCGAAAGTGGTTGCCGGCCTGTTCCATCTGACACAAACGCTGTATGGCGTACAGATCAAGCCGGATACAGCATCGGCCTGGCACAAGGATGTGCAGTTTTTCCGGATCGAGAAAGACGGTGCATTGATCGGCCAGTTTTATCTCGACTTGTATGCACGCAGCGGCAAACGCGGCGGCGCCTGGATGAACGATGCACGCGGTCGCCGGCGCCAGGGCGATGCACTGCAAACCCCGGTGGCTTACCTGACCTGTAATTTTTCCGGCCCGGTCGGCGATAAACCGGCCCTGTTCACGCATGATGAAGTGAGCACGCTATTCCACGAATTCGGCCACGGTTTGCATCACATGCTGACCCAAGTCGATGAACTCAGCGTTTCCGGCATTTCGGGCGTCGAATGGGATGCGGTCGAACTGCCATCGCAATTCATGGAAAATTTCTGCTGGGAGTGGGACGTGCTGCAACACATGACTGCGCATGCCGACACCGGCGCGGCAATCCCGCGTGCACTGTTTGACAAAATGCTGGCTGCCAAGAATTTCCAAAGCGGCCTGCAAACCCTGCGTCAAGTCGAATTCTCGCTGTTCGACATGCATCTGCATTTCGATCACGATGCCAGCGGCAGCCGCTCGGCACAGGATGTGCTCAATGACGTGCGTGCAAAATTTGCCGTTCTGGTGCCGCCTGCATTCAACCGCTTCCAGAATGCATTTAGCCATATTTTTGCCGGCGGTTACTCGGCGGGCTACTACAGCTACAAATGGGCTGAAGTGCTGTCGGCGGATGCCTACGGCGCTTTCGAAGAGGCCAGAGCAGACCAGTCAGGCAATGGCGACATTCTTGCAGCTGAAACCGGTCGCAAGTTCCAGGCCGAGATTCTGGCCGTCGGCGGATCGCGTCCGGCGCTGGAGTCGTTCAAGGCCTTTCGTGGCCGGGAACCGAACATCGATGCTTTGCTGCGCCATAGCGGCATGGCAGACTGATCTCATGCAAACATGCAACCCATGCAACCCATGCAACACATAAAACGCACCGTTCTGGCGGGCCTCTTGCTGGCATTGTCCTGCATCGGCACCGCCCAGGCCCAACTCTATAAATGGGTTGGGCCTGACGGAAAAATCACTTACAGCGATCTGCCGCCGCCAGATTCAGCCAGGCAACTTGATAAAAAGACCTTGAGCCCCGGCGCGTCTGCCAGCAAGGCGCTGCCTTACGCGTTGGCCGAGGCCAGCAAAAACCATCCGGTAACCTTATTTACCAGCGCGCAATGTGCTCCTTGCATAGACGCCAGAAATTTCCTGAAAAATCGCGGCATCCCATTTGCCGAAAAAACCGTCACCAGCAACGAAGATATCGACACATTGCGCCAGATCAGCGGCGCAGCGCAATTGCCGGTGTTGCTGATTGGCCGCAACAAACAACTGGGCTTCGATGCCGGTGCTTGGAATTTGGCATTGACTGCCGCCAGTTACCCGTTGGATAACAAGCTGCCCAAGGATTATCAGTTTGCGCAGGCAGAACCGGCTGCACCTAAAGCACCGGCCAAAGCAGAACAGCCGGCCAACATCGACAAACGCATACAATTCGAAACACCATCGGCACCAGCACAGCAGCGCCTGCCCGCCAGCGGCAATGCGCCCCCGGATTTTCGCTTCTAGGCAATCACCATCAGACCATGACCAGCATCGATTTCCATACCAATATCGCGGACAAGCTCAATTACACCTGCCGTCTGGTGCGCAAGGCGGTCGCCGCACACAACCGGGTTGCTATCCTGAGCGACAATGCAGCCGAATTGGGCGCGCTTGACGCCGCGTTATGGACTTTCTCGGAAACTGATTTTCTGCCCCATGTACGATCCGACCATCCGCTGGCGGCGCAAACCCCGGTCATCCTGCTGCCACATGATGGCGCCGATTGTCCGCACCATCAGATCCTGATTAATTTATCCAGAACAACGCCGGTGCATTTCGCCAGCTTCGAGCGCTTGCTCGAAATCATATCCACCGATGAAACAGACGCAGCAAATGGCCGCGATCGTTTCCGCCAATACCGGCAACGTGGTTATCCGCTGGCCCATTTTGTTGCAAAATAATCCTACAAATGAATAACGACGAACTCGATGCCAGCATCCCGGTACTGACCGAAATCATTACGCTGGAACAGGATTTTGCAAAAACAGCATCGGCTCTTTTACCGCTTTTGCCTTTACCACTTTTACCTTTGCCACTGACAGCACGCAGCCTAGCCGCAGTCGACGCGCCCGAATTTGCTGCAGTCGCCGACGTGCCCGAAGTGTATGAAGTACCTGAATTGACTGAAGTCATCATCCCAGCCGAGGTGCCGTCACCTCCAGCCATCAGCGATGGTCAATGGGACGCGCTGGAGCACCAGATTAGCCAACGCGTATTAAGCCAATTGCAGACCCGAATTGATTTCGTGCTGGAGCAGCAAGTCAAGGAATGCTTGAGTAACGTTCTGCAACTGGCGGCCGATGGCGTGTTAGCAGAACTCAGACGCAGCCTGAATTCCACTCTGGAAGAGATGATTTCCAGTGCGGTTGGACAGGAAATTGCACCGTTAAAGACGGACCAAAAATCCACAAACAATCTTACAGAGAAATAATGCTTCATTTATTGTTTAATAAAAATTCTTCCTCGTAATAAATACATAGAAAATCAAAAATTTCTTACAATCGAAGGATAGAAAATTTTGAGGTTGCCATGAAAGTCATCGTATTAGGTTCCGGTATCGTGGGCACTGCATCTGCATGGTTTCTCAATCAGGCTGGCCATGACGTAACGGTCATCGACCGCCAGCCGGGCGCGGCGCAGGAAACCAGCTTTGCCAACGGTTGCCAGATTTCGGTTTCGCATGCCGAACCCTGGGCCAATCCTGCAGCACCCATGAAAATATTGAAATGGCTTGGAAAAGAAGATGCGCCGCTGCTGTATCGTTTTCGTCCGGAATGGCTGCAATGGAAATGGGCCATGCAATTCCTGCGCGAATGCACCCCTAAACGCACCGCCTACAATATCCGCCAGATCATCGCGATCGCCGAATACAGCCGTCAGACCTTGAACCAGCTACGCGCAGATACCGGAATTGAGTACGATTGTCTGACACGCGGCATCCTGCACTTTTATACCAACCAGAAAGATTTCGACCACTCGCTGCCGGCAGCCAAGCTGATGCGCGATCTGGGCTGTCCGCGCGACTCGGTCAGCGCCGATGAAGTGGTCAGAATTGAACCGGCACTGGCTGGCATCCGCAATAAAATCGTCGGCGGCGACTTCACTGCTACCGATGAATCCGGCGATATCTTCAAGTTCACCAACGGCTTGGCTGACAAAGCAAAACAGGCCGGCGTCGAGTTTCGCTACAACACTACCGTCACCCGTCTGCTGACGGAAGGCACGGGAGCCGCCGCAAAAATCACCGGGGTCGAGGTCATCCTTCCCAATGGGCATCATCAAGTGCTGCGGGCCGATAGCTTTGTAGTGGCGATGGGTAGCTTTTCCGTACCGCTGTTAAAGCCGCTCGGTATCAATTTAATGATTTATCCCGGCAAGGGCTATTCGGCCACTTACCAGATCACCAATCCGGACGTGACGCCCTCCGTATCGCTGACCGACGACGGTTACAAACTGGTGGTGTCGCGACTCGGCGACCGACTGCGCGTGGCTGGCACCTGTGAACTAAACGGCTATACGCGCGAACTGAACAGCACCCGCTGCGAAGCGATTACCCACCGCACCCGCCAATTATTCCCGAACGCCTGCGACTATGACAACCCGACTTATTGGACCGGCTTACGGCCGCTGACGCCGTCGAACATACCGTATATCGGCAAAACCAAGATCAGCAACTTGTACCTTAATACTGGCCACGGCACGCTGGGCTGGACCATGGGCTGCGGTTCGGGTCGCGCATTGGCAGACATCGTCTCCGGGCGGCGTCCTGAACCCGATTTCGCTTTTACCGGCATGAGCGGCCACACCGGCCTTGCAGGGTCAACCAAGATACAACCAGCATAAGACTGGTTTAGATTGGTTTCGCAAATCTGCTATCTTGATGTGCGCAACATCAGTCAATAACTGATGTTACGCAGGCCTCAGTATAAATTGTTAATCTGTTGAAATGAAAAAAGCTGAACTTGAGTTGTACACGGATTATTTGATAAGTACATTTGGACGGGCGACAGCGACAGGGTTGTCTGCGATGGTTGATGGG
>JBGSTZ010000031.1:0-89042 GCA_041736255.1 Burkholderiaceae bacterium
CGACGCCGATGGTGTCGGCGATGTCGATCTCGTCGCAGCCGAGGTCGCGCATCCGGCGCACCACGTCGGCCACTGCGTCGGCCGGCACTTCGCCCTGATACGGGCAGCCGAACGCGCAACTGATACTGCCGCGCAAGCGCATGCCGTTTTGCTTGGCGGCCAGAGCTACGTCGCGGAAACGCTCGATCGATTCGGCGATCGAACAATTGATATTCTTTTGCGCGAAAGCTTCGGAGGCCGAGCCGAAGATCACCACTTCATCGGCTTTGGCTGCCAGCGCCGCTTCGAAACCTTGCATGTTTGGCGTCAGCACCGAATACACTACGCCCGGTTTGCGCGCGATGCCGGCCATCACTTCGGCCGAGGTCGCCATCTGCGGCACCCATTTGGGCGACACGAACGAAGCCGCTTCGATGTTGACGAAGCCGGCTTGCGTGAGGCGGTCGATCAGTTCGATCTTGACCCCGGCCGGGATGGTTTCTTTCTCGTTTTGCAAACCGTCGCGCGGACCGACTTCGACGATTTTGACTTGTTGCGGCAAGCTGCTGGATGGATTCATGGCAATACCTTTTTAAAAAATAGCTTGATAGATACAGCAGCCCCGTAGGTGCGAATTTATTCGCATTCCTATCTGTTCCATGCGCGCTGATGCGAATAAATTCGCACCTACAACGTCATTGTGGCCGTCTCATTGCTTAATACCCTTTGCTTCGATCGACGATGCCGGCAATAGGTTCGCCGCGCTCCAGCGCCCGGATTTTTTCGGCGATCTGACGGATGCTTTCTTCGCGCAGGGTCATCGCGGCGATGTGCGGCGTGATGCTGATGCGTGGTTCCTGCCAGAACGGGTGTTGCGGCGGCAGCGGTTCGGTGCGGAACACATCGAGCGTGGCGCCGGCCAGATGCTCCGACTTGATAAGCGCCAGCAAGTCAGATTCCGCCAGATGCGCGCCGCGAGCGACGTTGATCAGGTACGCGCCCCTGGGCAGCTGTTCCAGCCTGCTGCGGTTCAGGATGTGCGTGGTATCAGCAGTCAGCGGCAAGATGCAGACCAGCACTTGCGTTCCCTGCAAAAACGCATCAAGTTCGTCGTCGCCGGCAAAACAGGTCATGCCCGGCACCTCTTTTCTGCTGCGGCTCCAGCCGCGCAGTGGGAAATCAAAATGCTGCAGCGCTGCGGCAATCCGGCCGCCGAGCACGCCCAAACCGAGGATGCCGACCGTGAAATCCTGCTTGCGGCGCGGCGCCAATGGCTGCCAGACGCCAGCACGTCTTTGTGCCTCATAAGCATCGAAACGGCGGAAATGGCGCAGAAGGGCATAGCTGACGTATTCCGCCATCTGCACCGCCATGCCGGCATCGTCGAGGCGCACCAGCGGCACGTCCGGCGGCAACGCAGCGCCCATCTGCAAAATCGCATCGACCCCGGCGCCGAGATTGAATAGCGCTTTCAGATTGGCTTGTCCGGCCAGCATCGCGGCCGGCGGTTGCCAGGCCACGATGTAATCGGCCGGCACCACATTTCCCCTGTCCATGCCGTCCTGCCAGACCTGCAGACTGGCCTCGGGCAAGGCTTGCGATAATCCGGCCATCCAGGGTTGCGGCTTTTTGTCAGGGCTATAAAATAAAATTTGCATGAAAATATGAAATGAATTGGATGCTGTTTTTTGTAGGTTGGGCTAACGCCTCATCAGCCCAACATCGTAGCCGAATATTGTGCGCAGAATGTTGGGCTTCGCTGCGCTCAGCGCCAACCTACGGATGCGTATCAGCGATTATGCAAGCTTGAACGCCAGCAGCGGCGCACCGTCTGCGACCTGATCGCCAATCGCGTACAAAACTTCTTCGACTACGCCGTCGCCGGGAGCGGCGATGGTGTGCTCCATTTTCATCGCTTCCATGATCACCAGCGGTTCGCCTTTTTTGACTTTCTGGCCGGTTTTGACCAGCACCGCCACTACTTTTCCCGGCATCGGCGCGGTCAGGCGGCCGCCATCGACTTCCGCTTCGCCGGCATGCGCTAGCGGATCGTTGTAATTGAGCGCAGTGTGCGCACCGCCGGTAAATACGTGGAACACATCGGCGTCGCGCACCACCGAGCCGCGCACCGTGCGCTGCTCTAGCGTCAGGCTGAAGTCGTTGTCGCCATGCGCGCCCAGCACCGCCTTGACCGAGGCCGGGCCTAGACCGATCTGCCAGCCGTCGGGCTGATACTCGACGGTCAGCGGCTGCGCTTCTGCATCTTCCAGCGCCGCGTCGGCAAAATGCAGGGTGCGCTGCAAGGCGCTATTCATGCGCCAGCCGCTGGTGTCACCAAACGGGTCGTTGGCTGCAGACGATTTTTCAGAAGTTACCAAAGCCACTGCTGCCAGCGTCAGCACATCGACTGAGACCGGTGCCGGCGGCGGAAACAGCGCGTCCGTGTTGCGCTCGATTAATCCGGTATCCAGATCGGCGCTGGAGAACGCCTGGCTTGCGATCAGGCGCTGCAGGAATGGAATATTATTGGCGAGGCCGACGATCTGGTATTCGGACAAGGCTTGTGCCATGCGTGCCAGCGCTTCGTTACGGTCTTCGCCCCAAACGATCAGCTTGGCGATCATCGGGTCGTAGAACGGCGAGATGATGTCGCCAGCCCGCACGCCGCTGTCGATGCGCACTGCAGCGGGAATAGATTCGCCGCCAAGCGCAAAAGTGACCGCCGACGGCGTGCGCAAATGTTTGAGGGTGCCGGTCGCCGGCAGAAAGCCTTTTTCCGGATTTTCCGCGTAAATCCGCGCTTCGATCGCGTGACCGTGCAGCTGCAACTGGTGCTGCAGCAGCGGTAAAGGTTCGCCGGCGGCGACCCGCAATTGCCACTCGACCAGATCGGTGCCGGAGATCATTTCAGTCACCGGATGCTCGACCTGCAGGCGGGTGTTCATCTCCATGAAGTAGAACGAGCCATCCTGATTGACGATGAATTCGACCGTGCCGGCGCCGACGTAGCCGACCGCTTTTGCTGCAGCCACTGCAGCTTCGCCCATCGCCGCGCGGCGCTCAAGCGACATGCCGGGGGCCGGCGCTTCTTCCAGCACTTTCTGGTGGCGGCGCTGCACCGAGCAATCGCGCTCGAACAGATACACGCAATTACCCAAGGTGTCGGCAAACACCTGGATTTCGATATGGCGCGGACGCTGCAGGTATTTCTCGGCCAGCACCCGGTCGTCGCCGAAGGAACTGATCGCTTCGCGCTTGCAGGACGCCAATGCAGCCTTGAAATCGCTTGACTTCTCGATCACCCGCATGCCTTTGCCGCCGCCGCCGGCGCTGGCTTTCAGCAGCACCGGATAGCCCATCTTGTCGGCTTCAGTCTGCAGGAAAGCGGCATCCTGATTGTCGCCGTGATAACCCGGCACCAACGGTACATCGGCTTTTTCCATCAGCGTCTTGGCGGCCGATTTGGAACCCATGGCGCGAATGCTGGAGGCCGGCGGGCCGATGAAGACCAGCCCTGCCGTCACGCAGGCATCGGCAAAATCGCTGTTTTCCGACAGGAATCCATAACCCGGATGGATCGCTTGCGCGCCGGTTGCCAGAGCGACCGCGATGATCTTGTCGGCGCACAGATAGCTTTCTTTGGCGGCTGCCGGGCCGATGCAGACTGCCTCGTCGCACACCGCGACATGCTTGGCGTTGGCATCGGCCTCCGAATATACCGCGACAGTTTTGATGCCCATCTTGCGGGCGGTAGCGGCAACACGGCAAGCGATTTCGCCACGGTTGGCAATCAGGATTTTGGTAAACATGTGGATACTTTCTGGGGTGAGACCGATTAAGGTGGAATTACGTCACGGACAAGAGAATATGGATTTCAACCGCCGCAACGCTCTTTCTGCGCTTCGGTCAGGGTCGAGGCATGGGTCTTCAAGCCGAGTTTCGCCAGCAGCGCACGGTCGTCTTCGGCTTCCGGGTTGCCGGTTGTGAGCAACTTGTCGCCGTAAAAAATCGAGTTGGCACCGGCCAAAAAGCACATTGCCTGCACCGCGTCGCCCATCTGACGGCGGCCGGCCGAGAGCCGCACCCGCGCTTTCGGCATCGTGATGCGGGCGACTGCGATGGTGCGCACGAATTCGAGCGGATCGAGCGGGTCTAGGCCGTGCAGCGGCGTGCCTTCAACTTGCACCAGATGATTCACCGGTACTGATTCCGGATACGGATTCAGGTTCGCCAGCTGCGCGATCAGACCGGCGCGCTGCTGGCGCGATTCGCCCATGCCAACGATGCCGCCGCAGCACACTTTCAGCCCCGCATTGCGTACCCGTCCCAGTGTATCCAGGCGGTCTTGATATTCCCGCGTGGAAATCACGTTATCGTAAAATTCCGGGGCCGTATCCAAATTGTGGTTGTAATAATCGAGCCCGGCCTGTTTCAATCGGTCGGCTTGACCGTCTTCCAGCATGCCCAGCGTGGCGCAGGTTTCCAGACCGAGCTCCTTCACGCCGCGTACCATCGCTTCGACTTTGTCCATGTCGCGCTCTTTCGGCGAGCGCCAAGCCGCACCCATGCAAAAACGCGTTGCACCGCTGGCTTTTGCTTCGCGTGCGGCATTCAGAACTTCGTCCAGCTCCAGAATTTTCTTGGCTTCGACGCCAGTGTCGTAACGCGCCGCTTGCGGGCAATAGCTGCAATCTTCCTCGCAGCCGCCGGTTTTGATCGACAGCAGCGTCGCCAGTTCGACATCGCCTTCAGGGAAATGGGCGCGGTGGGTTTGCTGCGCCTGGAACATCAGGTCATTGAACGGCAGCTCGAATAACGCCAACACGTCGGCCTGCGGCCAGGTGGCGTCCGCTGCCAGCGTGATGGCGGGTGCGGCAGGATGAAACGAAACGGCATGTGACATAAACGGAATCCTTTGGTTTTAATGTGATGGATTGCTATGCACTGTGCACGCAAAACATAAAAAGCATTGTCCACGAAAGACACGAAAAAGCACGAAAAAATGCATGACATCAGCATCGCAGAGAGGGTTTGTTCGTGGCTTTCGTGTTTTTCGTGGACTGCATTTTTGCACTTAAATTTTAAACAGGGCTAGATTAACCACGCTGGCTTGCGCTTCTCGAGAAAGGCGCTGACGCCTTCGCGCCCTTCATCGGAGGCGCGGATCTGGGCGATGCCTTCGACGGTGTCGGCGATCAGGATGCTGCTGATCGACTTGCCGCCGACTTCGCGCACCAGGCGCTTCGCCTGCCGCACCGCGTTCGGGCTGTTGTTTACCAGCGCCTTGACGATGCCGGCCAATGTGGCATCCAGCGCATGCGGCGCCACTACTTCCTGCACCAGACCGATGCGCAGCGCTTCGGCGGAGGTAAACCGTTCGGCGGTGAGGAAGTAGCGGCGCGCCGCGTTCTCGCCCATGGCCTTGATGACGTAAGGCGAGATGGTGGCCGGAATCAGCCCCAGCTTGACTTCGGATAGGCAGAAATTGGCTTCGTCCACCGTCACCGCGATATCGCAAGCAGCCATCAACCCCATGCCGCCGGCATAGCAATCGCCCTGTACACGCGCCACTATCGGCTGCGGACATTCGTAAATGGTGCGCAACATTTTTGCCAGCTGCGCCGCATCCGCACGGTTTTCTTCCAGCGTGTAGTCGGCCATCTTGCGCATCCAGTTCAGGTCGGCGCCGGCGCAAAAGGCCGGACCGCGCGCCCCCAGCACCACCGCACGAATGCTGCTATCGGCGCTAATTTCAAGGAAAGCCTGGGTGATTTCGGCAATCATGATTTCGTTAAAGGCATTGCGCACTTCAGGGCGGTTCAGGATCACCGACGCGGTGTGGCTGTCGCGTTGCAGTTCTATAGTTTGAAAGTTCATGGTCACATCCTGAATAAGCCAAATTTGGTGTCGGGAATCGGTGCATTCAAAGCCGCTGAGAGTCCTAGTCCCAGCACCATGCGGGTATCGGCTGGATCGATCACGCCGTCGTCCCACAGACGGGCGCTGGCGTAATACGGGTGGCCCTGATGTTCGTATTGCTCCTTGATCGGCTGCTTGAACGTGGCTTCTTCTTCCGCGCTCCATGCGCCGCCTTTGAGTTCGATGCCGTCGCGCTTGACCGTGGCCAGCACACCTGCCGCCTGATCGCCGCCCATCACCGAAATCCTGGCATTCGGCCACATCCACAAAAAGCGCGGTGAGAATGCACGGCCGCACATGCCGTAATTGCCAGCGCCGAAGCTGCCGCCGATGATCACGGTGAATTTCGGCACGGCGGCGGTAGCCACCGCGGTCACCATCTTGGCGCCGTTGCGGGCGATGCCTTCGTTTTCGTACTTGCGCCCGACCATGAAGCCGGTGATGTTTTGCAGGAATACCAGCGGAATCTTGCGCTGGCAGCACAGTTCGATGAAATGGGTGCCTTTCAGCGCCGATTCCGAAAACAGGATGCCGTTGTTGGCGATGATGCCGACCGGCATGCCGTGGATGTGGGCGAAACCACATACCAGCGTGGTGCCGTAGCGCGCCTTGAATTCGTCGAAATCGCTGCTGTCTACGATGCGGGCGATCACTTCGCGCACGTCGAATGGTTTGCGGGTATCGGTCGGGATCACGCCGTACAGCTCGTGCGCGGCAAACTTCGGCTCAGCCGGTTCGCGCAATGCCGTTTCGTGCTTTTTCTGACGGTTCAGGTTGGAGACGATAGTGCGCGCGATCGACAGCGCGTGCATGTCGTTTTGCGCCAGATGATCGACCACGCCCGACAGCCGCGTATGCACGTCGGCGCCGCCCAGGTCTTCGGCCGTGACGACCTCACCGGTGGCGGCCTTCACCAGCGGCGGGCCGCCAAGGAAAATCGTACCCTGATCCTTGACGATGATCGATTCGTCGCTCATCGCCGGCACATACGCGCCGCCGGCGGTGCAGGAACCCATCACCACCGCGATTTGCGGGATGCCCTGGGCCGACAGATTGGCCTGGTTGTAGAAGATGCGGCCGAAATGGTCGCGGTCCGGAAACACGTCGTCCTGGTTCGGCAGATTGGCGCCGCCGGAATCGACCAGGTAGATGCACGGCAATTTGTTCTGTTCTGCGATTTCCTGCGCGCGCAGATGCTTTTTGACCGTCATCGGGTAATAGGTGCCGCCCTTGACGGTGGCGTCGTTGCAGACGATCACGCATTCCTGCCCAGCCACGCGGCCGATACCGGTGATCACGCCGGCTGCCGGCGCTGCGTTGTGGTACATGTCGAACGCGGCCAGTTGCGAGAACTCCAGAAACGGCGTGCCCGGATCGAGTAGCATCTGGACCCGGTCGCGCGGCAGCAATTTGCCGCGGGCGACGTGCTTCTTGCGTGCGGCGTCGCCACCGCCTTCTGCAATCTTGGCGACCTTGGCTTTGAGGTCATCGACGATGATCTGCATCGCGGCCACATTGGCCTTGAAATCATCCGAGCGGGTATTCAGTGTGCTTGTCAGTTGGGGCATTGCCGCATCCTTTTTTTATGTCTCTTGTGTTGTAACTATTCAGCACGTAGCGCGGGTTACACCCACCCTACATTACTAGGCATTGTATAAATTGATACCGCAATAAATATATGCGGAAATAGCATCATTTTTTGGCATACCCCTATATTTGAAACGTAGGGCTGTAGGGCGGGTGCAACCCGCATTTTGCATGCGATCAAACAGCGCGGGTTACACCCGCCCTACGTGAATCAGGCGGTCTTCGATTCGTCCAGCTTGAGTTCTTCTTTCATCATTTCGCGCATCTTGAATTTCTGCACCTTGCCGGTAATGGTCATCGGAAACGCATCGACGAAGCGCATGTAACGCGGAATTTTGTAATGGGCGATCTGGCCATCGCAGAACGTGCGCAGTTCCGCGTCGTTTAGCTTCATGCCGGGGCGCAGCACGATCCAGGCGCACAATTCTTCGCCGTATTTTTCATCCGGCACGCCGACCACTTGCACGTCCTGAATTGCAGCATGGCGATACAAAAATTCTTCAATTTCGCGCGGGTAAATGTTTTCGCCACCGCGGATCACCATGTCCTTGATGCGGCCGACGATCTTGACATAGCCTTCTGCATCCATGGTGGCGAGGTCGCCAGTGTGCATCCAGCCGTCGGCGTCAATCGCCTCGCTGGTTGTTGCCGGATCACCCCAGTAACCGTGCATCACTGAATAGCCGCGGGTGCACAGTTCGCCGGTGACGCCGACGGCCACGGTGTTTCCTGATTCAGGGTCGGTGATCTTGACTTCCAGATGCGGCTGCACCCGGCCGACTGTGGCAACGCGCTGCTCCAGCGGCGTATTGGCATTGCTCTGGCAACTGACCGGACTGGTTTCGGTCATGCCGTAGGCAATCGTGACCTCAGCCATGTGCATGTCGCGCACCACGCGTTTCATCACTTCGATCGGGCACGGCGAGCCGGCCATGATGCCGGTGCGCAGCGTCGACAGATCGAATTCGGCAAAGCGCGGATGATCGAGCAGCGCGATGAACATGGTTGGTACCCCGTGCAGGCCGGTGCAGCGCTCGTTTTGCACCGCTTGCAGCACCGACAAAGGCTCAAAACCATCATTCGGATAGACGATGGTCGCGCCGTGCGTCAGGCAGGCCAGATTGCCCAGCACCATGCCGAAGCAGTGGTACAGCGGCACCGGAATGCACAGCCGGTCGGCGTCGGTCAGGTGCATCGCCTCACCGACGAAGAAGCCGTTGTTCAGGATATTGCGGTGCGTCAGCGTGGCGCCCTTGGGAAAACCGGTGGTGCCGCTGGTGAACTGGATGTTGATCGGGTCGCGCGCGTCGAGCGTGGCGGCGACTTGCGCCAGCCGCGCATCCTGGGCGTCACCGCGGGCGATGAAATCTTCAAAGCGCAGCATGCCAGAGACGTTTTGCTGACCGAGGTGGATCACGGTTTTCAGGTCGGGCAGCCGCGCGCAATCGAGCGCGCCGGGTGCGCAGGTGGCCAGTTCCGGCGCCAGCGCCTGGATCATTTCGATATAGTTGCTGTGCTTGAATTCGGTCATCGTGATCAAGGCCTTGCAGCCGACCTTGTTGACCGAGTATTCCAGTTCCGCCAGCCGGTAAGCGGGATTGATGTTGACCAGCACCACGCCGATATGGGCGGTGGCGAGCTGGGTCAATAGCCATTGTGCGTTGTTGTGCGACCAGATGCCGATGCGGTCGCCGCGTTGCAAGCCCAATTGCAGCAGCGCGCTGGCCAGGCGCCGGGATTCGTTCTGCAGTTCGCGATAGGTATAGCGGAGGTTCTGATGGCAGGAAACCAGCGCTTCGTGGTCTGGAACGCGCGCCACCATGTCATCAAAAAAATTGCCGATAGTCTGCTCGATCAGCACGCCGTCTTGCGCGCCCTGGTCATAGCTGGTGGTTAAATTCGTTAAGTTAGTTAAATTCGTCATTGCTGTTCAATCACTCCGGAAAACTGCCATCAACATAAAACCAGCGTCCTTGCTCCCGCACGAAACGGCTAAGCTCGTGCAGGCGATGGGCGCGGCCACCGATCTTGTAACGCGCAACAAATTCCACGGTATCGGTATCTGCGCCGGCGTCACATTCTTCCACGTCTTGACGTTTACGTAAACGTAAAGGCGATTTTACCGTAAGTCCGAGCCAGGTCAAGCCCTCTTCACCATCGAACAATCCTGCGGCCGGCCGCGTGCTGTGATGCCAGGTCGCCAGCAGATACGCTTCGTCGCGCAACGTGTAGGCGCAATACCGCGAGCGCATCAGCGCCTCGGCAGTCGGCGGCAATTGTGCGCCAGTCAGGAACGGCGCGCAGCAAGCGGCAAACGCAGCGCCGCCGCAAGGGCAGGCGTCGGTCTGGGTTACTCTGAGTCGCTGCGTCACTTGGGCTGTTTGCTTTCTTTGACGCCGGTCGGCGCGCCGGCAGCTTTCCACGCCGAAAAGCCGCCTTCGATGTGCGCCACCGACTCCAGGCCCATGTCTTTCACGGTCTTGGTGGTCAATGCGCTGCGCAAGCCGCCTGCGCAAAAGAAGATGAATTCTTTCGGCGTGCCAAAAATAGGCTTGTAGTAGGGCGAAGCCGGATCGACCCAGAATTCGATCATCCCGCGCGGCGCATGGAACGCGCCGGGAACGATGCCGTCGCGCTCCAGTTCGCGCACATCGCGGATGTCGACCAGTTGCACATTCGGATCGGCCAGTTTGGCTTGCACCTGCTGCACCGAGTACGTCTTGATTTCCGACATGGCCTCGTCGACCATGTCCCGGTAACCTTTTTTCATCGTGTCCGTCTCCGTCAAATATCGTTAATGTGCGGGGTATGACATGAAACATGTGGCTATCCGCACGTTATTAATAGGGCTTTAAATATACACTTTATAGTATATTTTCGAATCCAAAGCCCGGGCAGCGCCTCATATGGTGCCGTTTTTCAGCAAGGCTTCGATCTGCTCGACCCGGTCAAAACCCCAGAACGCTTCGCCGTCGATGATCACGAACGGCGAGCCGAACACGCCGCGTGCCAGCGCCAGCTTGATTTCCGCTTTCAGCTGGTCACGGATCGGCGCGCTGTCCATGCCTGTGGCGAGCGCATGGGGATCGAGCCCGAGGTCGGTGCCGATCTGTACTACGTTCATCGGTTCGCCGATATTCACGCCTTCGGCAAAATAGGCGGTGTAGACCGCCTTGGCAAACGCGACTGCACGCTCAATGCCGTGATGGTTATTTACCCACAGCATCGCGCGTGCGGCGCCCTGAGTCGCCAGCGGGAAAGTGGCCGGCAACTTGAATGGGATGCCATGAAAGCGCGCGGTACGTTCGAAATCGTGCAGCGCGTAAGGGCCTTTCAACGGCATCATCGGCAAGGGCGTGCCGCCGGTGGTCTGGAACACCACGCCCAGCAGGATCGGATGCCATTCGACCTGGCGCCCGTATTTGGCCGCCAGCGCGTCAATCCGCATCGCTGCGAAATAGCCGTACGGAGAGGAAAAATCAAAATAAAAATCAATCGCTGACACCATGTGGCTCTCCTGATTTTGACGCACACCGCTCACAAAAGCCTTACGCCAGCGCGCGCGCGATCAATATTTTCTGAATGTCGCTGGTGCCTTCGTAAATCTGGCACACCCGCACGTCGCGATAAATTCGCTCGACCGGAAAGTCGCTCACATAACCATAACCGCCGTGGACCTGGATCGCGTCGGAACAGACTTTTTCCGCCATTTCGGACGCGAACAGCTTGGCCATCGCCGCTTCTTTCAGGCACGGCAATCCGGCGTCCTTCATGCTCGCTGCGTGCTGGATCAACTGGCGCGCCGCTTCGATTTGAGTTGCCATGTCGGCCAGCCTGAATTGCACCGCCTGGTGATTGAAGATCGGCTGGCCGAAGCTTTCGCGATCTTTCGCATAGGTCAGCGCGGCCTCGAATGCGGCGCGCGCCATGCCGACCGATTGCGAGGCGATGCCGATGCGGCCGCCTTCGAGGCCGGACAAGGCGATCTTGTAGCCCTGGCCCTCGGCCCCTATCAGATTTTCGCGCGGCACGCGGCAGTTCTCGAACAGGATTTGTGCGGTGTCCGACGAATGCTGGCCGAGCTTGTCTTCCAGGCTCGCCACGATGTAGCCGGGGGTGTCGGTCGGGACCCAGAATGCGCTGATGCCTTTTTTCCCTGCCGCCTTGTCGGTGACCGCCATCACGATCGCGACGTCCGCGTATTTGCCGCTGGTGATGAATTGTTTGACGCCGTTGATCACGTAATGATCGCCATCGGGAGTAGCGGTAGTGCGCAAGGCAGAGGCGTCGCTGCCGGTATGCGGCTCGGTCAGGCAGAATGCGCCCAGCATCTCGCCCTTGGCCAGCGGCTTGAGGAATTGTTCTTTCTGTGCGTCGTTCGCATACATCATCGCGATCGAACAGACCGGGCAATTGTTGACCGAAATCACGGTCGAAGTGCCGCCGTCGCCAGCCGCGATTTCTTCGATTACCAGCGCCAGCGACTGGTAATCCAGGCCAGCGCCGCCCAGTTCTTCCGGCACCGCCACGCCGAAGGCGCCGAGCGCGGCCAGTTCTTTCAATTCTTCCTTCGGAAAGTGATGTTCCTTGTCCCAGCGCGCCGCGTTCGGCAGCAGGCGTTCTTGTGAAAATGCGCGCAATGCGTCGCGGATCATTTGGTGCTGTTCGGATAAGACCATGTCGGAAGCTGCCTTGTTAAATTATTGGAACGCTGTATCGGTTTAGTAGCGCAGGCACGCAGGCCTGCGCTACTAACTTGCTTACGCCAGTTCGATCGCCACCGCAGTCGCTTCGCCGCCGCCGATGCACAGGCTGGCGACGCCGCGCTTGCCGCCGGTTTTTTTCAAGGCGCCGATCAGCGTGACGATGATGCGGGCGCCGGAAGCGCCGATCGGGTGGCCCAGCGCGCAGGCGCCGCCGTGGACGTTGACCTTGTCGCGCGGAATGCCGTGGTCTTTCATCGCCGCCATCGGCACCACCGCGAAGGCTTCATTGATCTCGAACAGATCGACTTCGGCGGTGCTCCAGCCGACTTTCTTGTACAGTTTTTCGATGGCGCCCACAGGTGCGGTGGCGAACGCGTTCGGCGCCTGCGAATGGGTGGCGTGCGCCAGCATCCGTGCGATCACCGTGCAGCCGAGGCGCTTGGCGGTCGATTCGCGCATCATCACCAGTGCTGCAGCGCCGTCGTTGATCGACGATGACGAGGCGGCGGTGATGGTGCCGTCCTTCTTGAACGCCGGTTTCAGCGACGGGATTTTGTCGAGCTTGGCTTTCAATGGGCCTTCATCTTTTTCAACAACCACATCACCGCCGCGACCGGATACGGTGACCGGTGCGATTTCCCACTGGAAGGAGCCATCAGCGGTAGCAGCTTGTGCGCGTCGCACCGATTCCATCGCGAAGGTGTCCTGCTGTTCGCGGGTGAATTGATATTGCTCCGCGCATTCCTCGCCGAAAGTACCCATCGAGCGGCCTTTTTCGTAGGCGTCTTCCAGACCGTCGAGCATCATGTGATCAAGAATCGTGCCGTGGCCGATGCGGTAACCGCCGCGCGCTTTCGGGATCAGATACGGCGCGTTGGTCATTGACTCCATACCGCCGGCGACAATCACTTCGTTGGTGCCGGCAGTGATGGTGTCGAACGCAAAAATCGCGGCTTGCATTGCCGAGCCGCACATCTTGGACATCGTCACTGCACCGGCTGACAGCGGCAAGCCGGCTTTGATCGAAGCCTGGCGCGCCGGTGCCTGGCCTTGTCCTGCCATCAGGCAGTTGCCGAAAAATACGTTTTCGACCAGTTCCGGATTGACGCCGGAACGCTCGACTGCCGCCTTGATGGCGACCGCGCCGAGTTCATTGGCGGAAACAGACGAAAAATCGCCCTGGAAAGCGCCCAACGGAGTCCGTGCTGCGCCGACGATTACGATAGGATCTTGCATATCACACCTCTTTCAAAAGTACGTTTAAAAAATATTAAATACTACTGCATGGTATTTTTTAATTTCGCAATTAATATATTAAGAAATATGCTTGTTTTTAGGCATACCCCATATAAATCAAAATTTCAACATCGAGTTCCGTAGGATGGGTGCAACCCATCACGTAAGTTCGATATGCGATGGGTTGCACCCATCCTACGGTCCTTTCCGATCTCATTTATACCGGTTAACGAACCGGCATCGCTGCGCATACGGAAAAATGTCGCTGTAATAGCCCGCCAGCAACTGGTCCTTGTAACCCTGCCACATGGCCGGATCGAAAAAATCGGGATGGTGCTGCAGAAAGTACTTGCGCACCCGCGCGTCGCCGAGCAGAAAGGTGCGATAGGTTTCCGGGAAAATATCGTGCGGGCCGACGTTGTACCAGGTTTCGCCGCTCATTTCCTCCTCTTCGTTGCGCGCTTCCGGCACCTTGCGGATCACGCAATCGGTCAGGTATTCGATTTCGTCGTAATCGTAAAACACCACGCGGCCGTGGCGCGTCACGCCAAAGTTCTTGAACAGCATGTCGCCGGGGAAGATGTCAGCCGAAATCAATTCCTTGATAGCATTGCCATATTCGATGATGCCGTGTTCGACCTGCGCATCGGTGCCTTGCTGCAACCAGATATTCAGCGGCGTCATGCGGCGCTCGATATAGCAATGCTTGATGAAGACTTCCTTGCCGATGATGTCTATCTGCGATGGCGCGTGCGTTTGCAATTCCCGGAGCAAGGCTGCATCCATGCGGCCGAGCGGGAATGCAACATTTGAAAACTCCAGCGTATCGGCCATGCGCCCACCGCGGTCATGTTCTTTCACCAGCTTGTATTTGGATTCGACCTTGGCGCGCGTGGTTTCTTTCGGTGGCGGGAAATAATCCTTGATCACCTTGAATACATACGGGAACGATGGCTGGGTAAATACCAGCATGACCAAGCCCTTGATCCCGGGGGCTGTCACGAAGTCGTCGCTGGAATGCTTCAGGTGATGCAGATAATCGCGATAAAACAAATTCTTGCCATGTTTTTGCAAGCCCAGCGAGGTGTAGATTTCAGCCTTCGGTTTGCGCGGCATCAGCGTGCGCAAAAACTGCACGTAAGCCGAAGGAACTTCCATCTCCACCAGAAAATATGCGTGCGTGTAGCTGAATACGATCGCCATGTCCTGCTCGTGAAACAGCGCGGTATCGATGCGCAGGCGGCCATCCGGGTCGTGCCGGATCGCCAGCGCCAGCGGGATCACGTTGTCGTCATTGATGATGCGCCCGATCACATACGCGGTCTTGTTGCGGTAGAACAATCCGTTAAGCACATGGATTTGGAAATTCTGCGCCGCTGCGGTGGGGCCGAATTCATCCTCGAACGCACGCACCACCCAGCCGGCATCGCGTTCCAGATCTTCGAACGGCGTTGTCATCGCACAATTGTTGACGATGCGTTCGATGGTTTTGGCGAAGCCGTCCTGAGTCGGATAATAAGCGCGATAGGTCGGCTGGCTGGCTGGTTCATCATTCTCGATATACTCGGTGGCCACCGCCGGATGCACAAAAATGAAATCGTTGTTGTAATACGAGCGGTGCATCATCCGGGTGAAGACCGAATTGTAAAAAGTCTCGGCCAGCTCCGGCCGGTGATAGCGCGTCAAGAGGCCAATGTAATGCAGCTTGACCTGCTGCCAGACTTCATCATCGAGGATGGCCGCGTCGTATTCGTCTTCCAGAATTTCCACTGCTTCTTTGACGCGGGCATCGTAGAACGCGATGCGGTCGCGCTGCAACTGGCGCAAGCCATGCCAATCCTGCGCCTCAAACCGCGCGCGCGCGGCCTGACTGGCGGCCTGGAACAGCCGGTAATGCTTGTCGAAGCCGTCCAGCATGGTGCGCGCCATGTCATAGCCGACTTGCGAGGATAAGAGTTTGGGAAAAGTCGATGCGTTCATATGTATTGGTCAGGTGCTGAAACTGCTACTAATTTAGCACTATTCGACGCCATGAATACCCACTGCAAACTTATGTTTTGTCCACGAAAGACGAGAAAAGCACGAAAAAGTGCATAACCTTAATACCTATTTTTTCGTGTTTTTCGTGGACAGAATTTCTTTATGTTTACACCGTCTCGGCAAACAGTTCGCGCCCGATCAGCATGCGGCGGATTTCACTGGTGCCGGCGCCGATTTCATACAACTTGGCGTCGCGCCACAGGCGGCCGACCGGGTATTCGTTAATGTAACCGTTGCCGCCCAGGGTCTGGATCGCTTCGCCAGCCATCCAGGTGGCTTTTTCAGCCGAATACAAAATTGCACCAGCCGCATCCTTGCGCAATGCGCGCACCGCTTCCGGATTCTTGGCACGGTCGCATGCCTGGCCGACTGCGTAGACATAGGATTTGCAGGCCATCATGGTCGAGTACATGTCTGCCAACTTGCCTTGCATTAACTGGAATTCGCCGATCGCCTGACCGAATTGCTTGCGGTCATGGATATACGGCACCACCACGTCCATGCAGGCGACCATGATGCCCAGCGGTCCGCCTGACAATACGGTGCGCTCGAAATCGAGGCCCGACATCAGCACGTTGACGCCGCGACCTACGCCGCCGAGGATGTTTTCCACCGGCACTTCGCAATCCCGGAACACCAGCTCGCCGGTGTGCGAGCCGCGCATGCCGAGCTTGTCGAGTTTTTGCGCAATCGAGAAACCCGCAAAACCTTTTTCGACGATGAAAGCGGTCATGCCGCGTGAACCTGCCTCCGGATCGGTTTTGGCATAGACCACCAGCGTATCGGCGTCGGGGCCGTTGGTGATCCACATCTTGTTGCCGTTCAACACATAGCGGTCGCCCTTCAGGTCAGCACGCAGCTTCATGCTGACCACGTCGGAACCGGCGTTCGGCTCCGACATCGCCAGCGCGCCGATATGGTCGCCGGAAATCAGTTTCGGCAGGTATTTGGCTTTTTGTTCAGGCGTGCCGTTGCGCTTGATCTGGTTCACGCACAGATTCGAATGCGCGCCATACGACAGTCCGACCGAAGCTGAAGCGCGCGAGATTTCTTCCATCGCGATGATGTGCGCCAAATAACCCATGCCGATGCCGCCGTCTTCTTCCGAAACGGTAATCCCGAGCAGGCCGAGGTCGCCCATTTTTTTCCACAGATCCATAGGGAACTGGTCGGTGCGATCAAGTTCAGCCGCGCGCGGTGCGATTTCTGCCTGTGCGAACTGTTGGATGGTGTCGCGCAGTGCGGCGATGTCTTCGCCGTGGTCAAAGTTTAAGCCGGATAAGTGGAGCATGTCGTCCTCACATTTTTGGAAGTTACAGGAATTAATTTATAAGTATTAATTTACAGGAATTACTTTGTTGGAATTATTTTGTTGGAATTACAAACAGGGTTTGCTGCATGATCGCGCAGAGTTTTTCGACGCCGTCTTTCACCGCAAAGACCTCGGCGCTGGAAACCACCAGCGTTTTTCCGGATTTCAGCACTTTGCCGCGTGCGATCAGGGTGTCGCCAATGCCGGGCGCGATGAAATTGATCTTGTATTCGGCGGTCAGGCATTCACGTTCAGGCATCAGCAGCGTGTTGGCCGCATAACCGCCGGCCGCATCGGCCAGAGTGCCGATCACGCCGCCATGGAAAAATCCGTGTTGCTGGGTCACTGCCGTGCTCATCGGCAGCACGATCTCGCAGCTGCCGTCAGCTGCCCTGGTCAGGCGCGCATGCCACGCCATCAGCGCGCCTTGCTGCACGAAACTGGCTGCCAGCAGGGCATCGATAGGTTCGGATGCGGATTCGGAAGATTCGTGTTGTGGCATCGCGGGCTCCGGTGGTCGGGAAGTTGGAACGCAAAAAATGAACACAAATAATACCTGCAATTGACGTTAACGTAAACGTCAACCATATTTCAGTGCCGGATTAAGCTTGTATCCACTATTTGCATCGGAATCTTTACTTCATTTGCCAGCGACCGCGTTTGTCGCCGAGTCGTTTGCGACAGTCGTATCCTTGTTAGATTTGGTCTGGGCCGGCTTGCCGCTCGCCAGCACGCGCCGGCATTCTGCTTCGTGATTGGAGATTTCCGCCAGCGCGGCTTCGATGTCTTCGCGCTTTTGCTCCAACGTCTTGCGGTGTCGGGCCATGACGTCGAAGAAACTTTGGATCTGGACTGCGGTGTCTTTCGGTGACTCGTACATGTCGACCAGGCTCTTGATTTCCTGCAAGGTCAGGCCGAGACGCTTGCCGCGCAAGGTGAGCTTCAGGCGGGTGCGGTCGCGCGCGCCATAGATCCGGCTGCGTCCGCCCGCGCCTTCGCGCGCCGGGCTGATCAGGCCCTGGTCTTCATAAAAGCGGATCGCGCGCGGCGTGATGTCGAATTCGCGCGCCAGTTCAGTGATGGTATAGGTCGGCATGGGGCGGCAAGTTGAATTTGTGTTTAGAATCGCAGTTTACGTTAACGTCAACCACATTGTATAGGCGAGATTGTCTATCGTGTAAATCCTAAAATAGGAAAGTCCGCCATGAATGCTCTGGAAGCACAACTCGATTACCCGTTCGGCGACAGCTTGCCGGCCTCCGGTGGATTATTTGAAGTCGCGCCGGGCCTGTACTGGTTGCGCATGGGCTTGCCGTTCGCGCTGAACCATATCAATCTGTGGCTGCTGGAGGATGAATTCCGCGGTGAGGCGGGCTGGACCATCATCGATTGCGGCATCTCCAACGACGCTACCCGCGCGAATTGGGAATCGATTTTCGCCACCCAGTTGCGCGGCTTGCCGGTGCTGCGGGTGATCGCCACCCATTGCCATCCGGACCACGTCGGCCTAGCCGACTGGCTGTGCAGCCGCTGGGATGCGCCGCTGTGGATGACGGCCGGCGAATACAGCTTTGCGCGCATGATGTCGGCCGCGCTGCCGGGCGTGGACGGCACCGCGATGCTGCCGCACTTCCAACAGCACGGTTTGAACGATCCGGTGATGCAGGAAACCTTGCAAGGACGCAAGAGTTACTACCCGACACTGGTGCCGTCGGTGCCGGCCGCTTACCACCGCTTGCAGGAAGGCCAAACCGTGCGCATCGGCCGGCGCGATTGGCGCGTGATTACTGGTTTCGGCCATTCGCCCGAACATGCGGCGCTGGCCTGCACCGAGGATGCGCTGCTGATTGCCGGCGACATGGTGTTGCCGCGCATTTCCACCAATGTCTCGGTGTTCGCGGTCGAGCCGGAATCCAATCCGGTGCGCGAATATCTGGATTCCTTGCAGAAATATCTGGCGCTGCCGGCCGATACGCTGGTGCTGCCGAGCCACGGCAAGCCGTTCCGCGGCCTGGCCACGCGTATCGCCCAACTGGACGCGCATCACGCAGAACGTCTGGCCGAAGTGCTGGCGGCCTGCGCCAAGCCGAAATCCGCAGCCGACATCGTGCCGATCATGTTCCTGCGTCCGCTCGATTCGCACCAGCTTAGCTTCGCGCTGGGCGAAGCGCTGGCGCATTTGCATCTGCTGTGGTTTGACGGCAGCCTGCAACGGATTACAGGCGACGACGGTGTGTTCCGGTTTCAGACGGTAGCCAGCAACGCGCATTAAATATACTTTATGCAAAACGTAGGTTATGAAACGTAGGTCGGAAAAGCGCAGTTGCCTTGTCGGAAGGCGCTGCGCTTTTCCGACCTACGCTTTTCCGATTTACGGCTTTTTCATCCTACAGTTCTGCCAACGTTTTCAGATAGCGCAATCCCGCAATTGCCCGGCTGCCGTACCACGACAGCATTTCGCCGTCGACCAATTGCACCGGCTTGCCGATCTGGCGTTCCAGCGCATCGACATGCGCTTCCGTGAAGCGGTACGGCTCGGTCGACAGCAACACTGTGTCAATTGCATCGACCACGCTCGGCGACCAGTCGAACACCGGATAACGTGCATCCGACTGCGGCGCTTGCCACACTTGCCAGCCGATCTGCGTCAGCATGTTGGCGATGTAAGTCTCTTTCGACACCGTCATCCACGGGTCTTTCCAAATGCAATACAAGACGGTGCGCGTCTCTTGTTTGGGCAGCGCCGCCAGTTCAGCATAAGCGTGCTCAAAGGCGCGGCACAGGCAATCCGCTTGCGACGTAGCGCCGAAGATGCCGCCCAGCAATTGGTACAGCTCCAGGTTGTCGCGCGGGGTATTAGGGTGCGTGACGATCACGTGCGGGATAAAAGCGGACAGCGCTTCGACCATCGGCTTTTCGTTTTCATCGATATTGACAATCAGATGCGTCGGCGCCAGCGCGCGGATTTTTTCAAGATTCACATCCTTGGTGCCGCCGATTTTTGGAATCGCGCTTACCAGGTCTTTCGGATGGATGCAAAATCCGGTGCGCCCGACGATCTGCTGCGCCAATCCCAGATCGCACAGCAGTTCGGTGATCGACGGCACCAGGCTGACGATACGCGGCTGTGCATCCGCTGCAATTGCTGCATGCACGTGCCCCATCGCATCAATTAGCATGATCGGCTCCGGTGACCGCAGCGGCGCGAGCCAGTACTGAAAACTTCGGTAATGAAAGCATAAGTCATGGCAATTCCTTGAAAATATATACTGCGCATTTTTTCCAAATATTAAAGCACGGCCGGCTATTGTGCAGCGAACCACGGCCGTGTGATGACGTAAAAATTTGGTAAACTGGCGCTTGCTCTTGTGTGTGCTGGTACGAGCGGGATTTCGTTAATACCACTACCTGTAGTAGTAAGTATAAAAAATTTCACTGCATGTGTATTTTAATTTGCTGATGCTGCTTAAATTGGGGGATAATACGCCTCACCGAAACCCGCATCACGGGCGTTTTCAGAATCTGGAAACCGGTGGCAACAAATACCTTATTCCAATCGCATTTATCGCATTAATCGCATCTGGACGCATCGCCAACACCACATTACCGAATTCAGATTAACGTCCGGCGCAGCGTCGCCGGCAACAAGGAGCCAACCATGCAACAACTCGAAAATACCGCTATCGCGCTGGCCGAACCGCAAGTCATTTCCACAGAAGTATTGATAGAAAAATACGCCAAGGGCGGCGAAACCAGCATCGACGAAGTCCGCGCCCGCGTGGCAAAAGCGCTGGCACAGGTCGAAGAAGGCAAGCAACGCAAGAAGCACGCCGATGAATTCCTGTGGGCAATGCAACACGGCTTTATCCCGGCCGGGCGCGTCAACAGCGCCGCCGGCACCGACTTGCAAAGCACGCTGATCAATTGCTTCGTGCAGCCAGTCGGCGACTCGATCACCGAGCGCGTCGGCGGCAAGCCCGGCATTTATACCGCGCTGGCGCAAGCGGCTGAAACCATGCGGCGCGGCGGCGGCGTCGGCTACAACTTTTCCGCGATCCGTCCCAAGGGCGCGTTGGTCAAGGGCACCGGCAGCAGTGCGTCCGGCCCGATTTCCTACATGAAAGTATTCGACCGCTCGTGCGAAACGGTGGAATCGGCCGGCGCCCGTCGCGGCGCGCAAATGGCGGTGGTCAACGTGACCCATCCGGACGTGCTCGATTTCATCACCGTCAAGCAGGAACGCGGCCAACTGAACAACTTTAACGTCTCGGTCGGCGTCACCGACGCTTTCATGCAAGCGGTGGAAGCCGACTTGCCGTTCGAACTGGCGCACATCAACGAGCCGAATGCCGAACTCAAGCAAAACGGTGCCTATCTGCGCGCCGACGGCCTGTGGGTATACCGGACCGTGCAGGCGCGCGAAGTTTGGGATTTGATCATGCAAAGCACTTACGCGGCGGCCGAACCGGGCGTGCTGTACATGGACCGCATCAATGCCGAAAACAATCTGTCGTACTGCGAAACCATCGAAGCCACCAACCCGTGCGGCGAACAACCGCTGCCGGATTACGGTTGCTGCTGCCTCGGCAGCCTGAATCTGACCGAGTACGTGACCGCGCCATTCACGCCCGAAGCAGCGTTCGATTTCGGATTGATGGCAAAAGTCACCAAGATTGCAGTGCGCATGCTAGACAACGTGTTGATCGCCACCAAGTGGCCGCTGGAAGAACAGGCGAAGGAAGCTGAAGCCAAGCGCCGCTTGGGCCTCGGCTTTACCGGCCTCGGCGACGCGCTGATCATGCTGGGCGTGCGCTACGACTCCGAACAGGGTCGCGCATTGTCCGGCCAGATCGCGCGCGAAATGCGCGACGCTGCCTATTTCGGTTCGGTCGATCTGGCCAAGGAACGCGGCGCGTTCCCGATGCTGGATGCTGACAAATATCTGCAAGGCGGTTTTGCTGCGCGCCTGCCGGATGCACTCAAGGATGCAATCCGTACCCACGGCATCCGCAACTCGCATCTGACCTCGATTGCGCCGACCGGCACCATTTCGCTGGCGTTTGCCGACAATGCGTCGAACGGTATCGAACCGGCGTTCTCGTGGTTCTACAACCGCATGAAGCGCATGGCCGACGGGACAAAAAAAGATTACACGGTGGAAGACCACGCGTACCGGATGTATCGTGCGCTCGGCCACGATGTCGACCAGCTGCCGCCGGCTTTCGTCTCGGCGCTGGAAATTTCCGCCACCGACCACATGCTGATGGTGGCCGAAGTCGCGCCCTACGTCGATGCTGCGATCTCGAAGACCGTCAACGTGCCGGCCGATTATCCGTATGTCGAGTTCAAGAATCTGTACATGGAAGCCTGGCGCAAGGGTCTGAAAGGCATCACTACCTATCGCCCGAATAGCGTGCTGGGCGCTGTGCTGTCGGTTCCCACGGCTACCGCGACCGCGGAAGTCAGCACGCCGCAGCCGATCACGCTGTCGGAACAGGACAAGCGGCTGGTGCTGACCGAAGTCGCGATGTCGCCGCCGCTGGCCTCGCTGCGCTGGCCGTCGCGTCCGGGTTTGCCGTCCGGCACTTCCGGCTGGGTCAGCGCCACCATGCGTACTCCGCAAGGCGATTTTGCGGTGGCCGTATCGGACCAGGCCAACGTGCCGTTTGAAGTCTGGGTGCTGGGCGGCCAACCGCCACGCGGTCTGGATGCGATCGCCAAAACCCTGTCGACCGATATGCGCGCCAATGATCGCGGCTGGCTGCGCAAGAAACTCTCGGTGCTCACCCACGCCTACGGCGAAGGCTTCCAGATGCCGATGCCGCCCAACGGTGTCATGGTGCAAGTGCCCAGCACCACCGCCGCACTGGCCCAGTTGCTGGAATGGCGCTACAACCAGTTAGGCGCGCTCGACGCCCGGCCCGGCGATCCGAGCCCGGTGCTCAACGCGCTGTTCGCGCCGCACGAGCCGAAGACCGGCACCGACGGCACGCTGGCCTGGGTGGCCGACATCATCAACCCATCGACCGGCGATGATTTCGTACTTATGCTGAAAGAGCTGCAAATGCCCGACGGCAGCCGCCGCCCGTACAGCATGTGGCTGACCGGCGCCTACCCGCGCGCGCTGGACGGCCTGTGCAAATTGCTCAGCCTCGACATGCGCGTCATCGACCCGGCCTGGATCGGCATGAAGCTGCGCAAGCTGCTTAACTACGCGGAACCGCGCGGCGACTTCCTGGCGCGCGTCCCCGGCAGCGAAAAGCAAGCCAGCTATCCGTCCACCGTGGCCTACGTCGCGCAGCTGGTAATCCACCGCTACGCAATGCTAGGCATCCTGACCGAAGCCGGTACCCCGGTCAACGCGATGGGCGTAGTCACCGACGAGCCGACCCACCAGCCCAAAGTCAGCACCACGATGGCCGGCCGCCCGTGCGCCGAATGCGGCAACAGCACCGTGATCAAGAAGGATGGCTGCGATTTTTGTACGGCTTGCGGGGCTATTGGTAGTTGCGGTTGATTGCGGATTACGCCATAAGCTGCTTGTAAATAAAACAAAACCCCGGCGAGAGATCGTCGGGGTTTTGTTTTAGACGATAGGTTGGGCTAACGCCGTATCAGCCCAACATTCGTTAGCGATATCTATCTGTTCCAGATGTTGGGCTTTGCAGTCCAACCTACTGAGCTAAAGGTAACTACTCATGGACATGCAATATGCCTCTGCAAAATACTGAAACTACGCCGCAACAATTTTCGTTGTTTGATAACGAAGATCCATTAGCCGTCGAAGCTGCCATGAATACGCCACCTGTAGGCAAGTTCAGTAACTATGTCGTTTATGTCGATGAGAGCGGCGATCATGGCATGCAAACACTAGACCCTAATTATCCAATTTTTGTGTTGGCTTTTTGTATTTTTCATAAACGGTATTACTGTGAAGCAGTCGTGCCTGCTCTTGAGAAATTCAAGTTCAACCACTTCGGCCATGATTTGGTAGTGTTGCACGAGCATGAAATCAGGAAAGAAAAAGGGATTTTCAATTTCTTTCAAGGGCGGGAACATCAGCAGGTTTTTTTGAATGAACTCACCGGCATTATCGATACCAGCAACTTCATTTTGATCAGTTGTGTGATCGATAAGGCAGAGTTAAAAAACAAGTCAGGTACAGTTCCTAACCCCTACCATCTTGCTTTGGGCTTTTGCCTAGAGACGCTTTACGAATTTTTGCAAGAGAAAAACCAAAACGGCGCAATGACCCATGTATTAGTCGAGTGCAGGGGAAAAAAGGAAGATAACGAGTTAGAGTTGGAGTTCCGCCGCATGTGTGACGGTGAAAACAGGTTGGGCATTACGCTTCCCTTCAACATTATCTTTGCTGACAAGAAGGTTAATTCTGCTGGCTTACAGCTTGCCGACCTAGTGGCTCGCCCAGTGGGCATGACTGTATTGCGGCCTACGCAGGAGAATCGGGCTTTTGATGTGCTGAAGAAAAAATTCTACTGCAGTGGCGGTCGGGAGAAAGTTGGGGAAGGCTTTGAGAATTGGGGATTAAAAGTTTATCCCCCGCAAGAAAGCGAAAAGCCCCGATGAAACTCACCGAGGCTTGGACGCCGACCGGGAACCCCCAGTCCATTTATCGCCGAATTATAGCAAATTGAACCTTGTAATGCACAAAGAAATTGGCTGCGAAAACGACATTTGAATTTAGCCTTGATATGCTGCTATCGGCGCGATTGATGATTTTTTCGTTGTCAGTTGATCCAGCTTTCAGCAGATCAGAACATGTGCGACGCTCAAACTGGTTTTGCAGCTTTAACGGCGCTCTCCGCCAGCTTTTTGTTCTTGTCTGAAAGAATCTTGATCAAGCCATCGAAGCCGTTTTTGCCGATCTCAGCGGCAAAGCTGCTTTTGTAGGCTTCCACCAGCCAGGCGCCCGAAATATTGATGTCGTAAATTTTCCAGCCGCCCGCCAGTTTTTCGAGGCGGTAATTGAGCTGCATTTGATCGCCGCGCCGCTGCGCCACTGTGGAACGGACTTCGACGTTGGTGTTGGCGGGATCGGCGCGCATCGGTTTGAAAGTGACTTTCTGATCCTTGATTTGCGCAATCGCGCCGGAGTAGGTGTGCACCAGCAGGGCGCGAAATTCGCTTGTCAATTGGCTTTGTTGTTCCGGCGTTGCCTGGTTCCAGTCGGGGCCGGAGGCGAGGGCGGTCATGTGTTGGAAATCAACGTGCGGCAGAATCTTGGCTTCCACTAATTCGCGCACCTGATTCTGGTTGCCGGCCTGAATTTCCTGGTCGGCCTTGGCCAGATCCAGCACTTCCAGACTGATCCGTTTGACCAGCGCATCCGGCGCTTCCGTTGTTTCCTGTGCCGCGGCGTGTTGGGCGAATGCCAGGCTGCCGACTGTCATGGCGGTCATGATTAGCGCCAATATTCTTGTGAAGGTTTTCATAAAATCCTCGCGGTGGTCAAAGGTTAAAATTACCGAATGTTAAATTTAACTGTATCACGATCAAAGTTCGATCATTTTACAGAGGGAAAATTTCTCGTGCAGTTCGTGCGGTAGCGCAATTCCTGGCGCATTTCGACCAGATTTCGCTCGGGCAGCTACAATCTGGCATTACAGCAAATAGGGTTATCGCACCCGGCAAGTCGCCATTTTTCGTTGTATATCGGCGGGAAAAACCATTACAAAAAACAAGGAGAATTTCCCGAATGCTGCATGAAATCTCTCTTATTACCACGATTGCCGCAGCGCTTAGCTCAGGGCTTATTTTCGGGCTGATCGCCGTACGCTTGAAGCTGCCTGCGCTGGTGGGCTATCTTGCTGCCGGGATAATGATCGGTCCTGCGACGCCGGGCTTCGTCGCCGATGTGGCGCTGGCCGGACAGTTGGCGGAGATCGGCGTGATGCTGCTGATGTTCGGCGTGGGTTTGCACTTTTCCCTGAATGACTTGCTCGACGTGCGTCGCATCGCGTTGCCCGGCGCAATAGTCCAGATTGCGGTGGCGACGGCAATGGGCATGGGCATCGCGCATTTGTGGGGCTGGAGCATGGGCGCCGGCCTGGTTTTTGGCGTGACGCTGTCGGTTGCCAGTACCGTGGTGCTGCTGCGCGCACTGGAGGATCGCGGCATTCTGGATTCCATCAACGGCCGGATTGCGGTCGGCTGGCTGGTGGTGGAGGATTTGGTGACGGTGCTGGTGTTGGTGCTGTTGCCGGCGCTTTCTGGCTGGCTGGGCGGCACCGAAATGCAACCGGGCGCCGATGCCAATATATGGAAGACGCTGGCGATCACGCTGGGTCAGGTGGCGGGTTTTGTGGTGTTTATGTTGGTGGTGGGACGCAAGCTTTTTCCGTGGTTGCTGTGGCGCGTGGCGCGCACCGGCTCCCGCGAGTTGTTCACGCTGTGCGTGATTGCCACTGCGGTCGGGATTGCCTATGGCTCGACCATGGTGTTCGGCGTTTCGTTCGCGCTGGGTGCATTTTTCGCCGGCATGGTATTGCGTGAATCGGAGCTGAGTCACCGCGCAGCGACAGAATCCTTGCCTTTGCGGGACGCGTTCTCGGTGCTGTTTTTCGTGTCGGTCGGGATGCTGTTCGATCCGATGGTATTGATGCAGAGCCCGCTGCAGGTGCTGGCGGTGGTGGCGGTGATTATTCTGGGGAAATCGCTGGCGGCTTTTATTCTGGTCCTGCTGCTGCGGTATTCGCTGAATACGGCGCTGACGGTGTCGGCAAGTTTGGCGCAAATTGGCGAGTTTTCTTTCATTCTGGCTGCGCTGGGGATTGCTTTAGGCTTGCTGCCGCAGGAGGCGCAAAGCTTTATCGTGGCCGGCGCGATCATTTCCATCGCGCTCAATCCGCTGGTTTTCAAGGCGATTACACCGCTGCAAAAATGGATCCACGCCAAACCCGCACTTGCGCACATTTTGGAGCGCGCGGATGACCCGCTGGCCGAGTTGCCGATGACGGTCGAGCAGGATAAGTTAACCGGCCAAGTGGTGCTGGTCGGCTATGGCCGCGTCGGACGGCGCATTGCCGAAGAATTGACCGAGCGCGGGATTCATTACGTGATAGTGGAACAAAACAGGGAGCGGGTGGATCAACTGCGCAAGCGCGGCATATCGGCCGTTGCCGGCAACGCGGCAGAGCCGTCGGTGATGATCCAGGCGCATATTGCCAGAGCGGTGATGCTGGTAGTGGCAACGCCCGACACTTTCCATGTGCGCGCCATGATTGAAACGGCCAGAGCGCTGAATCCCGCGATTCAGACCGTGGTGCGGACCCATAGCGAAAACGAAGCGCTTCTGCTGCAGCAGGAAAAAGTGGGCAAAGTGTTTCTGGGCGAGCATGAACTCGCGGCCGGGATGACGCGCCATATATTGGCGAATCTTGAAATGCTGCAAGCACCGCCGGATCATTAAGCTTGGCCGTGGCCGGCGCGTGTCGCTAATTTAAAAAAAGTAGAGTATAGGAATAAACCATGCCATTTACGCATATATTCAGTGCCTATTAAAAAACACATGGCTATGTATATTTAAAATAATAACTTCTTTCGCAATGGCAAACAAGCTATTGCGTTTAAAATACCGTTTTTCCGGTTGCAGTAATGCTCCGCTTGCCGATGTCACACCTGAAAGATAGCAATGGCTTTAAACACTACTGAATCCGCCAATCCCGCATTAACGCCGATCCCGCTGTCCGATAGAGTTTTCGGCTTCCGCGAGCACGCATCGTTGTGGTTCAGTCTGGGCGTGGGCTTGCTGGTGATGCAGGTCGGCGCCTATCTGGTGCCGGCGATGGGCACCCAAAGCGCGCTGCTGGCGATTGTCATCGGCTCGCTGCTGGGCGCCGGCTTGCTCGGCTGGGTGGCTTTGATCGGCTGCGAACGCGGGCTGTCCAGTCCGGCCCTGATGCACCAGACTCTGGGCAGCGCGTTTGCCAAATTGCCAGTCATCCTGAATATCGTGCAACTGATCGGCTGGACCGCTTTCGAGCTGGTCATCATGCGCGACAGCAGCGCTGCGCTGATCAAGGAAATGACCGGCATCGACGCAGCGTGGGTGCCGGTGCTGACCTCGATTTTCTGGGGGCTGCTGCTGGTCGGTCTGGCCAATGGCTCGATGATCGGTCTGGTGCGCCGCTTTGTCGGGCGTTTCGGCATGCCGTTGGTGGTTTTGTCGCTGCTGTGGCTGACGTATCAGTTCGGGATGCGGGCGCACAGTCAGGGTTTGGACGCGCTCTGGAACAAGGCCGGCGACGGCTCGATGAGCACGATTGCCGCGATTGATCTGGTGATGGCGATGCCGGTGTCGTGGCTGCCGCTGGTAGCCGACTTTGCCCGTTACGGCAAAACCGGTGCGGCCACCGTGCGCGGCACCTGGATCGGTTATGCGATTGCGAACATCTGGTGCTACGCGCTGGGCGTGCTGGTGATCAGCACCACCGCGCCCGGAGCGGAGTTGGTCGGGGCGTTGTTGCTGGCGCAGGGCGGGCTGGTGGCGCTGGGTCTGATCCTGATCGACGAAATGGACAATGCCTACGGCGACGTGTATTCGGGCGCGGTGTCGCTGAATTTCCTCGGCAACCGTTTCAGCGTCAAAACCTGGGGCATTACGCTGGCGCTGGTGGCGACCGGTTGCGCCATCGTGTTGCCGATGCACAGTCTGGAGCCTTTTCTGCTGTTGCTGAGTTCGATCTTCGTGCCGTTGTTCGGGGTGGTGATTTCGCAGCTGAGCATGCAGGGCCGCGCTGCGCAGCGCAGCATCAATACGGTTCCGGTGCTGATCTGGCTGCTCGGCATTGCGGCGTTTCATGCCGCGCCGCGTTTGGTGCCGGAGCTCGGATCAGCCTTGCCGAGTCTGGCGTTGACGCTGTTGCTGGGGACGCTGTACCGCTACACGAGACGGTCCAGTCTGGTCACGGCATAGTTAATGCATTCCATGAGATCAAGCGGCTGGCGTAATCCTTATTTTGTGCATCGGCACCGGTGCGAAGGCGTGATTCAACGGTCCGTGGCCGTGGCCGGTGCCTACGTCGGCGCCCTGTAAAATCGCTTTGTATACATAGCGGCGGGCCAGTTGCACAGCTTCCGCCAGATCATGGCCGAGGGCCAGATAACAGGCGATCGCGGAAGACAGCGTGCAACCGGTGCCGTGCGTATTGCGGCTGGAGATGCGCGGTTTTGCCATGCGCAACAGCGGTTGATCCGGTTGCAGCAGGATATCCACCACTTCGTCGCTGCGCAGGTGGCCGCCTTTCAACAATACCGTCGGCGCTCCCAACTGGATCAAGTCGTGCGCGGCGGCTGCCAGTTGCGCCTCGATTTCCAGCGGGCGTCCCAGCAGCAGCGCGGCTTCGTCCAAGTTGGGTGTAACCAGCGTCACCAGCGGGAACAATTCCGCCACCAGCACCGCAATGGTTTCCCGGGCGATTAAGCTGTCGCCGCTGCTGGCCACCATCACCGGATCAAGCACTACGCGCGGCCATTGATAGCGCAGAATCGCTTGCGCCACGACCCTGACCACTTCCGGATCGTGCAGCATGCCGATCTTGACTGCATCGACGCCGATATCGCCCACCACTGCATCGATTTGCTGGGCCAGCATGCCGGCTGGCACCGGGTGAATCGCCACGACACCGCAGGTATTTTGCGCGGTGATGGCAGTGATGGCGGTCATGCCGAAACATCCGAGCGCTGAAAATGTCTTCAGGTCGGCCTGGATGCCGGCGCCGCCACCGCTGTCGGAGCCGGCAATGCTCAGCACGCGAGGATATTGGAACGGCAGCTTTTTATGTTGTGATGGAGATGCTTGTGTCACGTTGGGTATCCTCAAAATGCGATGCAAGAGTTGTAAGTAAGCTTGGCTCAGCTGTGCACGGTCAATTTCAGGCGCGACAGGAAGCTTGCGCGGTCGAGCAACTGCAAGCCATCGAGCAGTTTGATTTGCAGCGAACCCACGCCGCCATGCGCCAGGATCACCTGTTCTGCGGCCCATTCGCCCACCACGCCGAGATACGCCATCGCAGCTGCAGTGGCGCGCCAGGGGTCGGGCTGGACCGCTGCAAAAGCGCCGATCATCGCCGTGGCGGAACAGCCGACGCCGGTTATATTAGTCATCCATACATGGCCGTTGGATAAGGTCAGCCAGCGACCTTGATTGTCGACCACATGATCGTCAGCACCCGAGACGCACACCACGCCGCGCATCGAGGTGGCCAGATTCTGCGCCGCCAGGAGTGCCGCGTCCGAACTGGCCGAACTGTCCACGCCTCTGGTGAGTGCCGTCAAGCCGGCTACGCTCATGATTTCAGATGCATTGCCGCGCATCACCGTCAAGTTGCCTGCCGCCATCAATTCCTTCAGTGCGCGATTCCGGTACGCGGTTGCGCCTGCGCCCACCGGGTCCAGCACCACAGGGATGCCGCGTGCATTGGCTTTTTTCTGCGCCAGCAGCATCGAAGTAACCCAGTCCGGCTCCAGAGTGCCGATATTCAACACCAGCGCTTGCGCAATGCCTGCCATTTCGGCCACTTCTTCGTGCGCGTGCGCCATCACCGGCGATGCACCGAGAGCCAGCAAAACATTGGCGTTGTAATTCATCACTACAAAATTCGTAATGCTGTGCACCAGAGGCGCATTGGCGCGCACCGCTTCGACATCGGCCCACAGGTTTTCGGCAGTAATGGTTGGTGTAGTTGGCATGCTCATGGGTGGTTTATCAAGACGAGTTGAAGTTTTCCTTACATCCTCCGGGCGGAGTTGCCGCAGCCGGTGAAAAAGAAAGGGATATAGAATTATCGCATTGCGTTCGCAAATCAGAAAGTTGGCGGAACGTATATCAAGCTGCGCGCAATATTGCAGTTTACAATCTGGCATATTCAAAAACCCGGGATATTTATTATGCTGTACGACAACACAATGCTGTTACAGATTGGCGACGACCTGGTCAAGCGTGGCTGGTCGCAACAAGACGCTTTTCTGCCGCCAGAACTGGCGCAAGAACTGGCCAACGAATGCCGTGCGCGGGCGGCGCAAGGGGCATTGAAGCCGGCCGGGATCGGCCATGGTGCTGCGCTGGAGGTTCAGGAACAGATTCGCGGCGACCAGATTCAATGGCTGGAGGCCAGCCAGTCTGCCGCCTGCTATGAGTATTTGCAGATCATGGAAACGGTGCGTGAGCAGCTCAACCGGACGCTGTACCTTGGGCTGGATGAGTATGAATGTCACTTTGCCTTGTATCCGCCCGGCGCTTTCTATCAGAAGCACTTGGACCGTTTTCACGACGATGACAGCCGCACGGTATCGGTGATCGTCTACCTCAATGATGCATGGCTGCCGGAACATGGCGGTGCCTTGCGCCTGTATCCCGATCAGCAGCCCGAACAGGAAATTGCCCCGCTCTCGAACCGTCTGGCGCTGTTTTTGTCAGCCGGCATGCTGCACGAAGTGCTGCCCACGAACCGCGAACGGTTGTCGCTCACAGGCTGGTTCAAACGACGCGCGCGAGTGTGACTCAGACCGGACGTTAGCACGCGTAAGCATGCCGATGGTCTTCTTTCCATCCGTCCATTAATGACTGCATACTAAAGGACGCAAAAAAACTGGCCGGTGCACACAGTGCCCGGCCAGTTTGCCAATCTATGATTGGTTTTATTGCATTAACTACCGATACGGCCACCATCGTTTTTGGTGATCACGATCGTCGCTGAACGTGGGCGCTTGCCGGCACCGTAACCTGCATTGCTCGGCCACTGACTAGTGTACTTGGTCGGATCGGCGATATCGGCCGCATCAGTGGTTTCGCCCGGGTGCTGAATATTGACGAATATCGCTTTGCCATCAGGCGTTTCGCACAGGCCGGTAATTTCACAGGCTTTCGGTCCCACCAGAAAACGCTTCAACGTATCCGCAGTAGGCGCCTTGCCAACTTGGGTCTTCACATCCAGCGTGCCGCCTGCTGTTTTTGGATAACTTAACGTCACCTCTTTGCCATCGCCTACCTGGCCCGGCCAGCCCGCCAGCATCATGCAGTTGGTCACATCACTGTAAGCACCATCATCGGTCTGAAACCAGCAAATACCGGTGGCCCGGCTAAACACCAAGCCATCAGGGCTCGAGAAATCCTGGTCGTCGGTCAGGTTCGACAGATTCACTTTGCCGGCATCGGCACCGGACTCTGCACCGAACAAGTACACATCCCAGTTAAAGTTTGTTGCAGTGCTGCCCACAGCTGCTTCCTTGATGCGCAAGATATGGCCGTTCGGGTTGCCCTTTTGCTCCTTGGAGCCCTTCATGTCCGTGTAAGCGCGCGGGTTGGCGCTGTCTGGCGCCAATTCCGACGAGCCGCTCGGTTCCACGCGACGATTGCTGTTGTTGGTCAGCGCGTAGTACACCTCACCATTTTTAGGATTCACCGAGCACCATTCCGGGCGGTCCATTTTGGTCGCGCCGACCGCATCGGCGGCGAGCCGCGCATTTACCAGAACATCGGCAAGGTCGTCGAACTTGTAGGCGGCGTAGTTCTTGATGTCCGAATTACTGAGAGCCAATTCAATCCATTGCCCGCTACCGTCGGCGCTGAACTTGGCAACATACAGCTTGCCGAAGTCGAGATATTTTGCGCCCACGGCCAGACGATCCGCTGGAGCCGCATCGGCAGCATCCCATTTAGCGTCTGAGACCCACTTGTAAATGTACTCGTTGCGTGAATCGTCACCCATGTACACCGCCAGCTGTTGGCCAACTTTGGCATTACTGAAAGCCGCGCTTTCGTGCGCGAAGCGACCCAGGCCGGTACGCTTCTGCGCTAGCGTGGTCTTGTCGTAAGCGTCCATCTCGACGATGTAGCCCATGCCGTTCATCTCGTTGCGATAGTCGTCTTTGCCATCAGCCGAAGTGCCGCTTTGGCTATTATTCCAGCGCGCATATTTGTCATCCGAGCCGCCGGTTTCCCAGCCGTGGCGCGATGTAGCGCCCTGTTTGCGGCCGTAACGGTTGAGTGCGGTCACGCTCTTGTCGTTGCCGCGCGCAGCGTCGTCGGCGTCGCTGCGGGTGAAATAGCCGGCCCAATTCTCTTCGCCAGTCAGGAACGTGCCCCATGGCGTCTTACCGGTACCGCAGTTGTTCAAGGTGCCGCGGGTCTTGAAACCATCGTTCGCATATTTGGTCACCATCAGCGGGTTGCCGCGTGCCGGGCCGGCGATTTCGATTTCGCTCAAACAAGTGATGCGGCGATTGAATGTAGAAGTCTTGACATACTCCCACTTGCCACCGCTGTTGCGCACTTCGACCATCGACACGCCGTGAATCGCGGTTTCCTTGTCTACTTCAGTGGCCGGGCGATTCCCCATATTGGTGCCGCCGTTGGGGTGCAAGAAGAACGATGATTTCTCATCGTTAGTGGTGGCTTCATGATTGACCACCAGCAAGCCGCGCTCGATCGCCGAGGTAGATGGCGTGCCGTCCGCAGTCAGTCCGAACCATTCCATGCCATCGTGGTGGTCGCCGGCGCGGTTCTCGAAATCGGTATCGGTGCCATCATTCTTGTATGCAGCGGTGGCACCGGTGAGCGGGTCGCCCAGCGCGTAGATTGCAGTGGCGGTGTAACCTGCAGGCACTATGACGCTGTCAAGCAAACTTTTACTGACTGCGGTGAACCCCAGCAGCTTGTCGCTTGGCGTCGCAACAGCGTCATTGCTGCCACCACAAGCCGACAGACCCAGCGATCCGAATAGCGCGCCGGCAGCGGAGGCAGCGCCGCCGCGCAACAGGCTGCGACGACTCAGCCGGGTTTCCAGCACCGCGCTGAAATGCGTATTGGGCGAGTTGTTGTAGCCGATATCATCGGGATCGATGGCGCGTACGGACAGATCGGTGGACTTGTTCATGGCTTTGTTTCCTTTGATGTTATGAGAAGATCGGTCATGAATTCTAGCCACGGAATATGACTTGATAGTGACTGCAAGATGACGATTAGATGACATCGAAGCACAGGCAGCTTCACCGATCTTGCCGGTCAGCATTGTTATGGCCGGTGCGCAAAAGCGAGTACGCTTTGGCATCGCCATTCCAGCCCGCAATCGTTTGACGGCGGGCAATGTTGTGCTGAACCGAGGAAAAAACGCCTAGTGATTCTTTCCAGACTGTCTTTTCGTCAGCTGCTGTTGACTGCATTTCTGCTGATCGTGGCGCTATTGAGCGCGACCTCGGTGCAAGCCTTGTTGACGCTGGAGCGACTAGCCAGCGATGGCCGTCAAACCGCGCATGATGCGGTGCAACTAACCGAAGACGCGCAGCGCCTGGCAGAGCGGACTATTGCGATGGAGCGCAGTGCGCGCCAGTTTATGGTGCTCAACGATCCCGTCTTTCGAACCCGTTATCGCGAAGTGTGGACCGAGGCGCAGGAAGCCTTGAGTGCGCTCAAGCTGCAATTATCCAAGGTGCCGGCGCGTGAATTCGAAGCCTGGATTGCGCACAGCGAAGCAGCCTGGGCTTTGTTGCAGGCCGATCCGCAACAGCGCGCCCAAGATCAGGAAGTTCTGGCACGTGCTTTTGTCCGCTTGCCGGCTATTAATGCGTTGTTGTCGACTGAGAGCAGGCTTGAAGTCGCACGTCGCAACAATGCTTTGGTCGCCGCGCTTGCGCAGCAACGCCGCGTCCTGAAAATACAGGTGGTCGGCGCCATCGCACTGGCTGCGCTGTTTGCGTTCAGTTTCGGCCTCTGGCTGTCGCGCCCGCTGGCACGGATAGAAGTTGCGATCAATCGTCTGGGCCAGAACCGTTTCGATCAGGCGATCGAGGTCGACGGGCCGGCCGATCTGCGTCGGCTCGGCAGCCAGTTGGACTGGTTGCGCTTACGCTTGGCCGATCTGGAAGCCGACAAGGCGCGTTTCATGCGCCATATTTCGCATGAATTGAAAACCCCGCTGGCCGCCTTGCGGGAAGGCGTCGCATTGCTGGAAGAGGAGGTGGCCGGCCCGCTGTCAGGCAATCAGCGCGAAGTCGCCGGCATTTTGCGCCAGAACACGCTCGCGCTGCAAACCCAGATCGAAGATTTGCTGCGCTACAATGCAGCCGCATTCGACGCCCGGCAGTTGCATTGCGTGCCGACCGCATTGCGCGCTTTGCTGCAACAAGTGATCGACGTGCAACGGCTGCAATGGCAGGCGCGCGATCTGACGATAGCGATAGACCTGAGAGGCCCGGATCAGGTGGCCCGCGTCGATCCCGACAAGCTGCAGGTGGCCTTGGCTAATTTGTTATCGAATGCAATCCGTTTCAGCCCGCAGGGCGGCACCATCAGCCTGCTGCTGGGCAGATTGCCGGATCGCATCACGATAGATTGCATGGATCAGGGCCCGGGCATTGCGCCGGCCGACGCGGCGCGCATATTCGAGCCGTTCTATCAGGGCCTGCGTCAGCCGCCGGGTGCGCGCAACGGCAACGGCATTGGTCTGTCGATCGTGCATGAATACGTTGTCGCCCATCGCGGCACGGTAGAACTTGTGCCGTGTGAAACGGGCGCCCATTTCCGGATTACGCTCCCTATTGACAATAAATAAAATAATGAAAACACAAATTTTTCTAACCCTGTTCTGCGGCCTGTTGGCTGCCTGCACCACTGCTCCGGTCACGGTGGAAGAGCCGGTTGCGGTGATCGTTTCGCAGCCTGCCCCGAGTTTGTCGAGTATGTCGAGTACGCCGCGCGAAATTGGCACCTTGCTGGCTTATCACCAGTGGTTGCGTACATTGACGCCGGCCGCACTGGTCAGAGAGCTGGCAGAGCTGCAGAAACAGCCCAAAAACGCGCAGTTTGCGCTGAAAAAATCGATGTTGCTGACCTTGAGTCATGACAGCGACGATTTGGCGCGGGCCCAGAGCTTGACCGACGGCGTCATCAAATCGGCCGAGCCGGATGCGCTGATCGTCAAGCCATTGGCGCGCATATTTGCTGCCAATTACGCCGAAATGCGCCGCCTCAGCGATCAGACCGACAAACTCAGTCAACAGGCGAAAGAAAGCCAGCGTCGCGTTGAGCAACTTCAGCAGACCTTAGAAGCGCTGAAGGCAATCGAGCGCACGCTGCCAGCGCCTCCGAATGGCGCACCGGCAGCGACGACACCAAAAGGAACGCCATGACAGCCCATGCACAGATTCTGCTGGTCGACGATGATCCCGATTTGCTGCGCTTATTGTCGATACGCTTATCCGCTGCCGGCTATCGGGTCACTGCGGTCAGCAGCGCCGAAGCGGCACTGGAGCGGCTGGCAATCGAATTGCCGGCGCTGGTGATCAGCGACATCTGCCTGCCCGGGCGCGACGGTCTGGCGCTGTTCGATGAAATCCGCGCCCAGCATTCGGCGCTGCCGGTGATTCTGCTGACCGCGCACGGCACCATTCCGGATGCAGTCGAAGCCACCGCGCGCGGCGCGTATGCCTATCTGACCAAGCCGTTCGACGGCAAAGTTTTGCTGGAAAAAATTGCGCAAGCGCTCAGCCTGAGCGTGCCGTCGCCAATGTCATCGTCGCTGCCAGCGCTCGGCGACGAGGCATGGCGGGCAGGCTTGATCAGCCGCAGCCAGTGCATGAATGCGCTGCTGGCCGAGGCCAAATTGGTCGCTGCAACCGACGCCAGCATCCTGATCCGCGGTGAAAGTGGCAGCGGCAAGGAATTGCTGGCACAAGCAATTCATCGCGCCAGTCACCGCGCAAGCGCACCCTTTGTCGCCGTCAATTGCGGCGCGATTCCCGAGCAATTGCTGGAATCCGAATTGTTCGGACACGTCAAAGGCGCGTTCACTGGCGCTGTGAGCAACCGTCCCGGCCTGTTTCAGGCGGCGCATGGCGGCACCTTGTTTCTGGATGAAATTGGCGACATGCCGCTGTTGCTGCAAGTGAAGTTGTTGCGCGTGTTGCAAGAGCGGGCGGTGCGCCCGGTCGGCGCCGATCAGGCGCTGCCAATTGATGTGCGCATCGTGTCGGCCACCCATCGTGATCTCGATGCCGCGCTGGCAGATGGGCAGTTTCGCGAGGATCTGTATTACCGCCTGAACGTCGTGACCCTGAGCCTGCCGCCGTTAGCCGAGCGGCGCGAAGATATCGCCTTGCTGGCGAATCATTTTCTGCAACAGCTTGCCAGCAAGTATCACAAGCCGCTGAACGGCTTTGCACCCGATGCGCTGGAGGCGCTGATGACTGCATCGTGGCCAGGCAATGTGCGCCAACTCAATAACGTGGTCGAGCAAGTCTGCGCGCTGGCCACCACGCCGCTGGTGCCCTTGTCGCTGGTGCGGCGCGCATTGCGGGTGCCGTCGTTTGAAGTGCTCAGCTACGCCGAGGCCAAGCAGCGTTTTGAACGCAATTACCTGATTCAACTGCTGAAGCTCACCGATGGCAATGTCGCCGACGCGGCGCGACTGGCCGACCGCAACCGCACCGAGTTTTATCGGCTGTTGCAAAAATCCGGCCTGACACCGAGCCTGTTCCGGGCCGACGATGGCACTGTCGCCGACGAGCGACAGAAGTAATTTCTTTCAAATCAATCACTTGGGTGATTCTGCACAGACCACTGTCGCCTGGTAGCGACAAAAATCAGTGCAGAATCACGATTCTGCCGCGATCATTTTGGTGAATTTTTCTTAAGTCATTGAATGCATTGATTTTTTAACATGCTGGCACAGTGATTGCTAAAGAGGTCCTTGTAACGTTAGAACGGCGTTGCGGTGTTTGGTACTTGGTTTAAGTACTTGGTGCTACCACTAACCGTTATTCGATCTCCTTACCAAGAAAGAAACTATCATGCAAAACCATAAATTGTTGTCCCGTCTGCTTGTTGCTGCATTGATCTCACTAACTTCCGTTGCTGCCGTGCAAGCTGCAGATGCATCCACTTCCGCAGCGGCCAACTCTACTACTGCTACCGGCGCTTCCACTGATACGAGTGCAGCACCTCTTGGCACCGGATCTGCTGCAACTGCGGTCGGAGCCACATCCGCATATGCCGATGATGCGATGATCACCACTATGGTCAAGGCTGCATTGGTTGAAGACGAGCAAGTGCAATCGCTGAAAATCAGCGTGTCCACCGAACAAGGCATAGTCAAGATGTCGGGTGTCGTGCCCACTGCTGAAGTTGGTCAGCGCGCGCTACAACTGGCCGCCGGAGTCCAGGGCGTGCAGGATATCAAGAGCGAATTGAAGGTTAAAAAAGGTAGTTAAGCTACTATAAAAACAGTAAGCCAGTGCAACAAAAAAGCGGCCCGCAATTTTATGCGGGCCGCTTTTGCATTAACGCTTTGATGTTGCATGCCGCATGCCTGGAAGCAGATATCACCTTAATCCAGCCCTCTCGCAACTTGCCGGAGTTGCAGAATCGACGCAAAAAATTACGCCGAATAAGGACGATTTATGAAATTTTTGACCAAAAATCGGGTGAAATATAGGATTTTCATAGTATTTAGTCACGCCTAGTAAATTTTTACGCATCTCACTATAATCAGCGAAACCTAAAAAATGCCACCAGGGGCAGTGCCCCAGAAAGTTTTTCGTGTCATCTTTTCCAGACCCGTTACCTCATGCTGCAATTGAGGCGCCCCCGGGCTCGCAGCAACGTTTCGAAAACCTTGTCAATTGTATCGACGGCATTGTCTGGGAGGCCGATCCGGTCACTTTTCGCGTCATTTTTGTCAGCGTGCAAACCACGCACATCCTGGGCTATCGGATCGAAGAGTGGTATGCCGAAAATTTTTGGGCCGATCACATTTACCCGCAGGATCGCGAACATGCAGTCAGAGACTGTGCGGCATTCACCAAGCTCGGGGAAAATTATGTACTTGAATACCGGATGCTGGCTGCTGACGGGCGCGTGGTCTGGTTCAAGGACTCGGTCAGTGTTGGCGTCAGTGCCGGGCAGGCGGTTTCCTTGTGCGGCATCATGGTGGATATTACCGACCAGAAGCGGCTGTTGCAGACGAATCTCGAGCAGATGCATTTTTTCCACAAATTGGGCGACACTATTCCCAGCCCGATTTTTTGGAAAGACGCCGAAGGTCGCTATCAGGGTTGCAACAAAACATTCGAGGCATATATCGGGGTCCGGCGCGAAGACTTGATTGGCAAATCCGTGTTCGACATTGCGCCTCCCGAACTGGCTGCAACCTACGCCGCTGCCGACCAGGCGCTGTTTGACAGCCGGGGCACCCAAACTTATGAAGCCGCCGTGCGCTACGCGGATGGTTCCCTCAAAAACGTGGTTTTTAACAAGGCTACTTTTGAGAAAGAAGGCGGCGGCTTGGGTGGGCTGGTCGGCATAATACTTGACATTACCGAACTCAAGCATGCCGAACACGCGTTACGACTCTCCGCTTCCGTATTTGAAAGCAGTACCGACGGTATTGTAATAACCGATGCCCAAACACGCATCCTTAAAGTCAACCGCGCCTTTAGCACTATTACCGGATACGCTGCCGATGAGGCATTGGGGAAAACCCCGACAATGCTGCACTCGGGCCAGCAGGATGCCGCGTTCTATCGGCAGATGTGGAAATCGCTTGCTAAGCACGGTCGCTGGAGCGGAGAACTCTGGAATCGGCACAAATTAGGCCATGCTTTTATAGAGCGCCTGTCGATCAATCGGGTACTGGACGCCAATGGCGCCGTTACCAATTATATCGGTATTTTTAGCGATATTTCCCACGTCAAGGCGGCGCAAAGTCAGATTGACAGGCTGTCCTATTTCGATGCGCTGACCAATTTGCCCAACCGGGCGCAGTTGCAGGAACGACTGCAGCACGCGCTGTCCAACGCGGAGGCTACCAGCCAACGGGTCACGCTGTTGACGATGAATATTGAACGACTGGGTTACATCAATGACACACTGGGACACCATGTCGGCGACCAAGTCATCATCGCAGTCGCCGAGCGTCTGTTGGCCAGCGTGCGCGCCGTCGATACCGTTTTCCGCCATCTTGGCGATGAGTTCGCGGTCATCCTGGAGGACTTGGACAGTGTGGACTCTGCCGCCCGCATGGCCGAACGCGTGCTTAGCGCGCTGAGTACAGTCTTCCGCTTAGACGAACATGAGCTTATCGTGGGCGCCTGCATCGGCATCAGCATATTTCCGGACGATGGCAAGACCCCTTTATTGTTGCTAAAAAATGCCGATATCGCGCTGCATCACGCCAAGGGCAGCGGCAGTTTCCAATTTTTTCGGGAAGAAATGAATGCCGCTTCGATGGAGCGGCTGTTGATCGAAAACAGCCTGCGACTGGCGCTGCAACGCAACGAGTTTCGCGTTTATTATCAGGCGCAGCTCGATTTCGTGAGCGGTCAGATCATCGGAATGGAAGCGTTGGTGCGTTGGGCACATCCTGAAATGGGACTGGTATCGCCGATGCGCTTTATTCCAGTGGCCGAAGAAACCGGGCAAATCATCGCAATCGGTTTGTGGGTATTGCGCACCGCATGCGAGGAGACGCGGCGCTGGCACCAACTCGGGTATGACCATTTGCGGGTGGCGGTGAATGTATCGGCCAAGCAATTCAACCAGGACGATTTTGCCGCGCAGGTGAAACAGGTGCTACAAGACGCCGGGCTGGCACCAGATCGGCTGGAGCTGGAATTGACCGAAAGCCTGATCATGCAGCGCCCGGATCGCGTGATCGCCACCATGGAAGAATTGCGCGCAATCGGCGTGCGGTTCTCGATTGACGACTTCGGTACCGGCTATTCCAGCCTGTCGCAGCTCAAGCGCTTTCCAATCGACAAGCTCAAGATCGATCAATCGTTTACCAGCGATATCGGGATTGATGTCAACGGCGCCGCGATTACCCGCGCCATCATTGCGCTGGGTACCAGCATGCATTTGCAAGTGATAGCGGAAGGCGTGGAAACCCATGAACAGCAGCGGTTCCTGATCGAGAACGGTTGCCACAGCATGCAAGGTTATTTGTTCAGCCGTCCGATCCCGGCCGATGATTTTTCGTGTTTGCTGGCAGAGCACAATGCAAATCCGTATATAGCTGTGGTGGTCTGAAGCAATTTTTCGCGCCAACCCTTTTTGTAGGTTGTAGGGGCGGGTTTGGAACCCACCCTCGCACTTTGGCGGCAAAAGGACGGGTTTGGAACCCGCCCCTATGGCAGCGGATCATTCATGGTGGGCTGAAAAATTAGTACGGATGCAATGCATGCGCGCCCAGCCAGCGGCCGCTTTCGCAAAGCTTTTGCGTCACTTCCAGCACTAGCCGTTCGACTGCTGCTGCGGCGTTGGTGAGCGGAATATTCTTCGATGCACACAAGGTGACGGTGCGTGAAATTTGCGTTCCGCTGATGGGTCGCGCCACCATGTCGCCACGTTCTATTTCGGCCAGCACCGGCGCCACCGGCAAGATGGTCGCACCCAAATCGGCCATCAGTGCCGATTTCAAAATGGCGATGGAATTAATGTCGATTACATTGTCGATCGACAGCCCGGCACTGCGCGCGATGTTCTCTATGCGCAGCCGCACGCCGTGTTGCAAGCCAGGCAAAATCAACGGCGCTCGCAGCGCGTCGGCCAGCGTGATCGACCCGCCGCGTGCCGCGAAGCGCGAACCGCTGCCGGTGATGTACAGCATGTCTTCTTCCACCATCGGAGTGCTGGTAAAGGCGGCGCGCAATTGTCCGTCGTCAAACAGCACTGCCAGATTGATACGACCGGACTTTAATTGTTCGATCAGGTTGCCGGACAATTCCTCGGTCAGTTGCAATGTGATATCGGGATAGGTTTCACGTATTGTCGTCAGTAAGGGCAACGCCAGCGCACTGGAAATGCTCTGCGGCAGCCCGAGCGCGACAGTGCCGGTGGGCGTGTGCATGGTTTGCGTCACCGCCGATTTGGCGTCATCCACCTGTTTCAGGATCGCTTGCGCGTGTTCGTAAAAAGTCTTGCCGGCATCGGTGGACAGCACGCCCTGCGCGGAGCGATGCAGCAATTGCGCACCCAGCTCTTCTTCCAGTTGGCGCAATTGCTGCGTTAGCGCCGGTTGCGCGATATGTAGCACACGCGCCGCGCGCGACAACGAACCATGATCGACGATGGCGACAAAGTAACGTAGTTGGCGCAGTTCCATAGTGTTGTATTTTTAAATTTGCAATGGGATCTTGCGTGTAAGGCACTATTTATGATGATACTCCAGCCATAACTAAGAATTTACAGGCTGAAAGAGGTGGATTAAAAGAATTCCACCATGTCGTTTGATGTGTCCGACTTCAATTGACCGTATTCCACCAATTTCTCGTAATAGCAGACTTGGTTCCTGCCATGGGTTTTTGCATGGTAGAGCGCCATGTCGGCATGCCCGAGGACAACCACCGGCGTCGCATTCAAGCCGATGCGGGTAAAACCGATGCTGACCGTGACTTGGCCGACTTGCGGAAAATGGTACTTCTCGACGTTGCTGCGAAAACGTTCGAAAATGCGCTGCGCATCTTTCAGTTCTGCTGCCTGCAATAAAATGACAAATTCTTCGCCGCCGAAACGGAACAATCCGTCATGCGGCCGGAACGAGCTGCGAATCAGATTAGACAATAGCAACAACACTTCATCACCGTACAGGTGGCCGAACTCGTCGTTGACACGCTTGAAATGGTCGACGTCAATCACTGCGATCCACTGATTTTTATTCGCGTCGGTATGGCGACGCTCTTCTTGCTGCAAACCTGATAGCGTATCGGACCGCTCCAGCGAACTTAATACTTTCGAAAAATTTTGGTCAAAGGTTTTGCGATTAAGTAAATCGGTCAGGGAATCGCGCTGGCTGTAATCGAGCAGGCTGCGCTGGTTGGCATAAATGGCGGTGATGGCCAGCGCTATTTCCAGTGCCTTTTCGTCGCACTCGATGGGGTTCCATAGCTCCAGACAGGCGACGAACTTATCCTCCAGCCACACCAGCAACCACAATATTAGCGTGCCGTCCGGCATGATTTTTTGAGCGCTGGTGTGATGCTGTGTTATCGCAGCAGCCAGTTCCGGGCCGAGCGCGATTGTTTCGCTGCCGCATTGTATGTTATTGCATTCTAAGCAAGTATGCAGATTGCAGGCGCTGATTTTCAAGCGCATTTCATCGCCGACCAGAAACACTTCCAGTTTGCGCACCTTGCTGGCCCCCGTCACCTCCTCCAGCGCCGCGATGACCGAGGCATCCAGTAGCGCATGGTCGCGCTGCCGTGTCATGGACGTCACGTGTTGCAGGAGGGCTTTCATCTGAAATCCTAGAGCGTATCGGCACCGTTTGGATGTTTGGATCTATCCGGTGTGTATGCGCAATTGTGTCGCAGCAGGATGCGGGGGATTGTTTAAAACTGGGTCTTGCAACCAGTGGCGTGTGCGATCGTGGTAAATATCTTGGCTTAAAACCGTTGCTTTGATGGATGTAAATTTTGCCAAAGAGAAATTTTAGCCGAATTCCAGCATGCAGATCAATTTTTTTAAAATTGCAGCGCCGCGCAGGCGACTCGGTCCAGCCATCTGAAGGCTACCTGAATGCCACCATTACCGTCAATTTTCCGGCAAGTCTTCACCCGTCAATACAAAACGGCGTGGTGCAAAGTGCAGGTCCCGCGCCGCGTCCGCATGATCGAACACTAAATCCTGATTCATCCGCCGCGCCATCGCCGTTGACCATTTACGGTAACGCGGCAATAGTCGCAAACACATCAGTGCAAGTTGAAATACGCCCAGAGGAATCGTTACCAGCCGGGACGAACGACCTAGCGCTGCAAAAATGCGGCGCACCATTGCACGATAGCTGAGCGTCTCGGCTCCGGAAATATTGTAATCGCGATTGGTTGCGGATTCGGCACACAGGGCAGCAACGCATACCTGCGCGACATCGTCCACATGCACCGGCTGGCGCAATCCTTCTGCCTGCCCAAATACCGGAAAAAAACCAAAACGCGCAATGAAACGCGCTATCTCGCAAATATTCTTGTCACGGCCGCGACCATAAATTAAGGTTGGGCGCAAGATGATCCATGCAATGCCCTTATCTTGCGCCCAAGCTTGCACGTTTTTTTCTGCATCGCCCAATCGACGCGCCAGCAGTTGTTCTTGCGGATCGGCAGAATCGTGCTTGGTAAAGCGGCTGGTAGAAGAGAGCGCCACAACCCGCCGCGCGCCATGCGCCTCAAGCAGCGCAAAATGCTCTGGCAAAACCCAAACAGGAGCGACACAAATCCAAGCCGGGATACCCTCATTTTCTGGATGAGCCGCACTAGAGGCCAACACAGACAATGGTTGCCAACTTACATTGCCGGTGGGAGGTTGCCCTGTCTGCCGGGAAAAAGCGGTCACTTGCCAGTGGTCATTTGCAAGCAAGGGAAGCAGGTATTCTCCGACAAAACTCGTGGCGCCAATAACACCCACGCGCCGTTTAGCCATGTCTGTGACCCAGCCCTAAAGCATGCTTAAGGCGCAAGGCCATGTGATATACCGCCACCATGCCAAACCGCAGCCATACGCCAATTGTTACCAATCCCATCATCAGCCCCGGATACTGATGCCGGAAGAATTTGTGATAAAACCGCACCATTCCCCGATGCTTGTGCCATTCAACAAAAATCGGCCGACTTCGGCCACAAACCCCCTGCGCATGCATCACGCGTGCCGAAGGCACAAACATGATCTTCCAGCCCTTCTGCCGAAAGCGCATGCACCAGTCCAGATCTTCGCAATGCAGAAAATAACCCTCGTCCCATAGCCCAACATCCGTTATCGCTCCACGCTTCACCAGCATGCACGCGCCGGAAATTGCTTCCACCTCGATAGGGTGGGCGGGCAAGGGTTGTTTATGCAGATGAAAATCAAAAAACAGACGCGGCCAACGATGGGCAAAGCGACTCAATCCAAACGCCCGCACAAACGAGCGCCAGGGCGTTGGTATCGCACGACGGCCGCCACCTTGCTCTGTCCCATCCGGATGCATCAACAAGCCGCCTGCCATCGCTATACCTGCATCCGATTCAAGGACATGAAGCATCTCCGAAACAGCGTTTACTTCCAGGATGCAGTCAGGATTCAAGAAGAATAAATATTCTTGGGATGCATTCTGCACACCGATATTGCAAGCCGCTGCAAATCCAATATTTGCATTGTTGCGAATTACTTTTAGTTTCGGCTGGTTGGGGAAATTGCTCAGGCAAAGAGCAATGCTGCCATCAGAGGACGCATTGTCAACCAGAATTATTTCGCGCACATGCGGCAACGCGGAATGAACGCATTTTGTTAAAAATGCGCCTGAATTGTAATTGACGATAATGGTAGATAGTTGTTGCAACATTGCTAATAACAATCAATTTTGAGATGGATGTTATTGTTGGCTTAGCTTCCGGCTTGAATGTCGCTCAAATCAAATATGAATAGATTGATAATTAACAAAAAAATAATTAAAAAGGTGTGGATGCTAGTGTTATGAGGAAGGCTAAATATTAATACCTGACCTATTTGACAATGGCCACTGACACAGTCGCCCAGCCCTGAATTTTGCGAAATATCAAAATATTGACCGGGTGATAAGAAAATCGGTGCTCACGTTGAAATAGCACAAAACATGGGGATTATATTTTGTTATCTTATAAGCATGTCTTTACATGCCTCCCTTGTAATTAATGTTAACGTCGATGTTCTTTCGTTCGTGGGACACGTTATCTGCACGTCTTTTGACAGGCAGATGGTCATCGCCTGCAAAGCGGAATCCCTTGCATGAGACCCTCATTAACAGCGTTCAACCCCCACGCTGATCAGCCTACATCTTTGGTAGCACTGACCAAAAGCCTTTGGCACAATCGCCAGCTTATCGTGCAGATGACCCGGCGCGAGGTGGTTGGTCGCTACAAAGGCTCAGCCATGGGATTGGCATGGTCGTTCTTTAACCCTGTATTCATGCTGGTGGTGTACACCTTTGTCTTCTCCGAGATTTTCAAATTACGTTGGGGCGGGATCGGTGGCGACGATAGCAAAACGCAATTCGCACTGGTTCTTTTTGTTGGCATGATCGTGCTTAGCCTGTTTAGCGAGGTACTCAACCGCGCCCCAGGATTGATTCTCTCCAACGTTAATTACGTCAAGAAAGTGGTGTTTCCGATTGAAATACTACCTGTCATTGCGATGGGCGCTGCACTGTTCCACAGCCTGATTAGCCTGGGCGTGCTACTCGCTGCGTTTGCGCTCTTTAATGGCTACTTGCACTGGACCGCGATCTACATTCCATTGGTGCTGCTCCCACTCGTTATTCTTACAATGGGCTTGGCCTGGATACTGGCATCCTTGGGTGTATTCCTGCGCGACGTCGGGCAATTCATCGTCATCATCACCACCGTACTGATGTTCCTGTCCCCGGTGTTTTATCCGGTGAGCGCAGTGCCGGAAAAATTCCGGCCAATCATCATGGCGCAACCGCTCACCTTCATCATCGAGCAAGCGCGTGAAGTGCTGATCTGGGGGCATTTGCCGAACTGGAGCGGTTTGGGTATCTACACCTTAGTGGCTGCCGTCATCGCTTGGGCAGGCTACGCCTGGTTCCAGAAAACCAGAAAGGGATTTGCCGATGTCCTCTGACGATATCGCCATCCGCGTCACTAATCTCAGCAAGCGCTACGAGATTTACGACACCCCGCGCGACCGGCTCAAGCAGTTCGTAGCCCCAAGATTGCAAAGATTGACCGGCCAGTCACCCAAACAATATTTTCGTGAATTTTGGGCGCTGCAAGATGTTTCGTTCGAGGTCAAAAAGGGAGAAACCATTGGGATTATCGGCCGCAATGGCTCGGGTAAATCGACTCTGCTGCAAATCATTTGCGGCACGCTGTCGCCTACCAGCGGTAGCGTCGAAACCAGCGGACGCATTGCTGCATTGCTGGAGCTTGGTTCTGGTTTCAACCCAGAATTTACTGGGCGAGAAAATGTTTACCTGAACGCTGCAGTGTTGGGCCTGACCAAAGAGGAAGTGGATAACCGTTTTGACGATATTGCCTCTTTTGCCGACATTGGCCAGTTCATTGATCAACCGGTAAAGACATACTCTAGCGGGATGTATGTCAGGCTTGCCTTTTCGGTTATCGCCCATGTAGATGCAGACATTTTGGTAGTAGACGAGGCTCTTTCCGTCGGTGATGCGGTATTTAACCAAAAGTGTATGCGTTTCATACGTTCTTTTCAGGAGCATGGGGCCTTGCTGTTCGTCAGTCACGACATGGCCTCGGTACAAAATTTGTGTAAATCGGCAACCTGGCTTGGGCATGGACAGGTACAGCTGACAGGCACCTCAAAAGACGTGGCAGAAGCCTATCTGCAATACACGCTGCAAGAAGTCTATGGGAATGAAGTAACGCTTCGCAGCACATCAGCTTTGACAGAACTTGCTGGTAAGAGTGATCCACTGACTGCACACGCATCCGCCCCGACGCTCGACTATGGCGCGCAGATCACTGTCCAGAATAATGCGCTGAATGCTACTGGATGGAAAACAGGTTCAGCAGAAGTCTTGTCCGTGTCGCTGAAAAAACTTGGCTTGGGCCCCGAGGGTGTATTCGAGGGCGGCGAAAAGGTCCGGATGGTAATCCGTGCTAAGGCACATTCAACCCTGCAAAGCCCGATTCTCGGTTTTATCGTAAAAGATCGACTGGGGCAGGATCTGTTTGGCGAGAATACCCTGCTGTTTACTGCAATGTCGCCATCTCCGATAAGGCCGGGACAAGAATTTACCGGAGAGTTTGATTTTAGGCTCCCCATGCTGCCAAATGGAAAGTATGTCGTGATGGCCTCCGTCGCTGATGGCGATTTGTACGCCAACGTGCAGCATCACTACCTGCACGACGCATTCATCATTAATGTTTCTTCCAGCAAGATCCGGTGGGGCCTGGTAGGAATTCCGTTTGAACGGGTTGCGCTTGAGGTGTGCGATGACTGAAAAGACGTTACATCAACTGTACACGGAACACAGCGGAAAAGTATCGGATAAATGGTCTGTTTACCTTACTGAATACGACAGAATTTTTAACGAATACCGGGACAAGTCGGTGCATTTGCTGGAAATTGGCATTCAGAATGGTGGTTCACTTGAAATATGGTCGAAGTTCTTTCCGGGAGCACAGAAACTGGTGGGCTGCGACATCAATCCAGACTGCGCCCAATTGACATTTGAAGACCCGCGTATTGCCGTAGTGGTGGGGGATGCCAACACGGACGCAGTGCAAACAGCGGTGTTGCAACACGCATCAGAGTTTGACGTGATCATTGACGATGGCTCACACCGCTCCAGCGATATCGTGAAGTCTTTCGCAAGATACTTTCCCGCTTTAGCCGAGGGCGGGGTGTATGTGGCAGAAGACCTGCACTGCAGCTATTGGCAAGAATTCGAAGGGGGTTTGTTCGATCCGTTTTCCTCCATCACCTTCTTTAAACGGCTCGCAGACATTCTGAGTTATGAGCATTGGGGCATAAACAAAAAACGCACCGACATTTTGAATGGATTTTTCGCAAAGTATGGATTTGAAATAGACGAAGAAGTTCTCGAGCATATCCACTCAGTCGAATTCGTCAACTCGATATGCATCATCAAGAAGCAGCTGCCTGTACAAAACAGCTTAGGGACACGATTCATCGCTGGCTCGTTGGAGTCGGTGGTGTCAGGGCACCTGCAGTTGCATGCAAGCCAGCCTCAGCCCCCAATCCAGGACAGCAATAGATGGACTTCACGTGATATCCCACCCGACGAAGAATTTTTACTTCGTTTCACGGAGTTCACAGCGCACGAGGGACCGATTGCCGACCTCAACCAATCTTTGACGGAGCACGAAAGTCAGATCGCGGGTCTTCATCAGACAGTAGAAGAGCACGAAAGTCAGATAGTCGATCTTCATCAAACTGTAACAGAGCATGAAAGTCAGATAGTCGATCTTCATCAAGCAGTAGCAGAGCACGACGGGCCGATTGCCAACTTCAACCAGTCTTTGACAGGGCACGAAAGCCAGATAGCCGGTCTCCACCAGGCAGTAGCGGAACAAGAAAGTCTGATAGCCGGCATTCACCAGGCTGTAGCAGATTGCAACGGGCAGATCGCGAACCTCAATTTGGTCATGAGCGAGCGTGACAACCAAATTGCGGCCCTTCACACTTCCACCAGTTGGCGCGTAACGCTGCCGTTTCGAATTGCGTCACATCAAGTGAAGCGTGCCAGGCGTGTGGCTGAGCTCGCCATGCCTGCCATCAGGCATGGCGGCGGAATCAAAAATACTTTCCGCAAGGCGTTGGTGATGTATCAAAAGGAAGGATTGCAAGGGATCAAGCGCGGTTTCAGACTTGTTGCTGCTTCGCAAATGCCGAGTGATGCAAAAGATATCAACCCAGCCTATCGGCAAATGGTGAAGCATCCGGCGGAGGAATTGTTGGCGCCCCGGATTTTGATCGTCGCTGAAATGAGCATCGCACAGTGCAAAAAATATCGTGTCCAGCAAAAACACGATATGTTTGAATCCTTGGGGTTCGACTGCACAACACTCAGTTGGAATGACACGCAAGCGTGTCTCAATGCATTGCAAACGCACTCACTGGTTATCTTCTACCGGGTGCCCGCTTTCCCCAATGTGGTGTCTATCATTAATGAGGCGAAACGATTGCGTCTCCCGACCCTCTGGGAAGTGGATGATTTTATCTTTGACAAAGAGGTGCTGAGCAAGAGCAAGACATTGGCTGCCCTCGACAGGACCACCTTTGATCAATTACTGGAAGGAGCGGATCTGTATCGCAATGCGATGCTACTTTGCGGCAAGGGAATAGCCTCGACCACAGGACTTGCCAGTGCGATGAAAATGGCCGGTTTGTCCGAAGTGCATGTGATCGAAAATGCGCTAGACCAACATACCTTGGAAGTTGCGGCAAAAGTGTGCCATAACCATACTTTGCATCACAATGGCATTCTTCGAATCGTCTATGGCTCTGGAACCAATACGCACAATATTGATTTTCAGGAAGCTGCACCCGCCATTGTAAAAATTTTAGAAAAATTCCCAAATGTGCGGTTCCGCCTCATAGGCACGCTAGATCTTCCTGAAATTTTTTCAGGGTTTGAAGAGCAGGTGGAGCGCCTGCCAACCTGCTCCTATGAAGAGTATCTCAGTAACTTGGCAGAGTGCGATATCAGCATTGCTCCTCTTGAGAGCTATATTTTCAACGACTCAAAAAGCAACATAAAATATCTTGAAGCATCAATCGTAAAGGTACCTTCGGTTTGCTCGCCGCGTGCTGCTTTTTCTCTGGCAATTGCGCATGGCGAGAATGGTTTTTTATGTGAAACGGTAAATGAATGGGAAGCCGCACTGACGATTCTCGTCACAGATGCCGCGAAACGAGCCCATGTCAGTGAAGCTGCTTATATATCGGTTATGCGCCACTACGCGCCGAAAAGTATCGCGCAGCAACAAGTTGCTCCTTTACTTGCGCGCCACGCCCGAAACCCCGACACGCTCCGGGTGCTTTCCGTAAACTGTTATTACTATCCCCGTTCGTTCGGTGGCGCCACCATCGTGGCAGAAGAAGTCAATAAGCGCATTAATGCTCTTGATGGTTTTGAGGTACATGTGTTTACGACGTTGCCATCTTCTGTGACACCACCTTATACAACCAAGCGTTACGAAGCTGACGGCATCAACATCTATGGCGTAGGACTGCCGGACCGACTCGATGAAAAAGCGCAATTCGAAAATCCTGAGATCGTCTCCGCCTTTGCTGAGGTTCTTGCATTGGTTCAACCCGATATCGTACATTTTCATAGCATTCAAGGCATTGGCATATCCGTAGTGGACCTTTGCGCTCAGAAAGGCATTAAATATATTGTCACGCTACACGACGCATGGTGGTTGTGTGGTCGGCAATTCATGATCGACAAGCAAGGTAAATACTGCGGGCAGAAAAAAATCGATCTCGGCGTATGCGCAAGCTGTGTCGAGAACAATATCGTGAATCTACACCGAAACAAGCGCCTGATCACCGGGTTGCGTAATGCCTCTGCATTGCTGGCGCCTAGTCGCTTTTTTGCGGATTTTCACATTGCAAACGGGTTTGATAATGTCCAGATCAATAAAAACGGCATAGTCAAGCCAGCTAGTGCGCTGCGTTTTCGGCAGAAAGGAGATCTGAGGTTTGGCTATGTCGGCGGCAACACGGAAATAAAAGGCGTTCACCTTATCAAGAAAGTTTTTTCCGATCTTCCTGGCTGCAACGTCAAGCTTGTACTTGTCGATAACGCGTTGAATTTGGGCTTCGCCTCCTATCATCAAGAGGATGTGGTGGGCATTCCTAATGTTGAAATTGTGCCTGCCTATACGCAAGGCAATATCGACGAATTCTTTTCAAGCATTGATGTGTTGCTGTTTCCCACGCAATGGAAAGAGAGTTTTGGTCTTACTGTACGCGAAGCATTGGCAAGAAATGTCTGGGTCATCACGACGGATGCCGGAGGAGTGGTTGAAGATATTGTGCCCGGTCGAAACGGCTATATTGTTCCGTTTTCGGATACGGGAGAGGCCTTAAAACAGGCAGTCATTGATACCTTAAAACATTTCAAACGGATAAGACCTGGCGAAGAAGTCGCGCTAGGAGCGTTAAATATCACTTTCTTCGAAGATCAAGCCCAAGAACTCGCGTTAATCCTGAAGCGTGTTGATGCCAGCGACAGCGTTCGTGTAGCTCAGGTCCGGTAGTGAGCAAATGACCAGACACCTCCAATCCTACGTGCTTTACCCCTTCAAGGGAGTCTTGAGAGTGGGTGACGTTTCTAGCACTTCATCGATGGAACAGCGAGGAAGTTATGGTTTCGAATAACAATATTATTCAGACGGCCTCAGGCCGAACAAGTCTTTGGGTGATATCACTGATCCTTGTTATCGGGATTTTCTTTTCCGCGCTTATCCCGCCATTCCAATCGCCGGATGAGCCTGCCCATGTGATGCGGGCATATTTATTAAGCAGGGGCGCGATTATTTTGGATGCGCCAGAAGGTAATTCTTCGGGAGGCATGATTGACACGGGCCTTGCTGCTTACGGTTCTGCCTTTGAAGCACTTCCATTCAAGTCAGAGAGAAAGTTGTCAATTGACGAAATAGAATCGGCGAAAACCATCAAGTGGACAGGCAAAAAAGAATTTAGGTCAATAGCTGGAACCGGATTTTATTTTCCGCTGAGTTACATGCCACAAGCGATCGGCCTTGCGACAGGGGAAATGTTAGGGCTGAACATCGATACCTCGTACCTGCTGGCCAGGTTCATGTCGCTTGCGACATTAGCATTGATCTTGTTTGCAGCTTTTAAAGTCTATCCGGTAAATCCGCTAGCAATTGCGTTTTTAGTCATACCGATGAGTGTATTTCAATTCGCCTCTGCCAGTCTGGACGGTATTACAACAGCCTTGGCGGTTTTTGCCATTGCTCTTTTCTTGCGAATTACCGTTGAGAAAAAAAATGTCAACTCCCGGCTGTTTTATGCACTCGCTGTGTCTGTGGCTTTGGTGGCAACGAGCAGGGCGCATTTGCTGCCGCTATTGGCACTTGTTCTGGTGGCTAGTTTTTACATCCAGAAAAAGAAATTTTATTATGTATCCGCTTTCGCCGTGGTGTTTGTCCTGGGATGGACGGTAATCGCAAGCAAAACAACGGTCGGCTTCGGAAGTATAGTTGGTGCTTCAACGACTAGCGTCGCATTGTTTTACATTAAAAATCCGCTGGCATTATTTGAAGTTTTGATAGCAACATTTTCGAATGCTGATCTTGTTCAATTTTATAGGGAATCGTTTCTTGGCGTGCTTGGATGGCTGGATACTCGATTCAGCACAAAAACATATAATTTTCTTTTCATCTGCACCGTCCTGATTGGACTGCTCTCAGTTTCAATTAAAAACTTAAAGACTGAATGGGTTCCACGGGTTGCACTTCTTTTCTGTGCGATTGCTTCCATTTTTCTGATTTTTTTTGCATTATTAATCACTTGGAATAAACATCCGGCCAGCTTAATTCAGGGGGTTCAAGGGCGTTATTTTTTGGTTCCGATGATTATGATTGCTTATGCAATTTCCGGAGAATTAAAATTGTCTGAGGGTATCTTTAGAAAATTCGCAATCCTCCTGCTTATTTTTCTAGGAGTATTCACAATTTTTAGTACGCCAAAACTACTGGTGGAAAGATATTACCTTGCACTTGAACAGCCAGAGCAAATTTCCCTAGTGATGCGCGCGAGTGAGCCTTTGGATAAAAATAAACCGATTACTTTAGTCATGAGCAAGAAACATGAAGATAATCTACAGCCATTGAAGCGCATTGGGATAATGTTCGGCACGTACATTCGAAAAAATCCAGGAATGGCTGAATTACGTCTAACTGCCTTAGATGGTCACGTAATGGCGGTTCCGTTCAATTTGCCTGACCTCGCAGACAATAAATATAAATATATTGAGCTTGACTCAATACCATACTCCTCTGGAAAAATATTATATTTGACTGGCGGCGGCATAAGCACTTGGGAAGCCCATAAAGAAAAAGATGCAGAAAAAGAGGCAGAAAAGGGGCTGGTAGCGACTTGTTTGATATACGAGTATACGAATGGCAAAAAACTTTATACGAGAGGCTGTCCTCGATCTTAGTCGAATTAAATAGGGTACGCATAATGTAAATCCAGCACTTTAATTTTTTATTTTATTTTCTAGAATGATATGAACCTAAAAATTGCTGTGGTGATTCCATGCTTTCGTGTGCACAATCACATTCTTTCGGTAATTAAAAAAATCGGGCATGAAGTCTCTGTAATTTACGTTATTGATGATTTCTGTCCAGACAATTCCGGAGAATATGTACTGGAAAACTGTTTAGATCATCGCGTGATTGTTTTGCGAAATCCCAAAAACCTAGGTGTGGGTGGAGCGGTTTTAACTGGATACCGGGCTGCAATTGAAGCGGGTGCAGATGTTATTGTTAAAGTTGACGGGGACGGTCAAATGGACCCCGGATTAATTCCTGAGTTTATTGCACCCATTATTGCAGGAAATGCAGATTACACAAAAGGCAATCGCTTCTTTGATCTTGAACAAATCCGCGCTATGCCAAAAATTCGTATTTTCGGTAATGCATTGCTATCGTTTATGACGAAGCTTTCATCTGGTTACTGGAATTTATTTGATCCTACCAATGGATATACAGCTATTCATGCCGATGTGGCGAGACATTTACCTTTTGAGAAAATCAGCCGTCGTTATTTCTTTGAATCCGATATATTGTTTAGACTTAATACTCTACGTGCGGTTGTGGTTGATGTGCCTATGGATGCCAAATATGGCGATGAAGTGAGCAACCTGAAAATTTCGAAAATTGTGGGTGAGTTTCTTGTTAAGAATACCCGCAATTTTGGAAAGAGAATTTTTTATAACTATTATCTGCGTGATATGTCGATCGCCTCTCTCGAATTGCCATTGGGTTTGTTTCTTCTTATTTCAGGTAGCAGTTTTGGCTTTTATCATTGGGCGATTTCTCTTAATGAAGGCGTAACTACACCAGCTGGAACAGTAATGCTGGCAGCGCTGCCCATCCTGATGGGTTTGCAATTGATATTAGCTTTCCTTGGTTATGACATTGCTTCAGTGCCACGCAGACCATTTCACATTCTGCGACGTAATATTAAAAATAAAAAAGCAAGTTTAAAAATTGAAGCTGAAAGTAACTAAAGAAAAATTGCGCACCCTTTGCACGTTATATATTTTTATTAATATGGAAAACTAAAAATGCTTGTTCAAATTATTGCCCTTCTCTGCGTAATTGGTATAGCGATCGGACAGATATTGTTCAAGTTAAGTGCAAATTCGCTCGATCAAACGGGTAGTTTTTTTGCCCTGAAAACTGCAGCAATACTTTTCGCAGCGTTGGCTCTTTATGGCATTACCACAATAGCCTGGGTTTGGGTATTGCAGAAAGTTGACCTTGGCCGGGTTTATCCCTTGATGGCTTTGGCTTTTGTTCTGGTTCCGCTGGGCAGCCATCTTATTCTCGGCGAGCGTTTTCAGCCGCAATATTTTGTGGGTGTGGCGCTCATTATGATTGGGATTGTGGTGACGGTAAGGGCTTAGTAAAAATGACGCCATCGCATCGCCCAAGTGTTGTCGCCGTGGTGGTGACCTATCAACCTTCACTAAAAGCCCTCGAGCAACTTTTAGATGCGCTTGCTTCGCAGATTACGTCTGTAGTAGTGGTGGACAATGGCTCCGATTTTGATCTGGCAGCGTGGAACAGAGCGCGCGTAACAACTGCTGTTGCATTGCTTCGACTTGGCCAGAACCTTGGCATTGCGGCGGCGCAAAATGTTGGTATCCAATGGGCGCGCAAACGCCGCGCAGAGTTCATTCTGTTAATGGATCAGGACAGTATTCCCGCGCCCGATATGGTCGAAAAATTAGTTTCTGCGATCGCTAATCAACCTTCCCCGGCAGCGGTTGGGCCGCGCTATCTGGACAAGCGGCAGGATAATCCGCCGCCCTTTATTCGAATTCGAGACTTCAGGCTGGAGCGATGTGCTTGCGCCACGGACGATTCTGTCGTTCCCGTTGATTACTTGATCTCATCCGGTTGTTTGATACCGATGTCGGTATTGGAAAAGGTGGGCGGCATGCGGGACGATCTGTTTATCGATTATGTCGATATCGAGTGGGGTTTGCGCGCTCGCGATAACGGCTTTCAAAGCTATGGCGTTTGTGGTGCGCACATGCAGCACAGCCTCGGCGATCAGCCGATCAAGTTCCTGGGTAAATATATCCCTTTGCATAGTCCGCTCAGGCATTACTACCATTTTCGCAATGCAGTGCTTTTATACAAAGAGCCGTGGGTGCCGATGAACTGGAAGCTGGTGGATGGCTGGCGCTTGTGCCTGAAGTACGTTTTTTATTCGCTCTTTGCAAAGCCACGTATCCTACACTTGCGCATGATGACCTTGGGCGTGTGGCATGGATTGAGGGGGAAGGGCGGGGAATTGGCGACGGCTTGCCTTTAATTCCCACTACGCGAAAATTTAGCCGCGAGCTGGCCTAGTTTTTCGGTGTGCTGGCGCTGGGTTTCTTCGGCTTTGCGCTTGGCTTCTTCGGCTTCGCGGTGTGCTTTGCGTTGCTCTGCGTCTTTCTTGAAGCGTTCCCGCATTACCTCGGATGCGTGGGCGCGATGTTCTTCCGTGATGGCGTCTGCTGCGTTGCCATCGAGGTCAAATCTGGTCGTCGCTTTTTCCATTGCTTTCATGTACCGCAACGATCTGGTGTGCATTCCCAAGGCAATGCGTAGGATTTTGCGATTTGTCTCTGGCATGAGTGCGATCAGTTGCTTGTCGATGCCGATTACGAGTGGCTTGTACTCACGGAACGCCACAAATTTTTCCTGCAACTCCTTGAGCAAAGCGCGTGCAGCGTGAACTGAATTGGGGGCGACGACGGGAGCAACGGCGGGGGCAACAACGGGGGCAGCGGCAGGGGTGGAAGCAGTGGTAGGGTTGGACGTATTCATCGACAGCAATTGTGCGGTTTATTCATGGCCGCACAGGATATCACGGCGACGATGCAAGGCAATGAATACTGCGCTCAGAATTGATGCGCTGCAAAGGATTCATTTATATCGTAATATGGCGATATTAATTTCATTAAATGACAATATTTAATTCCTCTGAAGGCGAAATACAAAATTATTATGGACTTCGACGCAATTCACAAGGCACTGGCCAATCCAGTGCGACGCCAGATACTCGGTTGGCTTAAAGAGCCCCAGCGCAATTTTGCTGAGCAAGAATATCCACTCGATCTGGGTGTTTGTGCTGGCTTGATCAACCAACGCGCCGGCTTGTCACAATCGACTGTCTCCGCGCATCTGGCGATTTTGCAGCAGGCGGAACTCGTCACGTCAAAGCGTGTCGGGCAATGGATTTTTTTCAGCCGCAATGAGCACATGATTGCCGCCTTTCGCGCCTATATCAATGACGATTTGTGTCGCTAAAAAATATTGCGTAATCTGATGTAGATTTTTTTGCATATTAAACATCCAGCATTTCCTTATCTTACTTGACCTTGAAAGTTACTATGACAACTCTATTTGACCCCATCAAAATCGGTGCGCTCACGCTGCCTAATCGCATCATCATGTCGCCGCTGACACGCTCCCGGGCGGTCGGGGAAGGGCGCGTACCGAACGCGCTGATGACACAATATTATGTGCAACGCGCAACTGCCGGCCTGATCATCAGTGAAGCCACAGCGGTGACGCCACAAGGCGTCGGTTATGCCGATACGCCGGGCATCTGGTCCGATGAACAGGTTGCTGGCTGGAAGCAGGTGACCGACGCGGTACACGCGGCCGGTGGGCGCATCGTGCTGCAACTGTGGCATGTCGGCCGCATTTCTGACCCGAGTTTATTGGATGGCGCGTTGCCGGTGGCGCCGAGCGCGATTGCAGCAAAAGGGCATGTCAGCCTGCTGCGTCCGGTGCGTGATTTTGTTACGCCAAGAGCGCTCGATCTGGCAGAAATTCCGGGCATCGTCGCAGCTTTCCGCAAAGGCGCTGAAAATGCCAAGGCGGCCAATTTCGACGGCGTTGAAGTGCACGGCGCGAACGGCTATCTGCTGGATCAATTTTTGCAGGACGGCAGCAATAAGCGCACAGACATCTACGGTGGATCGCTCGAGAATCGTGCCCGCCTGATGCTGGAAATAACCGATGCGTGCATTGCGGTATGGGGAGCGGATCGGGTCGGCATGCACTTGGCACCAGCTTGCGATACCCACACTATGGGCGACTCCAATCCGGCCGAAACTTTCGGCTATATTGCGCGCGAACTGGGCAAACGCGGCATCGCCTTTATTTGCGCACGGGAAGCGCAAAAGGAAAATTGGCTCGGGCCGCAACTCAAGAAAGCGTTCGGTGGCGTCTATATCGCCAACCAACAATTGACCAAAGAGCGCGCCGAGAAATTGCTGGCAGCAGGCGATGCAGATGCCGTGGCATTTGGGCAGTTGTTTATCGCCAACCCGGATCTGCCGCGCCGGCTGAAGGCCGATGCGCCGTTGAATGCGCCGGATCCGACTACCTTTTATGCGGCCACGCCAGAAGGTTACGTCGATTATCCGGCGCTGGCATAACGTATCTTCATGGCAGCTTTTTATGGATTGATGCTGCCTACGGTGTAGGCAAGACATGGAAAAAATTGTCCACGAAAAACACGAAAGGCACGAAAAAGTGTTCCCACTCTTTCGTGCCTTTCGTGTTTTTTGTGGACTGATATCACACAGATACTAACGCCGCACCGGCGCTCCATTTGCCTCGTAATACGGCACTACGATGCGCGGCAATGGCGCACGGCCGCGGATTGCGTCGGCGATTTTTTCGGCAATCATAATGGTCGGCGCGTTCAGATTGCCGCTGACGATTTCCGGCATGATCGAGGCATCGACCACCCGCAAGCCTTCCATTCCATGTACCCGCCCGTCGGCATCGACTACGGCCATATCGTCGTAGCCCATTGCATTGGTGCTGGACGGATGGTAGGCGGTTTCCGCATTGTGGCGCACAAAGTCATCCAGCTCGGCGTCGCTCTGTTTTGCTTCGCCGGGGGTAATTTCGCGGCCGGCATACGGCACCAGCGCTTGCTGCCGGATGATGTCGCGCGTGGCGCGAATGCCGGTGCGGAATTCGTGCCAGTCCTGCTCTGCCGACATGTAATTGAACAACAAGCTCGGATGCTGGCGCGGGTCTTTCGAGCGCGCATGTACCCGGCCGCGGCTCGGTGAGCGCATCGAGCCCATGTGGGCCTGAAAGCCATGCACCTTGATCGGATTGGTGCCGTTGTAGTTGATCGCAATCGGCAAAAAGTGATACTGGATATTCGGCCATGCAAAACTGTCATCGCTGCGAATAAAACCGCCCGCTTCGAACTGGTTGCTGGCACCGATGCCGCTGCCCATCAGCAGCCATTCGGCACCAATCATTGGTTGATTCCATATTTTCAGCGCATTGACCAACGACACCGGCTGCAGGCATTCGTATTGTTGATAGACCTCCAGATGGTCTTGCAAGTTGGCGCCGACACCGGGCAAGTCGTGCACCAGCGGGATTTCCAATGCGCGCAGCAAGGTCGCCGGACCGACGCCGGAACGCTGCAGAATTTGCGGCGAGGCAACCGCGCCGGCACACAGCAACACTTCACGTTTTGCGTGCGCTGTTTGCGGTTGATCCTTTTGCAAATAAGCCACGCCGATGGCGCGTTTGCCGGAGAACAAAATGCGATCAGTCAGGGCGTGGGTGACGATGGTCAGATTCGGCCGTTGCCGGGCCAGATCGAGGTAGCCGCGCGCGGTGCTGTCACGGCGTCCATTGGGCGTGGTGGTGCGGTCCATCGGGCCGAAGCCTTCCTGCTGATAGCCGTTGAGATCTTCGGTGCGCGGATAACCAGCCTGGACACCGGCTTCGACCATCGCATGAAACAGTACATTGTTGCCGTTCTTGGGCGTCGTCACCCGCAGCGGACCGTCGCCGCCGTGATAATCGTTGGCGCCGATGTCGCGTGTTTCTGCTTTTTTAAAATAGGGCAGGCAGTCCAGATAAGACCAGTTCTCCAAACCCTCGCGCTTGGCCCAGCCATCGTAATCAAGCGCGTTGCCGCGGATATAGCACATGCCATTGATCAGCGACGAGCCGCCCAACCCCTTGCCACGGCCGCATTCCATGCGGCGGTTATTCATGTGCGGCTCAGGATCGGTTTCATAGGCCCAGTTGTAGCGTCTTCCCTGCAACGGGAACGCCAGCGCGGCCGGCATTTGGGTGCGGAAATCGAAGCGGTAATCCGGTCCGCCGGCCTCCAGCAGCAACACGCTGACGTCGGCATCTTCGGTCAGGCGCGTGGCCAGCACATTGCCAGCCGAACCGGCGCCGATGATGATGTAATCGTATTCATTTGGATGTTGCATAGCGGCCTTTCTTAGTGATGCTGGCGACATGCAGGAAAGTGTTGGGCTTTACTGTGCTCAGCGCCAGACTATTTTTAACAAAAATACACCATCTTAGTATATTAAAAAATATGCAATTTACTGCATATATAATATGAAGTAAATAAATATACTCCTGCTATTTTAGTTCATTAAAACACCGAGGTATAAGCACCCAATTCAATTTGTATCGATTTGATCTGCGTGTATTGTTGCAGCGTGGTCAGCCCATTCTCGCGCCCGACGCCGGATTGCTTGTAGCCGCCGACGGGCATTTCGGCGGCAGATTCGCCCCAAGTATTGATCCAGCAGATGCCCGCTTGTAATTGATGGATGACCCGATGTGCGCGGCTCAGGTTCTCTGTAATCAGGCCGGCTGCCAAGCCATAATCGGTATCGTTGGCGCGCCGCACGACTTCATCCTCGTCGTCGAAAACCAGGATGCTCATCACCGGACCGAATATTTCTTCGCGTGCAATTTTCATCGCGTCGGTGCAATCGGTAAACACGGTCGGTTGCACGTAGGTGCCCTTGGCATAGGTGCCGTCCAGCACACGCTCGCCGCCGGTCAACAGGCGTGCGCCCTCTGCCACGCCGGAGGCGATGTATCGCAGCACGTTTTCCATATGCGGGAAGCTGACCAGCGGACCAAAGTTGGTGTCCATTTGCATCGGATCGCCCATCCGGATGCGCTGCACACGCGCGATAATTTTTTCCTCGAATGCCTGCTTGATCGAGCGATGCACGAAGACGCGCGTGCCGTTGGTGCATACCTGGCCGGAACTGTAGAAGTTAGCCATCATCGCGACATCCGCGGCGCGGTCCAGATCGGCATCGGCAAATACGATCAGCGGCGATTTGCCGCCCAACTCCATCGTCACTTCCTTGAGGGTGGAGCCGGTTGCGCTGGCCACCACTTTTTTGCCGGTAACGGTGCCGCCAGTGAAGGTTATTTTGTCGATTCCCGGATGCTCGGTCAGCCAGTTGCCGACTTCCTGCCCGGGGCCGGTCAGTACGTTGAATACGCCATCTGGCAAGCCAGCTTCGGTGTAGATTTCAGCCAGTCGCAAGGTGCTCAAGGGCGTCACTTCACTCGGTTTGAAAATCATCGCATTGCCGGCCGCCAGCGCCGGAGCGGATTTCCATAACGCGATCTGGATCGGATAATTCCAAGCCCCGATTCCTGCCACCACACCCAGCGGTTCGCGCCGCGTGTAGACAAACGAACTCTCGCGCAGCGGAATTTGCATGCCCTCGATCGCCGGCACCAGACCGGCGTAATATTCCAGCACATCGGCGCCGGTGACGATATCGACTGCGCGGGTTTCGGACAAGGGTTTGCCGGTGTTCAGGGTTTCGATTTCTGCCAGTTCATCGTTACGCGCACGCAAAATCTCCACTGCACGGCGCAACACGCGCGAACGCTGCATCGCAGTTTGCGCCGCCCAAATCTGCTGCCCTTGGCGGGCGCTGGCGACGGCGCGATCGACATCCTGTTGTGATGCGCACTGCACCTCGGCCAGCACTTCGCCGTTGGCCGGATTGCGTGTTGCAAGGGTTTTGCCGCTGGTGGCATCCACGCGGCGACCGCCGATATAAAGTTGTTGCTGTTTGAATACGGGCATTTTGATTCTCCAACTATTTAAAAATTTGCCGGATGGACAGTTTTTTGTTCATGCCAGGCGTGAAAAGAGCGCCTCGTAATTGCAATTTGAGTTTACGCGCCGCAATTAGAAGTTGCGCAACGGGTAACAGCAAGAATTACAATCGGGGGATTGGATAATAGTATCAATAATATTGACGACTCGTCCGGCACTGAAAAGTGCAGGATTTTAGCGCTTGCGTAGCGGCGTCAGCAGATGCGTCAAGGCATTGTGATCGAGCTCATACATCAGCGCAATCAGGCCGCCGAGTTCGCCGGAAGGAAAACCTTCGCGCGCAAACCAGCCCAGATAATGTCCCGGCAGATCGGCGATCAAGCGACCTTTGTACTTGCCATAAGGCATGGTGCGGGTGACTAAAAGTTCCAGGTGTTCAGGATTCATGATCGACTACAGGCAGCTTGCAAAGCGTGGGAATTGGCGCTGCTCAAGCCAGCGCTTTGTGAACGTCTGCAGTGATCTCATACGAGCGCAGGCGCGCGGCGTGATCGAAGATTTGCGACGTGATCATCAGTTCGTCCGCACCGGTGCGGGCAACAAATTCCGCCAATTCGCGCGCTACCGTTTCGGGCGAACCAATAGCCGAGCACGACAAAACCTGATCCAGCAACGCGCGCTCCTGCGGGCCGATGCGGCTCAAATAATCCCCCATCGGCGGCGGCAGAGGCGAAGGGCGACCGCTGCGCAGGTTCACGAATGCCTGCTGCATTGAGGTCGCGTGAAATTGTGCCGCATCATCCGTGTCGGCAGCAAACACGTTAAAGCCGAGCATCACATACGGCTTTTGGTGTTGCTCCGAGGGTTGGAACGTGGCGCGGTACAGCGCGATCGCCTGCATCATCTGGGCCGGCGCAAAATGCGACGCGAAGGCATACGGCCGGCCGAGCGCCGCTGCCAATTGCGCACCAAACAGGCTCGATCCCAGAATCCAGATCGGCACGTTCAGACCCATGCCGGGAACGGCACGCACAACTTGTTTTGGCGCAGGCGAAAAATAATCCATCAACTCCAAAACGTCTTGTGGAAATTCGTCTGCATCGGCAGCCAGATTGCGCCGCAATGCGCGTGCAGTGATCTGGTCCGAGCCCGGCGCGCGCCCCAGCCCTAGGTCGATGCGGCCGGGGAAGAGTGACTCCAGGGTCCCGAATTGCTCGGCAATCACCAGCGGAGAATGGTTCGGCAGCATGACGCCGCCGGCACCGACTCTGATTTTTGACGTACCGGCTGCCACGTACCCGATCAAGACCGCAGTCGCAGCGCTGGCGATGCCCGGCATGCCATGGTGTTCCGCCAGCCAATAGCGGTTGTAGCCCCAGCGCTCGCCATGCTGCGCAAGATCGAGTGTGTTGCGAAAGGATTGGGCCGCATTGCTGCCTTCAGCAATGGGGGAAAGGTCAAGTATGGAAAATGGGATCATGCTTTTTTAATTAAGGGCGACCGGGAAAAATGCAAGCCTTGTTTGTCTGCGCTTTTAACTTGCCCGCGATACCTCTGTGCTTTGGCGATATCGGCGTCATGACCCGACAGAATTTTCGGAAGAGTGAAGTAGGCACATTGACCATGTTTAGCAAAAATCATTAATTTGCCGTCAATGCAACAATGCAATAAATGTTGTATATTAGAAATTAATGCTGCATTGCGGCATTTCCCATGAGATATTGTTGTAATATTTTTAATAATCCTGGATAAATACCCTTAAATATTCAGGTGTCATCAAGAAGTAATAATATGTGCTTAGCATGAAAAAATTCTAAATAGAAACATTATTACGTCCAATATTATATTGAATGCACATCATCCTCGGACGTAACACGCTGTCTAAAATAACGCGGCATCGCCCTGCCGAAATTGACATGCAGATCAAATTCATTCTCCTACCTGCGCCAGTGCATGGCTGTTGCTATTTACAACATCGCGGGTCACGCCGTGGGCAGGGTGGATAGTAGTTGAGACGCGATCACGCCGATTGTGCATGCCACTGAAAAAATCAAAAATTCGTTTGCTCACCATAATAATTTTAGGAATACATATGTCATTTGAAAATTTGAAAATCGGAACGCGTTTAGGGTTGGGATTCTTCGTGATGCAGATCTTATTGGTTGCCACAATAATTTTTGCTCTGAACTCCATGGGCGGGATTCAGACGCAACTGAATGAGATTGTGGACGACGATAACGTCAAAAGTTTTGCAGCGAATGAAATGGTGGACAACTTCAGAGACGTCTCGGGAATCGTAAGCAATATTGTGATGTTGCGGGACGAAGCGGCGCAGCAAGAGCAAAAAAATATGCTTGCTGTGGCGCGCGAAAAATATGGCAAAGCCAAAAAAGTGATGCTCGGTACGCCCCTGAATGAGAAAGAAAAAGAATTGATGGGAAAACTTGATCAATCAATACAAATTGCATTGCCCCTCGTGAATAAAGTGGTTGAATTGGGCTTGCAAAACCAGAATATGGAGGCCGCTGATTTTCTGATGGTGCAAGCCGCTCCGGCCATCCGGCAAGCAATCGGCGTTATAGACGAAATCGTTGTCTACGAAAGAGACGCAGTTCAAAGTGCGTCGGAGGAAGCCAAAGCGGAGTACACCCGTGCGCGAAACCTGATGTTGTTACTCGGAGCGCTGGCAATAGCAGTGGGTGTCTTGGTTTCCTGGTTTATTACAGGCTCGATCACGCGTCCGATCAACCGCGCGGTGCAGGTGGCGCGTACCGTGGCATCCGGCGATCTGACCAGCCGTATCGAAGTAAGCACCACGGATGAAACCGGTCAGTTGCTACAGGCGCTGAAGGAAATGAACGATAGCCTGATACACATTGTCGGCCAGGTGCGCACCGGTACCGATGCGATCGTCACCGCCTCCAGCCAGATATCGGCTGGCAACGAGGATCTATCAAGCCGTACCGAAGAACAGGCCAGCTCGCTCGAAGAAACGGCGGCGTCGATGGAAGAACTGACGACCACCGTCAAACAGAATGACGGCAGCGCGAATCAGGCAAACCAACTTGCGCAATCGGCGTCCGCCGTTGCGCTCAAGGGCGGCGCGGTGGTGTCGCAAGTGGTCGATACCATGGCCTCGATCAACGATTCGTCGAAAAGAATCGCCGACATCATCAGCGTCATCGACGGCATCGCGTTCCAGACCAACATCCTGGCGCTGAATGCAGCGGTGGAAGCGGCCCGCGCCGGCGAGCAAGGCCGCGGTTTTGCGGTGGTTGCCACCGAAGTGCGCAATCTGGCGCAACGTTCTGCCACTGCGGCGAAAGAGATCAAAGCGTTGATCGATGATTCAGTCGATAAAGTCGATACCGGCAGCAAGCTGGTTGCGCAGGCTGGGGTCACGATGGAGGAGGTGGTTGAAAGCGTCAAACGTGTGACTGACATCATGAGCGAAATCACTGCTGCCAGCCAAGAGCAAAGTGCGGAAATCGAACAGGTCAACCATGCGATTGGCCATATGGATGACGTGACGCAGCAAAATGCAGCGCTGGTGGAGGAAGCGGCCGCAGCGGCCGCCTCATTGCACGATCAGGCCGACAATCTTGCGCATTTGGTCAGCGTATTCAAGCTCGGCGGAGCGTCCTCGGCTGTTGGCGCACCGTTGAAAGCAGCAAGTCGTCCTGCTCTGGTTGCTGTGGCAGCTTCTCTACCGACAGCAACCCGCAATGCCAGGCGTCCAGCGAAGAACGTGAATCCGCCCAGACGCGTGGCGAACGGGTCTGCCGTTACGGAGAGTGAGTGGGAAGAGTTCTGATGTCGTAGGGATTGCCCTAATCAGTGACGTTGCTGATTAGGGGTGGCCATGCAAAAACAGGACTTGCTTATGGCTGGCTTATGGATTGATTAAGGCTTGCTTATGGCTTGCGTAATTCAATCGTAGCAGAACCAATATCGCCGCTTTCCCGTAATGCATAACGGTTAAGTATTTCGCGGTAAAACAGCAGCATCCGCTCAGCTTGCTTGCTGGCCGACCATGTTTGCGCATAGCCGCGACCTGCATCTCCCAGTTCGCGGCGCAGCTCGGCATCGTTTAACATCCTGATGACTTTGCTAGAAAAATCAGTCAAATCCTCCTGTGCAATCCAAACGCCCAAACCTTGCTGCAATACATCGCGGGTTCCCAGCTCTGCGGTGGAGACGATGGGAACGCCTTGCGCCATCGCTTCCAGTAAAACCATTCCCTGTGTTTCTGTGCGCGACGCAAATACAAAAACATCTGCGGCGCGATAGCAATGGTTCAATTCTGTATGGTGATCCAGGTAGCCGGTGAACAAGACATTCTCGCTTAGCCCTAGTTTCTTGACTTCAAGTTTCAGGCTTTCTTGTGCCCGGCCTTCGCCTGCGATGATAAAGAGCACGTTAGCAATTTCTTTTCTGACTTGATCCACCGTCTTGAGCAAAAAGCCAATGTTCTTTTCATACGCCACGCGTCCTACAAAAAGCAGTACCGGGCGGTCTTGCGGAATAGCGTATTTTTTCCGAAACGCGGCGCGGTCTCCGGGTGCGAAATTACCCGGCTCGATGCCGGTCGGGATGACTTCGATCGGCGTCGAGATACCGTAATTTTTTAATATATGCCGCATCGGATTGGACGGCACAACCATGCCATCCAGACTATTTCCCTGACGCCGAGAGAGGCGCTGCGCGACAAGGCGCATCACTTTTTTAGGTATAAAAGGGACGTAATGGTGGAGATATTCTTCAAAAAAAGTGTGATAAGTCTCTACGCAAGAAATGCCAAGCAAGAGCGCTAACTTGGTGCCTAGATAATGCGCAACGAAAGGTGTTTGTACATGGATGATGTCGTACTGCACGCTGCGCAATTGCTCAAGATGCTGCATTACCCACTGGTAACGCATTAGCCTGTCTTCGGGATCGAACGGCAAATGGCGTCCAGGTACGCGCATGATATTTGTTTCGTCAGCGCTGGGCCTCACATAGTCTGGGACGATTAAATGGACGGTGTGCCCAAGTGATTGCAGGGCGTGCCGAAAGGTTTCTATCGAGGTGGAAACACCGTTGATGCGTGGAAAATAGGCATCGGAAATAAACAGAATTTTCATTATTTTTTCACCGAGCTGTGGAGGAATTTTTGCTCAATTGAAATTGGATGGCAAATATCTGCATCTACTCTCTGGCCTAATTCAGTGCAGCATAACCAATATCCGAACGCCCATATTCGACGCATATCAACAGATATTTCTGTAGGCGCAAAACCAGTGACGGAAAAACATTCTGAACGCATAATCCTGTTGAGAATGCTGCGATATCGGCCAGAGCAGGATAACAACCGTCTTTCCATTTGGCAGCAATGCACACGCTTGCGTTATAAACGGTTGTGCAGGCAGACATGCTGTGTGTGGATTCGTTTTGGCTGAATACATTACCCTCACTTACAATGCCCTTGTTACCGCGACAGCAGACAATTCTGTTCAGCAAGGTGTTGCTGCGAGCCGTTCATATGGCTGGATAACGTGGTGGGCGTGGAGATCAACTTCAACAAGATTTTTTATCAGCCGGAAAAACTGCGCGACGTGAGCGCGATTCTGCGCGAGATTACCGCGCTAGACGCGGAGTTGACGAGCTTGGAAGAGGGGGTGACGTTATGAAGATAGAAAATGTGCCGACAGTACTGATTGAGGAAATAAAAACCATACTCGCGGTTGCCAGGCAAAAAGCCGCGACTGCAGTTAATTTCGCCATGGTCGAAGCCTATTGGTTAATGGGCAAGCGCATTATCGAAGAAGAACAAAATGGCGCACATCCTGCGCAGTATGGTGAAAGCCTGATTAAACACTTATCAAAGGCGCTAGTCACTGAGTTTGGACAGGGCTTCTCAGTTGCTAATCTGAAAAATTTTAGAAAATTTTATCTTGTATTTCAAGGCGATGAAAAAGGCTACGCACTGTGTAGCCTTTTGAGTTGGTCGCATTATCGCCTCATTATGCGAGTAGAAAATCCACAGGCCAGAGCGTATTACATCACCCAATGTGCGGAGCAAAACTGGAGCACGCGCACACTGGAACGAAATCTAAATAGCTTGTATTACGAACGTTTATTGTCACAGCCAGACGATAATCCGACAACCGGTATTATTTTATGTGCCGACAAAGAAGAAACGGTCGTCAAATATTCGATGCTTAATAGCAGTGAGCAGATGTTTGCCAGCCAATATCGCCTGTATTTACCCACCGAAGCGGAGTTAAAGCAGTTGCTGGAAAATGACCGCATTGCGTTTGTATTAAATCAGGTGGACCAAGAAGGCCAGTTATGAAGTTGCAGAATATAAAGCATTATGCGGCTTATAAAAATATACCTTTTGTTGTCCCACATTTTAAAGTGCAACGGCTAATCGCCAATTACCTCAACGATAAAACTGCACAGATCGACAGCATAATCGCCATCATCAATACCCAAATCGAAAAACTCAGGGAATTGCGCAAGACGCTGATTAACGATGTAGTCACCGGCAAGATAAAAGTCGTGCCAGAAGGAGGTGCAGCATGAATCAGCTACCCGGACAACCCCCGTTGGATATCCGCTGGCAGCAACGTTTTTCCAATTATCAAAAAGCCTTGGCGCAGTTGCGTAAATTTATCGCACAAGGTGAACTCAATGAATTGGAAGAACAAGGCTTGATCCAGTGCTTTGAATACACGCACGAACTGGCGTGGAACACGCTGAAGGATTTTTTGGAAAATAGCGGCAATACCGCCATTTTCGGTTCCAGGGATGCGACACGCGCAGCCTTCAAGCTGGGTTTGCTGGAGGATGGGGAAGGCTGGATGATGATGATCCAGGATCGCAATAAAACTAGCCACACGTATAACCTTGCGACCGCCAAAGCCATCGTGAATAACATTACCCATCGTTTTTTTGTTCTGTTTGTCGCGCTGGAGAAAAAATTGCAGAGCTTGCCAGATGCCGCCTGAATCTAACTCTGACTCTGACTTTCATGCGCTCAGTGCGCAGTGTGGCTTGAGCCTGGCCACCATCGCTAAAATAATCGCAGTGTTCGCGCAATATCCGGCATTAGAAAAAGCGGTGTTGTATGGCTCACGCGCCAAAGGCAATTACCGTCCTGGTTCCGATATCGATTTAAGCCTGTTTGGCGACACATTAAGTTACGCGCAATTAGGGCAAATCGAAACCCAACTTGATGATGTGTTGCTACCGTATTCCTTTGATCTTTCCTTGTTCAATCATATTGATAATCCTGATTTGGTCGATCATATCCGGCGGGTTGGTATTGTGTTTTATGAGAAAAAATAAGGCGCTGTTCGGCCCATTACGATAGCCGGCAGCTGCTCTCCTGCAACATAGGTTTTTACACATCCAGCAATCCGCTGCTTTGCTCCTCTCTTACCAGATCGGGATTATCGAAGTAATCGCTTACGACGCCAAACCCAAACCGAAGAAGCAGCTTGAAATAGCGGAAGGCGCAACGCCGTTCGGTGGATGCCAGTTCGATATTCTCGCCATCATTGCAGCGCGCAATGCGCAGGAAGCTAAAACCGGGACGCTGATTCAAGACTTCGAAGCCAAAATTCTGGATTTTTCAGTCATGTGCGCAACGCCGTCGAGGGCGAGCGGCTGAGTGTGAAGATCATGTAGCATGTTTCTGAAGCTGAAATGCTTGGCCGGGTGCAAAAATGATAATACAAATAGTGCAACTAGCCTCGCGTTGCCTGGACTCCTGAGCGCCGACAGTCTGCCTGAACTTATCACTGTCAAAAATCGTATTCTCATATATGGTGACAGTGATTTTCCACGATAGAAGACAGAGATGAATGGCGAACTTTTTGATTCTGCCGAGCAATCCGATGGTCGGAAAGAGCAACTGGCCGAGCGGGCATTCGTGCTGCGCGGCTTCGCTATGCCTTATGTGACGCAATTGTTGCCGGCGCTGGACCTGATTCAGCAAGCGTCGCCGTTCCGGCATATGGTGACGCCGGGCGGTTTTCGGATGTCTGTCGCGCTGACGAACTGCGGCGCGCTGGGTTGGACCACCGACCGTCGCGGTTATCGTTATACCGCCATCGACCCGGACAATGGCCGTAACTGGCCAGCGATGCCCGAGGTTTTCCTGCGGCTGGCGCAAGACGCTGCCGCCGAAGCCGGCTTTGACGGCTTCGCGCCCGACGCCTGCCTGATCAATCGTTATGCGCCGGGAGCAAAACTATCGCTGCATCAGGATAAAAACGAGCAAGATTTTGATGCGCCGATTGTTTCGGTGTCGCTCGGCATTCCTGCGATATTCCTGTTCGGCGGCCATGAACGCAGCGACAAGGCATTGCGGGTGCCGCTGTTCCATGGCGATGTGGCTGTTTGGGGCGGGCCGGACCGTTTGCGTTATCACGGTGTGCTGCCGTTGAAGGATGGCGATCATGCCGATTATCCGATAACCGCCGGCGCATACCGGATCAATTTCACGTTTCGCAAAGCGGGGTGAAGACGCTACGGAAGTTATGGAAGCAACGTGCATCGACACCCCAGCGCATTCTTTGCCAGACGAATTTGAAAGCAATACCCGGAGTGTCGGCAATGACATGGCTTGATACAGTAATCGCATCAACATGACGATTTGGATGCTGCCATGAAAACGCCTATGCAACATCAAAAAATTGAAAAGATTGCCGCAGAAATGGATCGCCGCTGGGTTTTGATACAAGCGAGGGATGCCGCCGCCGACCAGCTTTTTGTCTATGCAGTCAGGACGACCGGGGTGTATTGCCGGCCAAGCAGTCCGACACGCTTGCCCCGTCCGGAAAATGTCGAATTTTTCGATACGCCGGCGGCTGCAGAGGCAGCCGGTTACCGGCCGAGCAAACGCGCTACGGCGGATCAAACCTCGGTGGCTGCACAGCATGCCGGGCTGGTTGCCAGCGCGTGCAGACGCATCGAAAGCGCCGAGGAACCGCTCACCCTGGCGACGCTGGCGCAGGAGGCTGGCTTGAGCCGGTATCATTTTCATCGGGTCTTCAAGTCGGTGGCCGGGCTGACGCCGAAAGGCTATGCCGATGCGCACCGCGCCAGAAAAGTCCGCGATCAACTGGGCCGCAGCCATTCGGTCACGGAGGTGATTTATGACGCCGGTTTCAACTCGAATAGTCGTTTTTATGCGGCCTCAGGTAGCGTGTTGGGCATGACGCCGACCGATTACCGTGCCGGCGGCGCCAACGCGCAGATCCGGTTTGCGGTGGGCGAATGTTCGCTAGGATCGATCCTGGTCGCGCAAAGCGAGCGTGGCGTGTGCGCGATTTTGCTGGGAGCTGATCCGGACGCGTTGGCGCGCGATTTACAAGACACATTCCCGCGTGCCAAGCTGATCGGTGGCGACCATGACTTTGAGCAACTGATCTCGAAAGTCGTCGGTTTCATCGAGGCCCCGGCGCTGGGTCTGGACCTGCCGTTGGACGTGCGCGGCACCGCTTTCCAGCAACGCGTGTGGCAGGCTCTGCGCGCTATTCCGGCCGGCGCTACCGCGAGCTATTCTGAAATCGCTGCCCGCATCGGCGCTCCCAAAGCCGCGCGTGCGGTTGCACTGGCCTGCGCTGCGAACATGCTGGCGGTAGCCATTCCGTGCCATCGCGTGGTGCGCAGCGATGGCGCTATCTCCGGATATCGCTGGGGTGTGGAGCGCAAGCGTGCTTTGCTTGATCGGGAGGCAGAGGAGTAGGGCACATGCACGTCGTTACGTTTTGAGAATATTCCTACGCGGCCGATTCGCTGATCCTTCCCTAATTGCACTTTTAGACTCGCAGCTTGTCAAAATAAATTGCTCGTGGCAGGAGTTGGTTACCGCCAACTTAACTGGTCACGCAATTTGAAATCCGAGACAGGGAACCCCATGCAACGACGCGATTTTTTGAAAGCATCGGCCGCACTTGCTGCTGCCGGCTTTCCAGCACAATCATTATTTGCTGCCGCGGCCTTGCCCAGCCCGCTGAAATTTCTGGGTAAGCCGCAAGCCTTTGACACTGCCTGGCTCAAAGGGTATGCCCGGCAACTTGCCGCGCAACCGTACCGTGCTCCCGAGAGCCATATTCCGGATGCGGTCAGCAAGCTGGACTGGGATCAGTATCAAGCCATCAATTACCGCGACGATCATGCTTTGTGGGCTAAGGATCAATTGCGTTTTCAGGCCAAATTTTTCCATCTGGGCCTTTTCTTCAAATCGCCGGTGCAGATCTTTGAATTAAAAAATGGTCAGGCCCAGGAACTGGCATACGACCCTGCCATGTTTGAGTATGGCAAAAGCGGTTTGCGTGGCGCCAAGCTGCCGAAAGATTTAGGCTTTGCCGGTTTTAGGGTGAATTTTCATACCGATCTGGAGCGCGACGTCGCAGCATTTTTGGGCGCGAGTTATTTCCGCGCTGTCGGTTCCGACTGGCAATATGGATTGTCGGCGCGCGGTTTGGCGATTGATTGCGGCATGCAGCGGCCGGAAGAATTTCCGAATTTCATCAGTTTTTGGCTGGAACGCCCGAGCAAGGATTCGAGCAAATTAGTCGTGTACGCGTTGCTGGATTCACCCAGCGTGGCGGGCGCGTATCGGTTCGAAATTCAACCTGCGGCAACCATGGTGATGGATGTCGAGCTTGCGCTGTACCCGCGCAAGACCATCGAACGCATGGGCATAGCCCCGCTCACCAGCATGTTCCAGTATGGCGAAAATGACCGCCGCATTGCTGCCGCGAATGATTGGCGTCGGGAGATTCATGATTCCGATGGACTCTCGTTGTTGCGCGGAAATGGCGAATGGGTCTGGCGGCCGCTGACCAATCCCGCGCAGTTGCGCTTCAATAGTTATCAGGATGAAAGTCCGGGTGGTTTCGGTCTGTTGCAACGGGACCGCAATTTTGACCATTATCAGGATGACGGCGTGTTTTATAACCGACGTCCGAGCGTGTGGGTTGAGCCGAAATCCGATTGGGGTAAAGGCGCAGTACAACTGGTGGAAATCCCGACCGTCGATGAAACTTTCGATAACATTGTCTGCTTCTGGAATCCGGCGGCGAAGCCGCAAGCCGGTCAGGAACATTTGTTCACGTATCGCTTGCATTGGGGCAGCAAGATGCCGATCGTGCCGCCGTTAGCAACTGTCGTGGCCACGCGCACCGGCATGGGCGGCGTGGTGGGCCAGAAGCGTACTTATTATTCCTGGCGCTTCGTGGTCGATTTCGCTGGCGGCGATCTGAAGTTGCTGGGCAAGGACGTCAAGGTGACGCCAGTCATCAGTGCGTCGCGCGGCGAGATCGAAGTCAGTTCAGCGCGACCGCTCGATGCTATTCAAGGTTACCGGGTGATGTTCGATTTGAAACCGACCAACGCCAGTGTGGCGCCGATTGATGTGCGGGTGTATCTGGAGGCGGACGGCCAGACCTTGTGCGAAACCTGGTTGTATCAATGGACGCCACCGGCGCTGGCGCAGCGGCAGTTTTAAGAATGATGTCGCCAGGTTTTCGGGAGTGCCTTGCAGTGGGCGGCTGAACATCTTATTCTCAGTGCAGCGTACCTTATTGCCGGTCAGTGTTGATTAACCTCTGGCGTTAAATCAACACTTTTCGTTAAAACTAATGCCTGCTTTCTATGGATAAACATTGATTTGGCCGGGATGGAAGTATATTCATCGTGGACTTGTTGGTGCGCTTTGTGACTTTTCCTGTCGATTGGGAGCGCGAAACCCGCCCGCCAGACATGAGTTTGAACGCGCCCACCAATTGCGATAGATTGTCCGCCTGTTCTTTCATGGTCGCAGCTGCAGCGGCCGCCTGTTCCACCAGCGATGCATTCTGCTGGGTTATTGCATCCATCTCGGTTATCGCTTGGTGCACCTGTCCTATTCCGGCACTTTGTTCCTGGCTGGAAGTTGATATTTCACCCATGATCGCCGCCGCCCGTTTAATCGAATCGACAATTTCAGTCATGGTTTTGCCAGCGTCGTCCACCAGTTGGCTACCAACCTCGACCCTTTCTACCGAATCTCCGATCAGCGTCTTGATCTCCTTAGCGGCGCTTGCACTGCGCTGGGCAAGACTGCGTACTTCGGCAGCTACCACGGCAAAGCCGCGTCCCTGTTCTCCGGCGCGGGCTGCTTCGACTGCCGCGTTCAGCGCGAGAATATTGGTTTGAAAGGCGATGCCGTCGATCACGCTAATGATATCGACAATCTTGTTTGAACTTTCCTGAATAGAATTCATGGTGCTCACCACATGAGACACCGCTTCGCCGCCTTTAACGGCAATGGTGGCGGTGGATATCACCAAATCACTGGCCTGATGCGCATTGTCGGAATTTTGCTGCACGGTGGCCGTCAACTCTTCCATGGCCGTGGCGGTTTCTTCCAGGCTTGATGCCTGCGACTCGGTACGTGCCGACAAATCGAGAACGCCATCGGCGATTTCACTAGCACCGCAATTGACCAAATCAATTGATTGTATAAGCTGCCCAATCAGAAGTTTCACATTGATCTGCAAAACCTGTAGCGACTGCACGACTTTGGCTATTTCGTCTTCACCTTTTGTCATAATCTTGCCAGTCAGGTCGCCTGAAGTCATGCGCTCTATGTCTATCGAAACATTTTTCAGCGGAGCAACAATGCTCTTGAAAAGCATGAGACCAAAAAACACGGTAAGGATCATGCTCAGTGTCGCTACTGTGATCGCCCATCCGGCAAGGTTCAGGCTGGCGCCATCTTGCATGGACCAGGCAAAAATCGCATTAATAATGGACAAGAGAAACAGTACCCCGAACGCCATAGACAGTTTGGCAGTGATCGAAAAATCTTTGAGGACTTTCAAAAAGTCCAGTGGGGACCGCGCAAATGCGCCGCCTTCGCGGATTACGAGCCGTTTATCGCCTGACTTGATCGCGCGATATGCGTCGCCTGCTGCCTTGACCTGGTCTCGTGTTGGCTTGCCCCTGATCGACGTATAGCCGACAATTTGATGGTTCTCCATCAGTGGCGCAACATTGGCTTCGACCCAATAATAATCGCCATTTTTGCAACGGTTTTTCACCAGTCCAGTCCATGCCTTGCCCCATTTGAGCGTGCGCCACATGTCGTCAAAAGCTTCCTCAGGCATATCGGGATGCCGCACGATATTGTGCGGCTTCCCCATAAGTTCTTCTTCACTAAATCCGCAGATGTGCAGAAAATCCTGGTTGACGTAGGTAATTCTGCCCTTTAAGTCGGTCTTGGAAACAATCGTTTCCGAATCCTGCAAGATGTATTCATTATTTGTGACAGGCAAGTTCGTGCGCATTTTGTTTTAGTCCATTAGTTTTCTTGACGGGTGTTGCCGAACGCTTCGTTTAATCCAGCATGTTTTCGCTGAAACGCCGTTGCACTATTTCTACGTCTTCGCGAGCAGCGATCAAGGCCGCTACGCAATCATGATCAAACTTGCTGCCGGCCATTTCCTGTAGGAATGCAAACGCTTTGTCGTTGCTCCACGCTTCTTTGTAAGGGCGACGGCTGGTCAGGGCGTCGAACACATCGGCGACTGCGGCGATTTTTGCCTCGATCGGAATTTCTACCTCTACCAAACCGCTGGGGTAACCGCTGCCGTTCAATGCTTCGTGGTGGTGGAGGGCGATGTTGCGCAAGATTTCGGCATGCGGCAACTCGTCCAGCCCAAGATTTTTCAGCATCCGGTCGATGATTTCCGTCCCTTTCAGGGTGTGCGTCTTCATCAGGTCGAATTCTTCTTCTGTCAACTTGGCTGGCTTGAGCAGGATGCTGTCTGGAATGCCGATTTTGCCGATGTCGTGCAGCGGCGAAAACAGAAAAATATGTTCCACAAGGTCGTCGTCGAGCGCATGTTTCTTGGCAATGCCCAAGGCGATCAGACGCGCATAATTGGCCATACGGTCAAGGTGCGCGCCAGTTTCAAAATCACGATGCTGCGCCATCTCTGCGGCCGTTTTGACGATTGCCGCCAGGTTGCTCATACTCGATACTTCCTGGATCACCAGCAGCGACAACAAGTGGCCGAACATATCCATATAGTGCAATACCAGATCGTCGAAAACCTGTTTGGAATAGGAATTGAAGAACAGGAAACCGAAAAATTCTCCATTGGAAAACATCGGCATGGTGTAGCTCGCGCCGTATTTTTGCGCAGCGATGCGACGGGTGTGCTCGGCGGATACACGTGGGAAAATATCAAGATCGTTCACTACCCGTGGCCGGCCGACTTCCAGGATTTCCTGTAACGAGACGGAATCTACCAGCTTTGCGTCGTATAAGCTCAAGGACGACTCCCCACTACTGCTGTGTACAAATGTTTTGAGTAAATCTGTTTTTTTATCGTAGATTGCCACCGCAATCCTGGCGATGAAAGGGAAGCGCTGCTTCAGCAAATGATGAACGTATTCGACTTTGTCCGGCAGAGGTAATTTGTCGTTCAATACGGCAAAGACATCCGTGTGACCAAACATGGCATTGAGATCAATTCTGTTTTCCGTCGGAACACTCATCTTGATTTTGTCTGCTTCCATCATATTGCGAGAATTTTCTTGAGCGGGATCATGCGTCGGAAATGGATGTTCGACTTTTGTGGTTCATCAAGCCAGGCCAACACGATGGACCATTTTGGCGTTGGCACTACGCTTGTGCTCAACTCGTTGGTGCTTTCCAGTTTGGTTACAATTTCTTGGCGACACGTTCTGACCTGATTGCTGGATCGTGGTGGTGACTAAAAACTGATAAATGCTGTCGCCTGCGCCGGCAACCGCCTGTGTGCCGTCGTTGCCGCCAGCGCGTAGGCGGCGGTGCATTTTCTCCTGTGTTGTCGTTGTATTATCGTTATTCAACGAGCATTAAATTTGCAGTTGAGCAATTATAATTAACCTGCTTTAACAGGCTTGACCGTGCGTCTCAGTTTTTTAAAATTTGTTTTTATCCCACAATTTGTTAAATTTACCTCTGGCGCGCTTGCATAATTTTGTGCTAAACCCTGAAAAATATATCCTTTATACCGTTTATTGCGCATTACCTAATTAATGACAACAGATGACGTTTTTCTCTGAAACTGGAAATCAAGCGCTAAATATTGCTGACCAAATCATGGTTTGTGGCCGTCCTGCGCTTGCGTCCGGCATCATCCATAGGCATTTCAATGTGCAGAACGAAGCCCCGCAACAACAGTTGCTTGCCTGGCGAGATCGGGTCGGCAATATCATTGATGTGTTGCCTTCGTTGGCGCAAGTTGACAATCCGTTTAGGGCATCGATTAACTGTTATACGATTGGCGAACTGACATTCACAGACTGTCGCACTGACCCGCTGTTGCTGGAGCGTTCAGTGGCACGGATATCTACAGACAACATTCGCGATTATGTTTTTCATGTATTTATAGAGGGAGGAATCCAGTCCGTGGCGGGCTTTAACCCGCAGCACCGCAACGCGCCATCCCTGGCGAGTATCGTTGCACTGGACATGAACCAGCCGGTGCGCATGCAGCGCAATGCTTGTCGGGTGCTGACTTTTTTCGTGCCTCGGGCGCTGGTGGATGCAGCCTTTCCTGAAGCGGAAACCCTACATGGCCGGGTCATTAAAAACACGACGCCACTGGTACGATTGCTTATCGCGCATGTTGCGTCGCTCAATCACAACATGGCGCATATCAGCGCCAGTGAAGCAGACAGTGCCTTGCGCGCAACGGTGCAGCTCTTGGTCGCCGCTTTTGGCAAACAGGCGCGCCTGAGCGGCACTACGCGTGCGGCAGCCCGCGCAGCCATGTTCGGACAAGTGCGGCGCCATATTAAGGCCAATCTCCATCAAGCAGAGATGTCCCCCGAAAGATTGGTCAATACGTTGCAATTACCCCGCGCTACCTTGTATCGTTTGTTTGATCATGAGGGCGGTATTGGCGCTTATATCCGCAACTGCAGGCTGCGCGAGGCGGCAGATGAGCTGGTCAGATTTCCGGATCTGGCGGTGAGGGGTATTGCTTACGGGCTGGGCTTCAAGAGCGCGTCGGATTTTAATCGTGCCTTTCGCCGCGCTTACGCCATGGCGCCACAGGATTTGCGCGCACATGCGTTTGCGTTGCGGCGTCTCAAAGGCAAAGAGATGGATGCGAATGGCGATAAATAGCACATTGATGCCTGCCTGTTCAGCGTTGTGCAACCGTATCTGGAAACCACATCAGGGCAAGCAGGCTGGTGCATAGCGCGGCCATCAGATACCACGCGGGAGCCATCGGGTTTCCCGTCGCTGCTATGAGCCAGGTCGCAATAAATGGCGAAAAACCGCCAAAGATCGTTACGCCGAAGCTGTAAATTATCGACATTCCGGCGGCCCGATGGTGACGCGGAAAAGCTTCGAGCATCATCACCGAGCTGGCGCCGCCATTGCTTAAGGCCACTGCGGCATATCCGCTAATTATCAACAATGAAAGTAGCTCCCCCACTGGATGCGTCAACGCAAGAAACGCTGGAAAAACCAGCACGATGCTGCTGATAAGCGTCAGGCACTGGATTGGCTTGCGGCAAGGTTGCCGATCGGCGATGCGGGCCAGCGCCGGATTGGCACAAAAAATCACCGTGCCGGCGAGGCAGGCTGAAAGCAGGCTGATGGTAGGCGACAGATGCAGCGTAGTGACCAGATAGGTCGGCATGTGAAATACCATAATGTACATACTGGCAGAGGGCGCTGCCATTAACAATATTCCGAACCACAGGGTGCGGGGATGTTGCGTGAAAACACTCTTCAAGGTGGGTTGATATGTTGCTTTCATCGGAGTCTCCACCCATTGGCGGCGGAGATACCAGCCAACCGGCCCGATCAGCATTCCCAGAATGAAGGGCATGCGCCATCCCCACTCTTGCATGGATTTGCCCGTAAGCACCGCAGCGCTGAATGCCGTGATCAGGGCTCCGGCAAGCGCGGCTGCACCTTGGCTGGCTGGGCGCCAGCTGACCAGATAGCAGCGCCGATCTTTGCTGGCCAATTCCATCAATACGGCTGAAGCCGCACCGATTTCTCCTCCTGCCGCGAATCCTTGCATAAGCCTGGCTAACACAATGAGCAGCGTTGCTGTCACGCCAATGGACTCGTAAGACGGCGTGAATGCCATGATCCCGGTGCCTAGCGTCATCAGTAGAATGGATAAAGTAAGCCCCGCCTTGCGTCCCTTGCGGTCGGCCAAGTTGCCGATGATCATGGCCCCTAGTGGACGCATGAAAAAACCGGCGCCAAATGTGGCGAGCGCCATCAGCAACGATACGAACGGGGTGCTTGACGGAAAAAAGAGCTTGCCTATGATGACGGCAGAAAAGCTGTAAACCGTAAAGTCATACATTATTAACCCGTTGCCAATGGCAGCCGCCACGATGACGCGCTTTGTCTGCATCCCAGTGCGCGCAGCAGTTTCTGTAACGGGGGTGGTGATGGCCTGAGAAACGGTGGTCATTTTTGTATTAATTCTGGTTGCTACAGTGTTGAAAACCAACAATATTACCTGGGTCGAGCGTCTAGTCGATAAAAGGGCATGCTGGGTTTTACAAACGCGCCGTCCCAAAGGTTTTGAGATGCCCTTGGAAATTTCAGTTTTGAAACCAGTCTTGAATTCTACGGATGCGGCGTATAAGGCAAGCTACAACAGAATCACTCCCCAAGTCACCGCAATCACGGTCAAGGCCAGCAACTGGGCGGCGCTGCCCATGTCCTTGGCTTGTTTTGACAGCGGGTGAAGCGCCAGGGAAATGCGGTCGATGGCGGCCTCAATGGCGGAATTGAGCAATTCAACGATCAGCGCCAGCAGCGGCGTCATGAGCAGTAATGCACGCTCGCTGCGCGTTACATCCGCTAAGCAGGCAATCGGGATCAGCACCAGGTTGAGCAGCAGCAACTGGCGGAAGGCGGCCTCGCCGCGATAGGCCGCCTGCAAACCGGCCAGCGAATATCCGGCTGCATGCAGGATGCGCGTCAATCCGGTGCGGCCCTTGAGCGCTTGCGCATCCGGTTCTCCGTTCAGGTCGTTTTCTTGCATCATGGGACTTTCGAAGAGGGCTATGCCAAGCATTTTGGCATTGAATTCTAGTCAAACAAGTGTGAAAAAAATGTCAATCGGCTTTAAGCGGTATTAGGTGGTGTATTCAGCCTGACCCGGAAGCAACTGCCGCCTGACGGCAAGTCGCTGATGGCGATACTCCAGCCCTGGTGCGCGCAGATCCGTTTGACTAGCGACAAACCCAAGCCCCAGCCTTCTCCGCGCGCCTGCGAGCCGCGCACAAACGGTAGAAAAATCAACTGCTGCTGATCTTGCGGAATGCCGGCGCCGCTGTCCTCAACCCGGAAACCTCCAGTTTCCAGCAACAGATGAACATGGCCATGTTCGGTGTAGTGCAGCGCATTGCGCAGCAGATTGGCCATCACCGTGGCCAGCAAAGTGGGGTTGTAATTACCATTGTCCTGGCCTACGCTGATGCACTCGAAATCGAGCCCTTTTTCCCGTAGTAACGGGCCCCAGTGGCTGCACTGCTGTTCTGTCACTTGCGCCAGGCTGGCAGTCGCAGCAAAGTCGGTTCCGTTGCCTTGGCCACGGGCCAGCTGCAGGAATGTCTGCACCAGATCCCGCATTTCTTCGGAGGCGCGGGCTATGCGCTTGAGCTGCTCGCGCTGACGCGGTTCCATCGGCGCTTGCTCCAGCAGTTCGCAGGAGCTGGAGATGACCATCAATGGCGTGCGCAGCTCATGGCTGACATCGCTGGTAAACAGGCGCTCGCGCTCCAGCGTATGACGCAGCTGGCCCAACGTGCTGTCGAAGGCGGCGGCCAGCTGGCCGACTTCGTCATCCGGATATTCCGGGGCCAGTGGCGGCGCCGACGGGTCCAGTTGATCACGATGGCGCACTTGCCGGGCCAGTTGGCTCACAGGTGCCATGACTTTCCTGGCCATCACCCAGCCGAGTCCCCAGGCGCCCAGCACCGTGAATATGAATCCCGCCAGTACCACATTGAATAACACTTGCTCGCGGGCTTCGAACTCATGCTGTTCTTGCACCAGCAGATAACGTTTGCCGTTGATTTCCTGGAGGTAGACATAAAAGGCGCCGGCTTTATTGCCTTCAAGCACTTCGGTGAAGCCCACTTCAAACCCCGCATATTGCTCGGGAATCGCGTACTCGGGACGATCCGAAGCATAGAACCGCGTGCCGGAGTCCAGGCGCGGCTGATTGCCCTGCCGCAGATCTTCATGCAGCACGGTGTCCAGTTCCCGACGCAGTTCTTCTGAAACAAGGCGTACCTCGATGAGTTGAACGATAACTACGATACTCAGTGAAAAAGCGCCGCTGACCAGCATTGTCATCAACACGAAAGCGATCACAATACGCCGTGCAAAGGGCTGCTTAGACACCATCGTTGCGCTCCGCCAGGCGATAGCCGACCCCGTGCAGCGTATGCAGCAGTGGCGTGGCGAAAGGCTTGTCGATCACTTGCCGCAGCTGGTGGATATGGCTGCGCAGGCTGTCGCTGTCCGGACAGTCATCGCCCCACAGCGCTGCCTCCAGCGCTTCGCGGCGCACCACCGCCGGGCTTTTCTGCATCAGAATCGCCAACAGTTTCATTCCCAGCGGGTTGATTTTGAGCGACTTTCCGGCACGCGTGATATGCAGAGTATCGAGGTCGTAGACCAGATCGGCCACTGTGAGCAGGCGTTTGCGGCTGCCCTGGCTGCGCCGCAGGATGGCCTCGATGCGCGCCACCAATTCGGATAGCGCGAACGGCTTGATCAAATAGTCGTCGGCACCGGCCTGCAATCCTTGCAGGCGATCTTCCAGCGCATCGCGCGCGGTCAGCATCAGGATCGGCACCTCGTTGCGGGCATCTTCTCGCAAGCGTTTGCTGACCTGATAACCATCCATGCCGGGCAGCATGATGTCCAGCACGATCAGATCATAGTGCCCAGAACTGGCCAGATGCAGACCGCTCAAACCATTCTGGGCGCAGTCCACGCTGTAGCCTTTGAGCTGCAGGTAGTCGAGCACGTTGGCAAGAATGTCGCGGTTGTCTTCGATAACCAGAATCCGCATCAGAGTACCTTTTCAAATGACTTAACGATTTTTTCACATTGCGTTGACGCCCGCATCACGAGGGTGGAGTTAGGCTGCGGCAAGTTATTTCACAGGACCATACGATGCCACAGCTTCATTACGCGCAACTCCGCTACTTGTCAATCATCCTGCTGGCCTGGATTGCGGTATTTTTCCTGACCCGCAGTGGATTGCTGGTTAGCCATCTGGCCGATGCCGATGTCGGCCTGGCAAGCCTTTTAAGCCTGTATGGAATAGGCATGGTATATGACCTTGGCTTTTTGCTGTATGCCTGTTTGCCACTGGCAATCTATGTGCTGCTCTGCCCGAGCCGTCTCTGGCAGCAGCGATGGCATCGTCGTTTTTTGCAGGTACTGCTGAGCGTCAGCCTGTTCGCCATGCTGTTTGTCGCCGTGGCAGAGTGGCTGTTCTGGGATGAGTTCGGGGTGCGCTTCAACTTCATCGCCGTAGATTACCTGGTCTACTCGAAAGAGGTCATCAACAACATTCTGGAGTCCTATCCGATCTACCCGTTGCTGGCTGCGCTGGCCGTGGTCGCGATAGGCACTGCTGCCATATTCAGAAAACAGGTTGCTGCGGCACTGGAAGCACCGCAACTGCCAAAATCCCGCGCCTGGCTGGGGCTAGTTGCATTGCTGGTGACGGTTGGCATAAGCAGTGCCGTGCTGGGGCAGAATTTCCCGCGCGGCCTGGGCGGCAATGCGTATCAGCGCGAACTGGCTGGCAACGGGCCGTTCCAGTTCTTCGCGGCGTTTCGCAATAACGAGCTGGACTACACCCAGTTTTACGCCACCTTGCCGGACCAGAAAGTCGCCAGCCTGATCAGGGATGAGGTCAAAGAGCCGAATGCGCGCTTTGTCGGCAACGATCCGCAGGACATTCGTCGGACGATAGATAATCCGGGTCAGTCGAAACGGAAGAATGTCGTGCTCGTAACCATCGAGAGTTTTAGTGCCAAATTCCTGGGCAGCTTCGGCAATGAGCGCGGCCTGACTCCGAACCTGGATGCGCTGCGTCCGCAAAGTCTTTTCTTTGATAATTTCTACGCTACCGGCAACCGTACCGACCGCGGTCTGGAAGCCATCACGCTATCCATGCCGCCTACTCCGGGGCGTTCGATCGTAAAACGCATCGGCCGCGAGTCCGGCTTCAGCAGCCTGGGCCAGCAGTTCAAGGCCCAAGGCTACGACAGCGTGTTTCTGTATGGCGGGCGGGGTTATTTCGACAACATGAACGCCTTCTTTGGCGGCAATGGTTATCGCATCGTCGACCAGAGCAGCGTGGCCGATGCCGACATGCGCTTCGAGAATGCCTGGGGTATGTCGGATGAAGACCTGTATGCGCAGACGATGAAAGTGGCCGATGCCGATCACGCGGCCGGCAAACCGTTCTTCTTGCAGTTGATGACCACCTCCAACCACCGTCCGTATACCTATCCGCAGGGGCGTATCGACATTCCCTCCGGCACCGGGCGTGACGGCGCGGTGAAATACACCGACCATGCGATTGGTCAGTTTCTGGCACAGGCCCGGCAAAAGCCCTGGTTCAACCAGACGCTGTTCATCTTCGTCGCCGATCACACCGCAGGCAGCGCGGGCAAGGAAGACCTGCCGGTTGCCAACTACCATATCCCGTTGTTTATCTACGCCCCGGGCTTTATCGAACCACGCGAAGTATCGGCGGTGACCAGCCAGATCGACCTCGCGCCGACCCTGCTCGGACTGCTGGATTTCGACTACACATCGACCTTCTTCGGCCGCAATGTGCTGCGCAAGGACGCGGCCCCAGGACGTGCGTTGATCGGCAACTACCAGCATCTGGGCCTGTTCGATGGCGCCAATCTGGCCATCCTCAGCCCAAGGCGCGCGATGCGTCGCCATGATGATGCCCTCGGCCTCAGCCATGAGTTTTCGGTCGGCACCGGCGATCCGTTGCTGCAACGGGATATCGCCTACTACCAGGGCGCCAGCCATGCGTTTCAGAATGGCTTGATTGCTTGGAAAGGCAAGCCCAAGCCTGATATCCAACGCAGTCAGCCCTGACCCTGCAGCTTGTCCAAGTGCTGTGCTTCGCGGCAAACTGACGGTCTTTATAACCTGTAAATAATCCTGCTTATAAGCAGGATTATGAAGTCGTGAAATGCATCCAACTCCTGTAAAGCAGACTGAGCCAAGCCATAAATTGCTCTGTTACAATTTACCCCTGCTTGCTTCAGTTTTTCCTTCATGACACATCAAAACTTCTCGGCAAACGACCCCAGAATCAATCGTTTTTCAGTGCTATCGCTGACTGCACCTGTGGCGATGGGCTACATTCCGCTTGGCACGGTTTTTGGATTTTTGTTTGTCCAAGCCGGCGCAGAATGGTGGCTGGCCATACTGGCCAGCCTGTTTGTGTATGCCGGCGCGGCGCAGTACATGATGATTCCGATGCTCGCCGCCGGGCTTCCCGTGGGCGCGATTGCTCTGGCTACCTTGATCGTGAATCTGCGACATGTGTTTTATGGCTTGTCCTTGCTGAACAAGTTGCCCCAAAAAAAGTTGCTCCGCTGGTATATGATTTTTGCGCTGACCGACGAGACCTATTCGGTCCTGACAACGCTACCCGAGACAACCAGCCACAAGAATATGGCTTTGCTTGCTTTGCTCAATCATTGTTGGTGGGTATTGGGCACGCTTATAGGCGCGGTGATCGGCGCTCAGGCACAAATCAATCTGGTTGGACTCGACTTTGTTCTGGCATCCCTGTTTGCGGTACTTACCGTTGAACAGTGGCGAACGAAAAAAAGCCCCGCCCCATTATGGGTCGCTCTGGCGGCATATACCGTGGCTTATTTCCTGGCAGCGCAACACGCACTGGTGATTTCTATCGCACTGAGCATAGCTGCCGGAATATTCTGGCAACCCAAATCTATTGCAGCCAAAGAGGTTGGCAATGATTGAAAACACGTATGTGGTGGCGGTGATTGCTGCCATGGGACTGGTTACATTTGCGTTGCGAGCACTCCCTTTCCTGGCCGCGCAATGGCTGAAGAAACATCCGATCGTGCAACGTTTGGGGGAATTTTTGCCGTTGGCGATCATGACGCTTTTGTTGGTGCACTCGGCTACGGGTGCCGCCCTTGCGCATGCGGCAGGCCCGTGGCCAGAGTTGTTGGCGGTCGCCTTGGTGGTGGTGTTGCAATGGCGCATCAGGAATGCGCTGTTGAGCATCGTGGTCGGCACCTGTGTTTATGTGCTGATCCGCAATCTCAATCTTTTGTAGCGCACCGAGCCATTTGAACGCCTACGCTATAGCCGATAGGCGAATCAAATTTTCACGCGCGGCTTGACCTTTGACGCCGCCAGCCTGGCCCGCGTGCGCGCCAGTTCCACATCCGCATCAAACGCCAGCGCCACGCCCATGCGGCGCTTGACAAAACTCTCGGGTTTGCCGAACAGGCGCAGGTCGGTGTTGGGGACCTGCAGCGCCTCGGCCACGCCGTCAAACACGATGCTTTTCGCGTCCACGCCGCCATAAATCACGGCGCTGGCGCCCGGGCTTTTCAGCGCGGTGTTGACCGGCAGACCCAGAATCGCCCGCGCATGGAGTTCGAACTCGTTTTGCCACTGCGTGCACAGCGTCACCATGCCGGTGTCGTGCGGGCGCGGACTGACTTCGCTGAACCAGACTTTATCGCCCTTCACAAACAACTCGACGCCAAACAGGCCCAGCCCGGAAGGCTTGCCATCAAAGCCGATGCCCAGATTGTCGGTCACGGCCCTGGCAATCTCGCGGCTTTTTTGCAGCGCTGCCGGCTGCATCGGATGCGGCTGCCAGCTTTCCACATAGTCGCCGTCGACCTGCAGATGGCCAATCGGCGCGCAAAAATGCGTCTCAATGGCGCCATCAGCGCCCACGGCACGCACCGTCAGCAGCGTAATTTCATAATCGAAATCAATAAAGCCTTCAACGATCACGCGCCCGCTCTTGACGCGTGCGCCAGCCATCGCGTAGTCCCATGCGGCTTGCACATCGTCGGGACCGGCAATCTTGCTCTGGCCCTTGCCCGACGAACTCATCACCGGCTTGATGATGCAGGGATAACCGATTTTGGAATCAATCCCCGCCTGCAGCTCTGCCAGCGAATCGCAGAACACATAAGGGCTGGTCGGCAAGGCCAGTGTTTCAGCCGCCAGGCGGCGTATGCCTTCGCGGTCCATGGTCAGACGCGCGGCACGGGCGGTCGGGATCACCCGCACCGTGCCGGCAGCTTCCAGTTCCTCCAGCATGGCGGTGGCAATGGCTTCGATTTCAGGCACTACCAGGTCCGGCTTTTCGCGCTCGATCAAGGCCTTGAGCTGGGCCGGATCGCTCATGGCGATGGTGCGCGCATGGTGCGCCACCTGCTGGCCCGGAGCATTCTCGTAACGGTCGACGGCGATGGTTTCCACACCCAGACGCTGCAGCGCAATCAGCACTTCCTTGCCAAGCTCGCCCGAACCGAGCAGCATGACTTTGGTGGCGTTGGGGGACAAAGGTGTTCCGAAAATGGTCATATGGCGGGAGATAAAAAGGGAAGAATGGGTTGCTCGGCGATACAGGAAAATCGAGGAAGTTCAAGGCAGATCGGGCCAGCCTCCGGTGATTATTGTACTTCAAGCTTTTGCCCTGAATCTGCCATGCCTTTGCCGCACGTCCGGCCCGACTGCTGCGCAAAGGGAAGAAAACGGCTGCAACGCGGGCGCCTTATTTGCCCAGTAGCGCCAGCGTATGTTTCCATTCCGCGGCCCATGCGTCCAAGAAATCATGCGTAGTGAACGCTCTTTTCAGATGCGACAGCGGCACTCGGTACACGTCATTCAATCCCAGCGCCAGCGTGACCGGATTCCATAATGCTTTGTTTTTCGCCTTTTTTGCGCTGCCTTTGACTCTTGCTCCATCATCGCCGAAGATGCCGCCGCCACCGCCAAGAGCCTGTTCCATATCCATTTTCACCAGACCGGCAAATGCGATCAGCACCTGCTCCTTGCCGATGCCAGTCCGTGATTCGGTTGCCGCCGCAATTTTGACCGGCTCGGCCTCGCGCTTGAGTTTGCCTGCCAGGCGCTCCAGATCCTTCTTCAGAAAACGCAGCTCGTGCAAAGCCCGTCGAAAGCCCGGTGGCTTGAGTTGCGTTGCTATCTTGTAGGCGTCCTTGGTAATCGTGATCAGCACGTCTTCGCTTCCGGCGGCAAGACGTTGGGTGTCGCCTTCAAAAAAAATCGGCGCCGGGTAACCGCCATTGGCGTCGCCGAACAGCTCCGGATAATCGGCGTCGTAGTCGAGCCAGACGTAAGGAGTCAAGCCGTTTTCGATCATGCGTGCCAGCGTCCATGGCGTACCGGTTTGCTGCGCCAGCCAGTCGCACGCCTGCTCCGTTGTTGCCCGAAAAGGTAGTTGAAAAGGGTGTTCAGTGATTGTCATTTTTCTTTCTTTCACATGCCAAAATTGCCGGCGTTGCTTTGCCCACTTACACATATCGGTTTGGCTGGGCCTGCAAGAAGTTGTCCATCATATGCGAAACTGAAAAGATCGCTTTCGCTGCCGGCGCACGCCGGGTCAGATCAGATGCGGAATTTGAGCACTGGCCCGCTTTAAAACAAGATTCGTTCAATCCGACATGTACACTTTCGCGACGTGGTCTAGACTTCAGACACACCTGTTTGGCAGACAGTCATGAAAGGCAAAACCGGTCCAGGTCGTTTCTACTGAACGCAAAGATCAGCCGGAAAGTAGCGCACGAATGCAGGCCCAGATAACTCTTTAATTTTTCGATTAAAAGGAATCAGCATGTCAGCACACATCTCCAACATTCGCACCGAATTCGATCAGGAAATCGTCGATATCGTCGATTACGTCATACATTACAAGGTCGAATCCAGCGTTGCATACGTCACTGCGCGCAACTGCCTGATCGACACCCTCGGCTGCGGACTGGAAGCGCTGGAATACCCGGCCTGCACCAAATTGATGGGGCCGATCGTGCCGGGCACGGTGGTGCCGTGCGGCGCCAAGGTGCCCGGCACCCAATTCCAGCTCGACCCGGTGCAAGCCGCGTTCAACATCGGCGCCATGATCCGCTGGCTCGACTTCAACGACACCTGGCTGGCGGCTGAATGGGGCCATCCGTCGGACAATTTGGGCGGCATTCTCGCCACCGCCGACTGGCTCTCGCGCACTGCGGTGGCCGCCGGCAAACAGCCGCTGCTGATGAAAGACGTGCTGACTGCGATGATCAAGGCGCACTAAATCCAGGGCTGCATCGCGCTGGAAAATTCGTTCAACAAGGTCGGCCTCGACCACGTGGTGCTGGTGAAAGTCGCGTCCACCGCGGTGGTGGCGCAAATGATGGGCCTGAGCCGCGAAGAAATCCTCAACGCAGTGTCGCTGGCCTGGGTCGATGGCCAATCGTTGCGCACCTACCGCCACTCGCCGAATACCGGCTCGCGCAAATCGTGGGCCGCCGGCGACGCCACCGCGCGCGCGGTGCGCCTGGCCTTGATGGCGAAGACCGGCGAAATGGGTTACCCGTCGGCGCTCTCGGCCAAGATCTGGGGTTTCTACGACGTGCTGTTCAAAGGCAACAAGTTCAAGTTCCAGCGCCCCTACGGTTCTTACGTGATGGAAAACGTGCTGTTCAAGATTGCGTTCCCAGCCGAATTCCATTCGCAAACCGCAGTCGAAGCCGCGATGACGCTGCATGGACAACTGGCGCAAGCTGGCAAGTCGGTCGCAGACATCAAGCAGATCACGATCCGTACCCACGAAGCCTGCATCCGCATCATCGACAAAAAAGGCCCGCTCGACAACCCGGCTGATCGTGATCACTGCATTCAATACATGGTCGCAGTGCCGCTGATCTTCGGCCGCCTGACGGCTGGCGATTACGAAGACAGCGTGGCCGTTGATGCCCGCATCGACCTGCTGCGCGACAAGATCGTCTGCGTCGAAGACCCGGCTTTCACCGTCGATTATCACGATCCTGAAAAACGCTCGATTGCGAATGCGCTGACGGTTGAATTTAACGACGGCAGCAAGCTGGATGAAGTCGTGGTCGAATATCCGATCGGCCATGCGCGCCGCCGCACCGACGGCATCCCGCTGCTGGAAGCCAAGTTCAGGACCAATCTGGCGCGCCGCTTCCCGGCCAAGCAGCAAAAGACCATCCTCGATATATCGCTCGACCAGGCCGCACTGGAAGCGATGCCGGTACATGAATATGTGGATCTGTACGTTATTTGATGGGCTGACTACCTGACGTTAGGCAAAGCTGTTACAGGTGAAAATATTATCTACAAAAGACACGAGAAGCCGAATCGGAGCCGGCACAATAATGGTTGGTATAAACATTGTGCCGGAGTTTCAACGGCTGTTTCCGAACGAGGCAGCATGTGCGGCATATCTTGAGCGCGCGCGATGGGGCAATGGCTTCGTCTGTCCTCGTTGTGGCACATCCGGCGAGCCTTACCGTATCTCCACTCGCCCCGGCGTAC
>JBGSTZ010000075.1:0-22601 GCA_041736255.1 Burkholderiaceae bacterium
TCGGGGCCGAAAATTTCTGCGTCATCCGCTCCTGCCTCGACACACTGCGCAAGCAAGGCCACGGCATGCTCGAAGTGCTACGCCACGCCTTCAATGGCAATCCTATTCGGCCCACAGCGTAGCTGCTGAATAGTCACAAAATTTATTTATAACCAGCACGATCCAGGATTTTTTGCGCCACAATCTGATTTTTGCCGATAATGCCAATCGAAAGTTTTTCAGATGTAAATTTCCCGAGTGACTCCAGGGCTGTATTGTGCGTCGCTACAGTGGGTACCGCTGGCCATTCGTTGTTGCCATCAGAGAAGTTGCGTTGTGCGGAATCGCTGGCCAGATATTCCAAAAACTGTACTGCGGCTTTCGGGTGAGGAGCATTCGCGGCAACGCCTCCGCCGGCCACATTAATGTGCGTGCCAGAAGTTTTTTGATTGGGCCAGATAAAGCCAATCTTGCTGATTGCCTGACGATCTTCCGGTTTGGTCGAGCGCATCATGCGTACATAGTAGTAACTATTTGTCAGCGCTACACCACATTCGCCGGAGGCTACGCCATGAATTTGATCGGTATCGCCGCCGCGTGGTGGACGTGCAAAATTGTTGACCATGCCGCGCGCCCAATCTTCTGTGGCTTTCTCGCCATCACGCTCAACCAGTGAACCGATCAGGGACAGCATGTAGGGATGTGAGCCGGAACGGGTGCAGACTTTGCCTTTATTTTTTGGCTCGGCCAACGCTTCGTACGTTGCTACATCTTCCGGTTTGACGGTCGCTTTGTTGTAGACAATGACGCGGGCTCGAGTCGAAAAGCCATACCACAGCGGTCCTTGGCCGGCGTCGTTGCCTTGTAGATGAGCAGGGATGCGTGTTGCCAGTACTTTCGATTTGACTGGCTGGAACAATCCTTCGATTTGCGCGCGCCACAAACGCGCTGCGTCCACCATCAGGATGATATCTGCCGGACTGTTCTTGCCTTCAGTTTTCAGGCGTTCCAGCAGCGCATTATCGTCAGCTTCGATCCGGTTGATTTTGATCCCGGTTTTCTTAGTAAAGTCGCTATATAACGCATCATCGGTCTGGTAGTGGCGGGCCGAATAAATATTTAACTCCTTGTCTTCTGCATGGACGCCGGCAACGACAGACAAGGCAATGGCAGCGGACAAGATATTGCGGGTAAATTTGTGCATGTGGAATCCTTAAATGAGAATGATTAGCAACTGCCAAAGTATAACTGAAACCATCTTAAATGCAAATCATTCTCGATTGGGAGTTTACATTGAAGTATGAATCTGCCTCATAAGCTACAATTCGCACCTCACAAAACAAGCCCAAGTCATAACGCGATGCTATACCTACGTTGTTTGTTTCCCTCTTTAAGTGCAGTCCTATTTCTGATAAGCGGTTGCAGTCTGATCGCCCCAGCACAAGTTGCCAAATCACTAGCGATTAAGCCAGCGCGCAATATCAAGATTGGATTGGCCTTGGGGGGCGGTGCTGCCCGCGGTTTTGCCCATATCGGCGTGATCAAGGCCTTGGAGGCGCAAGGCATCATTCCCAATATCGTGGTTGGAACCAGCGCCGGTAGCCTGGTCGGTGCGCTGTATGCGGCCGGCAACAATGGCTTCGCATTACAGAAAATGGCGATGGAGATGGATGAGGCCGCTATTTCGGATTGGTCGGTTCCGCTGTTTTCAAAGTTCAGCGGAATCATCAAGGGCCAAGGTTTGCAAAATTACATTAACAAGACCATTCGTGACGTGCCAATCGAAAAGCTTAAAAAATCATTTGGCGCAGTGGCGACCGATTTAAATACCGGTCAGCCCATTTTGTTCCAAAGAGGCAATACGGGTATGGCAGTCAGGGCTTCATCGGCTGTGCCCAGTATTTTCCAGCCGGTCAAAATCGGCAGCCGGACTTATGTCGATGGTGGATTGGTGTCGCCTGTCCCCGCGAAGTTTGCGCGCGATATGGGAGCAGATTTCGTGATTGCGGTTAATATTTCATCCCAAGCCGACGTGCTGACGGCGTCTGGTTCCCTTGATGTTTTAATGCAAACTTTCACGATCATGGGGCAGCGCATTAACAAGTACGAGCTAAGGGAAGCAGATATTGTCATCGAGCCTGGTTTGAACGGCATGAAAGCCAATGACTTCAATGGCCGTAACATGGCCATCATGGCGGGTGAGAAAGCAACGGTAGCCGCGATGGGCGAAATCAAGAGGAAATTAAAGGCAATGCAGCAGCAAATGTAGCAGCAATAAAACGTTTATTTATTGCACTGGCTGATTGACGCGGCGGGCGCCGTTGAAGCGTTTTTTCCAATATCCAATATCCATGCTTTCGATCCGTACCCGACCTCCGGCTGAGGGGGAGTGGATGAATTTGTTGTCACCCAAATAAATTCCGACATGCGAGAAACTACGTTTAACGGTGTTATAGAACACGAGATCGCCTGCTTGCATGTTTTGTGGCTCTATCTTCTCGCCAACTTGGCTAAGTTCCGCCGAAGTGCGGGGCAGACTTGCACCCCATGCTTCTTTAAATACGTAACCTACTAAACCGCTGCAATCGAGTCCGCTTTCAGGTGTATTGCCGCCGTATTTATAGTGAATTCCGATCATTCCCATCGCTTGCATAGCCAACTCAGAGGCGCGATTGGATAATTCAGCAGCCCGATGGCCCAAGTCCTGCAATTTTCCTAAGGCAATATTGGTTTTTGGAGGCAGTGGCTCGATGGCCCAAGTCTGGCCATAACAAAACAATGCGCCGACAAACATGCATAAACGCATGATTTTTTTGCTCTGGTTAGACGTGTATTTTGTTGTCATTTTAGAAACTTAATCTTATGAGACTACAATGTAAGTGAATGTCGCCAGTCTGTCAAAGCATCAGATCAAAATAAATTTTATGTGGACGGTTTCAGGTCATCTGCGTGTATGACTTCTCTTGTTAAAGTGTCTTGCTGAAAGTAAAAACAGTTTTGATAGTGGGTAATTGGCGCCTGTCGTACAATTCTGCAATATTCATATAGGGAGTCGTGATGCAATCCAAACAAATATTGACCCTTGACGATGTCAAGAAAATTGCCGCCGCAGCAGAAGCGGAAGCCAATAAAAATAACTGGGCAGTCGTGATTTCTATTGTGGACGATGGTGGACATCTACTCTGGCTGCAACGGTTGGACGGGGTAGCTCCGATATCTGCCCACATTGCGCCAGCTAAGGCAAAAACGGCAGCAATGGGTTGTCGTGAATCCCGGATTTATGAAGAAATGATCAACAACGGTCGCGTTTCTTTTATGTCGGCACCGTATATCGACGGCATGCTTGAAGGTGGTGTTCCTATTATGCTGAATGGACAATGCTTGGGCGCGGTTGGTGTCTCGGGCGTTAAATCTGCTGAAGATGCGCAAATTGCAAAGGCAGGTATCGCTGCGTTAGCCTTGTAAGCACCCAAAATTTTTTCCGTATATTTTTTGTATATCTGCGGCTTTACTTGCTGGAATCTTACAGATTTACGGGGAGGGTGATTTTGCGCTACAATCGCTCGGTTTAACTAAACTTACACCCGCCGTAGCGCATACCAACTTCATCCCGTCAAAACGACTTGTTATCGACTCTGGCGTAGTAGCCCGGGCGATGACGGTTGTAGTGGTGCGGCGCAGCGGCGGTAACAACATCAGGAGTTACCCTTGCTGCCATTTTTTTCTGGACACCCTGTTCAGGCCGTACTAGCGCTAGCAGATGGGTCGATTTTTCAAGGTTTCTCAGTAGGCGCTGAAGGCCATACTACCGGTGAGGTGGTATTCAATACTTCAATGACCGGTTACCAGGAAATTCTTACCGACCCTAGCTATAGTCATCAGATCGTCACACTTACCTATCCCCATATCGGCAACACCGGCGTCAATCCCGAAGATGTGGAGTCCGGCAAAATACATGCAGCCGGATTAATCATCAAGGATCTGCCCATTGTCACGTCCAGTTTCCGCTCTACGCAATCTTTATCGGATTATTTGAAAGCGGAAAATATCGTCGCCATTTCCGGCATCGATACCCGCAAATTGACCCGAATTCTGCGTGAAAAAGGGGCGCAAAGCGGCGCTATCCTGGTAGGTGATGATGCCGAAAAAGCTTTGGCATTGGCACGTACTTTCCCTGGGCTGGGCGGCATGGATCTGGCCAAAGTGGTGTCCACTACCAAACCTTATTCCTGGGTCGAGACCGAATGGCAACTGGGCAAAGGCTATGATCGGCAAATTGCGCCAAAGTATCATGTTGTCGCTTTTGACTACGGCATCAAGCGCAATATTCTGCGTATGCTGGCACAACGCGGTTGCAAAATTACTGTGTTGCCAGCGCAAGCCAGCGCGGCAGAAGCATTGGCCCTGAATCCGGATGGCATTTTCCTGTCAAACGGCCCGGGAGATCCTGAACCTTGCGATTATGCCGTTGCGGCTGTCACAGAATTGATCGAACGCGGTATCCCGACTTTCGGTATCTGCCTTGGTCATCAGATTATAGCGCTGGCTTCCGGTGCAAAGACGTTGAAAATGAAATTTGGCCACCATGGCGCTAATCATCCAGTACAAGACTTGGAAACCAAGAAAGTGCTGATAACCTCCCAGAACCATGGTTTTGCGGTGGATGCGGCAACATTGCCGGCTAACTGTCGGGTGACACATGTATCTCTTTTCGACGGTTCCTTGCAGGGATTTGTCCGCACCGACAAGCCTGCCTTCTGCTTCCAAGGACATCCTGAAGCGTCGGCCGGTCCGCACGATATCGCCCACCTGTTTGACCGCTTTGTAACAATGATGGAAGCAAGCGTGACGGAGAAGAAAAAAAATGCCTAAACGCAATGATATTAAAAGCATTCTGATTATTGGCGCCGGTCCGATCGTCATCGGCCAGGCCTGCGAATTCGATTATTCGGGCGCACAAGCATGCAAGGCCCTGCGTGAAGAGGGCTACAAAGTCATTCTGGTCAATAGCAATCCCGCGACCATCATGACCGATCCGGAAATGGCAGATGTGACTTACATCGAGCCGATCACCTGGCAGGTGGTTGAGCGCATCATCGACAAAGAGCGCCCGGATGCAATTTTGCCGACCATGGGCGGCCAGACCGCGCTGAATTGCGCACTGGATCTGCACAATAATGGTGTGCTGGCCAAGTACAACTGTGAATTGATCGGCGCCTCGCCGGAAGCCATCGACAAAGCCGAAGACCGTTCCAAATTCAAACAAGCAATGACCAGAATCGGACTCGATTCTGCGCGCTCCGGTGTGGCGCATACAATGGAAGAGTCCTGGATAGTACAAAAAGAACTCGGTTTTCCTACTATCATCCGCCCTTCATTCACCATGGGCGGCAGCGGCGGGGGGATTGCATATAACGCAGAAGAATTCGAAACCATCTGCAAGCGCGGCCTGGAAGCATCGCCGACTTCCGAATTGCTGATCGAAGAATCACTGATCGGCTGGAAAGAGTATGAGATGGAGGTAGTGCGCGACACGGTGGACAACTGCATCATCGTTTGCTCGATCGAAAATCTCGACCCCATGGGCGTGCATACCGGCGATTCAATTACGGTCGCACCGGCGCAAACGCTCACGGATAAGGAATACCAGATCATGCGCAACGCCTCGCTGTCGGTTTTGCGTGAAATCGGTGTCGATACCGGTGGCTCAAACGTACAGTTTTCGATCAATCCTGCAGATGGCCGCATGATCGTCATCGAGATGAATCCACGTGTATCGCGTTCCTCTGCGTTGGCATCAAAAGCGACTGGGTTCCCCATTGCTAAAATCGCTGCCAAATTGGCGGTAGGTTTCACGTTGGATGAACTGCGCAACGAAATCACCGGTGGTGCAACCCCGGCTTCGTTTGAACCATCAATAGATTATGTCGTCACCAAGATTCCACGCTTTGCCTTCGAGAAATTTCCGCAGGCGGATTCGCATTTGACTACGCAAATGAAATCGGTCGGTGAAGTGATGGCGATTGGCCGCACTTTCCAGGAGTCGTTCCAGAAAGCGCTGCGCGGTCTGGAGGTTGGCGTTGATGGTATGAACGAAATGACCAAAGACCGCGAAATTATCGAGGAAGAACTTGGTGAGCCCGGTCCAGAGCGTATCTGGTATGTGGGTGACGCATTTGCCCAAGGTTTTACGCTGGAAGAAGTGCATCAGCTAACGCGTATCGACATGTGGTTCCTGGTGCAGATCAAAGAAATTGTCGATATCGAATTGTGGCTGGAAACCCAGACCCTGGATGCGCTCGACAAACCCCTGCTATATAAATTAAAGCAAAAAGGTTTTGCCGACCGTCGCCTGGCCAAGCTGCTCAAGACTACCGATACTGTTGTGCGCGAAAAACGCCATGCGCTGAATATTCGTCCGGTCTACAAACGGGTCGATACCTGTGCCGCAGAATTTTCGACCAACACCGCATACATGTACTCGACCTATGATGAAGAGTGCGAAGCGCAGCCGACCGATCGTAAAAAAATCATGGTGCTAGGCGGTGGCCCGAACCGCATCGGCCAAGGTATCGAATTCGATTACTGCTGCGTTCATGCCGCGCTGGCGATGCGTGCCGATGGCTATGAAACCATTATGGTCAACTGCAATCCTGAAACAGTCTCGACCGATTACGACACTTCGGATCGGCTGTATTTTGAATCGTTGACGCTGGAAGATGTGCTGGAAATCGTTGCCATCGAAAAACCGTACGGCGTTATCGTCCAGTACGGTGGTCAGACACCTTTGAAACTAGCACTTGAACTGGAAGCCAACGGTGTGCCCATCATTGGCACTTCGCCGGACATGATTGATGCTGCTGAAGATCGCGAGCGTTTCCAGCAATTATTGCAGGATCTCAATCTGCTGCAACCGCCGAATCGCACGGCCCGCACCGAGCAGGAAGCACTGGAAAAAGCCATGGAGATCGGTTATCCGTTGGTAGTGCGTCCATCGTATGTGCTTGGCGGGCGTGCGATGGAAATCGTGCACGAGCAACGCGATCTGGAACGCTACATGCGCGAGGCGGTCAAGGTGTCGCATGACTCCCCGGTTTTACTGGATCGATTCCTCAACGATGCGATCGAGTGCGATGTCGATTGCATCAGAGATGGCACGCGCACCTTTATAGGTGGCGTGATGGAGCATATCGAGCAAGCCGGCGTGCATTCCGGCGATTCTGCCTGTTCGCTGCCGCCATATTCGCTGTCGCAAGAAACCATTGACGTGATGAGGCACCAAACTGCGCTGATGGCCGAAGGCTTGAATGTGGTGGGTTTGATGAATGTGCAATTTGCTATTCAGCAAAAAGAGGGCAAGGACATCGTTTATGTGCTGGAAGTTAATCCGCGCGCTTCACGCACGGTGCCTTTTGTCTCCAAGGCCACGGGTCTGCAATTAGCCAAGATCGCCGCGCGTTGCATGGTTGGGCAGTCCCTCGATAGCCAAGGCATTCTGGATGAAGTGGTGCCGTCTTATTTTAGTGTCAAGGAAGCGGTTTTTCCATTCGTGAAATTCCCTGGCGTTGATACGATTCTCGGCCCAGAAATGAAATCGACTGGTGAAGTCATGGGCATCGGCAAAACTTTCGGCGAAGCTTTTGTCAAAGCGCAACTTGGTGCTGGCGTGAAATTGCCAAAATCCGGAAAAATATTTATTAGCGTAAAAGCAAGCGACAAGCCGATCGCAGTGCAAGTTGCCAAAGATCTGGCGCAGCTCGGATTTGCGATTGTTGCCACCAAAGGTACGGCAGCAGCCATTAGTGCTGCCGGTGTGCAAGTTACGATGGTCAATAAAAAGAGTGAAGGCCGTCCGCACGTGGTGGACATGATCAAGAATAATGAGATTGCCATGGTCATCAACACGGTAGAGGAAAAGCGCAGTGCGATCATCGATTCACGTGCGATCCGCATCTCTGCTCTTGCCGCCCGCGTGACGACGTTTACCACCATCTTCGGAGCGGAAGCAGCAGTGCAAGGCATGGCGCATCTGGATCAGTTGCATGTCTATGATTTACAAGGACTGCATAAAACTCTACACTAAGAGAATCGTTAAATAGTTAAACCCTAACCTGCAGAGGTCATAAACGGTACCGGGCCTACCCGGTACTATTTGTGGCCTCTGTAGCATTTATATAGTTGGAAATTATGAGCTCAGTACCTATTACCAAGCACGGCGCCGAACTTCTCAAGCAAGAGTTGCATCGTCTGAAAACAAAAGAGCGCCATGAAGTTATCGGCGCAATTGCCGAAGCGCGCGCGCAGGGCGATTTATCTGAAAATGCCGAGTATGACGCTGCCAAAGAAAAGCAAAGCTTTATCGAAGGGCGTATTCAAAACTTGGAAGGCAAGCTGGGAGCCGCTCAAATTATCGATCCTTTGTTACTGGAGGCGGAAGGACGTGTGGTATTTGCTTCGACAGTTTACCTCGAAGATCTGGAATCGGGGCAGAAAGTGACCTACCAAATCGTCGGTGAAGACGAAGCGGATATAAAAGAATTGAAGGTATCGGTGACGTCCCCCATTGCACGTGCACTAATTGGCAAATCTGCCGGCGATGTGGTTGAGGTCATGGCGCCAGCCGGTGTTCGCGAGTACGAAATTCTGGAAGTCCGTTATATCTAACGAATGTTTGGCTGTGGTATCCGGATTTTAGCGGGTACGACCACTTCAAACCAGTTTGCCGCATTAATGAATAGTGCTTTAGATTACCGTTGATTAACGGGAGTATAGTATAGAATACATTTTTTTCCGCATATTAATAGCGAGAAAAAAATTATACTCCCGTTTTTAGTGCTTATTGCGTCAGATGCTATTTGCTTCCGAGTGCGCTTTTCTTGGGGCTGGTTTGACGAGGCTTGGCGCGTTTGATGGTGCCACCTTCGGTTACGCGCTCATTGCCCTTAAGCATCACCTTACTGACAGTGGGCCGTTTTGTTCCGCTAGCGCTCGGTTTGACAATAGTCACTTCGCGCATGCCCCGGCCTTTTTTCTCGATGCGTTCTTTTGTGGCTTCTTTTCGGGGGCGGTAAACCACCAGTAGTTTGCCAATATGCTGGACTGGAGCAGACTTGAGATTTTCGCAAATGGTGTCATACATGGCAATCCGGGCTTCACGGTCATCCCCGAAAACACGCACTTTGATCAATCCGTGTACAGTCAGCCCCGCATCAATTTCTTTAAGCACGGCAGGGGTCAAGCCGGCTTCGCCGATCATCACAATAGGATTGAGCGCATGCGCTTCTGAGCGGAGTGCGCTACGTTCTACGGGGGTAAGTTTCAACATGATTTCTGTAACTAACTAATAAATTCTAAAGGTACTATTCTACGCGAATGGCTAAAAACAAATTAAACAAAAACTGGCTGCACGATCATATCAACGATCCTTACGTAAGACTTGCGCAGAAAGAAGGTTATAGAGCGCGCGCGGCATATAAGCTGAAAGAAATTGATGAGGATGAAAAATTGGTGAAGCGCGGCCAAGTCATCGTTGATTTAGGCTCCACTCCGGGCAGTTGGTCGCAGTATGTGCGCAATAAACTCTCTGGTCAGGATGGTGGCGGTATTCATGGCACAATTATCGGTCTGGACCTGCTGCCGATGGACCCGATTGCGGATGTGCACTTTATTCTGGGTGATTTTCGTGAAGACGGCCCTTTGCTTGCGCTAGAAAATCTGTTGGCTGGGCGCAAGGTGGATCTTGTTTTGTCTGATATGGCGCCAAATTTATCTGGTATCGCTGTGACTGATGCAGCGCGCGTTGAATACCTGATTGATTTGGCAGTAGATTTTTCCAAGGCACACATGAAACCATCTGGTTGTTTGTTGGTCAAGTGTTTTAATGGCATGGGCTTCAATGATATTTTGGCGAAATTAAAACTGGAATTTAAAGTTGTTGTACAAAAGAAGCCAAAAGCTAGCAGGGACAAGTCTTCCGAAATATTTTTACTTGGAAAGATTCTGAAGAATCCTGTGTAAATTACATTTCATACCTTGATTTTCATATCAAGTAGTCGCATATGTCGAATATTAAGCGCATGACATTGCGCGTAAAATAAGCACAATGGGTAGGTAACAAATCGCGTTCGCGCTAAAGGAGTTCTTGTGAACAATATGTTTTCTAAAACAGCCATTTGGGTGGTGATTGCCCTTGTGCTATTTACCGTATTTAAACAGTTCGATAGCCGGGGAATGGCGGCTGGTGCTACACCTATTCAATATTCCGAATTTCTTGATGAAGTGAAATCACAACGCATCAAGGAAGTGGTTATTGAGGATCGCAGCATCCTTGCGACTACTAATGATGGCAAAAAAATAAAGACTACAGTCACTTATCTGGATCGTGGCCTGATTGGCGACTTGGTCAACAATGGCATCAAGTTCGATATCAAGCAACCTGAAGAGCAGTCTTTCCTGTCACAAATCTTTATTTCCTGGTTCCCGATGTTGCTGCTGATTGGTGTATGGGTATTTTTCATGCGTCAAATGCAGGGCGGTGGCAAAGGCGGCGCTTTTTCCTTTGGTAAATCCAAAGCGCGCATGCTCGATGAAGCCAGCAATACAGTGACATTCGGTGATGTGGCTGGTTGCGACGAAGCGAAGGAAGAAGTACAGGAACTGGTTGATTTTTTGAAAGAGCCTGCCCGGTTCCAGAAATTGGGCGGTCGTATTCCACGTGGCGTTCTGCTAGTGGGTCCTCCCGGTACAGGTAAAACTTTGTTGGCACGGGCCATTGCTGGTGAAGCGAAAGTGCCATTCTTTACGATTTCAGGCTCTGATTTTGTAGAAATGTTCGTCGGCGTGGGTGCGTCACGAGTACGCGACATGTTTGAAAATGCCAAAAAGAATGCACCTTGCATTATCTTTATCGATGAAATTGATGCGGTTGGTCGTCATCGTGGTGCCGGTATGGGCGGCGGCAATGATGAGCGTGAACAAACCTTGAACCAGTTGCTGGTTGAGATGGATGGTTTCGAACCCAATTCTGGCGTCATTGTGGTTGCAGCAACCAACCGTGCCGATGTTCTCGACAAGGCATTGTTACGTCCTGGTCGTTTTGACCGTCAAGTAGTGGTTGGCTTGCCTGATATTCGTGGCCGTGAACAGATCCTCATGGTGCATATGCGTAAGGTGCCTGTCGCACCCGACGTCAAGGCAGATATTCTGGCCCGTGGCACTCCTGGTTTTTCTGGTGCAGATTTAGCCAATCTGGTCAATGAAGCTGCACTATTTGCCGCTCGCCGCAACAAGCGCTTGGTTGAGATGAAAGATTTCGAGGATGCCAAAGACAAGATCGTGATGGGCCCTGAGCGTAAGTCAGCAGTCATGCGCGAAGAAGAACGCAGGAATACGGCTTACCACGAATCCGGTCATGCAGTAGTTGCAAAATTATTGCCAAAAGCAGACCCAGTGCATAAAGTCACGATCATGCCGCGCGGTTTTGCGTTGGGCTTGACTTGGCAATTGCCTGAGCATGATCGCGTCAATATGTACAAAGACAAGATGCTGGAAGAAATTGCGATCCTGTTCGGTGGCCGCATCTCTGAAGAAATTTTCATGCATCAGATGTCGACTGGCGCCTCCAATGACTTTGAACGTGCTACTAAACTGGCGCGTGCCATGGTGACCCGTTATGGCATGTCCGAAGCGCTTGGCACGATGGTGTATGAGGATACTGAACAGGATGCCTACTTTGGCCGTTCGTCTGCAAAGACAGTATCTGAGGCGACACAACAAAAAGTGGATGCTGAGATCAGACGCATTCTCGATGAACAGTACGCACTGTCACGTAAATTGCTGGAAGAGAATAGTGAAAAAGTCGAGATGATGGCCAAAACTTTGTTGGATTGGGAAACTATCGATGCTGACCAAATCAATGACATTATGGAAGGCAATCCGCCCCGTCTGCCTAAAGATGGCATTCCGGCGAAGCGTCCTTCATCCGATGACCATCATGGTGATATCTCACCAACTGCAACTGCACCTGCCTAATCTGCTTGATAATGGCAAGTTGTAGTTGAACTGGTCCCAGAAATAATTGTAAGGGTGAGACTATTTGGTCTCACCCTTTTTTATGGCGAATATGGAAAATTACTTTCAATGCGGGCGGTATCGTTTGCCGTTACATGAAAATGCGCGGCCACTCGTTATGGGTGTGCTGAATGTGACGCCGGATTCTTTTTCGGATGGGGGGCAATATCAGTTGCTCGATTCTGCTCTGTCACATGCCGAGCAGATGATTGCCGATGGTGTTGACATTATTGACATTGGCGGTGAAACCACGCGTCCTGGTGCCAAAGTGCTGCCTCTGGAAGTAGAATTGCAACGCGTAATGCCGCTTGTTTATGCTTTACGCGATTGTGGCAAGCCGATTTCAATTGATACCTACAAGCCGCAGGTCATGCGGCAAGCCTTGGCGGCGGGTGCCGACATGATTAATGATATCAATGGTTTCCGCGCGGAAGGGGCAGTCGCAGCGATTGCAGACAGCGATTGCGGATTGTGTGTAATGCACATGCAAAATCAACCACAAAACATGCAGAATCATCCACAATATACAAATCCGGTGGATGAGGTGATTTGTTTTCTTCAGGAGCGCGTCGCGGCATTACAGGCAGCAGGCGTTTTCCGCGCACGCATTTGTATTGACCCTGGTTTTGGTTTTGGCAAAACGGTGCCGCACAACTTGTCGTTACTCAAAAGCATCGCCAAAATACAGGAGATAATGGACTTGCCTTTGTTGGCTGGACTGTCTCGAAAATCCATGCTGGGTGCAATAACGGGGCAACCGGTTGAGAAACGGCTTGCCGGCAGCCTTGCCGCTGCCTTAATTGCGGCAGCGAATGGCGCCAAAATAATACGCGTGCATGATGTGGTAGAAACGATTGACGCTCTTACTGTATGGCAAGCTGCGAGGCAATAAATACAGTAAACACAATAAATACAATAATAAGGATTGATATGTCGAGAAAATATTTTGGTACTGACGGAGTGCGCGGTCGCGTAGGGGATGCGCCAATTACGCCTGATTTTGTCATGCGGCTGGGTTATGCAGCAGGAAAAGTACTTACCCAGACCGGGTTGACCGATGCCAAGCCGGCGGTATTGATTGGCAAAGACACGCGTATTTCCGGTTATATGCTGGAAGCAGCGCTCGAAGCTGGGTTTTCCGCAGCTGGCGTGGATGTCATGCTGGCCGGCCCGGTGCCGACGCCCGCAGTAGCCTACCTGACGCGTGCGCTGCGTTTGTCTGCAGGGGTTGTTATTTCTGCTTCCCACAATCCTTATTACGACAATGGGATCAAATTTTTTTCGGCCCAGGGCAACAAACTGCCGGATGCAGTCGAGCTGGCTATCGAAGCGGCGTTGGAGACGCCAATGTCCTGCGTATCCTCTGAAAAATTAGGGAAAGCGCGACGTATTGATGATGCGCAAGGTCGCTATGTCGAGTTTTGTAAATCCACTTTTCCAAATGAACTGGATTTGCGCGGACTGAAAATTGTTCTCGACTGCGCCCATGGTGCTGCCTACCAGATTGCCCCGCTGGTATTCCACGAATTAGGTGCGGAAGTTGTGACTATCGGTAACAAACCGAATGGCTTGAATATCAATGATGGTTTTGGCGCCACCGCACCTGATGCATTGATCGCTGCCGTGCGTGAGCATCAGGCTGATCTCGGTATCGCACTGGATGGTGATGCCGATCGCTTGCTGATGACCGATGCTAGCGGGTGCCTGTATAACGGCGATCAATTGTTATATTTAATGATCAAGGACCGATTAAAGAATGGGCCGGTGAGCGGAGCGGTTGGCACGCTGATGACTAATATGGCGCTGGAAGTTGCGCTAAAGAAAATGGGTGTCGGTTTTGCCCGCGCCAAGGTGGGCGATCGCTACGTGCTTGAAGTGCTGCGCGAGCGCGGCTGGATACTGGGCGGTGAAGGCTCTGGTCATTTACTATTCCTTGACAAACAGACTACCGGCGATGGCATCGTATCCGCATTGCAAGTTCTTTCTGCATTAAAGCGCAGCGGCACGACGCTGGCACAATCGGTAGCCGACTTGCCTTTATTCCCGCAGACTTTAATAAATATCAAAGTGCCAACTGGTTTCAACTGGCTGAAAAATGCGGGAATGGTAACGGAAAAAGAAAAAGTGGAGAGTGAACTGGGCGATAACGGCCGTGTATTGATCCGCGCCTCTGGCACCGAACCACTGATACGTGTGATGGTAGAAGCTAAAAGTGCAGATCTGGCACAACGGATGGCGCAGCGTATTGTGGATAGGATTTAAATCCAAGGGCGCTGTTGTGAAGTGTTCGGCCATGTGCTTGTATTTTTTTCTGAATATTAACCGTGCTCGGTTGCAAGTTTGATTTCTTCAAGAACTAGCGCTTGCACTGACAGATCCAGGCCTAGCGCTACATGACCAATTCCTGGTAACCCAATATTTTTTGCGCCGCTCAGATGGCATGACTGTTGTGGCGCAACGATATTGTCGTGCAGCGAATAAATGGAAGTAATCAACGCGCGGCCGGCGGCATCTTCCGAACTAGCTAAATTTCGTAACCAGTCGGAAGGCTGGCCGTGCTCAACATCACTATGCCATTGCATCTGCCGGCTATTAGTGCCGATGCCAAGATTAGCCAATACGGTGCCGTGATGCGGAGCGCCAACACAGATAATTTTTGCTACCCTGCGTCCACTGTACTGGCGCAGATAGGCCCTTGCGGCCAGTCCGCCCATGCTGTGGGTCAAGAGGGTGATTTGTCCTTTGCCTGTTTCGCGGCAGAGGGATTCCACTGCTTTGTGTATGCTGTCAGCATACTCATCAATTCCCCCCAATAGCGGTTCCAGATCGACAGCCTTGTAGTTGATATTCGCCTGCACCAAGCGCCGACGCATGCTATGCCAATAACCACTATTGCAGCCATATCCATGTATCAGTAATACCGGAAAACCATTCGAATGTGGTGCAATAACACTGGAAAATGATCGGAATGGCATATACCACGAAGTAACCAGCATGGTAGACCAGAACTCTTGCAGTAACAGGCGCATAGCCATTTTCCAGCTGATATGCTGTTCGACAGGCAATGGCGTGCGGTTGAGATAGGCAATCGAAAAGCTATTTACGACCAACATAAAACGCGCCAGGACGACGGCACCGATGCTTAATATCCATGCCAGGGGGATGCTTTCAACGTGAAAAAAATCTCGCAGCAGCAGGTACAGCCCAACGATGAGGGCGATTTGAAACACAAGCAGAGCGCGTGTGATGCGTGTAATCATGAAAAGCCATGTGCTGCCACATCAAGGTGGCTCTTGATTGAATATATTTAATGCAATTTATGAGGGAGTATGCAATTAAATGCATTTTTTCCGCATATGAATAAAGGCAATAAAATAATACATACTATTGTATTTATATTGTATGGGTTTTTTTAATGGTTTTATTGGGCCCCAGGCTGACCAATCTGGTACCGGCAAGTTTGTCATGTAGGAACTGGCCATCCTGGTTAAGTTTTGCTGTCAGCGCCCACAGGCACATGCCGACTGCTATAACGCCAATACCGTCCCATCCTTTTAGCCCCAATGCAAAATTGAGTGCCATGGCGGGTAGAAACCACATCCATGCCAGCAGGTAGCGTAGCGCCGCTTTGGTAAATGGGACGCTATCCAGACCAGGTGCTTCAAGCTTGATATGCCAAGTCTTCATCGCCAGCGTCTGGCCGCTGTGCATCCAGCTATACATAAAATAGGCACCAAGGACAATGAACAGCCAGAATTGTCGTGTGTGTCGCAAGGTCAGCGCATGGCGGCTTTGTGTCAGGGTATCGAGTAGCAGTCCGGCAACAAAAACAACGCCAAAAGCCAGCATGGCTTCATACAACATGCATATCAATCGATGTTTAAGCAGGGCAGGTGGATTCAGCAAGGAGTTCTACTTTGTATCAAGTGGTACGGAGGGCGTGAGTATACTTTAATTATCGTTGCGCATTTGGTCGGGTGGTGCCGATATTTGTCCGCGCTGGATTTTCGGTTGCCTGCGAAGCGCGGCTTTCGATCAGAACGATGTGGCATTTTCAAGGTTGCAGCGGATTGCAGAATAAAGCGCAACCCAAGTGCTGTGGTTTTCGAAATACAGGACAATCGTAATAAATAGGAAGAAATCCTGGCTGCTTTTGTATTGGAAACCTAATTTACACAGGATTAGCTTGACCAAAATGGTACTACGCATTAACGTACCATTCGCTCCGCAATCTCGGAGCTAAAGGTCTTTTCGTGTGCCGCGCATGATGCAGTGCATCGAATAGACGTGCTTTTAATTAAGAAGCTGTTTGTTCTAACCCGCGCCACAAGCGCGAGAAATCATAGTGTCGCAACAAAACTTTGGCTGAACGAGTGGCGTTTAGCGTTCGCTTTGAATCATGTCTACGGATATGCAACGAAGGGACGTGACCGCACAAAAAAGGGAAGCCTCGGATTGTCGCATTGCACAGCATGATTTCGTCAGGAGAGAGCATCCGATCAATCTCCAATGGATCTTGAAAGGAAGGTAGCATGAGTGCAGAAGAAATTACAGGCGCGGAAATTGTCGTGCGTTGTCTGGCTGAAGAAGGTGTAGAACACGTTTTCGGCTATCCCGGCGGTTCGGTACTTTACATATACGACGCCATTTTCAAACAGAATAAGTTTCAGCATATTCTGGTGCGTCACGAGCAGGCTGCAGTGCATGCCGCCGATGCTTATTCGCGCAGTTCCAAAAAAATCGGTGTGGCCCTGGTCACGTCCGGTCCGGGCGTCACCAATGCGGTGACCGGCCTGGCTACCGCCTATATGGATTCGATTCCGATGGTGGTGATATCGGGCCAGGTGCCGTCGCACGCAATCGGGCAGGACGCGTTTCAGGAATGCGATACGGTGGGCATCACCCGCCCTTGCGTGAAACATAATTTCCTGGTCAAAGACGTCAGGGATCTGGCAACCACGATACGCAAGGCGTTTTTTATTGCCACCACCGGTCGTCCTGGTCCGGTCTTGGTCGATATCCCTAAAGATATCTCGATGCACAAATGCGTCTATGAATATCCGCGTGAACTCGAAATGCGCTCCTACAAGCCGGTCGACAAAGGCCATTCAGGCCAGATCCGCAAGGCGGTGCAATTGTTGCAGCAGGCTGAGCGGCCGATGATTTATGCCGGCGGCGGCGTGATTTTGGCCAATGCGGCTCCTGAGCTGAATAAACTGGTCGATAAGTTGGGGTTCCCATGCACCAATACGCTGATGGGATTGGGCGCATGCAGAGCTTCCAGCGATAAATACGTGGGCATGCCCGGCATGCATGGCACCTATGAAGCGAACATGTCGATGCAGCATTGCGACGTATTGATCGCCATCGGTGCCCGTTTTGATGATCGCGTGATCGGCAATCCAAAACATTTTTGCTCGTCCCCGCGCAAAATCATTCATATCGATATTGATCCATCGTCGATTTCGAAGCGTGTCAAAGTGGATATTCCGATTGTCGGCAACGTCAAAGATGTGCTGCAGGAATTGCTGGCGCAACTGGATGCATCCGAGATCAAACCCAATGCAAATGCCCTGGCTGGCTGGTGGAAACAGGTCAATGAATGGCGCGGTCGTGAATGTCTGACTTATCCAACTTCAACCGAGGTTATCAAACCGCAGTCCGTAGTACAAAAACTGTGGGAAGTCACCAAGGGCGATGCCTTCATCACTTCCGACGTAGGTCAGCACCAAATGTGGGCGGCGCAATATTACCCGTTCGACAAGCCACGGCGCTGGATCAATTCCGGCGGCTTGGGTACGATGGGTGTCGGCCTTCCGTTCGCAATGGGCGTACAGATGGCCAATCCGGATGCAACTGTCGCCTGCGTAACAGGTGAGGGTTCGATCCAGATGTGTATCCAGGAACTGGCGACCTGCAAGCAGTATCACCTGACGCCTAAAATCATCATGCTCAACAATCGTTTTCTCGGCATGGTGCGCCAATGGCAGCAAATCGATTACGGTTCGCGATATGCGGAATCGTATATGGATTCGCTGCCCGATTTCACCAAACTGGTCGAATCTTACGGTCATGTCGGCATGAAGATCGAAAAGCCAGGTGATGTCGACGGCGCAATGCGCGACGCGTTTGCGATGAAGGACAAGCTGGTATTCATGAATTTCATTACGGATCAAACCGAGAATGTCTGGCCGATGGTCAAGGCAGGCAAGGGTCTGACTGAAATGCTGTTGGGTTCGGAGGATTTGTAATATGCGACACATCATTTCTGTATTGCTGGAAAACGAAGCGGGAGCTTTATCGCGTGTAGTGGGCTTGTTTTCCGCACGTGGTTACAATATTGAGACTTTGACGGTCGCGCCAACCGAAGATGCAACCCTGTCACGCATGACTATCGTCACCAGCGGTTCGGATGACATCATCGAACAAATTACCAAGCACTTGAACCGCCTGATTGAGGTGGTCAAGGTAGTTGATTTGACCGAAGGTGCGCACATCGAGCGTGAATTAATGCTGATCAAAGTGCGCGCAGTTGGCAAGGAGCGGGAAGAAATGAAACGTACTGCGGATATTTTCCGTGGCCGTGTCATTGATGTCACCGAGAAAACTTATACCATCGAACTTACCGGCAACAAGAGCAAGCTTGATGCATTTATCAATTCAATCGAGCGTACTGCCATCTTGGAAACGGTCCGCACCGGCGGTTCCGGTATAGGTCGCGGTGAACGCATCCTCAAAGTTTAATGTAATCATCACCTTTAACTGAATTAGGAATAAAAATGAAAGTTTTTTACGATAAAGATTGCGACCTGTCGCTGATCAAAGGCAAAAATGTAGCAATCATCGGCTATGGTTCGCAAGGTCATGCACATGCACAAAACCTGAATGATTCAGGCTGCAAAATAACAGTCGGTCTACGCAAGGATGGCGCTTCGTGGGACAAGGCTAAAAATGCCGGTCTGAATGTTGCCGAAGTCAATGACGCGGTCAAGGCTGCAGACGTCATCATGATTTTGTTGCCGGACGAAAATATTGCCCAGGTTTACAACGAAAACGTCGCGCCCTACGCCAAACAAGGTGCCGTATTGGCTTTCGCGCACGGCTTCAATGTGCATTACGGCCAAGTCGTGCCGCGCGCCGATCTTGACGTCATCATGATTGCACCGAAAGCACCGGGCCACACTGTGCGCGGCACTTACACGCAAGGCGGCGGTGTGCCGCACCTGATTGCCGTCCATCAAGACAAATCCGGTGTTGCCCGCGATATCGCGCTGTCCTACGCAATGGCCAATGGCGGCGGCCGTGCTGGCATTATTGAAACCAATTTCCGTGAAGAAACTGAAACGGATCTATTCGGCGAACAAGCTGTTTTGTGCGGCGGTACGGTTGAGCTGATCAAGGCTGGTTTTGAAACGTTGGTAGAAGCAGGCTACGCACCGGAAATGGCTTATTTCGAGTGCTTGCACGAGTTGAAATTGATCGTTGACCTGATTTATGAAGGCGGCATCGCCAACATGAATTATTCAATTTCGAACAATGCCGAGTATGGCGAATATGTCACCGGCCCGCGCATCGTGACTGAAGACACCAAGAACGCCATGCGCCAGTGCCTGAAAGATATTCAGACCGGCGAATACGCGAAGAGCTTCATCCTGGAAAACAAGGCCGGTGCACCGACTTTGATTTCCCGCCGTCGCCTGACTTCTGAGCATCAAATCGAGGAAGTTGGCAGCAAGTTGCGTGCGATGATGCCTTGGATCGCAAAAAACAAGTTGGTTGATCAAAGCAAAAACTAAGTTACGAGTTTGGTAGGTTGGACTAACGCCTTCTTCGCGCCAACCTGATCCCGACTGCTTGGAAGTGCGCAACATCAGTTGTCGTTTAATATAAAAAGGGTGTGCGGTGACGTACACCCTTTTTTATCTGGGAAATACCATGAAAAAATTCGTTACAGCTGCAATGCTATTGTTTGCAATTACGGGCTCTGCCATGGCAGAGCAAGTAGCGACTACCGGAACACTGGTAAGCATTTCTGCGGCCGGGGAAGTCCGGGCCGCAAACAATGAAGCACGGGCCGTATTTTTTATTGAAGAGCAGGATAAAGACAAATCAGCGGCTGCGTCCAGAGTTAATCAGAAAATGAAACAGGGCGTGGATATTCTGAAAAAAGAAGATCCGCAAGCAACGCTGGCTTCGCGCAATTATTATACTTATGCAGTCTATGCAGAATCGCTGCCACAGAAAACCGGCGATGAGCCAAAGCGTGTGTTGACAGGATGGCGAGTCGGTCAATATCTGGACATGAAAACGGAGAACTTGCAAAAATTGCCGACTACCGTAGCAGCAGTGCAGGATGTTCTGGCGCTGAACGGCATCACATTCGGCCTGACGGATGCCTTGAGCAAGCGCCTAGACGCAGACCGCATTACCGATGCTTACCAAAATCTGATGACGCGGGTGCAGGTGATTGCCAAGGCGATGGGACGTAATGCGGCAGATGCCGTCATGGAGACGGTTGATTTCGATGGCGCCGAAAATATTGGACGGCCTTATATGGAAGCGTCAATGATGGGAAAATCGGCCAGAATGGATGAACAGGTTGCTGAAGCCAGTTTTGAGCCAGGAGAAAGTGCGCTATCCACACGCGTGGTTGCGCGGATACGATTCAAGTGATTCGATGCCAGGCGGCGGCGCGGTTTTCGTCGCAGGTAATTGACGTTATACTTGCCGGCCAGAATATTCGCGTTTTTCATGTTTTACGTGGTCAAGTGAGTAACATCAGTTACGAATTACAATACGAGGCAACAGCCTCGCTACCGGAGTTACTGTTTGAATAATTATCCACACCCGATCATCGCGCGCGAAGGTTGGCCGTATTTGGCGATTGCCTTTAGCATTGCCCTTGTTGTTAGTATTTACTCGATGCCAATATCGATCCCATTCTGGATCATCGCCTTGTTCGTGCTGCAATTTTTTCGCGATCCTGCCCGGGTTATTCCGCAACAGACTAATGCAGTATTGTCTCCTGCCGACGGTCGCATTGTCGTGGTGGAAAAAGCGCACGATCCTTATGCCGGGCGCGAAGCGCTAAAGATTAGCGTTTTCATGAATGTGTTCAACGTCCATTCCAACCGCTCACCAGTCGACGGTAAAATTGTAAATGTGCAATATTTCCCAGGAAAATTCGTCAACGCAGACCTTGACAAGGCTTCGACGGAAAATGAACGTAATGCGCTAACGATCACTGCATCGAATGGTCAAACCGTTACCTGCGTGCAGGTGGCAGGACTCATTGCCCGTCGCATCCTGTGCTATGTCAAAACGGGCGATAGCTTGCACCGTGGTCAGCGTTATGGGTTTATCCGCTTCGGTTCACGCGTGGACGTTTATCTGCCGTTGAACGCGAAACCCAAAGTTGCGGTGGGCGACAAGGTATCTGCAACTGAATCGATTTTGGCCGAATTTTGATTCTACAAATTTTTGCAATAATCAGACAATAATTAGGCAACAAGCGGGCATCACCAGAATGGAATTGCATGACAATCTTTAATCGTCGTAAAGCAAAAAGCAACAGTAACCTGTCTTCGAAGGCGTTGCGTGCAAAAAATAAATTATTGCACGCGGCGTCCCAGGATCAAGGTTCGGCAACTGGCCGACGCGCGCCGCGCCGCGGTATTTATCTGTTGCCTAATGCATTCACTACTGCGGCGCTGTTTTGCGGCTTCTACGCCATCGTCATGGCCATGAACAAGAACTTCGATCATGCGTCAATTGCCATTTTTGCCGCGATGGTGCTCGACAGCCTGGACGGGCGGGTCGCCCGCCTGACGCACACCGAGAGCGAATTCGGCGCGCAGTACGACAGCCTGGCCGACATGGTGTCGTTTGGAGTCGCGCCTGCGCTGGTGGTCTACGAGTGGTCTTTGCGCGGCATGGGCAAACTCGGCTGGCTGGCCGCTTTTGTTTATTGCGCCGGGGCTGCCCTGCGATTGGCGCGTTTTAATACCAATATCACCGTGGTGGACAAGCGTTATTTCCAGGGTTTGCCCAGCCCGGCTGCGGCTGCCATGGTGGCGGGTTTTGTCTGGCTGATGGACGATTTGGGTTTTGCCGCTGCCGATATGAGCTGGCTGGCGTGGTTCATTACGTTATCAGCCGGCCTGACGATGCTCACGAACGTGCCGTTTTACAGTTTCAAGGACATCAACTACCGGAAATCCGTGCCTTTCATTGCGCCACTGCTGATTGTGCTGGCGTATGTCGCTGTATCGAGCGACCCGCCCAAGGTTTTGTTCGGCTTATTTATCTTGTATGGTTTGTCCGGTTATGTGCTGTATTTTTGGCGGTTGTTCAAGGGCAAGCCGGTCAGCATTATCCAGACCAAAACCGAATCGCACGACGATGATATCGATAATAAATAAATAAGGTAATCCCCCGGCTTTGCCGGGGGACTCACTAGGTTTGACCGAGCGCTACGGTCAGGCTGATTCTTCTGACTCGATCAAAAGTTAGGAGAATCAAATGAAAGAGTACCAGAGTCTTTGTCATACAAA
>JBGSTZ010000076.1:0-36759 GCA_041736255.1 Burkholderiaceae bacterium
ACGCTTAAAACCAAGGGCTATCATCTCACCCACAACTTCGGCCATGGCAAACAGCATTTGTCGAATCTGTTCGCGACTATGATCCTGCTGGCATTCCTGTTTCACACCGCGCTTGGCATGACCGAGGGGCCGTAGCGCACCGTGCGCAGCCTGCTTCCCTCGCGGCGCACGTTCTTCGAGCACCTGCGCGCCCTAGTCCAGTACATCCCGTTCGACGACTGGAATCATTTTTTCCATTTCATGCTCAAGGGCCTCGACGCCGTGCCGCCCGATACCGGATAACCCTCCAATGGATTCGACTGCTTAAAATATCTTTCTTTCTGGAATTATTTTAAAATGAGAACTGCTGCCAAATTCCACCCTTGCCGTACATCATCGGACAGCGCATCGCCACCGCATAAACGCAGGTCGGGACCAAGCTCGCCCCGACTTATTGAGAAGTTACAAATAGTCTTCTTAACTATTTTATTTCCTTGATTTTTTTGTAAATTCATCACAAATTTTATTGATACATCGTATGCAAGACTACCGCGCCGCGCCTGTGGATAGATTTTCCGATCGTAGCGTTACGATCAATATAAAAGGAGGGTGTTTGTTAGGAACCAGAGCACATTAATGCAGTGCTACACTGCGCCACCTTACATTCCAGCTTTGAACCCATGACGAACAAGAAACAACTTCCCGCGAAAAAAACAGCCGATGCACCTGCAGGGCGCGCTGAAAATCCATTCCAAGATCTCGCGTTTTATACGCGGATGCGCGATTACACCGAGCGTGATGCGGCTTTCTCGAAAGAGTTGAAGGCTATTGCGGAACGCGGCGCAGGCAAGCAGAGCGGCGACGCGCGTTTGGCACCGTCGCTGCAAGTTTTGCGCGGCGTGATTAAAAAAGGCTTGTCTCTTGAAGAGATGTTCGGCCGCATCGTACTTGGCGTCGAAAAAGGTTTATGGGAACCCTGGTTGACCGCGTTTGGTTTTGAACTGCGCGGCATCAACTATGCGAAAACGGGACAGCGCAATGCCCGACTGGCGCTGGACTTGAGCCTGGCGTCCAAGGCCAATACCGCGTTCGCAAATGCAGGAATTCCCAATTGGCGCAGTTTGGTGGCGGAAGACTGTATCCAGTTCCAAGTGGAGAAGCCAACCGAAAAGACACCTGCCAAGGCTTATGCCATTTTCACCCTGGACGCCACTGACAATTGAGTGCTGTCGCAGAACATCCACGAAGAGTGCAGCAATTAATGAAGTCATCGACTTTGCAGCCCTCCTCTACCGGCATGGCTTTTCCTGGTGCCTGAATCCCATCGCTATTCCGTGAATACTGGATGTGTAGATATCTATGCCGCTTGCAAGAGAGGGAGCGCCCCAGTTGGCTGAACAGTAAGTGCGCTGCTCCCGAAACACGTTTAAACCATGAATGAAATGACCGAACCATGAGCGATCCATCCGACACTACCCATCCGAACGAAGAAGCCCCGCGCGTGCCGGTCAAAATCGAAGAATTCTGTGCCGCGATGGCGATGGCGCTGATTTGCTGCATCACCTTTGCCAATGTGCTGGTGCGTTATTTTACGAATGTCTCGTTTGCTTTCACCGAAGAATTTTCAGTTTTTCTGATGGTGGTGCTAACCTTGTTCGGCGCTGCTGCTGCATTTGCGCGCAATACCCATATTCGCATGACATTCATCACGGACCGCTTGCCGCGCACACTGGCGCGCGTGCTGGAATATCTGGTGCTGGCACTGGGTGCGCTGATGTTCGCCATCATGGCCTGGTATGGCACTTTCCTGTTTTGGGATGACTGGCAGTACGACACCACTTCGCCCGGCATCGGCATTCCGCAGTGGATTTACACGATCTGGCTGCCGCTGCTGTCGGCGGTGATTTTTCTGCGCATCATCGGCCGCATGATCCGCTTTAGCCGGAAATCCAGCCGCCAGTCGATAGATCGGCGCGCGGCATGATCGCCGAAGGTAGCCTGATTTTATTCGCCGGTTTCGCGCTGCTGCTGGCAATCGGCGCGCCGCTGGCAATCGCCCTTGGTATGGCCGGCACTGCGGTGATTTTTATCGAAGGCCTCGGCATCATGGCGGTGCCGACCAACGCTTATGGCGGCATCGCAAAATACCCGCTGTTGGCGCTGCCGGTGTTTGTCTTGGCCGGCCTGATGTTCGAGCGTGCCGGCGTGGCGCTGCGGATCGTACGCTTCGCTTCCGCCATTGTCGGCAAGCGGCGCGGCGGCCAGGGCGTGGTGGCAATTCTGGTCTGCATGTTTTTGGGCGGAATTTCCGGTTCCGGCCCGGCCGATGCCGCAGCAGTGGCAATGGTGATGATTCCGGGCATGCTCAAACAGGGTTACCCGAAGGCGTTTTCGTCCACGCTGATTGCCGCCGCCGGTTCCACTGCGATTCTGATTCCACCCTCGATTGCGTTGATCGTATACAGCGTGCTGGTGCCGGCAGCGTCGGTGCCGGCGTTGTTTGCCGGCGGCATGTTGCCCGGCGTTCTGGCAGGGCTGGCGCTGATCATTCCGACCTTGTATCTGTCGCGTAAGCATGGCTGGGGCACGGCCTCAGGCGAAGAAACGCCGCGCTTGTGGGATAGCTTCAAGGAAGCGATCTGGGGTTTGCTGGCGCCGGTGATTATTCTCGGCGGCATGCGTACCGGCATGTTTACGCCGACCGAGGCCGCCGTTGTGGCTGCCTTCTACGGCTTCTTCGTCGGCGTGTTTGTCTATCGCACGCTGGATCTACGCAAGGTGTATCGGGTACTAGTCGAATCGGCCGAAATTTCTGCGGTGGTGTTGATCATCATTTCGCTAGCGGGCGTATTTGCCCATGCAGGTTCCACGCTCGGTGCGTTCGATGCGTTCGCCAAGCTGCTGCTGGGTTTCACGGGCAATGAAGCGCTGATGCTGGTGATGATCAGTGTGATGCTACTTATCGCCGGCATGTTGCTGGATGCAGTATCGATTTTTCTGGTTTTCCTGCCGATTTTGCTGCCGATCATGTTGATTTATGGTTGGGACCCGGTCTGGTTCGGCATCGTCATCACCATGAACATGGCGATCGGTCAATTTACACCGCCGATGGCAGTCAATCTGATGGTAACCACGCGCATCGCTGGCGTTTCGATGGAATCGACTGTGCCCTGGGCGCTGTGGATGGTGGGCTCGATGCTGGTGGCGATGACGCTGGTGATGGTGTTCCCGCAACTTGTGCTGTGGCTGCCGGGTTTGCTGGGTTATTAGCCCAGATATTTCGTGGCAGCGCAAACCTTGCTGCAGCAAGGTTTGCGCTGGCTTAGAAAGTGCGCATCATTGGATTGACTTACCGCAAAAGGTGTCGCATTGAATGTAGCAAACTTATCAAAACATTATGATAAGGGGACTACCATGCAACTCGCAATACAACTTCCCGATTTCGATATGCTGACGTCCCTGTATCGGGACGATCCTGAAGCTTTCGAAGCGTTCCGTCATCATGTATTGCGCGAGGTGGTTGATGCCGCACCGCCATCCCAGCGCCCCACTCTTGAGCTGTTGTTAAACCATCTTAATGTTGCCCGCGCAGAGGCTGCTACTCCCCTGGAGGCGACGATTATCGCTTTTCGCCTGATGCAAAATTCGGTTTGGCAGTTGCACACGCTCTGGGAGCAAACCCATGAAGCGGTCGCCGGTTTGCAGACGGCGGTAATTATTGCTCAGGTGCGTAAATAAAAAGTAAAGCATGGAGAAGAATTTTGGCACCATCTGATTTTCTCGACTTGCCTTCCAAGCACGGCAATGCTGATGCATCGCGCCGTCTTTTATTACAAAAATTAGTCAGAATGAGGATTGGCCGGCACCGGGCCGCACCGTGGCGCGGGTGGTGCAATTGACCTCGTCAGATGACGAAGCGTAAAGCGAACTGACTTTTTATTCTGTCTCTGGATCTCAATAGCCTGGATCAGTTGTTCCGCAACGCCCGCCGGGAATCAATACCCTGCGCCTATCGATGCAACTGAAACTGGCTCCGTTGGCCTGTCCCATACCGGCCCCGACACCGGCTGCAGCGCCATCGGTTATCCTTGAGGTCATTCGCAACCTGAAAAAGACCCGAAAACCATGGCAAATTACGTCTACACAATGAACAAGGTCGGCAAAATCGTGCCGCCCAAACGCCAAATCCTGAAAGACATCTCACTATCCTTCTTCCCCGGCGCCAAGATCGGCGTGCTGGGCTTGAACGGTTCCGGCAAATCGACACTGCTGAAAATCATGGCCGGCATTGACACCGACATCCAGGGCGAAGCAGTGCCGATGCCGGGTTTGAACATCGGCTATCTGCCGCAGGAACCGGTGCTCGATCCCGAGCAAACGGTGCGCCAGGTAGTTGAATCCGGCCTGGGCGAAGCATTCGAAGCGCAAGCCAAGCTGGAAGCGGTATACGCCGCCTACGCCGACGAAGATGCCGATTTCGATGCGCTGGCAAATGAGCAGGCGCGGCTGGAAGCGATCATCTCGACTTCCGACGGCGGCAACCTGAACCTGCAGCTGGAAATGGCCGCCGATGCGCTGGGCCTGCCGGCGTGGGACGCCAAGATCGGCGTGCTGTCGGGCGGCGAAAAACGCCGGGTAGCACTTTGCCGTTTGCTGCTGTCGAAACCCGACATGCTGCTGCTGGACGAGCCGACCAACCATCTGGACGCCGAATCGGTTGAGTGGCTGGAACAATTCCTGCTGCGCTTCCCCGGCACCGTAGTCGGCATCACGCATGACCGCTATTTCCTCGACAACGCGGCCGAATGGATTCTGGAGCTCGATCGCGGCCACGGCATTCCGTGGAAAGGCAACTACAGCTCGTGGCTGGAACAAAAAGGCAACCGCCTGAAGATGGAAGAATCGACTGAATCGTCGCGCCAGAAAACTATCGCCAAGGAACTCGAATGGGTGCGCCAGAATCCGAAAGGCCGTCAATCGAAGAGCAAGGCGCGGCTGGCCCGCTTCAACGAGTTGTCCGAACACGAATACCAGAAGCGCAACGAAACCCAGGAGATTTTTATCCCGGTGGCCGAGCGTCTGGGCAATGACGTGATCGAATTCAAGAATGTCTCGAAAGCGTTCGGCGACCGGCTGCTGATCGACGACCTCAGCTTCGTGGTACCGGCCGGCGCGATTGTCGGCATCATCGGCCCCAACGGCGCCGGTAAAACCACGATGTTCAAGATGATCACCGGAATCGAGCAGCCCGACAGCGGCGAAGTCGCCATCGGCCAAACTGCCAGAGTCTCCATTGTGGACCAATCGCGCGACTCGCTCGACAGTACTAAAACCGTGTTTCAGGACGTCTGCGACGGCAACGACATCATCACCGTCGGCCGATTCGAGATGCCATCGCGCGCCTATCTGGGCCGCTTCAACTTTAAGGGCGGCGACCAGCAAAAAATCGTCGGAAATCTATCCGGCGGCGAACGCGGTCGCTTACATCTGGCGAAAACGTTGATGCAAGGCGGTAACGTCTTGCTGCTGGATGAACCGACCAACGATCTGGACGTGGAAACCCTGCGCGCGCTGGAAGATGCGTTGCTGGAATTTGCCGGCAGCATCATGGTGATCAGCCATGACCGCTGGTTCCTGGATCGCATCGCGACCCATATTCTGGCGTGCGAGGGCGATTCGAAATGGGTCTTTTTCGCCGGCAATTACCAGGAATACGAAGCCGACAAGAAGATACGCCTGGGCGAAGAAGGTGCGAAACCAAGGCGGATTCGCTACAAACCCCTGACTGTGTAGCTTGCGTAGGGGGGAAAAGCGCAGCGTCTTCCGCCGCATGTGTTGTAGCCGCCGGCACATGCGTTGCGACGCAGCCGGCTGATAACGCTGCGCTCATCCGCCCACCATTTCTTAAGCCACTTCTTTGGGAAAACCTGTCATGAACTTCCAGCTTAGCGATGTCAGCCACATCATCCAGCTTTCGATTGCGCCGGTGTTTCTGTTGAGCGGCATTGGGCCGATGTTGATTGTGCTGACCAACCGGTTGGCGCGCATCATCGACCGTTCGCGCAAGCTCGAAGGCTTGCTGCAACATGCCGACGCGGCGGCAAAACCTGAATTGCTGGCCCAAATCACGATACTTTATCGGCGTGCGCACCAGATCAATTACGCGATCACACTCAGCACTGCCTGCGCACTTTTGGTGAGTTTGATCATTGTGGCGCTGTTTATTGGCGACGCGCTGGGTTTGGAACTGGATCGGCTGGTCGCCGTATTTTTTGTGGTAGCCATGCTGGCGCTCATCGGTAGCTATTCCTTTCTGCTGCGCGAAATTTTCGTCGCCACAAAATCGCTCTCGTTGCAGCGCGTACTCCAATCCACGGAGTAATAAATCTGTATGGTGACCTCGATAAAAATTGCCACACAGAGCTGATTTTCTTTGTGCCAGCGGCACATCCCACACCTATTGCGTGCATTTTTGTTAATCTTAATAAGCTTTGACGCACATCAAAAACAGTTGTTAAAAATCGCATAGTCTGATCGGTGTAGTTTCACATTATTCATTGAATTAAATCCCTCAAGGAGATGAACATGAGCTATGAAGATCGCGATAAATACGGCATGTACAGCACCGAAACCAAAGATGGTCCCGGACCTGGGCTGATGGGCGCAGACACGCTTATCGGTGAAGATGTCTATAACGACCAGGATGAAGAGCTCGGAGACATCAAGGAAATCATGCTGGACACGCGTAGCGGCAGGGTAAGTTATGCGGTGCTCGCATTCGGCGGCTTTCTGGGGATGGGCGAAAAACTGTTCGCGGTGCCGTGGAATGCATTGACGCTCGATCCCGTCAACAAGCGTTTCATCCTGAAAGTCTCTAAAGAAAAGCTCAAAGATGCGCCTGGATTCGATTCGGATCATTGGCCGGATATGGCGAGCACTGCATGGGCCGATACCATTCATTCTTATTACGGCACCAAGCCGTATACGGATGACCGGATACTCTGATTTCCCCTAAAAAGTTGCATCCAACGAAGTGGTTATTGATCTGATCGCCATGATGCCGTCTTTCCAGGGCAAGTGTCGCTGCCGGCAAAAGCACAAGTAAAGTCTTTGAAAGGCGCGTTTTAGCGACATGCTTATCGATACATTGTCGATACATTGTCGATACATTTATCGACAATCCTATTGTTGCCAAGGAGTCTGAAATGAAATGGGACATCGTTGAAGGAAACTGGAAACAATTCAAAGGTAAGGTCAAAGAGCAGTGGGGCAAACTCACTGATGACCACCTCGATCAGATCGAAGGCAAGCGCGATCAGCTTTCTGGAAAAATCCAGGAAAACTATGGCGTCGGCAAGGACGAGGCTGAAAAGCAGATCAAGGATTTTGAAGAGCGCAACAAAGATTACAAGCCTTGAGATTTGTGGCAACGGGTGCCGGTGCGCGGTCGGGCGGGCGTATCGATCATTGATAATCCGCCCGAGACCGCCACAGAAATTCAAATCCAAAGGAATGAAAATGAAAAAAATACTTGGAAATATTTTTCTCGGATTCGCCACTCTCGGCTTTGCTGTCACAGCATCGGCAGCGACCGATGCAGAAAAAGCCACCTATAAGGAGGCTAGGGACAGCGCTACCGCAACCTATAAAGCCGCGCGTGCCCAATGCGATGCCTTGAAAGACAATACTAAAGATGTCTGTATCGCAGAAGCCAAGGCGGCTGAAAAACGCAGCAAGGCGGAAGCCGAAGCCACGTACAAAAATACCCCGAAAGCGCGTATGAACGCGCTCATTGCCGGGTTTGATGCAGACTACGATGTAGCCAAGGAGAAGTGTGACGCCCAAAGCGGAAATGCCAAAGACGTCTGCCTAAAGGAAGCCAAGGCAGTGCACACCAAGGCAGTAGCCGATGCGAAAGCCAGCAAGGAAATTGGCGAAGTAAAATCGGACGCGAAAGAGGATAAAAGCGATGCCAATTACGAAGTCGCAATGGAGAAATGCGATGCCATGTCAGGCCCTGCCAAAGAAGCGTGCGTCGCATCAGCCAAGTCGAAATATGACAAATAGATTGACATAAGAATGAATGCCGGCAGATACGCATTGTTTGAAAATGATTTGTCCAGGCGGGTAGTGCTCAAGGAATCAGACGTTTTACTGTAACTCAGCGCGTTCTACTGGTATTCATGTATGCAGTGTTAAAAATATGCGAATGCGCTACTGCCGGTCATTCTATAAATATAGGAGACTCACATGAGTATCGGAACCATCCTGCTGATCGTGCTGATCCTGGTCCTGATTGGCGCGTTGCCGAGCTGGCCCCACAGTCAAAGCTGGGGTTATTTCCCCAGCGGGATTCTCGGTATTGTGGTCGTGATTTTGCTCATTATGCTGCTGACCGGGCGACTCTGAACCCGCCACACTTCTACTTTTTTTAACCGGGAGGAAAATGTACATGAATACCATTTCAAGAAAACTGCTGCCTGGCTTATTGGGTGCGCTCACCATCATCGTGGCAACCGGTTGTGCCTCAAAAGCAGGCATGTCCGATGGCAAGATGGGGGGCATGATGGATGGTAAAACGCATGACATGTCTGACGGGAAGATGATGGATGACAAAACGCATGACATGTCAGACGGCAGGATGATGGACGGCAAAATGCATGGAATGTCCACTTTGAAACTCGATGGCAGTCAGGAAGTTCCACCGGTCAATACCGCAGCCAATGGCCAAGGTGAAATTACGATATCGACAGAAAAATCGGTGAGCGGCAGCATCATGACGACAGGCGTCGACGGGACGGTCGCCCATATCCACGAAGGCGCTCCGGGCACCAATGGCCCTCCCATTATTAAGCTGGTAAAAAGTACGGACGGCACTTGGGTTGTTCCAATCGGTGCCATGCTAACCGATACACAATACGCCAGTTATATGTCAGGTAATCTGTACGTCAACATCCACAGTGCAGCGCATCCTAACGGAGAAATCCGGGCCCAGTTAAGCCCAAAGTAAGCATTTTCTCAAGAAAAAATGCAAGGCTGGCCGCATCAAGCTGGCCTTTTTTCATGCCAATGGTTATCCGTCAGGAAAAGCGAGCAAGGCCATGGAGCATTATCCGGAACCGCCATCCAGCGCCGAGCAACTCGACGTGTTGATGCAGCAGATTGATCTCGGGCTCGGCAGCTTCGCCCCGCTCAGCGATGAACAACGCGCCCAACTGAAAACCCGCTTGAGCGAAGAGTGGATCGCCGCTTATCTAGACAAATATCCAGTGCCGGCGTCGCTTGCAGCCGCAACCAGCGAATACCGCGCAATCGAAGCAGGGCAGCGATACCCGAATCTGCCGCAAAATGTATGCGATGACATCTTGCTGGAATTTAATGAACATCACGGCGAAGGCGGCCCCGATCACTGGTCGAGAGTTTAAGTAGATAGTTAAAAACTGATGTTACGCACGGAGCGTGCAATAGGAAAAGCATTGTCTACGAAAGACGCGAAAAAGCACGAAAAAATGCATAACGATCAGCATCGCGAACTTGCAAAACTGCCCCCACAAGTGCGGCTACGAATGCCGAGTTACGCTGCGCACACCCGACCACCCAAAAACCGTTGCAATATTTGTTCAGTTATTTCGTGGCTTTCGTGTTTTTCCTGGACAAAATTTTTTCTGCGTAACATCAGTTAAGAACAGCATAACTGGGGCGTTGCGCTTCATCTCTCTATAAAATGACGAGATGATTACCTATCCCCTTTTACAAGCTGCGACTTTCTGTAGCGGCTTTTATTATTATATTTGCCGCTTTGGTAACTGTGGCAGAGTCGTTAGTTTGCGCGCTATGTGTGCGTGATCAGCATGGGCCAGTGGCACGGTCTGCAGAGTGCTGGCAATGGATATTTTGGCCATTCATGCTGTTGTTGATTGTGCTGTGTCAGGGATGCGGTTTTCTCGAGATGCGGCCAGCGGTGGATTCAGCTTCATTGGTTTCGGCCCGGCATTTCCAATTTCGAGATGGCGGTCACGCCATTTTTTTTGCACTCGACAAAAGCCTTGCGCTGGAACCGGCAGCCGAGCCGGAGACATTTATATTTGTGATCAGCGGTTCCGATTGCACCAGCATGCAGTATTTTCTTCCACAATATTTTCGTGGAATGGAGGGCGAGTCAGGCCCACTTCGCATATTTATACTGCAGAAACGATTCATCGAAGCGCGTACCTGGGGCCGCACATTTGGTTGCAGCCGCGATTTCATCAAGGCCGACCATCCCAGCCGCTGGATCGCCGACCAGACCGAATTTATCCATGCTCAGCTTGATCTGGCACACCAGCGCGGTGCGTCGCCGCAGCGCGTTGTGGTGGCCGGGATTTCCGAGGGCGGCGATATCGCGCCGGTTCTGGCGCATGCGATTGCTGGCGTCACGCATGCAGTGATCATCGCCAACGGCGGCATGAATCCGCTCGACGCCTATCGGCTGCAGGCAAAAATACATGGATTTTCCGCTGCACTTGCTGCACTCGGCGTGCTTGACACGCCACCCGCCGACCCGGATGCTCGGGCGCATTACATTGTAGGGCGCACCTGGCGCTATTGGGCTGAATTACGGGATCTGAGGCACACCGAAAGCCTGCTGGCGTTGTCGATTCCGATCTGGATGGCGATGGGCGATGCCGATCAGGCGGTACCTATTGCCTCCGCCCTCTATCTGCGCGATCAATTTGCACTGCATGGCAAAACCAATTTGACCTTGATGGTGTATCCGGACGCAGATCATTCATTACGAATTAAAGAATACATTTTTTTAACAGATTTTTGGCGCGTATTAGATTTAATGTTGAAAAAATAGTTCAAATTAAAATAAAAATTAATTTTACTTCAGGCAACTAAAGTGGTTTAATAGCAATTAATATTGCTTTTTGACACTTTACTCACTTTCTTCTTAAACCACATTCCTTTATGCGCTTATATCTGCTTCCTGCCGCTGCCATTCTTGTTTTGGCCGCTTGCGCCACCGGCCCCACTCACGATAGCAAGGTAGCCGGCACGTTGACCGCGACCAGTCAAGGAGATGTAAGCGGGGCAATCAAGCAACTCGAAATGCAAACCGACGGTGCGAATAAAGATGATTTGCTGTTGAATCTGGAAAAAGGCGAACTGATGCGCATCGGTTCGCGTTACAAAGAAAGTCTCGCTGCATTTGAAGTCGCCGACGTCAAGGTCAACGCGTGGGAAGCAATGGCCAAAAGCAATCCAGCCCAGTTGATGGGACAAGTCAGCGCAGTATTGATGGGTGACAATTCGCGCGATTACGAAGGTCAGGATTATGAAAAAGTCATGCTGACAACCCGCATGGCGATGGACCGCATTAGCCTGGGCGACCTGGATACCGCTCGCGTCGACATAAAACGCACACATGAACGCGAGGCCGTTATCGCGGCATTCCGCGCCAAGGAAACTGAGGCAGCAGAAAAATCGGCAGAGGAAAAAGGCGTCAAACCGACCGGCAAGGAGCTCAACGGTTACCCGATCGAAACCCTCAATGACCCTGAAGTCCTGAAACTGAAAAATGGTTTTCAAAATGCATGGAGCCACTACATGGCCGGCTTCGTGTACGAGGCGCTGAACGAACCCAGTATGGCCGCCCCTGGCTATCGCAAGGCCATCGAATTGCGTCCTGACCTGCCGGTACTTGAAGAAGGACTGCGCGGACTGGACAAGCGCACTGGTTTCCGTCGCAAGAAAGGTACGACCGACGTGCTGTTTATAGTGGAATCCGGCAATGCGCCGGCCCGAAAATCGCAAAAAATTCTATTTCCTGTCCCGACAGGGCGCGGCCTGATTACGGTTGGCCTCGCCTTTCCTGTCATCTACCCTGACAAGAACGCCCGGAATATCGATCAGATCAAGCTCGGCGACATGTCTTTGCCAACCGCATTGATTACCGATTTCAACGTGATGGCGCGCAAGGCGTTAAAAGATGAATTGCCGGGCATTCAATTACGCTCCGCAGTCCGTGCGATCGGCAAAGGTCTGCTGCAAGACCAGGCCAACAAACAGCTCGGCCCGTTCGGCGGCCTGATCGGCAACGTGTTGGCAGCAGCGACAGAACCGGATGCAGATGACCGCCTTTGGCGCGCGCTGCCCGGGCGCGTCTTCATAGCCCGTTCATTCGTGACGCCTGGCGAATACGATTTGGGCATTCCCGGCCAGGCTGACGGCGTTAAAAAAATTACCGTTGACGGGCGTTACATGGTGGTGCCGGTGCGGGTATTTCGCAACAAGACGTACTTCGGTGAACCGGTGCAGTTCGGCTCCGCCGGTGTGATCGCGGCACTGGTGCCGGCGGTTGTGGAAAAGCCCAAAAAATCTGTTTTGGTGAACAGGCGTCGCGTGAAGTCGGTCGTCAAATAAAAACTGGCGTATATCACATATTCATTCATTAACAGGATCAGCATGACTATTTCCATGAAACAGATTGCCGTTGCATGCAGCATTGCATTGGCCGGGGTTGCCGTGCAGGCGCAGGCCCAGACGCCGCCTGCGGTATCGAGCGGCATCGCTTCCAAACTGATAGTGCGGGGTGATTTGCACGGCTTGCAAGCTGTAGATTTACGCTCGCAGCGTCGCAATGACATGCTGGTGGTGCAGGCCGAAGTGGTCAATCTCGAATCCAAGGATTTGCGCTTGTACTATCGCTTCCGCTGGCTGGACGCTGGCGGCATGCAGGTAGGCGATGGCGAAGTCTGGAAGCCTCTGGTGTTTTTGGGCAAGCAGAGTCAATTTCTCAAGGGTATCGCCTACGGTCCGCAGGCGACCGATTTCCGCATCGAGATGAGTTCCGAACCGCGCTGATTTCACACATTATTTTTTAGTAGTGCCGACCTCTGTGCCTGCACTACTCAACAGCTCACCATAAATTCAATTTTACTTAAAGGTTTACATGAAACGCTCGCTTTCCTTATCGCTCACGTTGTGCACTCTTGCACTGGCCACTTTAACCTTAACCGGATGCCCAAGCCTGTCGCAGCCGAGCGTGAGCTTTGCGCGCCAAGTCAGCTACGGCGACAGCAAAGCCGTTGAAACGGTCACCAATGAATTCGGTTCCACCGATCTGCAGATGATTGCCGAAAAAATGGTAGGCTCGCTGCTGGAAGATCCGATCCTGGCGAACCGTCCGACTATGACGCTGGCGGCCGTGCGCAACAAGACCAGTGAATACATCGACACCAAATCCATCATGAATTCGATTCAGACTGCGATGGTCAAGAGCCGCAAGGTCAAATTCACCCGCAGCAACGATGAAATGCAGGCTGGCGTGGATGAGCTGCAGCGACAGAATCAAAGCGGTCTCTATAAGACGCAGGGCAGAGCCCAGATCGGCAAAATGCGCGCAGCCAAATACACGCTCGAAGGCGAAATCACCTCCATCGTCAAGCAAAACGCCGGCACCAAAGATGTGTTTTACAAGATGACGCTGAAGTTGTACGACGTCGAAGAAGGCTCGATCGAATGGCAGGATGAAAAAGAAATTCGCAAGACCTCCAAACTATAATTTTTGCTCGCACCTTTCGTACTCGTCAGGTGTTGCTAGTCATCAAAAAATTTTACTGAGAACGCATCATGCTTAAAAAAGCGCAGCTTGTAATCGGCCTGACATTTGCCGCAAGCATCGGCACCGCGATAGCGGCAGAGCCGAAAATCGCTGTAACCGATCTGACCTACGAGGAAAAAGTCAGCGAATATTTCCACGTCGTTTCCGCCAGCAGCAAGAGTAGCTTAAACGCCAGCGCAAGCGAACGCGAAACTGACCACGGCTATTCCGCACGCGGCCGTGTCAACGCCAAATCGGAAAGCAGTTACTACGAAGCCGAAGGTACCTACACCTACATCGATCGCGGCGAATTGCGCACCTACACGTCCGATCTGAAAGGCGCGCTGTTGAAAGGCGGCGGCGTGCGTCTGGTGCAGGCGCGTCCGTATGTCGGCAAGCCGACCGACAAGATTTACGACATCATCGCCCGCATCAAACAAGGCCTTTACCCAGGCGCAGATTACGTCTTGTTCGGCACCGTCAGTAATATCGACTTCCGCCAGGAAAGCATGCAGCTGGCAATGGGGTCGTCGACAACCGCCAACCTGACGCTCGACCTGGTGGCCGACTTCAGCCTGATCAATACCCGCACGTTTGAAATCAAGGCGGCATTCAGCGCCAGCGGTTCCGGTCAGGACACGAAAATCCTGACGCGCCCAAACGACCGCGTGGTTATGAATCGCGGCAAGGTCATGCAAGAGACGTCCAGAAGCCTGGCCGACAATGCCTACAACGAATTGATGCATCAATTCGGCGTATCGCGCAGCATTCATTCCTCGACATCGGCCAGCATGATGAGCGGCGCTGATGGACGCTTAGTTCCTGAGCAAAGAAATGAGCCAGTTATAACTTACTGATAAGGGTAGTCTGAAACATAAAAAGCGGCTTTGGCCGCTTTTTATGCTTGAACGTATTCAGATTTTCCGTATGCGGTGGCATTGCTTTTGGCTGCCTGCTTGCATATTTCCGCGCATGGGCTACGCTATTGCAATGACATATTTTTTCCTCTTTTTGGCAGTCACCTGTACCGCGTTGGTATGGAAAAAAGGAGGGTTGTCAGAGGGCAGCATCAAAGTTAGCGTCCAGCGCAATCACAAAAAAGCTCGTATTTTGTTCGAGATACAGGTCAAGGGCTTGGTTCGCGCCACACCGCAGCAGACTTGGGCGGTGCTGACCGATTACAGCCGGCTGTCTGAATTCGTGCCGGCTCTGCTATCTTCTAAATTGCTTTCGCGCTCTGGCGATGAAGCCATTGTCGAGCAACAAGGCAGCCTCGGTTTTTTATTCATACAGCAAGCAATCCATCTGGTGGTGCGTGTGACCGAACATCCGTTTTCAACGCTCGACGTGGCTCTGGTGGAAGGCGACATGCGGCACTATGCTTCGCGCTGGGAACTGGTGCCGGTGGCACCCGACGCTGGCACCTTGATTACCTATCGCGGCAGCATGGAACCGGATTTTTTCGTGCCATTGTTGCTGGGCCGCGTGATGGTGCAGGCGGATGTGCGGAAAATGCTGACGGCAATAATAGCTGAAGTCGAGCGACGCGCCTGAACGCCATCTTCTGCGTGCGGCAACGTAATAAACAGTAAAGCGGCTTGACGGACGCGACCCTGAGCGCATAAACGCAGCATTTCACTTTGCCGGCGCGACAGGATAAAATCGCCCGGTTCATCAACTTTTCTGGCGCATGCATGCACATTCGAACCTGCTACATTTTTGGCGTTGCACTGGCATCAGCCGTGCTTTTGTCTTCCTGTGATCGGCTAGGCTTTGTCGATCTGTCCAAGGAGGCGGCAAGTCAAGATGCGGAATCGCGCGCCACCGGCAGTGCCTGCCGTTACGCTGGCCGTGCGCTTGAAGATTGTTTTATACGCAATGCCGAGGCCAAGCGAGATGCGGTTTTCAGCGGCTGGAAAGAAATGGACGGCTACATGCGCGAAAACAAGATCGAGGTCATCAAGCCGGAATCCGCCTTGCTTCCGGCCCAGGAAAACGGGCTTATAACCCAGGAAATAGTTATTGATTAACCCGGTTTTGGTGCCGATGAAGTACTGCAATAGCATTCAAATCCCATGCAACCATCCATGACCGAGCTCCCGGAAGACCACGAGCACGACACCCCGCACAAGCAGCAAGCGGCGCAGCGCAGCGTCGTGGTCAGCATTTTTGTCAACCTGGTGTTGACTGCGCTGCAGGTGACAGCCGGTGTGTTCGCCGGTTCGCAGGCGCTGATTGCCGACGGCATCCATTCGCTGTCGGATTTAGTAGCCGATCTCGTCGTTCTGCTGGCCAGCCGGCACAGCAGCAAGGCGGCCGACGCCGATCATCATTACGGCCACCATCGCTATGAAAACGCGGCTTCGCTGGTGCTGGGCGGCCTGTTGCTGGCGGTCGGACTGGGCATGCTGTGGTCGGCTTTCGTCAAGATCGAATCACCGCAAGCAATTCCCCAGGTGCATATGATCGCCCTGTATGTCGCTCTGGGCGCCTTGCTGGCCAAGGAATTGCTGTTTCGCTATATGTTGGCGATTGCCAAGCGCCTGCGCTCTTCCATGCTGGTGGCCAACGCCTGGCACGCCCGCTCGGATGCCGCGTCTTCGCTGGTGGTGGCGATCGGTATCGGCGGCAATCTGCTGGGTTTTGCATTACTCGACCCGATTGCAGCTTTGGTAGTGGGCTTGATGGTGACGCGGATGGGCGCTACCTTCGCTTGGAATGCCTTGCACGACTTGATGGACCGCGCAGTTTCGGCAGAAGAGATTGCCGCCATCGACCAAACGCTGCGCCAGACTCCGGGCGTACTGGGCTTGCACGACTTGCGCACGCGCCGGGTGGGCGACTTGGCTATCGTCGATGTGCACCTGGAGTTGGATGCCGGCATGACCGTAGCGCAAGGCCACGACATCGCAGTCAATGCGCGCCAGCGCGTGATGGATCAGCATGACGTACTCAACCTGATGACGCACGTTGATCCGGTGCTGCCAAGGAAGAAGCGTCAAGATTACAGCTGACGCCGTTGCGCCAGCTGTTTGGTGGCATCGGCCAGCGCTTCATACAAGGTTCCTGCCGTGCTATCCCAGGCCGCAACTGCGGCTTGCTGTTTGGCTACAGTAGTCAAATCGCCGCGCGCAATCGGCCCTGTCAAAGCCTGTTCGGGGCCGAGCTTAAAGATGTTGGCGATGGACTCGGCAATCAGCGGCTGCGCCATCTGGCGCGCCAGATCGGGCGCGATGCCGGCAGCGATATACGCCCGCAATGCAGTATCCACAATCGTCGTCAGGTAATTGCTGGCAAACACCGATGCCGCGTGATACAGCGTCTTGGCGCCGGCGTCGATCGGCACCAGCCGGGCACCGATGGCAAGCAAAGCCGGCTGCAATAGCTGCAAGGCGCGCGCATCACCCTCGACGCCGCAAAAAGTCCCGGGGAAATTCTGTGCGACTGTTTCGGCATCGGCAAAGCTGCGCACCGGATGTACGCTGGCCACTGCCGCGCCACGAGCGCGTGCGGCCGATAACGCGTCTGACGACAATGCGCCGCTGCAATGGAATACGACACTGTTTTCATTCAACAAACCGCTTGCTGCCAGCGCCGCGCAAGATGCAGCGATCTGGTCGTCCGGCACGCCCAGCAGCGTGATATCTGCAATCCGCAGTTCCGTAATTTCGCTGCAGGCGCGACCGGCACCGATAAACGCCACCGCGTCGCCGGCGCTGGCGCTGGAACGGGTCAATACATCCTGTACCAGCAAACCATTTTGCTGCGCAAACAAGCGCCCCAGCACGCGGCCAACACGGCCGCAACCGACGATGTTCAAGCTTGGCTTGAAGTTCTGATCTATTTTTGACATTCTCATATACCACAATATGTATTTTTAAGTAGCGAATATTAATTAGGTGAATAACAGACAAATATTGCCATACTCCCTATTTTTAAGACGCGTGAAAAGTGCGTAGACCATCCACGTCAACGATCTGGATGCCGCCGTAATCGACCCGCAACAAACCGGCTTTTTCCAACACTTGCAGCGCCTGATTGACGCGCTGGCGCGAGGTGCCGGACAGATAACCGATTTCTTCCTGCGATATTTGTAAATGGCTGGCGCTGCCCGGATACAGGTGCGGATTAAACATACCAGCCAGACAGCGCGCCACGCGCGCATCGACATCCAGCAAGCGGTCGTATTCGACGGTGGCGATGAATTGCCCAAGTCGCTCGTTAAGCTGCATCAGCAGGAACTGGGTGAACGGCAAGCTGTGATCGAGCAGCCAGCGAAATGTGCCGCTGGGCATGCGCGCGATTCTGCTGTCGCGCAAGGCTATGACATCGTATTTGCGCGGCTCGTCTTTCAGCAGCGAGCCTTCGCCAAACCAGCCACCGCTAGGCACGCCGGTAAAAGTCACCGATTTGCCGCTTAAGGACAGGTTGTTAATTTTAACCAGGCCATCAATGACGCCGATCCAGGATTCGACTTTTTCGCCTCTGTGGCAGATGTAGCCACCGGCCGAAACCTGCTGCTCAATAATTTTAGTTTCCACATGCTGCATCTGCACCGGCGTTAAATACTGCGCCCAGATAGTCTGGCGCAGTGCATTAGATAGGCTGAAACGGGAGATTGTCATGGTGCGTCGCAATATCGAAAGTTGCTTATTTGTCGGTAGATTGTCCTTGAGATGACAGCAGCACTGCATCATGCGGTTTATTATCACCCCATAAATATACAGTGCGTTGAAGTAACGAACACTGTAAGACCAACGTAAGCGCCCTGCCTGAAACTGGCAGCCGCAATACATAGAAGAGGTTGGACAATGGTGGAGACAAAACAAAGTCCGGGGGGACTGACATTTCCCCGGCTATTGCTGCAACACGCACAAACGCGCCCAGGCAAACCTGCCTACCGCGAAAAAGATCTCGGTATCTGGCAAACCTGGAGCTGGATGCAAGTCAACGAAGAAGTGCGTGCGCTGGCCTGCGGCCTGGCGGCGCAAGGCTTTCAGCGCGGCATGCATCTGGCGATTGTCGGCGACAACCGGCCTCGCTTGTACTGGGCGATGCTGGCCGCGCAATGTCTGGGCGGAATTGCGGTGCCGTTGTATCAGGACGCGCCCGCCGCCGACATGGCGTATGTGCTCGACAATGCTGAAATCTCTTTCGTGGTGGTGGAAGACCAGGAACAGGTCGACAAGCTCATGGAGCTCAAGGCGCAATACCCGGGCGTGGCCCACATCGCTTATGAAGACGAGCGCGGCATGCGCCATTACGCGCAATCCGAACTGATCTCTTATCGCGAGTTGCAAGAGTTAGGCCGAGAGTTTGACCGTGCCCATCCGACTTTCTTTATGGATACCGTCAACGCCGGACAACCCGACGATGTCGCTGTTATGCTGTACACCTCCGGCACTACTGGCAAGCCCAAAGGCGTGTGCCAGACCCATGCGGCGCTGATCGCTGCGGCCTCCGGTGGCGCCTCGTTCGACAAACTCACTGAAGACGAAGACATCCTGTCCTACCTGCCAATGGCATGGGTTGGCGACAACCTGTTTTCGTATGCGCAAACGCTGGTAGTGGGCTTCACCGTAAATTGTCCGGAATCGAGCGAAACCGTCTTGACCGACTTGCGCGAAATCGGCCCGACGTATTATTTCGCCCCGCCGCGGGTGTTTGAAAACATGCTGACTTCGGTGATGATCCGGATGGAAGACGCCGGCACCATCAAGCGCCATATGTTCCATTACTTCATGGAGGTAGCACGCCGGGTCGGGGTCGATATTCTCGACCGCAAACCGGTTTCCATGCTGGATAAGTTGCAATACGCACTCGGCAGTCTGTGCATTTACGGCCCGTTGAAAAACGTGCTGGGTTTGAGCCGGGTACGCGTTGCGTACACTGCCGGCGCCGCCATCGGCCCCGACCTGTTCCGTTTCTATCGCTCGATCGGGGTCAACCTGAAGCAGTTGTACGGCGCCACCGAAACCTGCGCGTATGTCTGCCTGCAGCCGGACGGCAATATCAAGTTCGACAGTGTCGGCATGCCAGCGCCTGGGGTCGAAGTCAAGCTGTCCGAGAATGGCGAAGTGCTGGTCAAATCGACCGCGATGCTGAAGGAATACTACAAACGCCCTGACGCCACCGCCGAAGTGATCGATGCGGAAGGTTACTTCCACACCGGCGACGCCGGCATTTTCGACGACGACGGCCATCTTAAAATCATCGACCGCGCAGCCGATGTCGGCAAGATGCACAAGGGCGACATCTTTGCCCCCAATTACATCGAAAACAAGCTCAAGTTCTTCCCTTTCATCAAGGAAGCCGTGGCTTTCGGCAATGAGCGCGATAGCGTGTGCGCGTTCATCAACGTCGATATTACTGCGGTCGGCAACTGGCTGGAACGGCGCGGGATTGCCTATTCCGGTTACGCCGATCTGGCCGCCAAGAAGGAAACCTACGACCTGATTAACGAGTGCATCGAAAAGGTAAATGCCGATCTGGCCACCGAAGCGATGATGTCGGGAACACAGGTGCACCGCTTTCTGGTGCTACACAAGGAACTCGACCCGGACGATGACGAATTGACCCGTACCCGCAAGGTACGACGCAAGTTTATCGCCGAAAAATACGCAGTGTTAATCGACGCCTTGTATTCCGGAAAATCAAACCAGTTCATCGAGACGCTGGTCAAGTTCGAGGACGGACGGCAGGGCAATGTCAGCGCCGATCTGCAAATCCGCGACGTTAAGACTTTCCCGCCGCTCCATAAAGCCGCATAAGCCAGAGACAGGAACACCCATTATGACGACTGAAAACAGCATGGCTACGGCTCCCAGCGGGCGCAGGATCGGTGAAGTGATCCTCGACCTGCAAGGGATTTCACTCTCGTTCGGCGGCGTCAACGCCCTGACGAATATTTCGTTCAATGTCAAAGAGCACGAAATCCGCGCCATCATCGGCCCCAATGGCGCCGGCAAGAGTTCGATGCTCAACGTGATCAATGGCGTGTATCACCCGCAACTGGGCGATATCACCTTCCACGGCGAGCGCCGCCACGACATGGATCCGACCAAGGCAGCGCGCCAGGGGATTGCGCGTACTTTCCAGAATATCGCGCTGTTCAAAGGCATGTCGGTACTGGACAACATCATGACCGGGCGCAATACCAAAATGCGCTCCGGATTTTTGGCCAATGCGTTGTGGATCGGGCCTGCCAGAAAAGAAGAGAACGAGCATCGCCGAAAAGTCGAGGAAGTGATCGATTTTCTGGAAATTCAAAACATCCGTAAGACGCCGGTCGGACGCTTGCCCTACGGCCTGCAAAAACGGGTCGAACTGGCGCGTGCGCTGGCTGCCGAACCCACGATGCTGCTGCTGGATGAGCCGATGGCCGGCATGAACGTGGAAGAAAAGCAGGATATGTGCCGCTTTATCCTGGACGTGAACGACCAGTTCGGCACCACCATCGTGCTGATTGAGCACGACATGGGAGTGGTGATGGATATTTCTGACCGCGTGGTGGTGCTTGATTACGGCAAGAAAATTGGTGACGGCACACCGGCTGAAGTCATGAGCAATCCTGACGTGATCAAAGCCTATCTCGGTACTTCGCATTAAATAGTCCAGGCCTCGCTTCGCGGCTTTTACGTTAAAAGGATAAACGATGCAATTCTTTCTTGAAGTCACCATCAACGGCTTGTTTTCAGGCTTGATGTATGCGCTGGTTGCGCTCGGATTCGTGCTGATTTATAAAGCTTCCGGCGTGTTCAATTTTGCCCAGGGCGCGATGGTATATTTCGCTGCGCTGGCGGTGGTGGGCCTGATCGACATGGGTTTGCCACTCTGGGCTGCGATCATCGGCTCTTTCTTCGTGATGCTGGTCATGGGCTTGGGAACCGAGCGCTTCGTGCTGCGCAAACTGGTCAATCAACCGCCGATCACGCTGTTCATGGCCACCATCGGCCTGACCTTTTTCCTTGAAGGGCTAGGGCCGCTGCTGTTCGGTCACGATGTGCGTGCAATTAATCTGGGCATCGTCGATGAACCGATCATGGCCATTCTCGACAGCACCGGCATGATCATTTCCAAATTCGATCTGTTTGCATCAGGCGTCGTGCTGGTGCTTGTCGTCGTGCTGGCGCTGTTTTTTCAAAAAACCAAAATCGGACGCGCATTGCGGGCGGTGGCGGACGACCATCAGGCCGCCCTTTCACTGGGCATCCCGTTGCAGAATATCTGGGCCATCGTCTGGGGCGTGGCGGGCTTCGTGGCGCTGGTTGCCGGCCTGTTGTGGGGCGCGCGCAGCGGGGTCCAGTTTGCTCTCACCATGACTGCGTTGAAAGCCTTGCCGGTGTTGATGCTGGGCGGTTTTACTTCAGTGCCGGGTGCAATCATTGGCGGCCTGATCATCGGCGCCTCCGAAAAGCTGGCCGAAATCTATATCCCGCCGGTGCTGCAGGACATGTTCGGCGGCAACTTCGGTGGCATCCAGGGCTGGTTCCCGTACGTGTTTGCACTGGTTTTCCTGCTGTTCCGACCGGAAGGTCTGTTTGGTGAGAAACATATCGATAGGGTGTAGTTTCGTAGGTTGGGCTAACGCTTCATCAGCCCAACAATTTACGCAGAATGTTGGGCTGCGATGGTGGTTAATAAGGCGTTAGCCCAACCTACTAACCGGATAAATAACAGCGTTGCAAGCGCCGCTTGTGCGCCAAGGAGAAGTATCCATGCTTTACCGTGAAACCGGCCAGTTCAAGACTTCGTATGTAGCCGATAGTCAAATTTTCCCGATTCGCCAGGACCGGATCGGCGTCGGCCTAGCGCTGGCGGTAGCCTTTCTGGTGGTGCCTCTGATGGCCAGCGAATACTGGTTTTCAGCCTTGTTGATTCCCTTCCTAGTGTTCGCGCTGGCGGCACTGGGGTTGAATATCCTGACCGGTTATTGCGGCCAGTTGTCGCTCGGTTCTGCCGCGTTCATGGCGGTGGGCGCGTACGCCGCCTATAACTTCCAGCTGCGCATCGAAGGCATGCCGATTTTGTTGTCGTTCATCATGGGGGGCTTGAGTGCGGCGGCGGTCGGTGTGATGTTCGGCTTGCCATCGTTGCGGATCAAAGGTTTTTATTTGGCGGTAGCGACGTTGGCTGCGCAATTCTTCGTGGTCTGGGTATTGACCAAATTTTCCTGGTTTTCGAATGACAGTTCATCCGGCGTGATCGATGCGCAGAATATGGAAATGTTTGGTTATGCGATCGATTCTCCGGTACGAAAGTATCTTTTCGTCTTGGCAATCGTGTGCGTGATGGCGTTGTTGGCCAAAAATCTGGTGCGCTCCAGCACCGGCCGTGCCTGGATGGCGGTGCGCGACATGGACGTCGCTGCTGAAGTGATCGGGATTCCGTTGCTGCGCACCAAGCTGCTGGCGTTTGCGGTCAGTTCTTTCTATTGCGGGATGGCCGGCGCGCTGTACGCGTTTGCGTATCTGGGTTCAGTCGAGCCGGATGGCTTTTCGCTCGATCTGTCGTTCAAGATCCTCTTCATGATTATCGTCGGCGGCGTCGGCAGCATTCTAGGTTCGTTTCTGGGCGCTGCATTCATTTTGCTGCTACCGATTTTGCTCGACAACATGCTGCCGCCGCTGGCTGAGTTGCTGCATCTGCAGCTCAGGAGTTCCAGCGTTTCATATATCCAGATGATGGTGTTCGGCGCCCTGATCATTTTCTTTCTGATTGTCGAACCGCATGGCTTGGCGCGACTGTGGCAAATCGCCAAGGAAAAGCTGCGCTTATGGCCATTCCCGCACTAATATAAAATTTACACCCGCACCACGTACCTTGCAGCACGCTTTATCCGTTTATAAATATGAAGGAGACACGTATGAAACCTATGAAACCCGTTAAACAATTCGTGCTGGCCGCTGCTGCTGTCGCCACCGTTGCAATAACATCAATGCTGCCGGTCGGGCAGGCCATCGCGCAGGCGAATGAACAGTTCATCGCCATACCGAGCTATCGCGTCGGCCCATACGGCTCCAACGGCCAGGCGTTTTACGGCGGCTATGTGGATTATCTGAACTACGTGAACATGAAGGAAGGCGGCGTTAATGGCGTCAAGCTGACTTGGGAAGAATGCGAAACCGAGTACAACACCGCCAAGGGCGTCGAGTGCTATGAGCGCCTGAAAACCAAGGATCCGGTTGCGCACGGTACTGTATACAACGTAATGGCGACCGGCATTGCGTATGCGCTGATCGACAAGTCGGTGGCCGACAAGGTGCCTCTGATGATGGTTGGTTACGGCCGCACCGATGCAGTGGACGGCAGTGTGTTCCCGTATGCATTTCCTCTGGTGACTACTTACCAGATGCAGATATCGGCCATCGTCAAGTATCTGGCATCGAAAAACAAAGGCTCGCTGGAAGGCAAGAAAATCGCTTACATGTATCACGATTCGGCCTATGGCAAAGAACCTATCGTGGCGCTGGAAGCGGAAGCTGCGCTACGCAAGTTCAATGTGGTACAGATTCCAGTGGCCCATCCCGGCAACGAGCAGGGCGCACAGTGGCTCAGGATTCGCCAAGAGAAACCTGATTACGTGATTTTCTGGGGCTGGGGTGTGATGAACCAGACCGCACTGAAAGCGGCGCAGAAAGTCGGATATCCGCGTGAGCAGATGATCGGCTCCTGGTGGGCGGGTTCTGAAGAGGATGTGATTCCCGCCGGCGCAGCTGCCAAAGGCTACATGAGCGCCACCTGGAACGTTGCAGGCGACACGCCGCCAGCCATTGCCGGCATCAAGTCGGTGGTGTATGCCGCCAACAAAGGCAATATGCAGGATAAAGCCAAAGTCGGCACGATTCTGTACAACCGTGGCGTGTCGGTGGCGATTATCACCGTCGAAGCAATTCGCAATGCGCAGGCAAAATTCAACAAGGGTAAAACCATCACCGGCGAACAGATGCGCTGGGCGCTGGAAAACCTCGATATGAACAATGCCCGTCTGAAGCAGATCGGCGCGACTGGTTTGTTGCCTGAAATCAAGACTTCATGCCAGAACCACGAAGGCTCGGGTATGGTCAAGATCCAGCAATGGGATGGTAGCAAATGGGTTGTGGTATCGGACTGGATCGAAGGCAACAAAGGCCTGATCCATCCACTGTTCAAAGCTAGCGCAGCCAAATACGCAAAAGAAAAAGGCATCACTCCGGGCTGCATGCAATAAACCGGGTTCGTGGAGGCAAGCCGAGTTTCGGCTTGCCTCCACGGTTTTGCTGCAGATGTTTGCCCATGCGAGCCTCTGCAAGAAAACAACCAGCATCGCCAATGAATGCAGCAAAAAGTGGTGTAACAAGCGGAGACGACATGAGCGCAGGACTGAGCATTAACAATATCGAAGTCATTTACAACCACGTGATCCTGGTACTCAAAGGCGTTTCGCTGGAGGTGCCAGAAGGCAAAATCGTGGCCCTGCTGGGCGCCAATGGCGCCGGCAAGAGCACTACCCTGAAAGCCATTTCGAATTTGCTGGCGGCAGAACGCGGCGACGTCACCAAGGGCAGCATCGAATACCGCGGCGAGCGGATCGACCAGCTAACGCCAAATGATCTGGTAAAGCGCGGCGTGATCCAGGTCATGGAAGGCCGCCATTGCTTCGCCCATTTGTCGATCGAAGACAATCTGCTGACCGGCGCCTATACGCGCGAAATCAGCAGCGCTGAGGTGAAAATTGAGCTGGAAAAGATTTACGACTACTTCCCGCGATTGAAAACCCGTCGCAAGTCACAGGCCGGCTACACCTCGGGGGGCGAACAACAAATGTGCGCAATCGGCCGCGCGATGATGGCCAAGCCGTCGATGATTTTGCTCGACGAGCCGTCGATGGGGCTGGCGCCGCAACTGGTCGAAGAGATTTTCGAGATCGTCAAAGAACTCAATACCAAGGAAAACGTATCTTTCCTGCTGGCCGAACAGAACACCATGGTGGCGCTGCGCTATGCGGACTTCGGCTACATCCTGGAAAACGGCCGCGTCGTGATGGAGGGCCTGGCCGCTGATCTGGCCACCAATGAAGACGTAAAAGAGTTTTATCTCGGCATCTCCGGTGCCGGTCGCACCAGTTTTCGCGACATGAAATTTTACCGTCGACGCAAACGCTGGCTGGCCTGATGCCTGATGCCTGATAGTGCCTGTTGCCAAATACGAACGCAGGCACGCACAACCAAATTTGATTTCACCTCTGCTCACCAGCGCTTGCGCGCCTGAAATAGGATTCCCATGTCCAAATATCTTGATGCACTAGAAACCCGCACACACGACGAACGCGAACGCGAACTAATGTTGCGCTTGCCAAAATTGATTGCACTGGCACAACAGGCACCCGGCTGGCGGCGCATTTTGGGCCAGACTGTCGCCGCCGATATCAACTCGCGCACAGCGCTGGCGCATCTGCCGGTGACGCGCAAATCGGACCTGCATGATTTGCAGGCGCAGGCATTACCGTTCGGCGACATGACCACCATTGCGCCAGCACAGATGCGCCACCTGTTCATGTCACCGGGGCCGATTTTCGATCCGGAAGGGCAAGGCCAGGATTGGTGGCGTTTTGGGCGGCCAATGTATGCGCTCGGCCTGCGCGCCGGACACGTGGTGCAAAATTGCTTTTCCTATCACTTCACGCCGGCCGCTTTCATGGTCGAAAGCGCAGCCGCGCAACTCGGTTGCCCGGTAATTCCGGCCGGCAGCGGACAGACGGAAATGCAGGTCGAGGCAATGGTTGCACTGCAGCCGACGGCCTATGTCGGCACTCCGAGCTTTCTGAAAATTATCCTCGAAAAGGCGATTGAGATGGGTGCCGACATTAGCTGCATGCAGCGCGCGCTGGTCGGCGCCGAAGCACTGCCGCCATCCCTGCGTGCCTGGTTGCAAGAGCATGGTGTGCCGCACGTATTGCAGCTGTACGCGTCAGCCGACATCGGTAATATCGCTTATGAAACCGAAACCGACGGCCAGGTCAATCCCGGCATGGTGCTGGATGAAGACATCCTGCTGGAAATCGTGCGTCCCGGCACCGGCGATCCGGTCGCACCCGGCGAAGTCGGTGAAGTCGTCGTCACGTCGTTCAACCCCGATTACCCGCTGATCCGCTTCGGCACCGGCGATATGTCGGCGATTCTTCCCGGCATTTCACCGTGCGGGCGCACCAATATCCGCATCAAGGGCTGGATGGGCCGCGCCGACCAGACCACCAAAGTACGCGCAATGTTCGTGCATCCGTCGCAAGTAGCGCAAATCGTCAGCCGCCATCCGGAAATCGCCAAGGCGCGGCTGGTGATCTCTGGCGTGATGGCCAGCGACATCATGACGCTGCACTGTGAAGCGGCAGACGTGCTAACAGACACTGCCGCGTTAGCCATCGTCGAGACTATCCGCGATGTCACAAAATTGCGCGGCCAGGTGCAGCAAGTGGCAATCGGCACGCTGCCTAACGACGGCATCGTGATCGAAGATGCGCGCAAGTACGAGTGAAGGATTGATGTAAAACTGACGAGGAATTGACCGTAGCCGCAGGCAGAGTTTGCGGATTCGGTGGCACAATTCGATTCCCGTCATTTTTATTGTCAGCGAGAATACCGTATGCCGCATTCCCACGCACAACAGGCCCGAGAAATTCTCGCCCATGCCGAACTGATTTTTGATGAAGACGCAGTGCAGGCTGGGGTGGATCGGGTTGCCGCCGATCTCAATGCACGCTTCGATCATGCCGATAGCGAAGCTTATCCGCTAGTGCTAGGTGTGATGGGCGGCGCAGTAGTATTCGCAGGCCAGTTGCTCACGCGCCTGAAATTCCCGCTTGAATTCGATTACATCCACGTCACACGTTACGGCAACCAGCATCAGGGCGGCCATATCGAATGGAAAGTCGAGCCGCGTGCCGACGTTCGCGGTCGCACTCTGATCGTGCTGGACGACATTCTCGACGAAGGCGAAACCCTGGCGCACGTCAAGCAACGGCTGCTGGATATGGGCGCCAAGGAAGTGTTGCTGACGGTATTCGCGGACAAGGATATCGGCAAGAGCAAGCCGGTCACCGCCGACTATATCGGCCTGACGCTGCCGGACAAATTCGTCATCGGGTTCGGCATGGACGCCTACGGCTACTGGCGCAATCTCGGCAGCATTTGGGCTATACCACCGAAGTAATGCGATGCGCGGGTGTGCTGGTAGGTGCGAATTTATTCGCATTGGTTCACATGAAGCAGAGACGCGTGCGAATAAATTCGCACCCACGAGTGCGCATGTGGAACAGATGCGATTGTGCGCTGGGCATCTACAATACTCTGGCGGTCATTCCTGAAAGTACCAATAACCGCAATTTACCCATTGTGTTAGCGCGCCCACGAACTCTGGATTTTGCAGGCCGACGTGCAACAACGCATGGCTCAGGCATTCATTGTCACAAAGAGCCAGCACCGCGGCTTGGCAGGCAGCGCCGAACGCAAAGCGCTCGCCTTCGATGTAGCAAACCCCTTGGCTTACTGTCTGGTCGACATAAAAACAGCGTAAGCCTCCTATCCTTATCAGGGAATGCTGCATCAGTTGATCGGCCAATTCCGTCTCGTCAAATGGTTCCTCCAGAACTTGCAAATCCAGCGCGCACTTGGACTTTGACAGGAAACTGCCGGCGAAATCGGCCACTAATGCATCGTTATCAAGAATGCTCTGAAGCTGCGCTTTGATTCGTGCAAAATCGCTGGCATTGATTTGCCCTTGATTTTGATGCATCGGTCGCTTGGGATCGCAAATGAGCGCATTGCCAAGCTCTTTATCAATCACATAATCAGCCAGTCCGCTGAGCATATCTTGGGCCGATTTACTTCTAAACCCGACCGAAAAGCTCATCGAATGTTCAAGCGATACGCCATCATGGGGAAAGCCGGGCGGAATATACAGAATATCGCCGGGCAGCAATTCAACATCGATAATAGCGTCGAACGGATCGGTATGCAGCAGCGCTGCATGGGCGGCGAATTGCCTGTGATTTCCCAGGTCGCCGACGCGCCAGTGACGCCGCCCCGAGCCCTGACAGATAAACACATCATAAAGATCAATATGCGGCCCTACCCCGCCGCCCGGCGTGGCGTAACTGATCATCACATCATCCAAACGCCACTTGGGAATAAACGAAAAAGGCGCAACCAGCGCCGCGACTTCCGGCGACCAATGATTTACCGCCTGCACGATCAAAGACCAACCTTCCTCGCCCAAATGTTCGTAAGACTCAAACGGGCCGACTTCGGCTTGCCATGCACCGTCTTTTTTATAAACAAGGCGTGACTCAACTTCTTCTTCGCAGGCAAGTCCAGCCAACGCATCCGGGCTGATCAAATCGGAAAAATGTTCAAAACCCTGGCGAATCACCACCGGTTTTTGTTGCCAGTAATGTGCAAGAAAGTCTTCAAGTGAAAAATCAACAAGGTTCAGTTTTAACATAAGGCGCACACAGGAGAAATGGGATGCCTGTTTTACCACTTATGCGCCAACAGAAATATCATCTAGATCAAAGAATTCGAGATTGGAATTTTGTGCATCAGAAAAATTGCGCCGAACTGTTTGTATCGACCCGCCCGCATGGTGAGCAAACGATTGTATTCTGCGGGGTGTTTGGGCTACAGGTGATGCATTGATGCATTGATGCATTGATGCATTGATGCATTGATTGATGGGCAGAGCGCACAATTTCTGGATGCGCCCGCCCCGCCATCAATTCGACGATCTTTCTGCTTCCCTGCAATATCAGTCTTTCAAATACCCGCGTGCCGTAGGGCTAGTCCCCCAGCGCGTGCTTTTTTTGCTGGTGCCATTTCTGTGCAATCGCTTCTGCCGCTTTCTTTCCCGCGATAAAAGCATGGTCTGAATTGTAGTATTCCCATTCGCTATAGCGTCCCGCCAACACAATGTCGTGAGCCGTCAGCCAGCTCTTGACCGTGGCGACATTTTTGGCCCGCGCGTGGTCGTAGACTACGTATGCATAAGGCATATCGACCTGGTTGGCCGTGATCAAGGTGTCGTCGGAATTCAATATCCCGACCTTGACGCAGTCTGCCATACAGCGCTCAATCAGGCTCGGGCCATTCTCCGGCAACGGCTTCCAGCGAGAATACGATATTTCGCACGTCAAACCAAAGCCGCCGGGAGGGTTGCAGCCAGGACTGGCATTACCCTGGACAAAAATACGGTGGAAGATCGTATCTTCCGGATAATAAATCCAATGCTTGTCGGTTATGTTTTCCCGGTTGATACCGAGATTCACGCAGCGCACCGAGATATGCTGCAATCCGCGGGCCGCTTGCCGGACTTCTTCCGGCGCTTGCTCTCCAATGAGCTTGATCAATTCCGGCAACGGCATGGTACTGATCAAGTTTTCATAAGAAAAACGGCGACCGTCGGCGAGCGCCACAATGCGCTGGATGGGCGAAATTTGCACCACGCTGGCATTTAATTCGAGCGTACCCTTAAGGTGCGGAAGAAAGCCTGACATCAAGGCCTGGAAACCACCGCGCAACGGGTAGCCGAATCGCGCATTCGGACCCATCGGCTTGGCAACCGGTTCCAGTGCGCCCTCGATAATTTCTTCCAGGTCGGGTAGTGGAACTCGCCCCCCTAGCCACGAGGTTTCCATCTCCGTCAAAGGCACGGTCCATAATTTCTTGTTGTACGGAATGGCGAAATGCTTGGCAATGCCGGCACCCCATATTTTATAAATGAACTCTTCGAAATTGCGTGGTTCGCCGTATCTCGATGAGGAAGGCAGGCTTTGTGCATCAGAGGCAATGTCCACGCTGCCATCGGCGCAACAGTCCTCGATTGTTTTCGTTTCGGCGCATTGCACCCCAGCTTTAGGGTCCGATTGAAGCGAATTTCCAAACCGTGCTTCGATCGCGCCGACGATGCATTCCTTGATAACGGCTGGAGGCAATCCATACAGTGCACCCTGGAACGGGTAACGGGTATGAACTCCCTTGCTGTACACCCACGCTTCACGATTCTGCCAATGGACATTGGAGCCGAGCAAAATATGGTAAAGGTTTTGCACATAAGAATCGTTGGAAAACATGATGTGTCCGGCATGATCGAAAGTGAATCCTTTATCCTCGATCGAGCGGCACCATCCTCCCACTGTCGCATTTTTTTCCAGCAACAAGCTATCCTGCCCGAGGTGGTAGGCTGCGCTGAGCCCGGTTGGACCGGCGCCGACAATCACGCATTTGACCTTGTGCAGGGCTGCGGGGGTACGCAACAGATTGACTTTCACGTTTGGCTCGGAAGAGTTCTGCGCAGCGATGGCCTCGTTGGTTTGCCGCGAAGGCAGGGTCTCCATCAGTGCATGCATTTGTTGCGCCGTCGCATCCCATGAAGTAGCTGAAACTATCTGGCGCATTCTGGACGCCATTTTTACTTTTTGCTCAGGGGTGGCCACCAATGCCGCTTCGCATGCGGCGATGAAGGCGGGAGCGTCGGCTGCGACCGCAACCACATCGCTGAAAAGCAGCACCACATCGGCAATCGGCGTGCTAACAATCGGAAGTTCGGCCGCCATGTATTCGAGGGTCTTGGTAGGGCTAATGAACTGCGTAGCTTCATTGAGCGCAAATGGAAGCAAACACACATCCCATCCGGCCAGAAAATGCGGCAGCGCCTTGTACGACTGCTGCCCGAGATAATGAATATTCTGACGTTGCGGCAACGTAGCGGGATCTATTTTGACAACGGGGCCGACCAAAACAATTTGCCATTGCGAATGCGCATCGGCCAGCTGCGAAATGAGCTCGGTATCGAAGCGTTCATCGATCACGCCGTAATACCCAAGCCGCGGCCTTGGGATATCCAGGTGAGCCGGATGTGAGTTGGCTTTATCGAGCGCTTGCTCGAAATGGACAACATCAACACTACTTGGCAAGCAATGCACATTCGAATGACGTTCGCATTTGGCCCGGTACAAACTAGGTCCGCCGGCAAAAACCAGATCGGCCCGCCCCAGCAGGGCTTTCTCGCGCTGCAATAGTTGTTTCGGTGAATTCTTGAATGCGGACAATTCGTCCATGCAGTCGTATATCACCAGACGCGGGCGCAGTTGCTGCAGCAAGGGCAACGCCATCGGTGTGTAAAACCAGACGATGGGGTCGTCGAGCGGAGTCACCTGCTTAAGCAAGAGCTGCAATACGGCCAGTTGATCGTCGTGAAACCCTGTCGCCTTAATCGGCGTGTGCGGCTGGCACACCGTAACATTGGGTGCCGGCGTAGACAGTTTGAGGTAACTTGGCCCATCGTGCCAAATCGGTTCTTCTACGAACACCACGTGATAATACGCAGCGAGCCGCGCCAGTAAGTGTTGCGGCCGTTGATATACGAAGTCCCAGCGAAGATGGGAAAAAACAACGATAGTTTGCATATTAGCTCTTTCTTGCCCCGCAGGAGCATAGGTTGAACATAGTTTTTCTGTCATGCTCTGGGCCTGCCGCAAACCCATAGCGTACGGCTCGGACAAAACCCGTTGCAGTTGATTCCCGCTTGCAAGATTTACATCCCATAAGCCGCTGTGATGCCAAAAATTTTCATCTTCCCAATCCGGTCTGTCTATCACCGGGTACATGCAGATGCCGCGTATATCCCCGCCTTTTTGTCTGGCGAGCGCAACTTCCTCCGCCATCTCCTTGATCCAGTTGCCACGACCGCTGCCGACATGGCTGGTTTCGGCCAGCAACACCGGCCGCTGGTAGCGCTGACATACTGTCAAAAGCAGTTGGTGTAGCGGCGCGCGGCGCGGATCGTCCAGATGCCACCACAATCTGAGATTGCTCCCACTTTCCCACTGATTGCTGTGGTAGTAATTGAGGCCGATCAAATCAACATAACATGGCGCACCGCCCAGTTCCGGTTCCGTTATTCCGCACAGCATGTCCAATGCCTCAAACTGCGACTCGCGCCATGAAGCGGCGGAGGCCGCCCAATCCGGTCGGTCGGGCGGCGCTATGACGTGAATCAGCGGGTCGCAGTGCATGATGCGCGCACGTGGATTTACCTCCCAGATCGCATTGCAGCCCGCGATAGTCGCCCGCACCAACTGGCGTTTGCCTTCGACGCCGGCGTTGATTTTGTCCATATTGGCGCAAGTGAACATGTGCACCGACAGCCCCCAACTGGTGAACGAAATCTCGTTGATCGGCGAATAAATCGGCGCCGCCTCGGAATACGGCGCCAAAAATACCGTCAGCGCCCGGCATAAACGTGCAAACCGTTCGACAAATTGCGGCGAAAATAAATCGACATCGAGCGGCCAGCCGTAATGGCAAAAGGTCCAGCAGATTTGCAGGCCCATTTCCTGCGCCACTCGCGCCCGCTCTTCCAGAGCGGAAAAATCGAACTGCCCGTCCCGCTCCACCAAGCGCCAACCCACGCTTTCGCGCACGGTTCGAATTCCGAACTGGTGCAGCAGCGCATAGTCCTCGCGCACCTGGCTCAAGTGCCCGGTCGCGGAATTCATGTTTAAGGCTTTTCCGGCATGCGTAATATGGTCTGCACCTTCATAGCCGGCCTGCCAGAAAGTGAGGAAAGGTGATGCCGACAGGTCGACCGGCTCAGACATGGTTAGGCTCCTTGAAAACGGTCATCACGCCAGCTCAAAATGGCGGGGCCTGGGAATTTTTCCCATGCAGAACCAGTGCGACATGCACGATAAATCAGTGTTCTGCTTTAACATTTCTGGTCGCGGCGGCGATCAATTCAAGCGCGATTTTTGGGGTGCGGTCGGCACTCAATAAACCGTTTGCTTCCTGAAAAGTGTCGGCAAACTGGGTGTAACAGAAACCGCTAAACAAGTGGGTGGTATTCACCACCAGCATCAAGCGGCGATAAATCTCCAGAAATTCGGCCTCGTTGTTGACACGCGAATAACCCCAAGTCTTGCCGGCCTCCTCCGGTCCATCCTTGTCGAAAGCAATGCCGCCGAACTCGGTAAGCACCACCGGCTGCCCCCGGTGCGGAAAACCATCCAGTGTCAGGATGCGGCCGCCGGGGCGGCGCTGATCGAACAGGATGCGGGTCGGGTCCGAAATCGCATAGCGGGCCTGCAAGCGTTCGGGGTCGCAATCGTAATCATGGATACCCAGAATATCGGTGGCCGATGCTTCCCAGCCGTCATTGCCGAGCACAGGACGGGTCGGGTCCAGCGTGCGGGTCAGGTGATACAAGGCTTCCACCGCATTGCGATGCGCCTGGATCGCCGTCAGATTGGGCACGCCCCACGATTCGTTAAATGGCACCCACACCACTACACAAGGGTGGCTGTAGTCGCGCTCGATCACATCGGCCCACTCGCGCATCATGAGCGTGACCGCTTTCGGCGTAAAACGGTAAGAGGACGGCATTTCTTCCCACACCAGCAAGCCCAGTTTATCGGCCCAATACAGATAACGCGGATCTTCGATTTTCTGGTGTTTGCGCACGCCGTTAAAGCCCATGGCCTTGGCCAGCTCGACATCAGTGCGCAAGGCGGCATCGGACGGCGCAGTCATCAGCGTCTCGGGCCAGTAGCCCTGGTCGAGCACCAATCGCAAAGGATAGGGCCGGCCATTGAGCATCAGACGATCGCGGTTGATAGCCACCGAACGCATCGCGGCATAAGAACGCACCGTATCGAGCACCCCCCGCTCTTGGCTGTACAGCGTCACTTCCGCATCAAGCAGGGTCGGGCGCTCCGGGCTCCACAACAGCTCATTGCGCGAGTCGTCGATGCCCGGCTCCGCCAGCGCGATTTTGCGGTTTGCTTCATGACCCAGCAGCTTGTAATGGTCGTGCGCCAGTAGGCTGTCGCCATGCCAGATCTTGACCTCGACGCTCAGGTTTTCAATGACATTGCCGCCGGCAACGATTTCGCAGCCGATTTCATACCCTTCAAAAATCGGCGTCCAGCGCAACTTCTGGATGTAGGTTGATGCCACCCGCTCCAGCCACACCGTTTGCCAAATGCCGGTGGTGCGCGGGTACCAAATCGAATGCGGCTCCAGCTCCCAATCCTGTTTACCGCGCGGCTTGGCCAGATCGTGCGGATCGTCCTCGACATAGACGGTGATGGTTTGCTTGCCGTTACCATCGAGCACGCTGCTAATATCAGCAAAAAACGGTGTATGTCCGCCCTCATGCTCTACCACCAAGTGGTTATTTACCCATACCCGCGCCATGTAGTCGACGGCGCCGAAGTGGAGAATTACCCGCTCGCCATCCGGCACAAGGTCGAACTCGCGGCGATACCAGCAAATCGTATGAAAACCCCGATCGCCGATCCCGCTGGCCTGGGATTCCGGTGAAAACGGCACAGTAATTTCATGCGTCCAGGCAATCTGGTCACTGGGCAACTTAAAACGATTTTCATCGTCGAACGCGAACTTCCACGGGCCGTTGAGAGACTGCCAATGCGCGCGTACCAACTGGGGTCGGGGATATGAAAATTCAGCCATAGACGCACTTTTTTGATTTTTCACTAGAGATACCTCTTTGAGTGTGGAGCTTGCCCTCTGTTCCGCGCCGGCGAATTTATTTTTAGGCATCCATCACGGCAATGGCTAGGCGCGCTGCGCCGGAATTAATATCCGGCCGTGCCTGCCTGCCCGGTTGTAACGTACCAGCACCGCCTCGCCGATCGCCTCGGCCTGCCCTTGCCAGCATAGCGCCACGCAGGCGCCGCCGAAACCGGCCCCGGTCAGGCGTGCGCCGAATACCCCAGGCTGCTCGCGCAGCAGCGCCGTCAGGTCGTCGAGCTCGGGGATAGAGACTTCGTAATCGTCGCGCAAACTGGCATGCGACTGATTCATCAGGCTGCCGAACAATCCTGCGCCAGCCTCGGCACAGGCTTGCAACACGCGGATATTTTCCAGCACCACATGACGGGCCCGCCTGCGGTACGGTTCCGGCAAAACCTCCACCGCATGCGGGTCATCCACATCGCGCAGGGCGGCAACACCAAGCAGTGCGGCCGCCTTTTCGCATTCCGCACGCCGTTGGTTATAGGCAGTCGCCGCCAAAGTGCGAGCCACGCCGGAATCCATGACGACCAATTCTGTTTCCGGCGGCATCGGCAACAACTCGAACCGGAGCGTACGAGCATCTATAAACAGCATGTGGGCGCTGTCCGCAAGGCTGGCGGCCATTTGGTCCATGATGCCGCAATTGACCTGCGCATATTTCACTTCCGCCTCTTGCCCGATTAACGCCAGCGAGAGGTCGTCGAGGCTCAGGCCTAGCAAGCTGCGCAGCCCGCGCAAGGTGGCCAGCTCCAGCGCCGCACTGCTCGACAGACCGGCGCCCACCGGCAGGTCCGAGCTCACGTACACCCGCAGCGCCGGCACCAGTACAGCGCGCTGCTCCAGCGCGCGGATACAGCCCTCTATGTAACGCCCGAAACCGGGCGGTGCGTGATCGTCGCGCGCAAACCGCACTCGCTGGTCCAAGGTGGCGGAATACAACTCAAAGTGTGCATCCCTGCTTCTGGCCAGAGCGACGACAGTGCGTTGCGGCGTCGCAGTCGGCAGCATGAAGCCGTCGTTATAGTCGGTATGTTCACCCAGTAAGTTGACCCGCCCCGATGCCGAGGCGAGCGCCTCCGGTCCTCCCTTGAAAAAATCATCCAGGCTAATCACCACGCCTCCAGGCAGAGCGGACGCAGACGCCCATTCACCAGTTGCGACGGCCAGGAAGGATCGAAGCTGAGATTCTCCAGATTGTCACCATTAAGCAAAAATGTGTCCTCAATTTTGCTGCCGTGCAAGCTGGGATTGAACGCCAGCGCCATGCCGTTTTTCAGAGGCAACTGCGTTTGCACAGTGGCGATCACTTCACGCGCCAGATATCCGGTGATACCGCCCTGATGATGCTCACGGATGGCCTCGGGCTGACCAGCCATGGCATAGGCGCTCTCTAATGTTTTGTAGATTGCGCACAACGGCTGACCGCCCCGGCACGCATCCAGGGCTGTTGCCTCGACAGCCATGATCTCGGCGTCGTGCTGTTGCACACGCGCATCGAAGCAGGCAAAGCGGGTCAGATTGGCATACAAGCCAAAGCCGCGCGCGCAAAACACCAGCATCGCGCGCCGGCCCAGCAGTTCGGCCGACGGCATCGGATGGCGATACCGGCACAGCCTGCGCTCGCCGGCT
>JBGSTZ010000090.1:0-5042 GCA_041736255.1 Burkholderiaceae bacterium
TGGCCAGCGGCATGTCGGCGGCACTGCCGATCCAGCGTGCCAGCATGGTCTTCGCATTGCGCACGCGACGCTGCGCCTCACTGCTGCGGTTATCGAACGCCGCCAGTGCGCTGCGGGCGGCGAAGACATTGGCCTGATTGCCGCGACCGGCGCGGTATGCGCCGTCGGCCGATTCAATTTCCAGCCGGGCCTGCTCACCTTGCTCGCTCACCACAGCCGCCATCGCTTGCGCGTAATAGCTATCGATCCAGGCCAGCGCAGTATCGCGTTCGATGGCAGCCGTCGTCATGTTTTTCTCGGTGAGGGTCTTTTCCGCTTCGCGTTCGAAGCGGTCGGCGCGCAACTGGCGTTTGTCGGCGCGCGTGATTTTCTGCGTCAGGCCAATCCGGCGCTTCGTCATGGCCTCGTTGGTCAAACTATAGCTATGAGGGCCGTCGACCGGCAGGCTGTCGATACCTATCTCGAGCACCGGATCGGGTAATTGGCCGGCGGCGACTGCCTTCTCGCGCGCAGCGCTGACGGCGAAGTCCTGTGCTACGAGTTGATGCGAGCGCGCAATGGCAAGTTGCTGGGCATCGGCCAGTGTCAGTGGGTTTTCGGCTGCGCGAACGTTAGTGGAAATCGTGGAAAACGTGAGCGTGCCGATCAATAAGGCAAGGCTGATTTTTTGGGGAAGCTGAACAACCGCTGTGCGCACACGATAGCGCGCGGAACGCGGGATTAACATCGGGGATGACATGAAACCTCCAGATTGCAATGAACAACATCGTCTGCGCATGAAACAACATGCGCGACGCTGACGGACTAAGCGATCGGGAGTGTTAAATTCGGAAACAGCAGTTGCGGATGGAGAGCGGCGGCGCGGTGATGCGCGTCAAAAGAAAGGAATCGGGCAGTGCGGCAATCGGGCTGTATGCAGGCGGGCGGGCATCGAATGCCAGCGGCAATGCCACTGCAATGAATGGTTGAACCTGGGGTAACTCAGGCCGGTCGAGAGACTGGCTGACCGTCTGATCGAGCGCGTGACACAGACTGGGCTGTTCCGTATCCATGCCCGCGCACCCAGGCATGCTGCCGGCATCGGCAGACATCGTGACCGATTTGCTGACGAGGTCGATTTTAAGTCCCGGGCACGCGTATCCCGCCACGGCAAGCTGCATGAACAGCATGCTGAGCAACGCGATGCACGCGGCGATAAAGCGGGATGGACGGGACAGTTTCATTATGTTTAAGTTTTTGCTCAGTTTATGGTGGGCAGCAACGATGTTTATTGTGAAGCAATACTGGATTTTATGGCACCTAAGCGACAATTGTCATGCATGAGCCCCGGCTCGCCCACGTCGGCCCTAGCCCTGTGCTCGCCGATGCCCAGTCCGATGATTGGCTTCGGTGCGCCGACTGACGAATGACCGTGCATTGATACAGTCGAACCAAGAGCGCAATTTATTACAAGACAACCCGCAAAATGCAAATTAATATATACATATATGGGTATATTTTTTAGCGTAATTATTATATGTGGTAAATGCCGTTTTTTGTAAAATTACAATGGGGTATATCTAGCCTCATCAACTCTCAGCGAGAATTGCGTGACGATTCCTTGCGGCATGCTGCATATTTATAATGGAAGATTGCGATTATCTTTCACTTTTGTTGACGTCCATGTCCTGCTTCATTTTCTAGAAAGTTTCACTGTCGATTTCCCCTTTCGCATAACGTTTTTTCAGGATGTCGAGAGGCGATTCAGGCGGGAGAATTTTCACCTGTTCATTAGGTGTGATCAGCCACCGCACGATCAGCACCACGCCAGCAATGATGGCACCCCAGAATAAAATAAATAACAGCCCCATGCCGCCCATCATCCAAGCTCCTTGCCCGTTGTTCATCGAGTTCATCATGTCAGCACCTCCGGTTGCACCGCCAGGGAAAGTCTGCCGATTCATTGTAAAACCAACTGCGCTTGCAGTCTCATCCCGGAGGCTGGTTGCGGGCCGAGTACTTTCTCAGCTTATCCGGCGCAGCAGGACAACTGGGTGACATCCTTGGTGAACGTTTGGGCGCACAGCTTCAGGCCTTCCACCATCGTCAGGTACGGGAACAACTGATCGGCCAAATCCTGCACGGTCATGCGGGCGCGGATGGCGATGGCCGCGGTCTGGATGATTTCGCCCGCTTCCGGCGCGACTATCTGCGCGCCCAGCAGACGCAGGCTCCTGGCTGCAGCGACCAGTTTGATGAAGCCGCGCGTGTCGAAGTTGGCCAGCGCACGCGGCACATTGTCCAGCGTCAGGGTGCGGCTGACGGTTTCGATCCCGGCCAGCTGCGCCTGCGCTTCACTCAAACCCACGGTGGCAACTTGCGGGTCGGTGAACACCACTGCCGGCATTGCGCTCAGATCGAGCGTGGCGTCGCCGCCGGTCATGTTGATGGCAGCGCGGGTGCCGGCCGCCGCTGCCACATACACGAATTGCGGCTGGTCGGTGCAGTCGCCGGCAGCAAAAATGAGCGGGCTATTGGTGTGCATGCGCTGGTCGATGACGATGGCGTGTTGCGCGTTGACGCTGACACCGGCCACTTCCAGCCCCAAATCGTGCGTGTTTGGCGCCCGGCCGGTGGCTACCAGCAGCTTTTCGGCGCGGACTTCGTTATGCTCAGTGGTGAGCACAAATTCGCCGTCCGCGTAGGCGACGTTTCTGGCCTGCGTGTGTTCCAGCACTTCAATCCCTTCGGCACGGAAGGCGGCCGTGACGGCTGCGCCGATGGCAGGATCTTCGCGGAAGAACAAAGTGTTGCGCGCCAGGATCGTCACCTTGCTGCCGAGTCGCGCGAATGCCTGGGCCAGTTCCAGCGCTACCACCGAGGAACCGATCACGGCCAGCCTTTGCGGAAGGGCATCGCTGACCAGCGCCTCGGTCGACGTCCAGTACCGCGTGTCTTTCAGGCCCGGGATCTTTGGTACCACCGCGCTGGCACCGGTAGCGACCAGGCAGCAGTCGAACGACACCGCACGCGTATCGCCTGGGGTTATTTGCACGATCAGGTGCCCGCCGTCCTTGAAACGCGCCGTGCCGCGCAGCACGGTGATGGCCGGATTGCGATTCAGGATGCCTTCGTACTTGGCATGCCGTAATTCGTCAACCCGTGCCTGTTGCTGGGCGAGCAACGCCGGGCGGTCGATGACGGGTGCGCTTGCAGTGATGCCGCCATCGAATGTGCTGCTCTGCCGCAGATGCGCGATATGCGCCGCACGGATGAATATTTTGGACGGAACGCAGCCGGTGTTGACACAGGTGCCGCCGATGGTGCCGCGCTCGATCAGCGTGACCTGTGCGCCGAGTTCGGCCGCCTTCAGCGCCGCCGCCATTGCGGCGCCGCCGCTGCCGATGATGGCTATCCGCAACGCGCTTCCACTGTTGTCTGTCGCAGCCATTGCATCCGAGCCGCCGATTTTCATTTCAATCATTTTTTTCTCCAGTTCCAGTTGGCGCACAGCAAGCATCGGCATTGCGTTTGCGCCGAACTGCGTAAATGGTCAAGCCGATGAACGCTATAAGCGCAGGCAGCAGCACATAGTCGAGATATCCTGTGAGGGCGGACCAACCGACCACTCCGAGCAGGATGACCAGGATCGGGGTGAAACAGCACAGCGCCACCAGCAGCGCACCGACCACGCCGACCCGCATCAATGTTTTTGGATTTTGCATGTTCACTCTTTCACCGAGGCCGGATAGCCTGCGTTCGCAGTCGCCTTCATCAGTGCCTGGACGCTGGTCTTGGTGTCGTCAAAGGCCACCTTGGCTTCACGTTTCTCGAATTGCACGTCGGTCTTGCTCACGCCTTCGACTTTGGAGAACGCCGCCTTGACCGTGAACGGGCAGGCGGCGCAGGTCATGCCCGGCACCGACAGGGTAACGGTCTTCGTGGCAGCCCAGACCGGTGTGACGATGAGGGTGGCAAATGCGAACAATGCCAACAGTTTTTTCATGATGGACTCCGAGTTAATAGAAAAAGGGGAGAATGTACGGAAAGGCAAGCGCGACCAATACCAGTGCAGAGACGACCCAGAAAATGAGTTTGTAGATGCTGCGCACCTGCGGGATCGCGCAGACATCGCCCGGCGTGCAGGCTTGCGCCGGACGGAAAATGCGCCGCCAGGCAAAGAACAGCGCCACCAGCGCCACGCCGATGAAAATCGGGCGATACGGCTCCAGCACCGTCAGGTTGCCGATCCAGGCGCCGCTGAAGCCGAGGGCGATCAGGACCAACGGCCCCAGGCAGCAGGTGGAAGCGAGGATCGCGGCCAGCCCGCCGGTGACGAGGGCGCTGCGACCACTTTGCGGTTCAGACATATGTTTCTTCTTTCGAATCTTGAGTGGATAGATTAAGCTTACTTCCGTAGTCATGTACGGAGTCAAGCGATATGGAAAACAATCTCGTCAATCTGACCATCGGCACCTTTGCGAAGGCTGCCGGCGTCAACGTGGAAACCATCCGGTTCTACCAACGCAAGGGGCTGTTGCCGGAGCCGAGCAAGCCTTATGGCAGTATTCGCCGGTATGGCGAGGTGGATGTGATGCGAGTGCGGTTCGTAAAATCGGCCCAGCGGCTGGATTTCAGCCTGGACGAGATCGCAGATTTGCTTCGGCTGGAGGATGGTACCCACTGCGAAGAAGCCAGCAGTCTGGCTGAACACAAGCTCAGGGATGTGCGTGAAAAACTGGCGAACCTGACACGCATGGAGACCGCGCTGTCCCAGCTTGTGTGCGCCTGCCATACGCGGAAGGGGAACGTTTCTTGCCCGTTGATTGCGTCGCTGCAAGGGGAGAAAGAACTCCGAGGTCCCGACGCGACGTAGTCGAGGAGCGACTGTGCTGTATAGGAGGGGGAAATGAAAACGAACAATAAATAAATAAGGTAATCCCCCGGCTTTGCCGGGGAGACTCACTAGGTTTGACCGAGCGCTACGGTCAGGCGGATTCTTCTGACTCGATCAAAAGTTAGGAGAATCAGTCTCGTATGTGGGTGGCTAAATCAAAAGGAAG
>JBGSTZ010000103.1:0-34718 GCA_041736255.1 Burkholderiaceae bacterium
CCCCATCAACCATCGCAGACAACCCTGTCGCTGTCGCCCGTCCAAATGTACTTATCAAATAATCCGTGTACAACTCAAGTTCAGCTTTTTTCATTTCAACAGATTAACAATTTATACTGAGGCCTGCGTAACATCAGTTAACAATTTATACTGAGGCCTGCGTAACATCAGTTGCTTAATATAAATACACAATCAAACTTTTCTGTAATTTTACTGGGCTGAAAATGCGCTACGAACTGCTTCCAGTCGCTTGCGATTGACGCCGAAATCCTTGCTTCCCAAGCGCGATGCGGAGCGCATCTGGATCACGCCTGCGGGTTCATCGAGCGCGAATTCGACATCGTCGATGTACTTCATCAGCGGCGTTTGGAATTGCGCGTACAGATAACCCGGCTCGGCTGTAATGACGTTGGCGCCGCGCATGCCGCGCACGATCACAGCCAGTCTGGCGAAAGCCGCCTTGCCGTCGCCTTGATTGTCACCATAAGCAAGCGGGGCGATCACGTGATAATCGGTGTGCGGATGCAGTGCAGCTTGGCTGGACACGCTGTTCCAGGCATCAAAGCGCGGCGGTTTCAGCAGGCCGTCGTGCAGTCCCAGATCAGTCGGCTGCTTGCCATTGAACAGTCCGGCCTGTCCGGCTGCGAATACCAGTAACGGGATGACAACGAATACGACAATGGCGATCGTGCGCAGGGTTTGGCTCATGATGGGCGGCTGGCTGGTATCAATAATTGGTATATTAACGTCATGCATAAAACACTGTGGCCCTATCCTAAAATCGTCGCCCATCGTGGCGGCGGCGCGCTGGCTCCCGAAAATACGCTGGTGGGGCTGCGTTGCGGCCTGGCGCACGGTTTTCATGCGGTCGAGTTCGATGTGATGTTAAGCCAAGACGGGATTCCGGTGCTGATGCACGACGAGCAGTTCGGCCGCACTGTCGGCGGTACCGGCAGCGTGCCAATGTCGAGCGCGGCGAAGCTGACAACGCTGGACGCCGGCAGCTGGTTCGGTAGCGCATTTGCCGGCGAACCGGTGCCGACTTACGCGCAGGCGGCAGCGTTCTGCCGGGCGCATGAAATCTGGATGAATGTCGAACTCAAGCCGGCTGCCGGTTTCGAGGTTGCAACCGGAAGCGCAACGGCGGCGCTAACGCGGCAATGGTTTGCCGCCGAGATTGCCGCGGCGGTGGTCGATCCGCGCCGCTTGCCCTTATTTTCCTCCTTTTCTTTCGATGCGCTGATGGCAGCGCGGGAGGCAGCGCCTGAAATTCCACGTGGCTATCTGGTGGATGCGGTTCCATCCGACTGGCGGGATCGACTGGAAACGTTGGCAGCAGTGGCGCTGCACACCAATCATCAAAACTTGACATGCGCATTGGTGCAGCAAGTGAAAGCGGCGGGTTATGGCCTTTTTTGCTATACCGTCAACGACCCGGCGCGGGCTGCGGAAATTCTGTCGTGGGGCGTGGACGGATTTTGCACCGACCGCATCGACCTGATCGGCGCGGATTTTGCGCCGGTGGCGACGTAACGGCGGTCCTGTACGCATCGCGCACATGCACACGTATAATCGACTTTTCTTAAACGCATTCCTTAGCCAAACCACATGAACTCGTCCGAAATCCGCGATAAATTCCTCCAATTTTACGAATCCAAGGGCCATACGATCGTGCGCTCGTCGAGCCTGATTCCCGGCAACGACCCGACCTTATTGTTTACCAACTCCGGCATGGTGCAGTTCAAGGACGTGTTTCTGGGCCAGGACAAACGCAACTACAGCCGCGCCACCACTGCGCAGCGCAGCCTGCGTGCCGGCGGTAAGCATAACGATCTGGAAAACGTCGGCTACACCGCACGCCACCATACTTTCTTTGAAATGCTGGGCAATTTTTCGTTCGGCGATTATTTCAAGCGCGACGCAATCCATTACGCATGGGAATTGCTGACTTCGGTCTATAAAATGCCGAAAGACAAGCTGTGGGTGACTGTGTATTTCGAGGACGATGAAGCGTACACGATCTGGGCAAACGAAATCGGCGTGCCACCCGAGCGCATCATCCGCATCGACGACAATAAAGGCGCGCGCTATGCGTCGGACAACTTCTGGCAGATGGCGGAAACTGGCCCTTGCGGTCCGTGCAGCGAGATTTTTTACGATCATGGCGCCGACATCTGGGGCGGCCCTCCGGGCAGCGCTGAGGAAGACGGCGACCGCTATATCGAGATATGGAATCTGGTTTTCATGCAGTTCAACAAGGACGAGCAGGGCGTGCTGCATCCGTTGCCGAAACCGTGCATCGACACCGGCATGGGCCTGGAACGCATCACCGCTGTGCTGCAACATGTGCATTCGAATTACGACATCGACAGTTTTCAGACGCTGATCATCGCTGCGGCGCGCGAAACCGGCTGTATGGACTTGACCGACAATTCGCTCAAGGTAATTGCCGATCATATCCGCGCCTGCTCCTTCCTGGTGGTCGACGGCATCATCCCCGGCAACGAAGGGCGCAGTTATGTGCTGCGCCGCATCGTGCGCCGCGCGCTGCGCCACGGTCACAAGCTGGGCCAGACCAAACCGTTTTTCTTCAATTTGGTCAAGGATTTGGTCGGCGTGATGGGCGATGCTTATCCGGAATTGACGGATGCTGCATCGCGCGTCGAGCAAGTATTGCAACAGGAAGAAGAACGTTTCGGCGAGACACTGGAACATGGCATGAAATTGTTGGAAGCTGCTCTAGCCAAGGACAGCAAGAAGCTTGATGGCGACACCGCTTTCGCCTTGTATGACACGTACGGCTTTCCGCTCGACCTGACCGCCGACATTTGCCGCGAACGCAATATCGCGCTGGATGAGGCCGGTTTTGATGCAGCGATGGCGCGTCAGAAATCTACTGCGCGCGCCGCCGGCAAGTTCAAAATGGCAGCGGGCATCGAATACAGCGGCGACAAGACCCAATTCGTCGGTTACGAGCAATTGACACAGGCTAGCAAAGTCCTCGCGCTGTATGTCGATGGCAGCCCGGTACAGTCGGTAGCGCAAGGTCAGCATGCAATTTTGGTGCTCGACAGCACGCCGTTCTATGCGGAAGCAGGCGGACAGGCGGGTGACTCCGGCGTGCTGGAATCGGTCTATGGCGCCAATGCGGTGCGCTTCGAAGTGCAGGACACGCAAAAGATCCAGGCTAACGTTTTCGGCCACCACGGCATTCTGAACCAAGGCTTGCTGACGGTTGGGGATACGCTCAATGCGCAGGTCGATGCTGCAGTGCGCGCCCACAGCATGCGCAATCATTCCGCCACGCATTTGATGCACAAGGCATTGCGCGAAGTGCTGGGCAGTCATGTGGCGCAAAAAGGCTCACTGGTCGATGCTGTCAAGACCCGTTTCGATTTCAGCCATAACGCACCGATGACGGCTGACCAGATCGCCCAAGTCGAAGAGATCGTCAATCGCGAAATTCTCGCCAATGTCGCGACCCAATCGCAAGTGATGGCGTATGACGATGCAGTCAAGCACGGTGCGATGGCGCTGTTCGGCGAAAAATACGGCGACGAAGTGCGGGTGCTGGACATCGGCTCCTCGCGCGAGTTGTGCGGCGGCACCCACGTCTCGCGCACCGGCGACATCGGCCTGTTCAAGATCACAGCCGAAGGTGGCGTCGCAGCAGGCGTCCGCCGCGTCGAAGCGGTCACCGGCGAAGGCGCGCTGGCGTTGTTGCAGCAACTGAACCGCCGGGTGCAGGAAGCAGCTGCCGCGCTGAAAGCGCAACCGGAAGAGCTGCTGCAGCGCATCACGCAGGTACAGGAAACCATCAAGACGCTGGAAAAGGAAGTCGCCACGCTGAAATCCAAGCTCGCTTCCGGGCAGGGCGATGAACTGCTTAAGCAGGCGGTGGATGTCAACGGCATCAAGGTGCTGGCGGCAACTCTCGATGGCGCTGATGTGGCGACGCTGCGCCAAGCCATGGACAAGTTCAAGGACAAGCTGAAAACCGCAGCCATCGTGCTGGCTGCCGTCAACGATGGCAAAGTCAGTCTGATTGCCGGCGTAACTGCCGACGCGACTGCAAAAGTCAAAGCCGGTGAACTGGTCAATTTCGTCGCGCAGCAGGTCGGCGGCAAAGGCGGCGGCCGCGCTGACATGGCACAAGCCGGTGGCACCGATCCGAGCGGTCTGGCGCAAGCGCTGGCCGGAGTTGCAGCCTGGGTCGGCGAGCGAGTTTAAGCCGTGGCACAGAGCGGGCTGTGTTTGGCCCAATCTGTGCCGCTACGTTGATTGCCAATTTCATGCACTTGGGTTAATTTCGATCTTGTAGACAAGAATGAAGATCAAAATTATTGTGTTGCGACGCACCATAAAAATGCTTTTTTTAGTGAAATTGGGCGTATTATTTGAAAACTAAATTATCTACGGATAGAAATCATGCAATTTAATAAAGAGATAGATGCCCGCGGTCTCAATTGCCCCCTGCCTATTCTGAGAACCAAAAAAGCCTTATCTGAGATGCTGAGCGGGCAAGTATTGCACGTGCTGGCAACAGATCCAGGCTCGGTCCGGGATTTTCAGGCGTTCTCAAAACAGACTGGTAATGAATTGTTGTCGCATGAAGCACACGACAAGGAATTCGAGTACTACGTCAAACGCAAGTAAGTCTTGTTTTATTGTTGGATGCTGCGTTTGCGGTGCTTTTGATTTATTCTGCGCAATTTTTTTGCAGTTAGATCCCACGCCGTTGCGGGAAAGATGTACTAATTTAATAAAAAAAGCCCGTCGAATATTATCCGACGGGCTTTTTTTATATGGTGTTCATGTGTGACGTTCCTGATGCCGCAAGCATGCCTACTTCCATTTTGCGTCTAATGTGTTGATCATTTTTGGCTCTGAAAAAAACATCTCAGTAGAGCCAAACTCAGGCAATATCAGAAAGCGATCTCGATTCAGGTTCTGGATTAAATAGAACGACCGTCCTAAAAAGTGCCGCAATGGCTATAATTCGCTTTATAATTGAATTTCGTTTACGTTAACGTCAATTAAACATTATTTCCAAATTCGCACAGTAAAGGCAGAACTATGAAAGTCTTGGTCCCAGTTAAACGCGTGGTGGATTACAACGTTAAAGTGCGTGTCAAATCAGACAACACTGGCGTAGATATCGCCAACGTCAAGATGTCGATGAATCCGTTCGATGAAATCGCACTGGAAGAAGCGATGCGCCTGAAAGAATCAGGCAAGGTTACAGAAGTCGTCGCCGTTTCATGCGGCGTCACGCAATGCCAGGAAACTCTGCGCACTGCAATGGCGATCGGCGCCGATCGCGCGATCCTGATCGAAACAGCATCCGATATCCAGCCGCTGGCTGTCGCCAAGCTGTTGAAAGCTTTGGCTGACAAAGAGCAGCCGCAACTCATCATTCTGGGCAAACAAGCCATTGATGACGATTGCAACCAGACCGGCCAGATGCTGGCAGCCCTGCTGGGTTGGCCGCAAGCCACTTTCGCCTCCAAAGTCGTGCTGGAAGACGGCAAAGTCACTGTCACCCGCGAAGTCGACGGCGGCCTGGAAACCCTCGCATTGACCCTGCCGGCGATCATCACCACCGACCTGCGCCTGAACGAGCCGCGCTACGTGACGTTGCCGAACATCATGAAAGCCAAGAAGAAGCCGCTCGACACCGTCAAGCCGGCAGATCTGGGGGTAGATGTTGCTTCGCGCCTGAAAACGCTGAAAGTCGTCGAACCCGCCAAGCGCAGTGCCGGTATCATGGTGCCCGACGTTGCCACGCTGGTAGCCAAGCTCAGAAACGAAGCGAAAGTCATTTGATCATTGCAGTACGCATTGACCTCGAAACATGCGAAACGGCTTTATAGCGCGATACTCCTAGTAAAAATCAGAGGAGTATCACCGTTTTTATTGCAATTGTCGCATATATTTATTGGGCATGAAAATATACTCATGCAAATATTCGGAATGCGTAGAGCCCGCATTTCAAATGCATTTCATCCGAATTTCATCCGAATTTCATCCTGATCATTTAGGAAAACATCATGGCCGTACTCGTCATTGCTGAACACGACAATGCTTCGTTAAAAGGAAGCACGCTCCACACCGTCACCGCTGCCGTTGCATGTGGCAGTGATCTTCATATCCTGGTGGCTGGCCACAATTGTGGCGCTGCAGCTCAGGCCGCAGCCCAAGTCGCCGGTGTTTCCAAGGTGCTGGTGGCGGACGCCGCCGCCTTTGCCGATGGCCTTGCTGAAAACGTGGCGGAACAAGTGCTGGCGATTGCCAGCAACTATTCCCATATTCTCGCGCCTGCCACTGCCTACGGCAAAAACATCCTGCCCCGCGTGGCGGCTAAACTCGACGTCGCACAGATCTCCGAAATTACCCGGGTCGATGCGCCCGACACTTTCGAGCGTCCGATCTATGCGGGTAACGCGATTGCATACGTGCAGTCGAGCGATCCGATCAAGGTCATTACTGTGCGTTCGACCGGCTTCGATGCCGCAGCTGCAGGCGGTTCCGCTGTTGTTGAAAACATCGCAGCAGTGGCCGATTCCGGCACATCTGCTTTCATCGGGCGCGAAGTTGCTAAATCGGACCGTCCTGAACTGACTGCCGCCAAGGTCATCGTATCCGGTGGGCGTGGCATGGGTTCCGGTGACAACTTCAAGATCCTGGAGCCGCTGGCCGACCGGCTCGGTGCCGCCATGGGTGCGTCGCGCGCGGCAGTCGACGCCGGTTATGTACCGAATGACTGGCAAGTGGGCCAAACCGGCAAGATTGTTGCGCCGCAGCTATATATTGCCGTCGGTATTTCGGGTGCGATCCAGCATCTGGCCGGTATGAAGGATTCAAAAGTCATCGTTGCCATTAACAAAGATGCGGAAGCGCCGATTTTCAGCGTGGCTGATTACGGTATCGTCGGCGATTTGTTCGATGTGGTGCCTGCGCTGGTTGCAGAACTGGGCTAATTCGCCTATTTAATAGTAAAAAAGCGACGGAATTTATAATCTTTGTTGGCGAAATAACAGGCAAATGCCTGTCATTTCGTAATAATCAGCAGGGTCTTTTAACAATGGTTTCTTAACTGAATCCATCGTTAAGAGGCCACTTTTTTTGTCTATTATTTTTTGTCCATTAACTGGAGTTGGATCATGAGTTATGTTGCACCATTGAAGGATATGCTGTTTGCGATGAATGAACTCGCTGACTTAGCTGCCGTGAACGCTTTGCCAGGCTGCGAAGACGCAACGCCGGAAACCGTCGAGGCAGTGCTGGAAGAAAATGCCAAGTTTTGTGCCGAAGTCGTTGCTCCGCTGAACTGGGCGGGTGATCAGGCGCCGAGTCATTGGCACGATGGCCAAGTCACAACGACCAAGGGTTTCAAGGAAGCGTTCAAGGCCTACGGCGCAGCTGGCTGGCAAGGCGTGCAGCATCCGGCCGAATTCGGCGGCCAGGGTTTGCCTAAATTGGTCGCAACGCCGTGCATCGAAATGCTCAATTCTGCCAACCTGTCTTTTGCGCTGTGCCCTTTGCTGACCGATGGCGCGATCGAAGCGCTGATGACTGCCGGTACTGATGAACAGAAGACGATTTACCTCGAAAATCTGATTTCCGGCAAATGGACTGGCACCATGAATTTGACAGAGCCGCAAGCCGGCTCCGATCTGGCTGCGGTTCGCACCCGTGCGGTGCCGCAGGGCGACGGCACTTACAAGGTATTCGGCACCAAGATATTCATTACCTACGGTGAACACGACATGGCCGAAAATATCGTCCATCTGGTACTGGCGCGCACGCCGGATGCACCGGAAGGCGTAAAAGGCATTTCACTGTTTGTGGTACCGAAATTCCTGGTTAATGCCGACGGTACGCTCGGTGCGCGCAACGATGCGCATTGCGTCTCGATCGAGCACAAACTCGGCATCAAAGCCAGTCCGACCGCAGTATTGCAATTCGGCGACCATGGCGGCGCCATCGGCACTTTGGTTGGCGCAGAAAATCGCGGTCTGGAATACATGTTCATCATGATGAACGCAGCTCGCTTCGCAGTTGGCATGCAGGGCGTTGCTGTCGCCGAACGTGCTTATCAGAAAGCCGTCCAGTTTGCCAAAGAGCGCACGCAGTCGCGCGACCTCGCCGGCTCAAGCGGTCCGGTAGCGATCATCCATCATCCGGACGTGCGTCGTATGTTGATGTCGATGCGAGCGCAGATTGAAGCATCGCGTGCGCTGGCTTACGTTGCCGCGGCCGCTTCCGACATCGCGCATCATCATGCCGATGACGCGACACGCAAGACCAATCAGGCTTTTTACGAATATCTGGTGCCTATCATTAAGGGCTGGTCTACCGAGTTGTCACTGGATGTGACCTCCACCGGCGTGCAAGTGCATGGCGGGATGGGCTTCATCGAAGAAACAGGTGCCGCGCAGTATTATCGCGATGCCAGAATCCTGACCATTTACGAAGGCACGACCGCAATTCAGGCTAATGATCTGGTCGGCCGCAAGACAGTGCGCGATGGCGGCGCAACTGCCAACGCGATCATTGCGCAGGTGCGTGCGGCGGAAGCGGCGTTGGCGGCGCAATGTACACAACATGCGTCAGCAGATCTGGCTGCCATCGGTAAGCAATTGGCAGCTGGCGCGACAGCGCTGGAGGAAGTCGTTACTTATGTGGCTGGCAACATGAAGTCTGACATCAAGGCGGTTTTTGCCGGTTCGGTGCCTTATCTAAAGCTGGCAGGTATCGTGCTAGGCGGCTGGCAAATGGCGCGTGCGGCATTGATTGCCGAGCAGAAGTTGCAAGCAGGCGAGGGCGATGCCAAGTTCTACCAAGCCAAGATCGGCACTGCACGTTTCTTCTCAGACCATATTCTGTCGCAGGCAGCAGGTTGCCGGACCGCGATTGTCGAAGGCAGTGCGGGTGTGCTGGCACTGACAGAAGACCAGTTCTGAGGTAATTCGGGCTTATATGCAAGCAAGGGCCGCCATCAGGCGGCCCTTTTTCATGGTGCACAATTGTTTGTAATAATTGTTTGTAATAAAAGAGATTAAGGAAGCATTGGTATTACCTGCAAACGGAGGGCTCTCTGAGTCATCCGAAAGCACCGCCAGTAAGCAAGAGATCCGCGATGCGCGCCATTGCAGCAATCAGAGCGGTCGCCCCGGCACCGACAGTCAGCACCAGCAAAATTGCCAAAGGCCAGTCCGACATGGATTGTTGACCTGAATTGTGATTGAAACGTGTATCCCATATATCGTCAGGCGTGACGCCGATAGTCAACGATTCGATGCATCCAGCCAGCACAGACAAAACGAACAGACTAGCTGTAAACATCCAAGGTTGATCGGGTGCGATCAGAGTGATCAGCACAGAAACCGGAAGACTGACAAAGTGTAGCCAAACCCATTTGTCTTGCCAGCCATGTAAATACACCCGATGCAGCCCCAGACCACCCAGAAACGTGGCTAAAAAAGTTGCAACAGTCTTGTTTTTGTGGCGAGAGTGCATAATTTTTCACAGAATTTAAATTAATATATATGGAGTATGCATTAAAAAACATTGTTTTGCTCATATATTTTAGCATGTATTTATAATGCACCAGGGAGTATATTGAGCGGCAAGCGACTTTTATCATTGCCGAAATTGATTGCCCCGTAGTGATTCTGCTAATTGTGCAGCCGAGTTTAAATTGTAGTTAAATAGCGGGTAAATGAAAATCGTGATTATGCTGCGCAAAAAGTTTTGACCAGGCAGTAATTCCGCTCGTTAGGTATTATGTTTGTTGTTGCAGTTATCGTAGTAACCGAGCTATAATTTACGGCTTTTTCCGCATTCGAACACTTTTTTGGAAATAAATATGGTCGTCATTCGTTTATCTCGTGGAGGCGCAAAAAAGCGTCCTTTTTTCAATATCGTAGCAACTGATTCACGCAATCGTCGCGACGGTCGTTTTATCGAACGTATCGGTTTTTATAACCCGATGGCTGCGGGTAGCGAAGAGTCAATTCGCATTGCGCAGGATCGCCTGACTTACTGGCAGGGTGTTGGCGCGCAATTGTCGCCTACAGTAGCTCGCCTGGTTCAGGCTGGCAAAAAAGTAGCTGCTTAATTGTCGCTTAGCTTGTCGCCGAAAATTGGTGCGGGGGTGAAAATCCCTGCTGATTTGGTGTTGGTGGGCTACATATCTGGTGCCTACGGAATACATGGCTGGGTTCGTATCAGGCCTTATTCTGCAGATGCAGATGCCATGTTAAATGCCAGAACTTGGTGGTTTGATAAGCCTGATGTGCATTCTGTTGAGGTGATTCAGGCAAAGTTGCATGTCGATGATGTCGTTGCGCAATTGGTCGGAGTCTCCGGTCGTGACGCGGCGGAAGCTCTCAAGGGTACTGCCATACAGATTCCTCGAAGTCACTTTCCAGCTCTGGCTGATGGTGAATTTTACTGGGTGGATTTGATTGGCTTGGATGTCCATGATCTCGAAGGAGCGCCTCTTGGCGTCGTTCATGATTTGATGAGTACCGGTGCGCATCCGATTTTGCGTGTAACGGTAACTGATATCAAAACCGAAAGTACACGGGAGTTGCTGATTCCTTTTGTGGATCAGTTCGTCAAGACGGTTGATTTACAAGCGCGAAAAATTACGGTCGACTGGGGTCTGGATTATTAGATTTTTGTTTATCATAATTTTGAATGAGCGAACATTGTTGGAGATAAGGTGGCGAGATGCAATTTGATGTCGTTACACTCTTCCCTGAGATGTTTGTTGCGCTGACGCAGTCAGGTGTTACGCGACGTGCATTTGAACAGAATAAATGCGATCTGATGTTGTGGAATCCGCGTCAGTTCACCCATGATAATCATCGCACCGTGGACGACCGGCCATATGGCGGCGGACCGGGGATGGTGATGTTAGCCCAACCTCTGGATGCTGCCATTAGCGCAGCAAAGCAGCGCCAGAATGTATTGGGATTGCCTGTTCCGAAAGTAGTGTATTTGTCGCCTCAGGGCAAGACACTTAATCACCGTCTCGTAATGGAATTAACACAGCAGCCTGGACTTGTGCTGTTGTGTGGGCGTTATGAAGCGGTTGATCAGCGTCTGCTGGATGCCTGTGTCGATGACGAGATCAGCCTCGGCGATTTTGTTTTATCTGGCGGTGAATTGCCAGCGATGGCCTTGTTGGATGCGATCATCCGACAATTGCCTGGTGTATTACACGATGAGTCATCTGCAATTGAAGATAGTTTTGTCAATGGTCTGCTTGATTGTCCGCACTACACAAGACCAGAAAACTATCATGATGTGAGGGTGCCATCGGTGTTGATGGGCGGGAACCATGCAGATATTTCACAATGGCGACGTCAGCAGACGCTTGATGTAACGGCTAGGAAACGTCCTGATTTGCTAGTCAAAGCACGTGAGGATGGCTTACTAACTATCGCAGATGAAAAATTTTTAAGAAGTTTGTAGCTAGTAGTGCCGGTAGTAAAGAGCGGCTAAACCATTTGGTTTGCCGCGTGATTAATCCCATCCTCTACTGGGCAATGTTTGCAATTCTTTCGCAAATCATGTGCGCCCGCAAGATGGTATATGGAGTTAAAAATGAATTTGATTCAACAACTTGAGCAAGAAGAAATTGCTCGCTTGGGTAAAAATATCCCTGTATTTGCACCTGGCGATACCGTCATCGTCAATGTGAACGTCGTAGAAGGAACGCGCAAGCGTGCACAGGCTTACGAAGGGGTAGTTATCTCGCGCCGCAACCGTGGCTTGAATTCCAACTTTATCGTTCGCAAGATGTCTTCCGGCGAAGGCGTCGAGCGTACATTCCAGTTGTATTCCCCATTGATCGCTTCAATTGAAGTAAAACGTCATGGTGATGTGCGCCGCGCCAAGCTGTATTATCTGCGTGAGCGTTCAGGTAAATCGGCGCGTATCAAAGAAAAGTTGCCAAACCGCCGTTCGGTGGCAAAAAAAACCGCATAACGTCTGGTATGTGTTTTGTGTGAAAAAAGGGTGCCTAGTGGTGCCCTTTTTTATTTGTCGAAGCAGGGGTGACTTTTGTCCAAACTCATTTTTGATCCAAAAATAGTACCAGTGGCCTCGATTGCCGGCGAATTAGCCGTGCCAGCTGAGCATCTGGTGTCGCCGTGGCTACGGCAACGCTTTGCCAGTCCACCCGTGTGGCAGCCCGAAATTACGGACGAACATGGCCTCAGGTTGCAGCGATTGCCGCTGCGGCCGGCATCGGTACTGATTCCTTTGGTGGCTAGAGAAAGTGGGATGACTTTGCTTCTGACACAGCGTACTGCACATTTGCATGATCATGCAGGGCAGGTTAGTTTCCCTGGGGGGCGTGCAGAAAAAATTGATGCGTCGGCCATTGCGACCGCTTTACGGGAAGCAGAAGAGGAAGTGGGCATCCATCGTAGCCGTCTGGATGTATTAGGCACCTTGCCCGACTATTGCACCGTTACCGGTTACCTTGTTACTCCTGTAGTTTCAATCGTCACACCTCCGTTCGATTTTCAGGCAGATCCTTTTGAAGTCGCCGAAATTTTCGAAGTTCCGCTCTCATTCCTGATGGATGGTGCGCATCATCAGCGTCGCACAGCCGAATTCCCAGCGGGTCTTGGGCGTCGCACGTTCTACGCCATGCCCTATGAACGTTTTTTCATCTGGGGTGCAACTGCAGGCATGTTGCGTAACCTGTTTCATTTTCTGAGAGCTTAATTTATTAGTATGTTTCTTTGCAGAAATTATGGCGCTGGCATAGCTTGTTGCAAATTCCGATTATTAAATTACATATTTCTATAACATGACCATCACTCTTTCTTTCGGATTGTATAAAGCTGTTTGATTCTATTGATGCGCTAGGTTAAGGTAGAGCTTCACCGATTTTTAAGATGTTCCAATGACCTTTCTCTCCATACTTTGCGCTTTGTTGATTGAGCAACTCAAGCCGTTACGCGCGGACAATCCGATTTATACCGAAATCAAAGCTCTTTCAGTGCGTATGGAAGGCTGGTTTAACGCCGGTCAGGCACATCATGGACAACGCGGTTGGATTTTCATGATGCTGGCACTGATGTTGCCGACTATTTTGATTTATTGGCTAAGCATCAAAATCAGCCCGATTGCTGCCTTTGCCTGGAATGTCTGTATTGTGTATCTGACTCTCGGTTTCAGACATTACAGCCATTTTTTCACCTCGATACAATTGGCATTGAATGCTGGCGATGATGTGACTGCGCGCAACTTACTGGCGGAGTGGACGCGGCAGGATACAGCAGGCATGGAAGTGGCGGAAATATCGAGGGTAGCAGTCGAAAAAGCCCTGATTTCTACACATCGGAATGTGTTTGGTGTTTTTTTCTGGTTTCTGATGCCGCTGGGCCCTGCATGCGCAGTCATGTATCGTGTTGCTGAATATCTGGCACGCGCTTGGAATGATCCCGACCGTGTTGGTAGTAAAACGTTTGGCCAGTTTGCTACGCGAGCGTTTTATATCATCGACTGGATTCCTGTACGGCTAACTGCCGTGGCATTTGCGATTGTGGGCAACTTTGAAGATGCCATCTATGCTTGGCGCAATTTTGCAGGCAACTGGAGGGATGAAGCTATCGGCATCATTCTTTCTTCTGGTGGAGGGGCGATGGGTTTTCGGCTTGGTACACCGTTTGAATATGCGATTGACATATTGCCTGCTGATGCCGCCATAGTGGACTCGATTGGAGTCGAAACTGATAGTACTCCGGGAGATGAACCATCGATCCGCGCTCTACAGAGTACGGTAGGTCTGGTGTGGCGAGCGCTCTTGCTTTGGATGTTATTGCTCTTGTTGTTGTCGATTGCAGTCTGGCTGGGTTAATTGTTGGTTGCATATGTTGACTTGGTTTTTCGTGTGTAAGTCTTCTATAAGATATAATACCTAAGAATTAGAAAGACTTGTTACTACACAATAGTGGCACGAAAACTTTGATAGCAAATTCTATAGAAATTAGCTGCAAAATGACGCATAAAGATACAGACCCGATTGTTAAAGAGTTTTTCATACTGGGAATTAACAGTAATGGAAAACAGTTTCGCCCAAGCGATTGGTCGGAACGCCTGTGCGGGGCAATGTCCTGCTTTCGGCAGGGCGGTGGCAGAAACGCCCATCTACAGTATTCGCACTACGTGCGTCCGATTTTACTTAACGGCATTCGTTCAGTGGTCGTGAATGAGGAATTGCGTGTGATTGAGCCAATGGCATATCATTTTGTTGTCGATTTTGCGAAGGACAATGATTTGCAGGTGGTCGATGCTTGTTTGCTTCCTGAGCCTGATAAGAAAAATATCTAAAATTTCCTTCCTGACTGCAATCGCAGCTTTTTTCTTGCCGACGTTGTTAATAATAAGTATTTCTGAATACGTTGCTAATAAGGCGCGATGCGCCCAGACATGATCAGGCTTGGAAAATTAATTAATAATATTGCAATTAATTGGGCACTGATGTTGGTGCTGGAGCGGCTATAAGGAAACTGTTTTCCTGAGGATCTGTAAATATTCAAGTGATGTGTTTCAGTTTTTTCAGTACTGTGCGTGCCACATCCTCCTAAAAAGTTAATGCAGTGCATGATGTAAAAAAGAGAGCCTTGGCTCTCTTTTTTACATCTAAAATTTGATTATCTCATTCATTGAAATGAAAACCGTCATTTAGATTAACTACGTGTTTCGACCTGTGATAATGGCTCCGTAGGCAATGATGGCAAAGGCTTGCGATCCCGATGCACTTCTATGGGTGGAGCAATTTTTTCAGCAGATTCTCTTGCAGCGCGCAATTTCTCTGGATCCGTAGTCGCTTGCATAAGACCAGCCGAGGCAAGCATCTGCTGTAAATCAGTAGCGGTGTCAGGTTTTGAAGCTGTTGATACTAACGCAGATGCAGTCGGTGTTTTCTCTTCACTAGTTACAGCTTCGGAAACTTCAACTGGGACTGCTAACTCAACGACCTCAGCCGGAGTAACAACCTCAGCCGGAGCAATCACCGCAACCGGAGCAACGACATCGTCCTCAGCCGGAACAACGACCTCAACTGGAGTAATCTCAACTGGAGTAATCACATCAACCTGGACAACGGCCTCGGTCGGAGCAGCCACCTCAACTGGAGTAGCTGACTCGTTTGATGCCATTTCGGTAGCAACAATCTCAATAGGTAATGTGGCAACAGCAACCGGCGCTACTATAGCCGGAGTTATCTCGTTCTGGATTGTAGTAGTAGAGGCTACAGCAGGAATGGATTCAGATACTACTGGGGTTGATTGGACCATACTGGCCCAGCTTGAATCAACCGGCGCAGCAGTAACCTCCTCGGTAACTGCAACGATATCGCCGGATTCCAGTTCGTCGCCTGCTTCACGATCGCGACGATTGCGGTTGCGGCCGCCACGACGGCGACGACGACGCGGTTCATCTCCCTGTTCACTGGTTTCTGCGTTTGTTAGTGCAGCATCTTCCGTAACCGGTGCGCTGACATTCATATTGTCGGGTACCAGTATTGGTGCCGCGACAGTGATGGATGTCGCACTTTCGCTAACAGTCAATGGTATTGCAGCAAGCGGTAAAGCTTCTTCAATTTTTGACTCTACAACATCAGAATCCTTATTTTCGACGCGGTTGCGTGGTTGGCGCTCCCCACTATTGCGACCACGACGACTTTCATTTCCTTCTTCAGCATCCCGTGGTGGCCTTGGTTGGCGTGGCGGACGTGGGGTACGTACTTCCGTGATCTCTGCGGCGACAGGCTTGACTACTTCGTCACCGACATCCAAGCGTCCAGCTTCACGTTCTTCACGGTTGCCACGGTCTTTGCCATTGCGGCCACCACGACTACGCTGTCCCCGGCTGGTACGCTCATTACGTTCAGGGCTCGTTTGTGTTTTTTCTTCGGTAACAATTGCTGGAGGTGTAACGGTCGTGAGTGGTTTTTTACCGAACAACAAGTCCATAAATTTGTTTAGGAAACCTCCCTTGGCCGGTTTTTTTGCTTCTTCAGCAGCAGCTCTAGCTAATGATGCGGCTACCGGCGTGCGATCGACCAGAGGTGCCGGCTGTGACGGCGTGATTCCTTTGACAACGGCTTCTTGGCGTGGTTTTATTTCTTCTTTCTGGCGCTTGCCGTAACTAATGTCGGTCTCAGCCTCTTCTACCATCGTATAGCTGGCCTGACTTTCTTCCAAGCGCGGATCGTCCAGTTTTATACGTTCGAGCTTGTAGTGCGGCGTTTCCAGATGCTTGTTCGGAATCAGGATTACAGTGACGCGATGACGCGTTTCGATTTTCAGTATTTCACCACGTTTCTCGTTCAGGAGGAAAGCAGCTACGTCTACTGGAGCCTGTACATGGATAGCGGCCGAATGTTCCTTCATGGCTTCTTCCTGGATGATACGCAGGACTTGCAAAGCGGAGGATTCAGTGTCGCGGATATGGCCAGTGCCGTTGCAGCGCGGGCAGGTTACATGGCTGCCCTCTGAAAGCGAAGGGCGCAAGCGCTGGCGTGACAATTCCATTAGTCCAAAGCGGGAAATTTTCCCCATCTGAACCCGGGCACGATCAAAATGCAACGCATCTTTTAAACGTGTTTCAACTTCACGCTGATTTTTCGCATTCTCCATGTCGATGAAATCGATCACGATCAAACCGCCCAGATCCCGCAGACGCATTTGGCGGGCAACTTCCTCGGCCGCTTCAGCGTTGGTATTGAAAGCAGTAGCTTCGATGTCCGATCCGCGTGTTGCACGTGCTGAGTTGACATCGACTGATACCAATGCTTCAGTATGGTCAATCACAATCGCGCCGCCAGACGGCAATGGCACTGTGCGCGAATAAGCGGTTTCGATCTGATGTTCAATCTGGAATCGGGAAAACAGCGGTACATCATCGCTATAGCGTTTGACACGATGCACCATGTCGGGCATCACATGGCTCATGAACTGATGAGCCTGTTCGTAAATGCTATCGGTATCAATCAGAATTTCACCGATGTCTGGCTGGAAATAATCTCGAATGGCGCGTATCACCAATGAAGATTCTTGATAAATCAGGAATGCGCCCGGGGCCGATTTGCCTGCACCTTCAATCGCACGCCAGAGCTGCATCAGATAATTTAAATCCCATTGCAGTTCATCTACATTACGGCCAATCCCTGCGGTTCTGGCAATGACTGACATACCACTTGGCAAGTCCAGCTTGTCCATGGTTTCGCGCAGTTCCTGGCGGTCTTCACCTTCTACTCGGCGCGAAACACCGCCGCCGCGCGGGTTGTTCGGCATCAATACCAGGTATCGGCCAGCCAGCGATACGAAAGTGGTTAAAGCGGCGCCTTTGTTGCCACGCTCCTCTTTTTCCGCCTGTACCATGATTTCTTGGCCTTCACGCAGGGCGTCCTTAATCGACGTATTGCGAACATCGACGCCTTCCTTGAAGTAGCCGCGCGCGACTTCCTTGAAAGGCAGAAAGCCGTGACGCTCTTCACCATAATTGACGAAGCAGGCCTCCAGAGAAGGTTCGATGCGGGTAATGATGCCTTTATAGATATTCGACTTGCGCTGTTCGCGTCCAGTCGCTTCGATATCGATATCAATGAGTTTTTGTCCATCGACAATGGCGACACGCAACTCTTCTTGCTGCGTGGCATTAAACAACATGCGTTTCATGTATATGCTCCATGGCCAAAAGGCCAGCTAAATACTGCCTGTTCTGTTTGCTAACAGAGGGCAAATGTATAGGGATGCACGCGAAACGATAGCTTGGGGAGGGAATTGCCTTATTCTGAAAAAGACGGGCCATAGGCGCCGAATTCAACATGGGGCGCGGATGGAGTCAATCTGGTTGCCGAGTGTGTACATCGCCAGTGGTGCTTCTGTCGTCGAATCTATCGATTCAGATGCATGACGGTGCGCAGTTAAAATGAGCTAAACAAATTTCGGGTTTAGCGAAAGCGGCAATAGTAATCAACCACATCAACCAGCAAGTTTTCTTTTTATATTTAGTATGAAAGTAGACTTACCGGTAATATATTCTTGTAATCCAAGCAATCTTTTTTAGCATTCTTTGCGTTATCCGATTACAACAACGGTGCAACCTTGATTCGCAGAGGATGATGCGTACACAACTTTTCCACCGAATTTGCAAATTGGCGAGGCCAGTGGATACGCCCCTGTGTAGAATGTCTTTATTCTTACACTCGCCACGGTTATTAACTGAAGCGAATTGATTATATATTCAAAATGAAGGACTTAATGAGATTTTCTGGGAATGAGGCTCAAAAGCCGGTTTGTCATCCGGAGTCACAAAACCAGTCTCCAGCGCGATTCGTTAATATTGCTGAAGAAGAAGCAGGGCAACGGATTGATAATTTCCTTCTGCGTGTATGTAAGGGTGTGCCAAAAAGCCATATTTACCGTATTTTGCGTTCCGGCGAAGTCCGTGTGAATAAAGGGCGAATTGATCAAATGTATCGTTTGCAGTCGGGGGATATGGTGCGTATACCACCGATTCGCCTGTTGGAAAAAAAAGTGCAGTCGGCACCTGGCGCAGAATTCAAAATATTGTTTGAGGATAATTATCTTCTTGTGATCGATAAACCGGCAGGCGTAGCTGTCCATGGCGGCTCTGGAATAAGTTATGGCGTGATAGAGCAATTGCGTGCAGCCCGTCCGGATGCAAAATTCCTAGAGTTGGTGCATCGACTTGACCGCGATACTTCTGGTATTTTATTGTTGGCCAAAAAACGTTCTGCTTTGGTGAACATGCATGAACAGATCCGTGAAGGATTACTGGATAAACGTTATTTGGTTCTCGTGCATGGTGATTGGCAAAATCAGCGGCAACATATCAAATTACCTTTATTTAAATACACCACATCCGAAGGTGAGCGCAGGGTGCGTGTGCAGGCTGACGGCTTGGCATCCCATACCGTGTTTACGCTATTAAGAAGGTATGGTGCGTTTGCATTACTTGAAGCTGAATTGAAAACAGGCCGCACACACCAGATTAGGGTGCATTTGTCTTCAAGCGGATTTGCGATTGCTGGCGACGATAAATATGGGGATTTTGCCCTCAATCGTGCGTTGTTAAAAGCGACTGACGCGCGTGGCGCGCTTAAACGTATGTTTTTACATGCGTATCAGATTACTTTTACGCATCCCGAAACTGGTAAGCCTGTAACATTAAAAGCGCCACTGGCGCCGGCATGTGAAAATTTCTTGAAAAGCATGGTGCCTGTTTGACCGCGCTGCTTTAAATGGATACGACACTAGCGCACCTAAATTTTTAGCGCTAAATGACATATAACTTATGAATTAATGGAGCGGCAGCATGTTCTGTCAAAAAAATGGCAAGAAAGCAATTTGATTTAATCGTCTTCGATTGGGATGGCACCTTAATGGATAGCACGGCGACTATCGCCAAATGCATTCAGGCATCGGCTAGGGATCTGGGCTTGCCGATACCGGACGACAAAATGGCATCACACGTGATTGGTTTAGGTTTGCAGGAAGCCATGGAGGCAGCACTGCCGAGTGTCGACCCCAAATACTATCCGCGCATGATAGAACGTTATCGTTACCATTATGTGACCAAAGACCACGCATTAACCTTATTCGAAGGCGTTCCTGAGATGCTGGCCGAGTTATCACAAGAAGGGTATTTTCTTGCGGTTGCAACCGGCAAAAGTAGAGTTGGATTGAACCGGGCCCTTGACGCTGTCAATTTACTGTCTTTGTTTGATGCGACACGTTGTGCAGATGAAACCTTTTCCAAACCGCATCCAGCTATGTTGCAAGAGATAACCCGTGAGCTTGGCCAGGACATCAAGCGTACGGTCATGATCGGTGACACCACCCATGATTTGCAGATGGCTGCAAATGCAGGTGCCGCTGGTATTGCCGTAGAGTATGGCGCGCATCCAGAACATCAATTGAGGACGTTCAATCCGTTGTTTTCAGCTAGCTCAGTACCATTGTTATATGACTGGTTAAATCGGTATGCGTAAATGAATATACTTGATGTAATCATTCCCATCTGTCGTTCGGATGAGGTCCTGGAAGGTGGGAATGGGGTGCGTTTCCCCGTTACTGCGGGTGGAGAAGATGCCGTGGGTTTCGTCGTGCGTCATAAGGGTGTTGTGCATGGATTCTTAAACCGCTGCGCGCATGTCCCAATGGAACTCGATTGGACGCCCGGTGTTTTTTTTGAATCTAGCGGCTCGTATCTGATGTGTTCAACACATGGCGCGCTTTATACGCCAAGTACAGGAAAGTGCGCCGGAGGACCTTGTCATGGTGCCAGCTTACGGGCTATTACAGTCTTTGAAGTTGACAACCAAATTTCTTGGCGGCCGGATGACTATATTCGACCTGCAATGGCCTGAGACAATATTTCGGCAGTTAAACAACAGTAATTATTCCCTTCATTTTTTCGTAAGTATTCTATAAATCGCTTTGAAGCCACGTTTGTATTTTGCCCATTCAAGCAAACACAAATAATTAAACCATAAGAGATAATGGGTTTGACCGCTTATCAAGGAAGAATTCAATGGACCAAATGAAATCCGATGTTAAAAAAGATGGATGGGAACGTGAAATGTTGGAAAAACTGGCTTTTTCCAATATCAAGGAACAACGCTCTAGCCGTCGTTGGGGAATTTTTTTCAAATTATTAACCCTTTTCCTCTTTTTTTACGGTATTTGGCAAATATCCAATCTGGGTGGTGCCGATATGCGAAAACAGGGTCGTCATACCGCTTTGGTAGAAATTAATGGGACGATTGAAGCCGGCGGCAGTGGTGGTGCCGATGTGGTCAATTCTGCGCTGGATAATGCGTTTTCTGCAGATTCGTCCGTCGGTGTAATTTTACGTATCAATAGTCCAGGAGGCAGTCCAGTACAGGCCGGCATGATCAACGATGAAATCGTGCGGATGCGCAAAACGTACCCAGGTAAACATCTTTATGTTGTCGTTGAGGAAGTATGTGCTTCCGGTGGTTATTACATTGCTGCGGCTGCAGATAAAATTTATGTCAATAAAGCCAGTATCGTTGGTTCTATTGGTGTGCTGATGGATGGTTTTGGCGTTTCCGGTTTGATGGAAAAACTTGGTGTTGAACGCCGCTTGCTCACAGCAGGAAGCAACAAAGGTTTTATGGATCCATTTTCGCCGCAATCTAAAAAAGATAAAATTTTTGCGCAATCCATGCTGAATGAAATTCACGCGCAATTTATTGATGCAGTCCGCAAAGGTCGCGGAGCGCGATTGAAAGAGTCCCCCGAGATATTTTCCGGATTATTCTGGAGTGGAGCAAAAGCCATTGAATTAGGCTTAGCTGACGGCTTGGGTACCGTTGATATGGTTGCTCGTGAAGTAATCAAGGCTGAGGATATAGTCGATTACACCGAGCATGAAGGCTTGCCTGACCGTGTCTTGAAAAAATTTGGGGCTGCAATAGGTGCTGCTGTAATTAAGTCGACTTGGCAGGGTACGCAGCCGATCTTGCGATAAATGATAGGAATGCATTTAAGATTGGCAAGAGATGCCGATTCCAATTGCATGCAATGCAGTTACATTAATTTTAGGCCCCTGAGTAGAAAACTTCTAAATGCAAGAAAATGAAAGCGGCGGCGCAGTACCGCCGTTTTTTTTGTGCTCCTTTCCGCCCTCGAATAACTTCTGCTGGCACAGTATCTTGGCAAAATGTGGCCATAAACGTGGCCATTAATCGTCCGACCCATCTTTCAGAAATAAATTTACATGCATCCGGATCAGGTTCCCCTTACCTATTCTTGGTGCTTGCCTGTCAGACTTACACAAGTTTGCTATACTTGACTAAATCGTTTGGGAATTAAGAAGTTTTAGATAGTTGCACGGAATGTGTTTCTAAGAATGGGGCTTTAATGCGTCTGACAACAAAAGGCCGCTTTGCGGTAACTGCCATGATCGACTTGGCTTTGCGTCAGGATAATGGCCCTGTCAATCTGTCTAGCATTAGCCAGCGGCAGGAAATTTCACTTTCCTATCTCGAACAATTGTTTGGCAAGTTGCGCCGTCACAAGATCGTAGAATCCGTGCGCGGCCCTGGCGGAGGTTATAGCTTGGCACGCAAGGCTGAAGATGTCACTGTGGCAGACATTATAATTGCGGTTGATGAGCCGCTTGATGCGACGCAATGTGGAGGCAAGGGAAATTGCAACCATTCGAAATCGGAATCCGGCGGGCGTTGCATGACGCATGATCTGTGGTCAACCTTGAATGCAAAAATGGTCGAGTATCTCGATTCTGTATCGCTTCAGGATCTTGCTGACCAGCAAAGTCAAAATAATACTGAACAAAACGTGGTTGTCATGCAATCGCGCCATACCCACGTTGTCGCCTGATGATATTTGGAGCTTAAGAATGAATGCACCGTTGGAAAAAAGCCTGATCGAGTCACTGAAGGCACCACATTTCCCTATTTATATGGATTATTCCGCTACCACGCCGATTGATCCGAGTGTTGCCGACAAAATGATTCCGTATCTGCGCGAGCAGTTTGGTAATCCTGCCTCGCGCAGTCATATGTACGGTTGGTCGGCAGAAAAAGCGGTAGAGGAAGCGCGTGCGCAAGTCGCCACTCTGGTGAATGCAGATCCACGGGAAATCATTTGGACTTCTGGTGCTACCGAAAGTAATAACCTCGCTATCAAGGGTGCAGCCCAGTTCTACAAGACCAAGGGCAAGCACATCATTACCGTTAAGACTGAGCACAAGGCGGTGCTCGATACGGTGCGTGAACTGGAGCGACAAGGTTTTGAAGCGACTTATTTGCAGCCGCAAGATAACGGCCTGATTACGATTGACCAATTAAAAGAAGCGATCCGTCCTGACACGATTCTGGTATCGGTGATGCTGGTCAATAACGAAATTGGCGTAATTCAGCCGATTGATGAGATTGGCGAACTATGCCGCTCCAAAGGTATTGTTTTTCATTGCGATGCAGCCCAGGCAACTGGCAAAGTGGATATCGACCTGCAAAAGTCCAAGGTTGATTTGATGACTTTTACTGCACACAAGACTTATGGTCCGAAAGGTATTGGCGCTTTGTATGTGCGGCGCAAGCCTCGGATACGTATTGAAGCGCAAATGCATGGCGGCGGTCATGAGCGCGGCTTGCGCTCCGGTACCTTGCCGACGCACCAGATCGTAGGTATGGGCGAAGCTTTTCGTATCGCCAAAGAAGAAATGGCGACGGAAACCGTTCGCATCAAAGCATTGCGCGACCGTCTAGCCAAGGGCTTGCAAGAGATGGAAGAGGTCTACATCAACGGTGACATGGAACACCGGGTGCCGCACAATCTGAATGTCAGCTTCAACTATGTCGAAGGCGAATCGCTGATTATGGCGATCAAGGATATCGCGGTATCGTCCGGCTCCGCCTGCACTTCGGCCAGCCTGGAACCTTCTTACGTATTGCGTGCGTTAGGTCGCAGCGACGAATTGGCGCATAGCTCGATTCGGTTCACCTTCGGCCGATTTACAACAGAAGAAGAAATTGATTTCACCATCGAACTCATGAAATCCAAAGTAGCAAAATTGCGGGAACTGTCGCCGCTGTGGGATATGTACAAAGAAGGGGTCGACATTAGTTCGATCAAATGGGCAGCCCACTAAGCGGGGTTTTGTTTATTGAAAAGTGAAACGAATCAACGTATTGTTTTAAGGAGTATCACAATGGCTTACTCGGAAAAAGTTCTCGATCACTACGAAAATCCCCGCAATGTCGGTGCGTTCGACAAGGGTGACGATTCTATCGGCACTGGCATGGTCGGTGCGCCAGCTTGCGGCGATGTCATGAAGCTGCAAATCAAAGTGGGTACGAATGGTGTGATCGAAGACGCCAAGTTCAAGACTTACGGTTGCGGCTCCGCCATTGCGTCCTCATCGCTGGTGACCGAATGGGTCAAGGGCAAAACGCTCGATCAGGCGCTGGATATCAAAAACACGCAAATTGCTGAAGAACTTGCCTTGCCACCAGTGAAAATTCACTGCTCTATCTTGGCCGAGGATGCAATCAAGGCTGCGGTGCTGGACTATAAAACCAAGCATGGCGTGCAAACGACTGCAGCATAATTTTTTGTGCAAATAGTATTCCTTCTTCCAGGTGGAGGAAGGGTATGGAGAAAATCATGGCAATCACCCTGACTGAAAAAGCAGCGAAACACATCAGTCGTTATATTGACCGGCGTGGTAATGGCATCGGTCTGCGTTTCGGGGTTCGTACTACCGGTTGTTCCGGCCTGGCTTACAAACTCGAATATGTCGATCATATGGACGCGGAAGATATCGTATTTGAATCGTATGGCGTCAAGGTGTTCGTTGATCCGAAAAGTCTTTCTTATATTGACGGCACCGAACTGGATTTTGCTCGTGAAGGCTTGAACGAAGGCTTTAAGTTCCATAACCCGAACGTTAAAGACGAATGCGGTTGTGGGGAATCGTTTACGATCTGATCTGAGTTGTCGATTGGAAATTATAGCTTTCTGCTTTTTTCCTCCGATTCCTGTTGAAAAAAACGGGTGTCTTGCCCGAAAACGAGCCTGTTGATGTCCGGACAGGCTTTTGTTTTGATTATTGTGCAAATACAAAATGCAAAATCACTTTGATTTATTTCAATTGCCGCAACAATTTAAAATGGATGCAAGTGCTCTGGATGTCGCCTATCACGAAGTCCAGAATCGCGTGCATCCTGATAAGTTCGTCAATGCCACTGACGCTGAAAAGCGGGTGGCGATGCAGTGGGCGACGCGCGCAAACGAGGCCTATCAGACCTTGAAGGATTCCCTCAAGCGTGCAGCTTACCTGTGCGAATTACATGGCATCGATCTGCAGACGGAATCGAATACCGCAATGCCGGTGGCTTTTCTGATGCAGCAAATGGAGTGGCGCGAAGCACTCGATGATGCCCGTGCCGCCAAGGATATGCCGGCGCTGGACCTGATTGATGCCGAATTGCGTGCGGTACGCAAGGATCAGGTGGAGCAAATCGGCACTGCGCTTGATAGTGAAGATTTCACCAAAGCAGCACTCGGTGTGCGTCAATTGATGTTTCTGGAAAAATTCGGACACGAGATCGGTGATGCTTTTGCCGTCTTGGAGGCTTGATCTCCGAATGCACGAAGGTGACGCCTGATGCCTGATATTTGGTTATTCTTGGTCGCTGCTGCTACTGTGACGCTGGCACCGGGGCCGGACAATATTTATGTGCTGACGCGTGGCATTACGCAGGGTAAAAAGGCCGGACTGGTAGCCGCGCTGGGTTTTAGCTCAGGACTGATTTTTCATACCTTGCTGGCGGTGTTTGGTTTTGCTGCAATGATTAAATCATCACCCATTACCTATGACGTGATTCGTTATGCGGGAGCTGCTTATCTGGTCTACCTCGGTGTGCGTACTTTGCGCTCGGGTGCCATTGTCAAAATGGGCGCCTCTGTCGCCCAAGTTGCACCGCTCAGAATTTATTTGCAAAGCGTGATTGCCAACATGCTTAACCCCAAGGTAACGCTTTTTTTCATTGCTTTCCTGCCGCAGTTCGTCAATTTACAGGCCGGTCATGTCGCAGCCCAAATGCTCCTGCTTGCAGGCTTATTCATACTTGTGACGCTATGCATTTTCGGCAGCATCGCCTTTTTTTCCGGAACCGTCGGCGCTTATCTGCAGCGCAACGCTTCTGCTTCCCTTTATTTGAATCGTCTGGCAGGGTGCGCCTTTATCGGCCTCGGTATCCGCATCGCCTTGCCGGCATCACGGTAACTTCGTATGGCACTCTTACAAATCGCAGAACCCGGCATGTCCACCGCACCGCACCAGCATCGGCTGGCGGTCGGGATTGATCTGGGCACTACCAATTCCCTGGTTGCCACCGTGCGCAACAGCATTCCCGAAATCCTGATGGACGCGGAAGGGCGCTGCCTGCTACCTTCCATCGTGCGCTATCTGCCCGACGGTCAGGTACACATCGGCCACAAGGCACAGGCAGCGCAGACCACCGACCCGAAAAATACCATCGTCTCAGTCAAGCGCTTCATGGGGCGTGGCTTGAAAGATGTTCCGTACGTCGAGAACCTGCCATACGATTTTCAGGATGCGCCCGGCATGGTGCAGATCAATACCATTGCCGGCGTGAAAAGCCCGGTGGAAATTTCCGCGCAGATCCTTGCCACTCTGCGCCAGCAGGCAGAAGACGCGCTCGGCGCGGATCTGGTCGGTGCGGTCATTACCGTACCCGCATATTTTGATGATGCACAGCGCCAAGCCACCAAGGACGCGGCCAAGTTGGCCGGTTTGAACGTATTGCGCTTACTCAGCGAGCCGACTGCGGCGGCGATTGCTTACGGGCTCGACAATGGTTCCGAAGGAATTTATGCGGTGTATGACCTGGGTGGCGGCACTTTCGATATTTCGATCCTGAAGTTGACCAGGGGTGTATTCGAGGTCTTGTCCACCGGCGGCGATTCCGCACTGGGCGGCGACGATTTCGATCATCGCCTGTTTTGCTGGATCATCGAACAGGCAAAGCTGGCGCCGCTATCAGACCGCGATACGCGCTTGTTGATGGTCAAGGCGCGCAAAGCGAAGGAGCTCCTGTCATCTGAATCTGAGACCTATATTGATGCAGTGCTATATTCGGGCGAGAACGTGCATTTGCTATTAAGCGCCGCAACATTTGTCGAGATTACCCAGCATTTGGTCGCCAAAACCTTGTCGCCCTGCCGCAAGGCGATGCGCGATGCGGGCTTGTCGACCGAGGATATCGACGGCGTAGTGCTGGTCGGCGGCGCGACACGGATGCCGCATGCCCGCAAAGCGGTGGGCGACTTATTCCAGACCATGCCGCTGGCCAACATTGATCCGGACCAGGTAGTCGCGCTGGGTGCGGCGATCCAGGCCAATCTGCTGGCGGGAAACCGTGCTGCGGGCGATGATTGGCTGTTGCTGGATGTAATTCCGCTATCGCTTGGAATAGAAACCATGGGCGGCCTGGCTGAAAAAGTCATTCCGCGCAATGCCACTATTCCTTGTGCAAGGGCGCAAGAATTCACCACTTTCAAGGATGGACAGACCGCGCTGGCGGTGCATGTGGTCCAAGGCGACCGTGAACTGGTCAGCGATTGCCGCTCGCTGGCCCGCTTTGAGCTGCGTGGCATCCCGCCGATGGCGGCCGGTGCTGCGCGCGTTCGCATCACGTATCAGGTCGATGCGGACGGCCTGCTGTCGGTGGCAGCGCGTGAATTGCGTTCCGGCGTGGAAGCCTCGATTGTAGTCAAGCCATCGTATGGACTGGGCGATGACGAGGTGGCCCGCATGTTGCAGGATTCGTTCGCGTCGGCAGATATTGACATGCAGTCGCGCGCTTTGCGCGAAGAGCAGGTTGAGGCCGAACGGATCATGCTGGCAACGCAGACGGCGCTGGAATACGACGGCAACTTGCTGTCCGCTGATGAACGTGAAGCAATCGACGCCTTGCTGCAAGGCGTGCGGGAGCAGGTGCAGGGCGTTGACCATCTTGTCATTCGTGCTGCCGTCAATGCGCTGGCGCAGGGCACCGAAGAATTTGCGGCACGGCGCATGGACCGCAGCGTGCGTTCCGCATTGGCAGGCAAGAAGCTCGATGAAATCGCCTGACGTCAGAAGTCAGAATAAGGCTCGAACAATTTAATACGTCGTTTCCTACCGGAGATGACAGCTCATCCTATTAACGAGGTAAATATAGTGCCCCAAATCGTCATACTTCCCCACCCGCAACTATGCCCGGAAGGCGCGGTTATTGATGCGCCGGTTGGCAAATCAATATGCGATGTACTGCTCGACAGTGACATTGAAATTGAACATGCATGCGAGAAATCCTGCGCCTGCACCACTTGCCACGTCATTATCCGGGAAGGCTTTGGGTCGCTGGAAGATGCAACTGACGCCGAAGAAGATTTGCTCGACAAAGCATGGGGTCTGGAGCCGGCTTCGCGTCTTTCCTGTCAGGCGCTGGTGGGCGAAGAAGATCTGGTAGTGGAAATCCCGAAATATACAATCAACCACGCCCGCGAAATGCATTAATCACACTCATTGCAGGTAGGCTAGACAGGAGAACCGTATGAAATGGACCGATAGCCAGCGTATTGCAGAAGAGCTATTTGATAAATTCCCGCAGATTGATCCATTGACGGTGCGCTTTACGGATTTGCATCAATGGGTATCAGAGCTGGATGGCTTTAACGATCAGCCTGAGCAGTCGGGCGAAAAAATACTCGAAGCGATTCAGATGGCATGGATTGCAGAAGCAGAATAGCGTGCTCGCAAGACGTTTTAGAGAGTTGAAATTTAGTAACATACTCAATTATCTATTTTTCAAGTCGTATTGAATATATGCGGTAAATGCATTGTATTTAGTTATACCCCCTATTTTTTCAGAATGGATTTTGTGTAATGACAGATGTAAAATCCGCAGACCAGATGCATGAGATCCGGCCCGGCCAGTCGATTGAATTGCTCAAGGAGTTGCATATCCTTACACGCGACGGCAAGATGAATCAGGATAGCCGTCGCAAGCTCAAGCAGGTGTATCACCTGTATCAATTTATCGAACCATTGATGCAGCAAGTATTGCAGCAGCGCAGCGATATCCGGCTGGTCGATCACGGGGCAGGGAAGTCGTATCTGGGCTTCATTCTGTACGATTTGTTTTTCAAGTCTCTGGCCGGTGCCGGTCCTGGTACTTCCTGTATTTACGGTATCGAAACCCGCGATGAGCTGGTCAGGAAGTCCGAAGAATTGGCGGCGCGACTGGATTTCCCTGGCATGTCTTTCCTGAATCTGTCGGTAGCCGAATCTACCCTTTCCGACTTGTTGCCGGACGAGGTCGACATTGTCACCGCCTTGCATGCGTGCAACACGGCGACCGACGATGCGATTCATTTTGGTTTGAAAAAGAAGGCACGTTTCATGGTGCTGGTGCCATGCTGTCAGGCGGAAGTCGCTTCAGTGCTAAAGAGAAATAAGGGCAAAACGCTGGCAAAAAGCGCCCTGACCGAAATCTGGCGCCATCCGCTGCATACGCGCGAATTCGGCAGTCAGGTCACCAATGTGTTGCGTTGCCTGCAACTCGAAGCGCATGGCTATCAGGTCAACGTGACCGAATTGGTTGGCTGGGAACATTCGATGAAGAATGAATTGATCATTGCCACTTACCAAGATCTGCCACGCAAGCGCCCATCGGAACGGTTGCAAGAAGTGTTGGTAACATTAGGGCTGGAAGAAATGACAGAGCGGTTTTTTACCGCATAGCGCTTAACTAACGCTCAGTACACGTAAAAAAGACCCATGCATCACAAGCGATGCGCGGGTCTTTTACGTATCAGGCTTTAGCAGTAATAAATCAGAGTCGTTCGAAAACCGCTGCAATACCCTGACCACCACCGATACACATGGTAACCAAGCCGTAGCGTTTATTAGTGCGGATCAGTTCATATATGCACTTCACGGTCAGAATCGCACCGCTTGCGCCGAGTGGGTGGCCCAGCGCAATTGCGCCGCCGTTCGGGTTGGTACGGGCTGGATCAAGTTCCAGGCCGTGGCATACGCCCAGCGACTGCACGGCGAAAGCCTCGTTCGATTCGATTACATCCATATCGTCGAGCGTCAGACCAGCGCGTTTAAGTGCCAGTTTTACCGCAGGAATCGGGCCGGTACCCATGATTGCGTTATCGACGCCGCAAATAGCATACGACACCATGCGTCCCAGAGGCTTCAGTCCAGCACGTTCAGCAGCACCGGCTTCCATCAATACACATGCAGCAGCGGCGTCATTCAGGCCGGATGCATTACCAGCAGTGACGGTGCCGCCTTCTTTTTTGAATGCCGGCTTGAGTTTGGCCAGGCTTTCCAGTGTTGTATCTGCTTTTGGATGCTCGTCGGTATCGAATGTGACCATGCCTTTGCGGGTCTTGATTTCGACTGGAACGATTTGCGATGTGAAGTGACCGGCAGCGATCGCGGCAACTGCTTTTTTCTGGCTATTCACGGCAAAGGCATCCTGCGCTTCGCGCGAGATACTGTACTTGTCTGCCATGTTTTCAGCAGTGATACCCATGTGGCCCACGCCAAATGGATCGGATACTGCGCCGACCAGCATGTCGATCATTTTGGTGTCGCCCAGACGCGCGCCCCAGCGAGCAGACGGAACGGAAAATGCCGCACGGCTCATGGTTTCAACGCCGGCGCCGACGGCGATATCGGTGTCGCCCAATTGAATTGCATTGCTTGCAGTTACGATGGCTTGCAAGCCTGAGCCGCAGAGGCGGTTCAGCGTCAGTGCAGCCGATTCCAGCGCCATGCCAGCATTAATGCCGACCACGCGCGAAACGTACATGTCGCGCGCTTCAGTGTGGATCACGTTGCCGCACACAATCTGACCAGCGCTCGCAGGGTCAACCTTGGCGCGGGAAAAAGCTTCCTTGACTGCAATTGCTCCCAAGTCGCAGGCTGCTATATCTTTCAAGGCGCCACCATAAGTGCCAATTGCAGTACGTGCTGCGCCGACGATCACTACTTCTCTTACGTTTGCCATGTCATTTCCTTGATTAAAAATATCTTTACGAATGAACCAAAATATGAAGAGATGCCAAGCTAGCAAAATGCATCCGATTAATTATAGCGCGCAACAACAGATAACTTATCTTGTGCTAAAGCTGAAACAGACTTGATGCCAAGGTAATATTAAGGTTGCTTTAATAGTTACGTTAGCATAGATTTGATATCTGTCATCTACTTAGTATTGTTAGTATGCGCTGCATCAATACATTGCCATTATTGCACTCGTTATGCTCTAGCGACAAAATGGATATTGATTACCTGTGAGTTGCTACCGATTTGGCCCATCAGCACGGCTTGGCTATGCAACTTGATGCGTGCCTGAATCTGTAACGCAGCGGTGCAGCAGGGTGTCATCCTGATAGACGCCCTCCAGGGTTTTGATAGCGTATCGGTCTGCCTGTTGAAAAGGCTTGGCGTGCCAGTTTGTTCGGTGCTGTGCGGCATTCACCATTTCATCGGACAATCCTTGCGTTGGCGCAATATGCTGGGTGTTGGCATGCGTCACGCTAGCATATTGACTGCTACGGGTATTTATGTCTGGAACATAATGTGCATTGTTCGGCTGAGGATCACGCCAATGTGCTGTATCTGGGGCAAAGATTGGAAACGTTGGCGGTGCAGGTGCTGCAAACCAATACTGTGTAGGGGATTTGCCGCCACCGTGCTTATCCGGCTACGGCTCATTGCCAGTGTGAGTACGCATATAAGCCAAGTGACACCTAAGGATATGTCGCGCTAGGTAATGGCATACGCAATTTAGTTATTTGCGCGTGGTATGGGAGCGCACTAGAATGCTTGCTGCAACCTTATTGTCATAGTTATAATGTAATGTAAATAGCGGCGCTGTTAGTTTCCTAGTTTTAATTTTTACATGCTGCCCTAAACAAATAACCCAGGAGAATTTTTCTGTTTATTTGAAGTTCAAGTGTATTTGTGCAATGCAGTGCAATGCAGCTTTATTGGGTTTAATCATCAATCTTTATTAGCAAGGAGAATGTTATGTCTACAATTCAAGAGCAGTTTCTGGAAGCAAGCAAGTCGCATTTTGAGGCGCAATTGGCAATGATCAATTCGTTGACCGCCAAGGCATTCGGAGAAGCAGAAAAAATCATCAACCTGAACATCAATGCGGCCAAAGCCACGCTTGAAGATTCCGCAGCAGCAGGCCAAGAATTGATGTCTGCAAAAGACCCACAAGAATTCATGAAAATTTCCGCTGCCCAGACACAGCCAAGTGCGGAAAAAGCAATGGCTTATAGCCGTGAACTGGCTAGCCTTACAAGTGCCAGCCAAAAAGAATTGACCAAGGCTGCTGAAGCGCAGATTACTGAAACCAGCGAAAAACTCAAATCAATGATTGCGGAACTGACAAAGAATGCACCGGCCGGTTCTGAAAGCATCGTTGAAATGCTTAAGTCAGTAGTCGCCAGCACCAATGCTGGCTATGAACAGATGCTGCAATCTACCAAAAAAGCAGCGGAAGCAATGGAAGAAAATGTAGCCAAGGCATCTAAAAGCTTTACCGAAGCAGCACAGAAGTCGACTAAAGCTGGAAAGAAGTAATTTCGTAACGACAATCAAAAAGGCCGCAATGCGGCCTTTTTTGCATCTATGACTGGTAATTAATCAAGCGTTTTTTTAATCAGCAGCGGCCTATTTCCGGGAACGCCGAAGGTCTGCTTGGCGTTCCCCGATGCGTCATACTCCGTTCACTCAAAGCGGCAAACCGCTGGCATCGAACACGCCCTCGAATAATACCGAACTCAGATAGCGCTCGCCCGAGTCGGGCAAAACCACCACGATGGTCTTGCCCGCATTTTCAGCGCGCTTGGCCCAGCGTACCGCCACCGCGGCAGCCGCTCCGCACGATATTCCGGACAAAATGCCTTCTTCGCGCGCCAGGCGGCGTGCGAATTCGACTGCTTCCTCGTTGCTGACGGTTTCGATTGCGTCGACCAGGCTCAGGTCGAGCACCTGTGGTACGAAGCCGGCACCGATGCCCTGGATTTTGTGCGGCCCCGGCTTCAGCGGTTCGCCGGCACGGGTTTGGCTCAGCACTGGGCTGGCAGATGGCTCAACCGCGACTGACAACACGCTGGCACCCTGGGTTTTCTTGAAAAAGCGCGATACGCCGGTAATGGTGCCGCCGGTGCCGACACCGGATACGAAAATATCTATCTTGCCATCGGTATCAGCCCAGATTTCCGGCCCGGTGGTAGTTTCATGAATGGCCGGGTTGGCTGGATTCTTGAACTGTTGCAGCAGCACATATTTGTCAGGATCGGATGCGGCAATTTCCTCCGCTTTGGCGATCGCGCCATTCATGCCTTTCGCGCCCTCGGTCAGCACCAGCTTGGCGCCATAAGCCAGCAATAGTTTGCGCCGTTCTACGCTCATGGTGTCCGGCATGGTCAGCGTCAGCGGAATGCCGCGCGCAGCCGCTACAAAAGCGAGTGCGATGCCGGTGTTGCCGCTGGTAGGTTCGACCAGTTCCTTGCCGGGTCCAAGCAGTCCGCGCTTGTCAGCATCCGCGACCATCGCAGCGCCTATCCGGCACTTGACCGAATAGGCCGGATTGCGGCCTTCTATTTTTGCCAGCACCGTGGCTGGCGCGCCGTCGGTTATGCGATTCAGACGCACCAGCGGCGTATGTCCGATTGACAGCGAATTATCTTCAAACCAGCCTGACATGGAAGCTCCTTTGGGTTATGGATGTCGCGCTCGGCCGGATAAAAATTCTTCCGAGCGCTCACATACAATTTTGCAATTTGTGTATGTGAGGATACGCAAAGCCACCTATTTGACTAACGAATAAAAATGTATTTCAATATTTAAAATCTGTATGAGCGTACATCACTTTATATCGAGAGTAATGGGTGCATGTCAAGATAACGGCTATTGGCAGCACGCCTTACATTATTTTCCCCCAGCTTTTAAATTTCAGAAACGCACATGCGGATTAATTCGTTGATTAAGGCTCCTTACTGCAATCGCGTGGCGTAATGTTTTTTTCTTTCGCGTATTGGCGGGATGATTCCTTAATGATCGGACGCAGCAAATTGCGATCTGCCTGGACCAGTCCAAAATTACCTTCCATTGCTGGCACCGCACCGCGCGCCGTCTTCATGGTCGGGCTCGCCGCGAAAGCTCGCCTTGATTTGTTCGAGATGCATGTTGGCGACTTCCTTGCCGTATTTTGATTCATGCATCGCCATGTGCCAGTGTCCGACGACTGACAGCAGTTGTGCTTCGTCACAGGCCTGTTCGACGCGCCGCACGACTACCGCCGCCATTAGGCCGAGGTAGGTCTCGGCGCTAAGCGTCATCATGGATTTGATACGAATAAGTTTGGCGGAATCTGCGGGCGGTGCAAAGGCAGAGGTGAGTGCGAGGTCGACCGTGGCGGTTCGCGGCGCTACTGCAGAAACGGCCACCTCACTCTGTGGTGCAATCAGTTCAAATCCCAGTAGGATGTCAGCGATCCTTGCCACTTCTTGATCGGAAATCAATGCGCTAATGGCGCTCAGACGCCTCTGGCCGTCAATCATGATCAGGATGCTACGCTGCTTGACGTTGAGTCTCGTGCTGCGCTGCTCCACCTCGGCCCGGCCTTTCGGCGTCTTGGAGAAGATCATGTCGGGCAGTTCGAAAAAAAACTCCAGTGTTTCGCTGGACATTTTGCACCTTCAGAATCTAGACTGAACAATTCTATTAGGAAATTATTACGGGAGTGTGTCGCGACCAGCCAGAACTTGAATGAGTGGCTCTGGCGGGTCGTTAATCTGCAAAGTGTAGACACAAAAAATTGGGTTTGCTGGGTGGGCGTGGACGCGCAAGCACACTTTGGCCGGGATGCCCGCGCTCGAAGTCAACGGACCCAGTCCACTAATCTTTATACAGTAACTAGCCTGAATATTGCATAAAAAAGGGCAAGAATGCCGTAAGTGATTGATAAAATGTGAGTTATTGAGAAACACACTCATCAACACGAACAGAACCTTGCCCGACATGAATTCTACTTCAGAACAGCTCCGTTTCGCATC
>JBGSTZ010000115.1:0-4491 GCA_041736255.1 Burkholderiaceae bacterium
CCGATTTCGTCGAGAAAAATGGTTCCTTCGCTGGCCTGCTGAAACTTGCCGATTCGCTGCCCAATGGCGCCGGTGAATGTCCCGCGCTCGTGGCCGAACAACTCGCTCTCGAACAATGTCTCGGTCAGGCTGGCGCATTCCACTACCACCAGCGGCGCACTGGCGCGCGGACTGGCTTCATGCACCGCGCGCGCCACCAGTTCCTTGCCGCTGCCGGATTCGCCTAACAACAGCACGCTGGCATCCGATGGCCCGACGCGCGCCACCAATTCCAGCATCTGCTGAAAAGCCGGTGCGCGGCCGATCAATCCCTGCGCTGCAGGCTGTCCCTGCGCTACCCGCAGCGGCTCCATTTTCTCGATGAAATACGCCTGATCGCCCTGCGCATCGCGCAGCGGCACCAGCTCGATGTTGACGTAAGCCTCGCCCTGCGGCGTGTGGTGCAAGTGCAAAACCCGTTCGCGTTGACCAGATTCACGTGCGCGTGCCAGCGGGCAACTTTCGCCGGACTGGTCGCACGGCGCGTTGAAGCGGTGCGACACATCGAAGCAGGTGCGCCCGATCACCGACGCTTGCGGACTGAACTGGCGCCGGTAGGCCGCATTCGCGGCAATGATGCGGTACTGGCGGTCGAACAGGATATGCGGCTCAGGCAATCCTTCAAGGTAAGACACCAACTCAGGCAAAGGACGGGACATGGGGAGTTCTCCGGAATCGGGGCAAAAAGACGCCACCGCAGGACTGCCATTATGGCATTGACTGCCAGAATGACAGTTGAATACTCTGCCATTATGGCATTTTGTGTTTTCACAAAATATGCAAGTAATTGTTTTTAATCAAATTTATTGATGTTCGCCGTGTGGCACAAAACGTGCGTTACCTAATTGCCACCCCCGGCCGAACATCGGGCTGTCTGAGCTTCCTGTGGCGCGACCGGCTGTTCTGCGGCGACCTGCTCGCGGTAGATGTCTGCCCATACCAGCCACGCCCGGCTTTGCCCGAAGCCTGGTGGAACAGCGTCACGCTCAAGGAATTCACCTTGCCCGCCGAAACCTTATTATTCAACGGTCACGCGTGACGACGCCACCCGCACCATCACCACGAACCCCTGATGAATACCAAAACAACCATGACGATTAATGAAACCTTAGGCGGCGAGACTGGCGTACGTACACGGGTGCAGCGCTTTTATGCGCTGATGGATAAGTTGCCCAAAGCCTGCGCGGTGCGCCGCATGCATCTGGAAAGTATCAAGGGCAGCGCACACGCCATGAGAAAGCAACCGATGTCTTTGGCGCAGACCGTACACCGGGCGCAGCAATTGCTTGCGACTGAGGCATTTTCATGCTGCTAACTTCTGCCAGTCTGTGGCTGCCACTCGGTGCGGTTGGTGTACTGCTCGGACTGCGCCACCTGCTGCACCGAAGCCTGGCGCCCGAAGCTACGGTGGTGGGATCATCTCCTTCCGAGCACGGCTTGTCGGCGCAAGCGATGCGGATTCCGGGTGCCCGGGGTCTGCACCTTTTTGCCTGGTTCGTGCCCGTGTTGGGGCCGGGGCCGCATCCGGCGATAGTATTGCTGCACGGCTGGGGCGGCAATGCCAGCACTCTTTTGCCGGCCGCGCAGGAATTGCACCTGGCGGGTTATGCGGTGTTGCTGCCGGAATCGCGCAACCATGGCCGCAGCGACCGGGACGGCGACAGTTCACTGCCGCGCTTCGCCGAAGATCTGGACAGCGCACTGGACTGGCTGTCCAGGCAAAAGGATGTAGACGCCGGGCGCATGATGGCGCTGGGTCATTCGGTCGGCGGCGCTGCTGTGCTGTTGTCGGCCTCGCGCCGCCACGACCTGCGCGCCGTGGTCAGCGTGTCGGCCTTTGCACATCCGGAACAGGTCATGCGGCGCTGGCTGGCAGCGCGGCATGTGCCCTACTGGCCGCTGGGCTGGCTGGTGAATCGCTACGTCGAGCGGGTGATCGGTGCCCGCTTCGACGACATCGCCCCGGTCAATACCCTGGCCCGTGTGCATTGCCCGGTTTTGCTGTTGCATGGGCGGCAGGACATTATGGTGCCCGTTGCTGATGCCCGCCAGCTCTGGCAATCTCGTGGCAAGGCCCGCGTCACGCTAATCGAGTGCGAGGGCACGCATGCAGGGTTTGACAACCTGGACCACGTGACTCGTCGTATCCTCGCATTTCTGGCCCCGACGATCCATACTTGAGCCGATTCAAAAATTATTCCCAACCCAGGAGAACCCATGAAAGCCTTTCAGGACTATTACCCAGAGAACCTGTCGCATTGCTACGGCTGCGGCCGACTGAATGCACACGGCCACAAGATCAAGACCACCTGGGATGGTGATGAAACCGTCACGCGCTTCACGCCCGAGCCTTACCACACGGCCGTGCCGGGCTTTACCTATGGCGGCCTGATCGCTTCGCTGATCGACTGCCACAGCACCGGCACCGCCGCTGCAGCCATGTACCGTTCCGAGGGTCGGGACATGGACACGCTGCCGCCGTTTCGTTTCGTCACCGGCTCGCTGCATGTGGATTACCTGAAACCGACGCCGCTCGCAGGCACGCTGGAAATTCGCGGCCGCGTCAAAGAGATCAAGGGCCGCAAGGTGGTGGTGGAAACCACGGTGCTGGTCGATGGCGTAGCCACCGCGCGCGGCGAAGTAGTAGCGGTGCAAATGCCGGAGAACTTCGGCGCAGCCAGCACCTAGAACGGTGCTGCTGCCGTATTCTTAAAAACAGGGAGTATTGCCATTTTTATGGCAATTACCGCATGTTTTAATTGCGATAATAAATATACTCAATTTAGTATTGAATATGCGCAGCATTAACTGATAATAGAATAGCCGGTCTCCCTGGCTGCATAAAAGCAGTCAGTGTAGAGTCATAACGCGCAACAATTCAACCCACATTACAAAGGATTACGATGAAAACCGCTCACGATCTCGTTACTGCCGCCAAGACCCGCATCCAGGAAATTTCGCCAGATGAAGCCGAATCAGCGATCCGCGCAGCAGACGTTTTGCTGGATGTGCGCGAAGCGGACGAATACGCCGCCGGCCACATTCCCGGGCCATTCATGCCTCACGCGGGATGCTCGAATTCAAGCTCAGCAACAGCCCCGAACTCAGCTCACGCGACCTGAAAATCGTGCTGTACTGCAAAACCAGCGGGCGCGCAGCGCTGGCTGCCTGTGCGCTGCACGACATGGGCTATTTGAAAGTGCAGTCGATAGCGGGCGGCTTCGATGCCTGGGCTGGTACCGGCAAACCGGTCGTAAAGCCTTCGTTGCCGACCTTCGAATAAGCACACTAATCGGAAGCCACAAACATCATGCAACCGCCCATCATCCAGTCTTTCTTTGATCCCGACACCTTCACCGTCACCCATATCGTGTCCGATCCGGTCACGCTGCGGGCGGCAATCATCGACAGCGTGCTCGACTTCGATCCGAAGTCGGGCCGTACTTCGCACGCCAGCGCCGATCAGGTGATTGCTTATGTTCAGCAAACGGGGTTGACGGTCGAGTGGCTGCTGGAAACCCACGCTCACGCCGACCACCTGTCCGCCGCGCCGTATTTAAAGGAAAAGCTCGGCGGCAAAGTCTGCATCGGCCGTCATATCCGCGAGGTCCAGCAGGTATTCAAAAAAATCTTCAACGCCAAGGACATGGATATCGAAGGCACCGATTTCGATCATTTGTTCGACGATGGCGAACAGTTCAGGATCGGCCAACTCAGAGTTCGTGTCATGCATACGCCCGGACACACGCCGGCCTGCCTGACCTATGTGATCGGCAACGACGCTTTTGTCGGCGACACACTGTTCATGCCGGATTACGGCACCGCCCGTTGCGATTTCCCCGGCGGCGATGCTGCCATGCTGTATCGCTCGATTCAAAAGGTGCTGGCGCTGGCGCCGGATACGCGGCTCCACCTGTGCCACGACTATCCGCCTGAAAACCGTGCGCCGGCCTGGGTCAGCACAGTGGTCGAGCAGCGCGCGCAAAACATTCATGTGCATGAAGGCATCACTGAGGCGGAGTTCGTCAAGATGCGCACTGCACGCGACCAGACGCTGGAGATGCCAACGCTGATTCTGCCATCGGTACAGGTCAACGTGCGCGCCGGCAAACTGCCGCCGCCGGAAGACAACGGCATGCGTTACCTGAAGATTCCCATCAACCTGCTCTGAGCCGAAACATGGACGCAACACTACTCGCCGTCGGACTGGGCGCGCTCGTCGGACTGGTAATAGCGCTTACCGGCGCCGGCGGTGGCGTGCTGGCTATCCCGTTGCTAGTGTTCGGTCTGCACCTGCCGGTGCAACAAGCTGCACCGGTGGGTTTGGTGGCGGTGGGCCTGGCAGCAGCTTTGGGTGCGGTGTTCGGGTTGCGCCAGCGCATCGTGCGCTACCGTGCGGCCGCATTGATCGGCGTTGCCGGAATGCTGATGGCGCCGCTCGGGGTATTCCTG
>JBGSTZ010000146.1:0-17424 GCA_041736255.1 Burkholderiaceae bacterium
TATGCCGTATTCAAATTGGAGTGCCTGAATATAAAGCTCAAAACAAACCATTTCGCGATAAGGGCAAAACTCTTCATCAAAGCAACCCGACAGGCCTATGCCGAACTACAGGCTCTGCAGGCTGCGTAACATCAGTTATTAAGCGCCGGCGGTTTGCTCTAAAATGGCGGGTTGTACATTCTTTCACAGCTTGATTCGATCATTTATGTCCAAAAAACAGCTTTCCGCCAATCTGCCCGCTTCATTTGAAGAGGCGATGGCAGAACTCGCGCAATTGGTGGCGCAAATGGAGGCCGGCAGCTTGCCGCTGGAAGCTTCCGTGGCCGCCTATCAGCGCGGTTCAGAATTGATCAAGTATTGCGCCGCACAGCTCGATAAGGTCGATAACCAGGTCAAAGTGTTGCAAGGCGAGATGCTGAAACCCTTTGCCACCGATTCTGCCGATACCGATCTTGCGGGGGACGCCTGATGGCAGACGTCAGCAATGCGGGTGTGCAGGATTTCAGTACATGGATGGCCGCAGTGCAAACTACGATGGAGCAGGCGTTGTCGTCCTTTCTGCCGACGGAATCCAGCGCGCCCGAAGTGTTGCATCAGGCAATGCGCTTTGCAGTGCTGGATGGCGGCAAGCGGGTGCGGCCATTGCTGGCATTCGCGGCCGGAGAATTGTTTGAAGCCGGGCAGGAACAATTGCAACGCGCCGCCGCCGCCGTTGAAATGATTCACGCGTATTCGCTGGTGCACGACGACATGCCGTGCATGGACGACGATGCGCTGCGCAGGGGCAAGCCCACTGTGCACGTCAAATTCGGCCAGGCGAGTGCCTTATTGGCGGGCGATGCGCTGCAGGCGCAGGCATTTCTGGTGTTGGCTGAAAGTAGCGGCGACGCCAGTTGCACGCTGGCGATGGTGCGACTGCTGGCGCAGGCTTCAGGCTCGCTCGGCATGTGCGGCGGCCAAGCCATCGACCTGGCCAGCGTCGGATTAAACCTGTCGCGCCCGCAACTGGAGCAGATGCACCGCCTGAAAACCGGTGCCTTGTTGCGCGCGGCCGTGATGCTGGGCGCGCTGTCGGGCAAGCTGCTGAGCGTCGCGGAAGAACAAGCGCTGGATCGCTATGCCGCTGCCATCGGGCTGGCGTTCCAGGTGGTCGACGACATTCTCGACGCCACCGCCGATTCAGCCACGCTGGGCAAGACCGCCGGCAAGGATGCTGCTGACAACAAGCCGACTTATGTCTCGATCCTGGGGCTGGACGCGTCACAGGCGCTGGCAGAACAATTACGGCAGGATGCGCATGCAGCAATCCTGCCTTTCGGAGATAAGGCACAACGGTTACGCCAACTGGCGGACCTGATTGTGCAGCGGAAAGCGTGATATGGAATTATTGAAAAAGATAGACACTCCCGCAGATTTGCGGCAATTGACGCGTGCGCAACTCAGGCCGCTGGCCGATGAATTGCGCCGTTTCATCATCGACTCGGTATCCAAAACTGGCGGCCATTTATCGTCCAATCTCGGCACGGTGGAATTGACGATTGCGTTGCATTACGCCTTCAATACGCCGGAAGACCGGATCGTCTGGGATGTCGGCCACCAGACCTATGCGCACAAAATTCTCACCGGCCGGCGCGAGCGGATGCATTCGCTGCGCCAGCTGGGCGGCATTTCCGGCTTCCCGCGCCGCGATGAGAGCATCTACGACACATTCGGCACCGCCCATTCATCGACCTCGATCTCGGCCGCGCTCGGCATGGCGCTGGCGGCACATACCAAGTGCGAAAGCCGGCATGCGATTGCAGTCATCGGCGACGGCGCAATGACTGCCGGCATGGTGTTCGAGGCGATGAACAATGCCGGCATCTACGATGACATCAATCTGTTGGTAGTGTTGAACGACAACGACATGTCGATCTCGCCGCCGGTCGGTGCGCTGAACCGCTATCTGGCGCGCCTGATGTCGGGCAAGTTTTATGCAGCCGCGCGGCAAGTCGGCAAGACCGTGTTGCCGGGGCCGATGCTGGAATTGGCCAAGCGCTTTGAGGAGCACGCCAAAGGCATGATCATGCCGGCCACCATGTTCGAGGAATTCGGCTTCAATTACATCGGCCCTATCGACGGCCACGACCTGGACGCACTGGTCCCGACCCTGCAAAACTTGAAAAAGTTGAAAGGGCCGCAGTTCCTGCATGTGGTCACTAAAAAAGGCCAGGGCTACAAGCTGGCCGAAGCCGATCCGGTGCTGTATCACGGCCCCGGCAAGTTCAACCCGGCGGTCGGCATCAAACCTGCGGTTGCAGGCAAACTGACTTATACGCAGGTGTTCGGCAATTGGCTGTGCGATATGGCCGCAGTTGATCCGAGTCTGGTCGGCATCACGCCGGCGATGTGCGAAGGCTCCGGCATGGTGCGCTTCGAACAACTGTTTCCGAAACGCTTTTACGATGTCGGCATCGCCGAGCAACATGCGGTAACTTTTGCCGCCGGCATGGCGTGCGAGGGCATGAAGCCGGTGCTGGCGATTTATTCAACTTTCCTGCAGCGCGGCTACGACCAGCTGATTCACGATGTCGCGCTGCAAAATCTGAACGTGACTTTTGCGCTCGACCGCGCCGGGCTGGTCGGTGCCGATGGCGCCACCCACGCCGGAAATTACGATCTGGTCTATCTGCGTTGCATCCCGAATATGGTCGTGATGGCCGCATCTGACGAAAATGAGTGCCGTCAGATGCTCACCACCGCTTTCCAATATAATGGCCCGGCAGCTGTGCGTTACCCACGCGGTGCCGGCATCGGCGCTGCAGTATCGCCAGCATTGAACGCAATCCCCATCGGCAAAGGCGACATTCAGCGAGAAGGAAAAGGCATTGCGATCCTGGCATTCGGCAGCATGTTAGCTCCCAGTTTGCAAGCCGGCGAGGCGTTGGATGCTAGCGTAGCCAATATGCGTTTCGTCAAGCCGCTCGATGTTGAACTGGTGCTGCAATTGGCCGCCAGCCATGCAGCACTGGTGACGATTGAAGAGGGCGCGATCATGGGTGGAGCAGGTTCTGCAGTGGCGGAAGCACTGGCGGCTGCCGGTATTATCAAGCCATTGCTGATGCTGGGTTTGCCGGATCGTTTCATCGACCACGGCGACGCCACGCAACTGCTGGCGTTGTGCGGGCTCGATGCAGATGGCATTCAGGCATCGATACAGCAGCGTTTTAAAGATATTTTGCAGCCGCAGCAGTCGATTGTGCAGCCGGTTGCAATTAAATAATATAAGTGGAAGCGTGCAAGCTGCGCGCTTGCACGCCAACATTAAAGGTTTTTGATGAATACCCGTGACGATCCCATGACTAGCATTCCCGATGTGCAGAGCACGCCCGATACGCGGCGCATTTCAATTCAGCGTGTTGGCGTCAAAGACGTGCGTTATCCGGTGGCCATTAAAACATCGGCAGGCGTGCTGGCCACGGTCGGTAACTGGAATATGTATGTGCATTTGCCCGAGCACAAAAAAGGCACGCATATGTCACGCTTCATCGCCTTGCTTGAAGGGCTCGATGCAACGCAGCGCGGCGGGCTTGATGTGGCGATGTTCCGCGATCTGATGCAGCGCATGATGACCTTGCTGGAAGCCGATGCCGGCCACATTGAACTGAATTTCCCGTATTTCGTCAACAAGACTGCGCCTGTTTCCGGCGTCCAAAGTCTGATGGATTACGAAGTCGGTCTCAGCGGCGAGATCAAAAACGGTGTCGCCGAAGTGTCGATTAAAGTCATGGTTCCCGTCACCAGCCTATGCCCATGTTCGAAAAAAATATCGGCCTACGGTGCCCACAATCAGCGTTCGCACATCACCATTTCCGCAATGCTGGAAGGCGAGTTGCAAATTGACGATTTGATCGCCAAGGTCGAGGCGCAGGCTTCCTGCGAACTGTACGGCTTACTCAAGCGTCCGGATGAAAAGTACGTCACCGAACGCGCTTACGACAATCCGAAGTTCGTCGAAGACCTGGTGCGCGACGTCGCCGGCATGCTCAATCGGGAACCCTCGGTGCTGGCCTACACGCTGGAAGCCGAGAACTTCGAATCGATCCACAACCATTCTGCGTATGCTTTGATCGAGTGCGATAAGCGGGTTTAAAGCGGCTTCATTGGAGTTTTGCTCCTCTCTCCATAGGTATCTACGCAACTTGTGGCGATAAACCGCAAGAGCGCATTTCTCCTCTCGTCCGCTTGCGGAGAGAGGAACAAAACAAAGGATTGCTGGATGAGTAGATACCTTTGCTCCCTCAAGCAGGAGAAAGGAGCAAAACTATAGCCGCACATGTCGGGTTACGCGATGAAGCCGCTCACCCAACCTACGATGCTGATGTTGTGCATTGTTTCGTGCTTTTTCGTGTCTTTCGTGGACAATGCTTTTCATTTACCCTCAATCAAACTCGCGGCGGATTGGTTTCCCGCTCGAACGCGCGATGCTTGGCCAGCGCAGATTTGAATGCAACCAGCGCTTGCTCCAGCGTATCGCTGTTGGTGCCGATCAGCGCAGGGTCGGCGCTGCCATCCGGCAAGGTGGCCGGAATTCCCGCCTTTTCCAGCAGCACCGTGCCGCTGCCGATTACCAGCATCGGCTTGCAATGCCGGTATTGATCCCGCGCGAAATCCAGCGCGTGGGCGTCCAGCGTCCAAGCATTGGCCGCCTCAGCGCCGTCCGGCACCACCACCGCGTCATACAGCACCGACGGCCCGGCTTCTAGCGAGATTTCGACATCTAAAGTACTGCCATCGCTGGCCGTCACTTTGCCAAGCTGGCTGCCGACCAAGCGCGGCACCGCGCCGTCGGCAAGCAGCGACGCATAGACGGTTTGCACCATTGCGCCATCCACGCCTGCCGCCACCAGCACCGCAACACGCCGGGTGCGGATGCCCGCCTGGCCCGGACGAAATAGCATTGATAGTGTCGGCGATAGCGCATATTCCGGAATCGGCAGGTCGGACGCCAGCGGCATCGCTGCGGGTACTTCAATCCCCAGTCCTTGCGCCACGCTGGCGGCAAGTTCCGGATTCACGTTGACCAGCATCGACACCACGCGCTGGCGTATTGCCGGTATTTGTACTCGCGTGAGTTCGAAGCGGAAGGCCGAAATGATGTGCATTTGTTCAATAGGGCTCTGGCTATTCCAGAACAGCCGTGCCTGCGAATAGTGGTCGGCGAACAATTCCGCTTTGCCGCGCACTTTGTCCGCCGCAATCGGTTCCGGAAAGCTGGTGAATCCCTGCATGCCGGCCTGGAACGGACAACCGCCGCCCAGCGAATTCGGCTCATAATTGGCGCGCCCGCGATGGATGGCTTGCCGATGCATGCCTTCGCGCTGATTGTTGAACACCGGCGCAAGCGACGCGTTGATCGGAATTTCATGAAAATTCGGACCGCCCAGACGAGTGAGCTGGGTATCGATATACGAATGGATGCGGCCCTGCAGCAGCGGGTCATTGGTGAAGTCGATGCCCGGCACCACATGCGCGGTGCAAAACGCGACTTGCTCGGTCTCGGCGAAGAAATTATCGGGGTTGCGGTTCAGCGTCATTTTTCCGACTGGCACCACTTTCACCAATTCTTCCGGCACGATCTTGGTAGAGTCCAGCACGTCGAAGCTGAACTGTTCGGCTTCTGCTTCGGAGAAAATCTGCACTCCCAATTCCCATTCCGGATAAGCACCGGCCTCGATTGCCTCCCACAAATCACGCCGGTGAAAATCGGCATCGGCACCCGCGATCTTCACCGCTTCATCCCATGCCAACGCATGCGTGCCGGCGACCGGGGTCCAGTGGAATTTGCAAAATACCGATGCGCCCTGCGCGTTCACCAAGCGGAACGTATGCACGCCAAAGCCTTGCATCATGCGGTAGCTGCGCGGGATCGCACGGTCCGACATGATCCACATAATCATGTGGGCGCTCTCCGGCATCAGCGATATGAAATCCCAAAACGTATCGTGGGCGCTGGACGCCTGCGGTATCGCGTTATGCGGTTCGGGTTTGACCGCGTGCACCAGGTCGGGAAATTTCATTGCGTCCTGAATGAAAAAGACCGGTATGTTGTTGCCCACCAGATCCCAGTTGCCTTCGTCGGTATAAAATTTGACGGCAAAACCGCGCACGTCGCGCACGGTATCGGCCGAGCCGCGCTCGCCGGCCACGGTGGAGAAGCGCACGAACACCGGCGTGCGCTTGCCTGCCTCTGAAAATGGCGCAGCGCGGGTCAGGTCGCCGAGGTCTTTGTAAGATTCGAAATAGCCGTGGGCCGCCGAGCCGCGGGCATGCACTACGCGCTCGGGAATCCGCTCATGGTCAAAATGGGTAATTTTCTCGCGCAGGATGAAATCTTCCAGTGCGGTCGGCCCGCGCAATCCGATCTTCAGCGAATTCTGGTTGTCGGCCACTGGCACGCCCTGATTGGTCGTCAGCATTTGGCCGCCCGCATCGACCCGCACCCGGTCCAGGGGCGCGGTGGTGGGATTACTGCCGGTCACTGGCTGTCCGCTGCCCACTTTTGGCGACCGGATGATTTCAGTGGCGGTGGAAGCTGTGGCCGAATCCGTGGCCGGCTGGGCGCTTGCACCCGGCTGCGGCGTGCGCGCGGCATCGCCATATTCGCCGGATTTGGTGGGGTTGAAAGCCATTTGCGCCGATAGCGCCTGCCCGGCCACGATCTTTTCCAGAAGTTGATTGGGTCCTGCTTCTGTGCTGTTCATGCTATCAGGCGGTTCAGCAGCAGAAGGGCCGGAGACTGTGCTCAAAATGGAACCGGCACCGGCAATCGACGGCGCGGACTTTTTGCGTGTGACCATGAGATATACCTCGCGAAAATATAATCAAAAAAGGGAGGGGCATCAGTCAAAAACGCAATCACGATAATGATAGGAATCGACATGCCAAGAAGAAATAATAGGATTGCGTATAGAAATACAGAGAAACAGAGACTCAGATCTGAATGCTGGTGCTAAGTAATTAGTAACTTTATAGTGAATATTTCAGGCGGTACTAAAGCGGCCGCTTTCAATTGCTTGTCCCTAAAATATATTGTGTATTTATTACTCTATATTGATTTGGAACAAACGTAGCAAGATTGGATTCCACAAAACGGCAGCAGTATGCAATGCTTCAATTTCCTTTTATTGCTTACATGCAATATAAATTTACATGGAGTATGTATAAAAATATTTAAATTACCGCAATTAAATAGAGGTATATGAAATATACATTTCCGTGTATATATAAATTAAGCCTGCGGCAGCGTTATATCCTGTTGGGTTTGGCTGGACTGGCTGTTGACTGGTGTTGTTGCATTGGTTTGTCCTCATCCCAGTAATTCTTTATATATTCATGCAGTAATTTGGGTATCATTGCCCGATGTTAACTTTTCAAAGCATGAAGTTTCGCATCTTCGCTCTCGGCGTATTGCTTGTTGTGGCTGGCGTCTTGGCGCGTTTGTTTATTGCGCTGCCCTTTGCGCAAGAAAATTTGCGTGAGCTGGTGGCGACGCAGCAATTGTCTATGGCGTCTTATGTCGCGAACGATATTGATCATAGTATTCTGACGCGCCGCGCGTTGATTGGCGAACTGGGTGCCGCACTGCCATCTGGACTGCTGCAGCAGCCCGGGAAACTGGCGCGTTGGGTTGCCGAGCGGCAGCAAATGAACCCCTTGTTTGATAGAGGGTTGATGGTGCTGCGGCCGGATGGTAGCGGCCTTTTTGCACAATATCCGGTGGTGGCCGGACGCGATCAGCTGCTTTTTGCCGATGCCGACTGGTTCCAGGCTGCGCTGCGCGCCGATACGCCGGTGATGAGCAAGCCGCAGCACGGGCGCGCTAATGGCGCCCCGATTTTGATCATGGCGGCACCGGTGCGCGACGCCGCCAAAAACGTGGTGGCGGTGGTGGCAGGTGTGGCCGCGCTCAATGCCGCCGGATTTCTGGATAGATTACAAGAAATCCGGCTCGGCGCAACGGGCGGCTTCCTGTTGGTGTCACCGGCCGATAAATTGTTCGTCGGTGCCAGTGACCCGGATATGGTGTTAAAGGCAACCCCGGCCCCCGGCAGGAATGTATTGCACGATCGCGCCATGGCGGGTTATCGCGGCAGCGGCATTACCATCAACCCCAAGGGCGTGGAGGAGTTGGCTTCCATAGCGACAGTGCACAGCACCGGATGGTTTGTCGTCGCACGTATGCCGACTGCTGAGGTGTTCCAACCAGTGGCGGCGATGCGTAATTTCTACTTGAAAGGAGCGCTAGTGACTCTGGCTGTTCTGGGAATCGTATTGACGTTGTTGTTGCCGCGCATATTGCGCCCACTCACGGATGCGGCACACTTGATGCGCGAAATGGCGGATGGCAAACGCCCACTGGCACCGCTGAACATTCAGCGTCAGGACGAAGTGGGTGATCTGCTGACCGGTTTTAATTATCTGGTGCGACAACTGCGCAGGAACGACGCGTCACTCAGGGAGAGCGAAGTGCGGCTGGAATTCCTGGCGCATCACGATGCGCTTACCGGCTTGTACAACCGTGCCATGCTGGACGATCATCTGCAGCTTGCATTGGCCCATGCCGAGCGTAACGGCTCACATTTTGCATTGCTATTTTGCGACCTCGATAATTTCAAGCCGATCAACGATCAATGTGGACATGCGGCCGGCGACGTTGTTTTGCGTCGGGTGGCGGAGATATTGTCGGACGGGCGCCGGCAAACCGATACTGTGGCGCGACTTGGCGGCGACGAATTTGTCGTTCTGTTGCCTGGGCTCGACGATGCACGCCGCGCGGCAGTTCACGTAGCACAGCAATTGCTGGCGGCGATTGGGGCACCTTTTGAGATTGATGGCAAGTCATTGTCGCTCGGTGTCTCGATCGGTATCGCGCTATATCAAGGTGTACAAGCGTCACCGTCACAATTGTTGTCACAGGCCGATATTGCGATGTACCGAGCCAAACGGGCGGGGAAGCATGGGTTTTGTATTTTTGATGAGGATTTTGCGGCTTTAAAAACGCAACACGCGTAAGATTCCGTCAGGTTTTTTCAGAGCGATCAGGCGAAAAATTTGTGTAGACGTTTTCATACTGGTGATCGTTATTCAGAAACATGAAACCAGTCAATTTTGTAGTTGCTGGCTTCTGAATTGGTGCTGGTATGTTTCCCGACCGCCAGCCCCGGTAGTGCCGCCTATCGTTATAGTTTTATGTGTAACGTCTCCGATTGCTTATCAATATTGAATATTGGCAATTCAATCTTCTAAGCACAGGCATGCAAGTCATTATTGTAACAACTTGAAAAACTATAATATTGACATTAAGCAACAACGTATTAAAAGCCCGCTTGAGATGTTCTTCCGCTTGCACAAAATCCACTAAAACCCCACTAAAATCTATCATCGGTGGCACTTCGTAGTTGAATTTGCCAAAGACTTGTGCCCGTGCTTTGACCGGAAAAAGGTCCCCTAAATTTTAGTTTGGTGGTTGGGGTAACCTTTCCGTAACCCATCATGGTTGCCAAAGTAACAATGTCGGAGTCGGTGAACGCGGTCAGAAAAGATTCAGTGTCAGGCAATTGAGCCTCAATATTTTTACGCGCTGTTTCCGTGATCGACATCATGCGCAGAGAAGAAGATGTTACCCGTTCGATATCCATGGCCTATCCAGTACTAATCTAATTTAATTGCTGGTTACGGTAAGCGGGGTCTGTTTTAACAGACAGCGACTCTACCCAATATCTACCCAATATAGTGGCTGATCTCTGATGAGGCCGGACGCGAATCCGTGAGCCACTATATGTATGAGTTTGCTATAAAGAAATACGGCAATATTGATCTGCGACAGTACATGTACTGATTTTTCGTTGTCGTGAACGAGGGGTTTTCTGCCTGATAAAGGTTCGATCAACACGTGGGATGTGTGTACATTTTCTGTGAAGCAATTGGTGCATAACTACATTGGATGTCTCCAGCCGATTACCGCCACGGCCTTGCTGCCTGACGCAACATATTGCGCGCGAGGGATTGCATGACGGAGTTTCAGCCAAAAACGGAAGGGAGGGTGACTTCGCCTGGACGGCAAGTTTCACCTCTGAAGAGGTATACGGATTTGCTACGCGAGCTGCGGAATTACACCGGCAAGCCGTGTGGCCTGCCGGCGCGGATCTACATCATGCTGCAGATCCGCATTACTTTACCGTCAGATTTGTGCGGCCTTCAATGCAGCATTGAAAGTAGCGCTCGGACGCATGACAGCTTTGAGCTTCTCGGTATCGGGTAGGTAGTAGCCGCCGATATCCACCAGTTGACCCTGCACCGCTTTGAGCTCGGCGGCGATGGTTTGCTCGTTCTCGGTCAGCGCTTTGGCCAGCGGAGCGAACTGTGCCTGCAGTTCCTTGTCATCGCTCTGTTGCGCCAGCGCCTGCGCCCAGTACATGGCCAGATAGAATTGGCTGCCGCGGTTGTCGAGCTCGCCGGTGCGTGGTGACGGCGACTTGTTGTTCTCTAGCAGCGTGCCGGTCGCGTCATCGAGAGTCTTGGCGAGGATCTTGGCCTTGTTGTTGCCGGTCTTGATGCCGAGATCTTCCAGCGACACCGCCAGCGCCAGGAATTCGCCGAGCGAATCCCAGCGCAAGTGGTTTTCTTCCACGAGTTGTTTGACGTGCTTCGGTGCTGAGCCGCCGGCACCGGTTTCAAACATGCCGCCGCCCGCCATCAGCGGTACGATTGACAGCATCTTGGCGCTGGTGCCCAGTTCCATGATCGGAAACAGATCGGTCAGGTAGTCGCGCAGGATGTTGCCGGTCACCGAGATGGTGTCCTTGCCGCGAATCACGCGCTCCAGCGTGTAGCGCATGGCACGCACCTGCGACATGATCTGGATGTCGAGACCGCTCAGATCGTAGTCTTTCAGATAGGTTTTTACCTTCTTGATAAGCTCGGCTTCGTGCGGGCGGTACTCGTCCAGCCAAAAAATCGCCGGCATGCCCGACAGGCGGGCGCGGTTTACCGCCAGCTTGACCCAGTCGCGAATCGGTGCATCCTTGGCCTCGCACATGCGCCAGATATCGCCCTGCTCGACGTTCTGTTCCAGCAGCACGGTGCCGTTCTGGTCCACGATGCGCGCCACGCCGTCTTCCGGAATCTCGAAAGTCTTGTCGTGCGAGCCGTATTCCTCCGCCTGCTGCGCCATCAAGCCGACATTCGGTACGGTGCCCATAGTGGTCGGATCGAATGCGCCGTTGGTCTTGCAGAAGTTGATCATCTCCTGGTAAATCCGGGCGAAAGTGCTTTCCGGCATCACTGCCTTGGTATCTTTAGGGCGGCCGTCCGCACCCCACATCTTGCCGCCGAGACGGATCATGGCCGGCATCGATGCATCCACAATCACGTCGTTCGGCGCGTGCAGGTTGGAGATGCCTTTGGCCGAGTCCACCATTGCCAGTTCAGGGCGATGTTCGTGACAGGCGTGCAGGTCGTGAATTACCTCATCCCGTTTCGATTCCGGCAAGCTGGCGATCTTGTCATAGACGCTGCTCAAGCCATTATTGACATTGACACCGAGTTCCTCGAACAGCTTGCCATGCTTGGCGAACGCATCCTTGTAAAAAATCCTTACCGCATGCCCGAACACGATCGGGTGCGAGATTTTCATCATCGTCGCCTTGACGTGCAGCGAGAACATCACGCCGGTTTCGCGCGCATCTTCCATCTGGTCTTCGTAAAACTTGCACAGCGCTTTCTTGCTCATGTACATGCTGTCGATGATTTCGCCCGCCAGCAAGGAAGTCTTCTTTTTCAGTACGATGGTCTGGCCGCTCTTGGTGACGAGGTCCATCTGGACATCACAGGCCTTGTCCATCGTCAGGCATTTTTCGCTGGCGTAGAAATCGCCGCCATGCATGTGGGACACATGAGTGCGCGAGGCCGGGCTCCATTTCGACATCGAATGCGGATTCTTGCGTGCATAACGCTTCACCGCAGCCGGCGCGCGACGGTCGGAGTTGCCTTCGCGTAGCACCGGATTGACCGCGCTGCCCAGCGCTTTTGAATAGCGCTTCAAGAGGGATTTTTCTTCGTCGGTCTTCGGGTCTTCGGGGAAATCGGGAATTTTGTAGCCGCGTGCCTGCAGCTCGCGAATAGCTGCGGTCAGCTGCGGCGCCGAGGCGCTGATGTTCGGCAGTTTGATGATGTTGGTGTCGGGTTCTTGGGTCAGCCGACCCAGTTCGGCCAGATTGTCCGGCACTTTTTGTGCGTCAGTAAGGTAGTCGGAGAATTCGGAAAGAATCCGCGCCGGCACTGAGACATCGCTCTCGACGATCTCGATACCGGCCGGTGCGGTGAAGGTCCTGATGATGGGCAGAAAAGCACATGTTGCCAGCAGCGGCGCCTCGTCAGTAAGCGTGTAGATGATTTTTGATTTTCCTGCAGTCATATTTATCTCCTGGTTGTTGATTAAGTTGCGGTGTTAATTTGCCGGGCCTTATTGTATTGGAGCTTCCTGTCGCCAAGCTTAAGGGCGCGCTGAATCAGTGCAGAGATTACCATCCAATGGCAGCAATATTTCTTCTTGTGCAAGTTATATTATCCAAGAAGTAAAATTTATTGGACTTTCGCTTTCGCTTACGTGCTAGACAAAAAGTGAGGCCAGTAGTCTACCTCGAAGCCTTCCTGTATCAGATTACTTGTCGCGTGGTTAATCTTGCGGGGCATCAAAATAAACGACGCACTTGATATCATTGGCCCACCGCCCATGAACTCTACCCCCTCCTTATGCATCATCCCAGAATAACTTTATCGACCGCTTTATTGCTTACGCTGCCTCCTTTGCTCTGGGCCGGCAATGCGGTCGTCGGCCGGATGGTGCATGCGTCGGTGCCTCCGATGACCCTGAACTTGCTGCGATGGGTTATTGCGCTGCTCATTCTGTTGCCGCTGGCCGGTTCAATTTTGCGCCCCGGCAGCAGCTTATGGACTTGCTGGCGGCGCTTTGCCTTGCTGGGCTTGCTTGGGGTTGGGCTTTACAATTCACTGCAATACCTTGCCCTGCAGAGTTCAACGCCGATTAACGTCACTCTGGTTGCGGCCGGGATGCCGGTCTGGATGCTGCTGATTGGAAAAATGTTCTTCAATGCGCCGGTCGGGCGCAAGCAGGTGATCGGTGCCGTTTTGTCTATTGCCGGCGTGTTGCTGGTGCTTAGTCGCGGCGAAGGGCGCCAATTGCTGGCGCTGCAGTTGGTGCCCGGCGATCTTTTCATGATAGCCGCGACCATTGCATGGTCTTTTTACAGTTGGTTATTGACGCTGCCGAAAGAGCCGAAGGAACTTCGCAGCAACTGGGCGGCTTTTCTGCTGGCGCAGGTCGCGTTCGGGGTGGTGTGGTCGAGTGCGCTTACTGTCGGTGAATGGACGCTCGGCAGCCCGTCGCATATCGTCTGGGGCTGGCCGTTGGCGGCAGCGTTGCTGTACGTCGCGGTCGGGCCGGCAATCATCGCTTTTCGTTGCTGGGGTGCCGGGATACAGCGTGCAGGCCCCACCGTTGCGGGATTCTTCAGCAATCTGACGCCGCTTTTCGCGGCAATCCTATCGGCGGCTTTTTTAGGCGAAATGCCACATCTTTACCATGTGGCAGCCTTCGTTCTGATCATTGGAGGAATTGTATTTTCCTCCATGCGATGAGGTCAGCCCAGCCCAGCCACTTCGCCACTTCAGATCGTGCGGTCCCGTTCCTTTTCCCAGATCACATCGGTGCCGCCGGCAAAACGGTTCAGCACGCGCGACAGCACAAACAGCAAGTCGGACAAGCGGTTTACGTATTGGCGCGGCGCGTCATTCAGGGTTTCTGCCTTGCCGAGACTGACGATGAAACGTTCCGCACGACGGCAGACGGTGCGGCAGACATGCGCCAGCGCTGCGGCGCGTGAACCACCCGGCAGGATGAAATCGCGCAGCGGCGGCAAGTTCGCATTGTATTTTTCCAGCAGCGCATCCAGTCGCGCTACCTGCACTTCGGTAACCATCGTGAAGCCCGGGATGCACAGTTCTCCGCCCAGGTCGAACAGGTCGTGCTGGATCGAGATCAGTTCCTCGCGCAGCGCATCCGGCAGCGGTTCGCACAGCAGCACGCCTAGCTGAGAATTGAGTTCATCCACATCGCCAATCGCCTGGATGCGCAGGCTGTCCTTGTCGATGCGGCTGCCGTCGCCTAAGCCGGTGGTGCCCTTGTCGCCGGTGCGTGTTGCTATCTTGGAAAGCCGGTTGCCCATAATGTTGATTCTCGTTGGTGGAAAAAGAGTTCAAGAATACGGCAATTCGCGCTTTCCGGTGCCAAGATCAATGCGGCAAATATGCGCCGGGTGGCGTGCGGAGTAAAATCAAGCACTTACAAGGAGATAGAAATGCATCACGGGGATCCATTACAGCCAACTGAAACAGCTTTGCCAACCGTCTTGCCGGCAGCCTTTACAGCAGCGCTGGCAGAACTTTTCGGCGCGCGGTTTTCAGTAGCGCAGGCAGTGCGCGCGCATCATGGGCGCGACGAATCTTCGTATGATCCGATGCTGCCAGACGCGGTGGTTTTTGCCCAGAGCACCGAAGAAGTCGCCGCCGCCGTGCGTCTGTGCGGCCAGCACCGAGTGCCGGTGATCGCCTACGGCACCGGCACATCATTAGAGGGCCACATTCTGGCAGTGCAGGGCGGATTGACGATTGACCTGTCGCAGATGGATGCGGTGATCGCGCTGCATGCAGAGGATCTGACTGCCACCGTGCAGGCCGGCGTGACCCGCAAGCAATTGAATCTGGCGGTCAAGGATTCCGGCCTGTTTTTCCCGATCGATCCGGGTGCCGATGCGTCGCTGGGCGGGATGGCGGCGACCCGCGCTTCCGGCACCAATGCGGTGCGTTACGGCACCATGCGCGAGAACACGCTGAAGCTGACGGTCGTCACCGCGGATGGCAGCGTCATCCAGACCGGCACCCGCGCCAAGAAATCCTCAGCCGGTTATGACCTGACCCGCCTGTTTGTCGGCAGCGAAGGCACGCTGGGCATCATCACCGAAGTGACAGTGCGCTTGTATCCGCTGCCGGAAGCGATTTCGGCAGCGGTCTGTTCCTTCCCCAGTGTGGCCGAGGCGGTCAACACCGTGATCGAAACCATTCAGATGGGGGTGCCGGTGGCGCGGGTCGAATTTCTGGATGAAAACAGCGTCAAGGCAATCAACGCCCATGACAAATTGGATTTGCCGGTCAAGCCCTTGCTGCTATTTGAATTCCATGGCAGCGAACACGGCGTACAAGAGCAGGCGGAACGGGTGCAAGAAATCGCCGCCGAGCACGGCGCCAGCGGATTTGAATGGGCGACGCGTCCTGAAGACCGCACCAAACTCTGGACTGCGCGCCACAATGCGTATTTCGCCCTGCTGCAAATGCGCCCCGGCTGGCGCGCCATCACCACCGATTGCTGCGTGCCGATTTCGCGCCTGGCTGAGTGCATACTGGCCACACAGGATGACTGCGAAACCAGCGGCATACCGTATTCCATCATCGGCCACGTCGGTGACGGTAATTTTCATGTGCTGATGCTGGTCGACCCGGCCGATGCCGCCGCTGTTGCACAAGCCGAAAGCGTCAATGCGCGGATGGTCACGCGCGCGCTCGAAATGGACGGCACCTGCACCGGCGAGCATGGCATCGGACTGCACAAGATGGACTTTCTGGTGCAGGAACATGGCGCGGCAGCAATTGACACCATGCGGCTTATCAAACATGCACTCGACCCGCACAACATCATGAACCCAGGAAAAATCATCACATGGCAACCCGCGCACTAATACGGCTTCCTCCGGTGCATGCGCTGTCGGCATTTGAGTCGGCTGCGCGTCACACTTCGTTTGCGCATGCCGCCATAGAATTGTGCATCACGCCATCGGCGCTCTCGCACCGAATACGGTTGCTGGAAGATTACACCGGCGAGCGCCTGTTCAATCGCGACGGTCGGGCCATCAGCCTGTCCGAATTCGGTCGCCGTTATCTGGATGTGGTGCGGGTGGCGTTGCGCACCCTGACCGATTTTCCGCTGCCGCACAAAAAGAATATTTCCCAACCCAGAGTCAAGATCACCGTGCCGCCGACTTTTGCGCGCTGCTTTCTGATTCCGCGCCTGGAAGAGTTTGTGCATGCGCATCCGGAAATCATTCTGGAAGCGTTTTTGTCAGTACCTCTATATGACCTGAGCCTGTCCGAAGCCGATATTGAGGTGCGTTTCGGCACTGGCGAGTATCAGGGGCAAGTCGCTGAAAAGCTGTTTGACGAGCCGGTGTTTGCAGTTGCCAGTCCGCGCTATCTGGAACAGATCGGCGGCCTGACTGCACCGGCCGACCTGAAGCGCGCGACTTTGCTGCGCTCGCCGCTGGAGCCGTGGCAACCCTGGTTCGAAGCGGCCGGCCTGGACTGGCCGGAGCCGACTACCGGCTTTCGGGTCGATGACCTGGGCTTGCTGCTGGAAGCCGTCCGGCACGGCAACGGCGTGGCGCTGACACGCCAGAATTATGCCCGTGCGGCGATCGCTTCTGGTGAAGTGGTGCCGATTTTCGACGTGCATCTGAACACCCCACCGCACGCGTATTACCTAGTCTACGAGCAACAAGTGCTGGAGCGCCCCGAAGTAGCTACCTTCGTTGCGTGGTTGACGGCAACTTTTAAGGATATGCAATAAATATACATGGTTATGTATACCAATAAATTATGTATTTACCGCATATATTCATTGCGTAGTATGTAAATACTCCTTGTATTTCATTTCTCTGTAATTATCCTCATTGATATGCGAATTCTTGTGGGTGCGAATTTATTCGCACGGGTACACCTGGAATAAATAATGAGGCGTGCGAATAAATTCGCACCCACAACGCTGCTGCCTGAGCGGGAATAAAAGGCTTAATTTTGAACAGGGTATTCAGGACGGGAAGTGAAAATATTTCACGCCCCATCAAAATGATTTTTTGGCACAATCCGTGCTGCATATCTTTTGCGCAGTGCATCATCAAAAGTAAAAAATGGTTTGTGTGTTGCTGCTATTTGTGACTTAAGTAGTAGTGATAAGGTGTCAATCCGTATTTATCCGTCTCACCCGTATTAGGACTCGCCCATGAATGCGCCAACAGAACCGACTTTTACGCAGGAGCGGCAACGCGAGGTGGTGGCTGCCTTGCGTGCGCTGCTGCCGGCCGATTGCATCCTCTTTAACGAGGAAGATACCCGGCCCTACGAATGCGACGGGCTGGCTGCGTTTCGCCGCCTGCCGATGGTGGTGCTGCTGCCGCAAAACGAAGCGCAAGTGGTGGCGATCATGCAAACCTGCCGCGCGCTGGCGGTGCCGATTGTGCCGCGTGGCGCCGGCAC
>JBGSTZ010000147.1:0-2378 GCA_041736255.1 Burkholderiaceae bacterium
TATGCCGTATTCAAATTGGAGTGCCTGAATATAAAGCTCAAAACAAACCATTTCGCGATAAGGGCAAAACTCTTCATCAAAGCAACCCGACAGGCCTATGCCGAACTACAGGCTCTGCAGGCTGCGTAACATCAGTTAATACTTTTCTAGATAGCGCCCGTGTTTATGGCAAGGCACTCGGGCCAGCTGGTTTGCTGCGCTTTACGGAGCTGGCAGCAGCAGAATGGAGCAAGATCAAGCCCCTGGGTGCGGACGGGCGCGATGGCACAAGTTATGCCAGCGGACGCTGGAGCATCACCTGCATCATGGAAACGCTGGCGGAAATCTCCGGAGATACCGAGCAACTGGTCGCGATCAAAAGTCGCGATCTGTCGTCGGCCATCCGGTTTCTGAACATTGCCGAAATCTATCGCACGGCGGGTCAGACCGAGGAGGCGCTGGCCTGGGCCGAACGCGGATTGCAGGCATTTCCGGAGCGCCCGGACTACCGGCTGCGGGATTTTCTGGCTGACCTCTACCTCGAGCGCGGGCGCAACGATGAGGCGTTGCAACTGACTTGGATACAGTTCGAGCAGCAGCCGATTTTGCAGCACTACCAGAGACTGTCCGAGGTCGCCACGCGACTGCAGTGCTGGCCTCAACAGCGGCAGCGAGCCCTGGAATGGATTGACGCCGCCATCCTGCAAGAAGCGGGCACCATCAAGCAATTGCATCCGAAGCCGGCAATCTCCGGCCAATCGTTGCGGGTAGAAATAGCGCTGTGGGAAAAAGATATCGATGCAGCCTGGCATGCGGCCCGTCAGGGCAACTGCCGGCAAGATTTACTGATTGCGTTGGCTGGTGCGCTGCCCGCATCGCGTGCGGCCGATGCAATCAGCCTGTATCGCAGGGTGATCCCGGATATCGTGGCGCGGACCAACAACTCTGCTTATGAAGAAGCGATCAGGCTGATACGCAGGGTCAGCCAACTGATGCGGGAACTGGGTCAGTCTGATGCGCTGGCGGAATATCTGACCGCGCTGCGGCTGCAATACAAGCAAAAGCGCAACTTCATCAAGTTGCTCGATGGTGTCAGTAATACGCAGTTCTGAAATAGTGTGATCACGCGCCCGTCAGACAAGGAAAATGCGTAAATTATTTCGCGCACGTTCCCGGTTCGGAATTTGCGCTACTAACCGGCAGATCTTTGATGCGCCCCAGCAAGGCAGTGAAAAGGCCACTCGTCTTTTTCTTCTGCTGGGTCATATTTTCGAGATTTGTACTATTTGCAATGTTTGCAATATTCGTATTTTTGCCAGGGGCTTCTAGCTCTTTAGCCCGGAGCTCTTGCCACTGCGCTTCTGTCAGTCCATGACTGCCATCGCAATATTCGCGACGACCACATCCGCAGCGACCGATATCTTCTGAATTTGTCCGAACGCGCATTTGATATTCCAATGAAAAAGCGATTGATTATGCCTTAACGCATGCTATCAAGCTTGGCATCCTTATGCAGCCAAGAATGAATGCGCAACAAAATCAATGGCGTTCCATCAAAAAATACTCTTGCGGCAAGGCCTTGCCAACCGGTTAGGCTGAGGAGCGAATGCACGGTGTTGCACTTCACTTGTCAACCTACGCATTTCCAGCAAGTTGTGCAATTAAACAATTAGGATTGCCGCCGGTTTGGGCCTCGCTCCATATTCTAAGAAGCATTTCACTATTTTCAGTTATCCAGGCGATAATCGGATTGTCGTATTTTGAATGCAGTGATCCCTCAATTCTGGAGGGGTTATGAACTGAAAAGCTTGCTACATGATGTTGATTTCCGTAATCGATATGGATGTGGGGCATTGCATGCCCCCTTTCTTGATACATTTTTAATTTTATATCTTTTAGCTTGAGCAATAAAAGCTCAATGAAGCCTGGGCGAGAATGGCGTCTTGGTCTTGGTTCGGTGAGTAAATCTATTTCCGCTAGCTTCCGCTGCAATGTTTCTACTATTTCTTGATAGCTCATTGGGTTCCAATCAGATGCGTTCCGGAAAGGAATTGGCATTGCTCTTCGGATAGCCTATCTCCAATTCTCAAGACATCAAAACTATCGCTGGAAATCACCCTGTTTTTGGATTTGTGAAAAATACTGCGGTTTATGATTATTGCCACCGGGGTTACTGTGTATTGTTCATCGCGGTCAGGGTTTAAGCTGTCAATGTATTTGTCTTTGAAGAAATTTTCGTAAATGAGTCCTATGTTGCTTAAGTAATCATGCGTAACTTATTTCAAATTTTTCGCCGTATCCTTGAAAAATTTCGCTGACTTCATGCAACAGGTTTTCCCTTGTCCAAGTGGTAAATTTTCGCCAATGGTACTTGGCCTGTTTCCACAAGATTTCGATCG
>JBGSTZ010000012.1:0-10238 GCA_041736255.1 Burkholderiaceae bacterium
GCGGCTACCGGCACCGACACCGGCGGCTCGATTCGCCAGCCGGCTGCACTATGCGGCATTACCGGCATCAAGCCGACCTACGGCCGTGTATCGCGCTTCGGCATGATCGCCTTCGCCTCCTCGCTGGATCAGGCGGGTCCGATGGCACGCAGCGCCGAGGATTGCGCGTTACTGCTGAGTACTATGGCCGGATTCGATGCGCGCGACTCGACCAGCCTGGAATGCGGCAAAGGCGGCGATATTGAGGATTACAGTCGCGACCTGAACCAACCGCTGCAAGGCTTGCGCATCGGCTTGCCACAGGAATATTTCAGCGCCGGGCTGGCGTCTGACGTCGAACAAGCGATCCGCGCCGCCTTGCGGGAATACGAAAAACTGGGCGCTAAGCTGGTCGATATCTCGCTGCCGAACACCGCGCTGTCGATTCCGGTGTATTACGTGATCGCGCCGGCCGAAGCATCGTCGAATCTGTCGCGCTTCGACGGCGTGCGCTATGGCCATCGCGCCGAAAAATATACAGACTTGTCGGACATGTACAAAAAAACCCGCGCCGAAGGCTTTGGCGCGGAAGTGCAACGCCGCATTCTGGTGGGCTCTTACGTGCTGTGCCACGGATATTACGACGCGTATTACTTGCAGGCACAAAAAATCCGACGCCTGATCGCGCAAGACTTTCAGCATGCTTTTACACAGTGCGACGTCATCATGGGGCCGGTTGCGCCCAGCGTGGCGTGGGATCTGGGCGACAAGACCGACGATCCGATAGCCAATTATTTGGCTGACATTTTCACCTTGTCGACCAGTCTGGCGGGCTTGCCCGGGATGTCGATCCCATGCGGTTTCGGCCAGGGTGAAAAAAATGCGACGCGCCCGGTCGGGCTGCAAATCATCGGCAATTATTTTGCCGAAGCCAAATTGCTGAATGTCGCGCACCAGTTCCAGCAAGCCACCGACTGGCACCAGCGCGCACCGGCAGGAATCTAAACATACCGATCCATCACCGACGCTTTATTTAGCGAGCAAGGACAATATGCAGTGGGAAGTCGTAATCGGTCTTGAGACGCACGCCCAGCTCTCGACCCAGTCAAAAATTTTCAGCGCGGCATCGACCCGTTTCGGTGCTGAACCTAACACCCAAGCTTGCCCGGTTGACTTGGCGCTGCCCGGCGTGCTGCCGGTGATGAACCGCGGCGCAGTCGAGCGCGCGATCCAGTTCGGGCTGGCGATTGGCGCCACCATTGCGCCGCAATCGATTTTTGCGCGCAAGAATTATTTCTATCCGGATCTGCCGAAAGGCTATCAAATCAGCCAGTTCGAAATTCCGGTAGTGCAGGGCGGCCGCGTGCCTTTCATGATGGAAATCGACGGCAAGCCGGAACTGCTTGAAGTGCAACTGACCCGCGCCCATCTGGAAGAAGATGCCGGCAAATCGCTGCACGAGGATTATCACGGCATGACCGGCATCGACCTCAACCGCGCCGGCACGCCTTTGCTGGAAATCGTCACCGAGCCCGACATGCGCAGCGCCGCCGAAGCGGTAGCGTACGCCAAATCGCTGCACGCGCTGGTGATGTGGATCGGCATTTGCGACGGCAACATGCAGGAAGGCTCGTTTCGCTGCGACGCCAACGTTTCGGTGCGTCCGCTCGGCCAAAAAGAATACGGCACGCGCTGCGAAGTCAAGAATCTGAATTCGTTCCGCTTTATGGAAGAGGCTATCAATTACGAAGTGCGACGCCAGATCGAGCTGATTGGCGACGGCGGCAGCGTGGTGCAGGAAACCCGGCTGTACGACCCTGACCGCAAGGAAACCCGTTCGATGCGCAGCAAGGAAGACGCGCAGGATTACCGCTACTTCCCCGACCCCGATCTGCCGCCGCTGGTGATTGCGCCGGAATGGATCGAGCGCGTTCGCGCCAGCATGCCGGAACTGCCGGAAGCAATGCGTCAACGTTTCATACGCGACTACGTACTACTCGAATACGACGCCGCAGTGCTGACGCAATCGAAGGCGATGGCAGTCTTTTTCGAAGCAGTCGTGCTGAAGACCGGCCCGGAACAGGCCAAAGCAGCCGCCAACTGGCTGATGGGTGACGTTGCTTCGACACTCAAGCGCGCCGACATCGACATCACGGCCAGCCCGGTATCCGCGGCGCAACTGGCGCTGCTGCTGGCCCGTATCGCCGACGGCACCATTTCGAACAAGATTGCCAAGGAAGTATTTGCGGCGATGTGGGAAGATGCCTCGGAACACGACGACAGCGCCGATCGCATTATCGAAGCCAAAGGTTTGAAGCAGATTTCGGATAGCGGCGCGCTGGAAACCATCATCGACGCGGTGATGACGGATAATGCCAAGCTGGTAGAGGATTTCCGCTCTGGCAAAGAAAAAGCCTTCAACGCGCTGATCGGCCAGGCTATGAAAGCGACCAAAGGCAAAGCCAATCCAGCTCAGGTGACGGCCTTGCTGAAACAGAAGCTTGCTGAGCAAGTATAGAGTATAGGCAAGAATGCATGTTTTTGCGCATATATTCAGTGCCCCTTTAAAAATACAACATGATGTATATTTAAGTTTGTGTTTATTGCCGGGACACGTCTTGTAACGTGGGTTACCAAGGTTTTCTGGATATCAAAAGCGCTTGCGTGTTTAATAGGAGCAACCTCAGGAATCGAAATGATGCGCAAGTGCCTTGCTGCTGAAGCAGCGTAATTACAGGGTGGTATCGGCAGAGATTGTACTTTTACTATCACAGGAGATCGTATGAAAATTAAAGCCATTATTTCTGTCGTTATTGCAGTGTGCGTGACAGTGAGTGCCCCCGGATTTGCCCGGGACAATGATCATCAGAATGATCGCCATGACAAGCACTACAAGAAAGATAAGCACTATAAATATGATAAGCATGACCGGCGTGACAAGCAGGCTCGCGAATACGACTACAGGCGAGACAATAATCGCGGTGCCGGCCCAAGGCACGACATGCGCAAAGGGAGCTATCTTTCCCATGAATATCGCGACCAACGATACATTGTTAATGATTGGCGCGGTCGCCACCTGAATGCGCCACCTCAGGGTTATCAATGGGTACAAACCGGTAACGATTATGTTCTTGTCGCAATTGCCACGGGCATCATTGTCCATCTGCTGCTCAACAATTAACTGGCGCATAAAATCCAGCTTGGCGCTGAGCTTGCGAAGTCCAACGCTGGATAACAGTATCTGCCAACACACTCGATTCTGATCGAGAGCATCATGAATCTGACCACACCCGCTTTGCTGTTCCCAGCCATCTCATTGCTGCTGCTGGCTTACACCAACCGCTTTCTGGTGCTGGCGCAGTTGATACGTCAGTTGCATAGTCAGTACAAAAAAGACGATCAAAAGGAACTTGTGGTGCGCCAGATTACCAATCTGCGCCACCGCATCACACTGATCCGGCGCATGCAAGCGCTCGGCGTGATGAGCTTCATTCTGTGCGCAGTCTCCATGTTTCTGGTGTTCATTCATCTGGAGCTAGCCGCCCAGCTTGCCTTCGGCACCAGCCTTTTCCTATTGCTGCTGTCGCTGATTTTTTCCTTCTACGAAATTACCATCAGCACCCGCGCCATCGAAATCGAACTGGAAGACCTGGAGCAAAAAATCAATGCGCCGCTGTAAATTCTTTTCGACATCACGCCTGAATGCGAAGACGAGACGCAGAACTGTAGGTCGGAAAAGCGCAGCGCATTCCGACAATCAAGACGATGGAATGTCGGAAGGCGCTGCGCTTTACCGACCTACGCGCTCAAATGCACATTGAAGCGTGGCTCCGCAGCGCGGGTTGCACCCGCCCTACTTGGCTGTGTTGAGTGGTGAAGTAGGGTACATCACCATTTTCATTTCTATACGTGGCCAGCAATTACAATTGACAGAGCTATAACAGCGACCAAAAATAGAAAGCCTGTAACAATGTAGCCACCATCACCGAAGCTCACCTTAGTTCCAAGCGCCCGATTAAAAATTTTGACGATCAAACAACCCAGGTAACCGAATACAACATCAAGCAGGAGCTCCATTGTTAATATTCCTTCATTTCTATCTATTGGATAACAATTATTAGGTGCCGCCTAATTAGAGTTGTAGGTCGGAAAAGCGCAGCGCATTCCGACGTTGCGTCGTCGTGATTGTCGGAAGGCGCTGCGCTTTTCCGACCTACTGACTATTTTTTCTGCAATAACGGCGCCAAATATTGGCCTGTCACGCTGTCTGGATTGGCCGCCACCTGTTCCGGAGTGCCGGTTGCAATGATCTGGCCACCGCCGGCGCCGCCTTCCGGGCCCAGATCGATCAGCCAGTCGGCGGTCTTGATCACGTCCAGGTTGTGTTCGATGACGACGATGGTGTTGCCCTGGTTGCGCAGGCGGTGGATCACTTTCAATAATAAGTCGATGTCGTGGAAGTGCAGGCCGGTGGTCGGTTCGTCCAGGATGTACAGCGTGCGGCCGGTGTCGCGTTTCGACAGTTCCAGTGATAGTTTTACCCGTTGCGCTTCGCCGCCGGACAAGGTGGTGGCGCTCTGGCCAAGCCGGATGTAGCCGAGGCCGACGTCGAGCAGGGTGTGCAGCTTGCGCGCGATGACCGGCACCGGCTTGAAGAATTCGTGCGCTTCTTCGACTGTCATGGCGAGCACTTCGGTGATGTTCTTGCCCTTGTATTGCACTTCCAGCGTTTCGCGGTTGTAGCGCTTGCCGTGGCAGACGTCGCACGGTACGTAGACGTCGGGCAGGAAGTGCATCTCGACCTTGATCACGCCGTCGCCCTGGCACGCTTCGCAACGCCCGCCCTTGACGTTGAACGAGAACCGTCCGGCCGAATAGCCGCGTTCCTTGGCCATATTCACGGTCGAGAACAGGTCGCGAATCGGCGTAAACAGGCCGGTGTAGGTGGCCGGATTGGAGCGCGGCGTGCGCCCGATAGGGGCCTGGTCGACCGAGATCACCTTGTCAAAATGTTCCAGTCCGGCAATCGATTCGTGCTCTGCCGGTTCTGCGTGCGCGCCGTACAAATGGCGGGCGGCGGCCAGATACAGCGTGTCGTTGACCAGCGTCGATTTGCCCGAGCCGGAGACGCCGGTGACGCAGGTCAGCAGGCCGACCGGTAGATTGAGCGTGACGTTTTTCAGGTTGTTGCCGGAGGCGCCGGCGATGATGAATTGCTTGTCGGGGTTGGCCGCGGTGCGCGTGGCCGGGGTGGCGATCTGCAGGGTGCCGTTCAGGTATTGCGCGGTCAGCGATTTTTCGCTTTTCAGGATGTCTTCCAGCGTCCCTTGTGCGATCACTTCACCGCCGTGGACGCCGGCGCCGATGCCCATGTCGACCACCCAGTCGGCGGTGCGGATCGCATCTTCGTCGTGCTCTACCACCAGCACGCTGTTGCCGATGTCACGCAAGTGGCGCAGGGTGTCAATCAGGCGGTCGTTATCGCGCTGGTGCAGGCCGATCGAGGGTTCATCCAGCACGTACATGACGCCGGTCAGGCCGGAGCCGATTTGCGATGCCAGCCGGATGCGTTGCGCTTCACCGCCGGATAAAGTATCGGCACTGCGGTCGAGCGACAGGTAATCGAGCCCGACATTATTTAGAAATGTCAGGCGCGAGATGATTTCCTTGACTACGCGGTCGGCGATTTCCTTTTTCGCGCCATGCAGTTCGAGTTGCTCGAAAAACGCCAGCGTGGCGCGCAGCGGCATCCCGGCAACTTCAAAAATCGCGCGTTCCTGTGCGCCGTTGCCGACTTTGACGAAGCGCGCTTCGACACGCAACCGAGCGCCGTTACACGACGGGCATAGTTTCTTGTTAATGAATTTGGACAACTCTTCCTTGACCGCCATCGAATCGGTTTCGCGATAGCGCCGTTGCAAATTGATGATTACGCCTTCGAAGGTGTGCTCGCGGATCACGGTTTTGCCGCGCTCGTTCAGATAGGCGAACGCAATTTTGTCCTTGCCGGAACCAAACAGCACCGCTTGCTGTGCTTCCTGCGTCAATTGCTCGAACGGCGTGTCGAGGTCGAAGCCGTAATGCTCGGCCAGGCTGGTCAGCATCTGGAAGTAGAACTGGTTGCGCCGGTCCCAGCCTTTGACCGCGCCGGATGCCAGCGACAGGTTCGGGAAGGCGACGATGCGCTTCGGGTCGAAGAACTCGATGTGCCCGAGGCCGTCGCACTCCGGACAGGCGCCCATCGGATTGTTGAACGAGAACAGGCGCGGTTCCAGTTCCTGCAGCGAATAGCCGCACTGGTTGCAGGCGAATTTGCTGGAAAACACTTGCTCGGCGCCGCTGTCCATTTCCAGCGCGATTGCGCGGCCGTTGGCCAGTCGCAGGCAAGTCTCGAACGATTCCGCCAGCCGCTGCATGATTTCGTCTTTTACCTTGACGCGGTCGACCACCACGTCGATCGTGTGCTTTTCGGTTTTTTTTAGCTTCGGCAGGTCGTCGATTTCAACAATTTTGGCGTCGCCGGTGCCGCTCTTAACCCGGAACCGGACGAAACCCTGGGCCTGCATCTGTTCGAACAGATCGACATGCTCGCCCTTGCGGTTGGCCACCACCGGTGCCAAGATCATCAATTTGGTGTCTTCCGGCATCGCCAGCACCGCATCGACCATTTGCGACACCGATTGCGCGGCCAGCGGGTTTTGCGGATGATCGGGGCAGTAGGGCGTGCCGACGCGGGCGTACAACAGCCGCAGATAATCGTGGATTTCGGTGACGGTGCCGACGGTGGAACGCGGATTGTGCGAGGTTGCCTTCTGTTCGATCGAGATCGCCGGCGACAAGCCTTCGATCAGATCCACGTCCGGTTTTTCCATCAATTGCAGGAACTGGCGCGCGTAGGACGACAGCGACTCGACATAGCGCCGCTGGCCTTCCGCATACAGCGTGTCGAAGGCCAGCGACGATTTGCCGGAGCCGGACAGGCCGGTAATGACGATCAGCTTGTTGCGCGGCAAGTCCAGATTGATGTTTTTGAGGTTGTGCGTGCGTGCACCCCGGATGCGGATTTGGTCCATGTACAGAGCTTTCTGCGATAATTTTTTGTGTCTTGGGTTTATGGTGCAGAATAAAACGACGCGGATGCAAGCGCAAAGTCCCACCGGTGTTAGTTTGCGCGGAGTTATCTAGGACTGACGTTTTATTGGATATCGGGTATGAACTATCTGCGAAAAACACGCACCATCTTACCACCCAACAAGTTTCTAAAAGTAAGGAGTATCGTCATTTTCGTGGCATTTTCCGCATATATTAATTGCGTAAATTAAATATACTCTGGTTGGTAGCTGAGCGGGCGAAAGCCGCGCTTTTGGTGTAATCACCCTGCGCGGATTTCACCCGCCCGCCCTTTCTGCTCAATCAACCTGATACTATAGCTCCTTTCAAAATCCACAGTAAAACCCGCTTCGTCTTCCATATCGCCACTATTGCCCATGTCTGCCAATACACACAACACCTTGCCCGCTGCCATGACCGGCGCTGAAATCAAGTCCACCGCTTCGCTGGCTTCGATTTTTGCCCTGCGCATGCTGGGACTGTTCCTGATTCTGCCGGTTTTTGCCATTCATGCCAAAACCTTGCCGGGCGGCGACAGCGCCTTTCTGATCGGTCTGGCGATGGGGGTTTATGGTTTGACCCAATCGTTCGGACAAATACCGCTGGGTATCGCGTCCGACAAATACGGCCGCAAGCCCATCATCATCATCGGCCTAATCCTGTTTGCACTGGGTTCCTTTATCGCTGCAGCCGCAGACAGCATGCTGTGGGTGATCATTGGGCGGGCGATACAGGGCGCTGGTGCGATTTCTGCCGCCGTGACCGCTTTTATTGCCGACTCGACCCGCGAAGAGCACCGCACCAAGGCGATGGCGATGGTCGGCGGCTCGATTGGCCTGACCTTTGCGTTTTCGCTGGTAGCGTCGCCGTTGCTATACCAATTCGTAGGTATGAGTGGGATTTTTGCGCTAACCGGCATCTTGTCAGTGCTGGGAATTCTGGTGGTCTTGTATCTGGTGCCCGCTGCGCCGGCGCAGCCTGCCGTACGCGTGCCGTTCTCGGCAGTGTTGCGCAACAGTGAGCTGATGCGCCTCAATTACGGCGTGTTTGCCTTGCATCTGATGCAGATGGCGATGTTTGTCGTGGTGCCGCCGGCGCTGGTGAAATATTCTGGCTTGCCGGTAGCGGAACACTGGAAAATTTATTTGCCAGTGGTGCTGGCCTCCTTTATCGTAATGTTGCCGCCGATCTTCATCGGTGAAAAAAAGGGCAAGATGAAGCAGGTATTCGTCGGCGCGATCATTTTGCTGCTGTGCGTACAGCTCGGCATGTGGCAATTTCTGACCCAGCCGATGGCATTGATCGGGCTGCTATTCGCATTCTTCATCGCGTTTAATATCATGGAAGCCAGTTTGCCGTCGCTGGTGTCGCGCATTTCGCCGCCGGCCGCCAAAGGCGCGGCGCTGGGCGTGTATAACACCTTGCAGGCGCTCGGGCTGTTTTGCGGCGGGGCGTTGGGTGGCCTGCTGAAACAGGTTGCCGGACCGAGTTCGGTCTTCATCGTCGGCGCGGTGTTGACTGCAGGCTGGCTTATAATCGCAGTCAATATGCAGAATTTGCCGCGCCGCAGTAAACCGCAGGCTGCAGCGGTTTAGTCCTAAACGTCCAGTACAAAACAGTACAAAACAGTACTAAACAGTACCAAACAGTACCAAACACCACAGAAAATCAGGAGAATAATATGGCATCAGTCAATAAAGTCATCATCGTCGGCAATCTGGGCCGCGATCCGGAAACCCGTTATATGCCGAGCGGCGATGCCTTGACCACCATTGCCGTGGCCACCACCGATACCTGGAAAGACAAGTCTACTGGTGAAAAGAAAGAAGCCACCGAATGGCACCGAATTACCGCTTTCGGCAAGTTGGCTGAAATCATGGGCCAATACCTGAAAAAGGGTTCGCAAGTGTATATCGAAGGCAGCCTGAAAACGCGCAAATACACCGACAAGGATGGCGTTGAAAAATACTCGACCGAAATCCGCGCCGACACCATGCAAATGCTGGGCAGCCGTCAAGGTAGCGGCAGCGCCGGCATGGATGACGGCGGCTACAGCAATGCATCTGCCCCGCAACGTCAAAATAGCCCGCAACAACAACCGCAGCAACAGCGGCCACAGGCTCCAGCCGCGAAACCGGCATCGAATTTCTCCGATATGGATGATGACATCCCGTTTTGAGGGATACGTTATATGTAAAATGTAGAAAATAATATCCAAAGCCCGCGAAAGCGGGCTTTTTTCATAGTTTTTTGTCAGTATCGTTTGGCAGCAGATCCAAACAACACTTGATATGTCGCCGGCAACCGGCCATCGACATCGCGCAGCGCTTCATAGCGGGTTTGTGCGGTTTGCCATGCGGTTTTGCCCATCATGCTGCGGCGTCGGTTGCCGCCGGTCTGGTTGGCGCCGATGCCCCGAATGGTGGCGAGCAGGGCCTTGAAATCGCTGTGGCGGGTGATCCAGTTTTCGGATTCCATTTTGATCCGCTCGAAGCCGGCGGCTGTCAGCACCGCATCAACCTCAGCCACGGCGGTGAATGGCAGCACGCGGCGGTGCGCGTCGATGCCGGCGAAAGCGCTCTCCAATTCATGCAGCGTGCTTGGCCCCAGTGTGGAAAATATCAGCAGGCCGCCGGGTGCAAGCACTCGTTGCAGTTCGGGATAGGCCAGCGCCGGTTGGCACCATTGCAGTGCCAGACTGGACCAGACCAGATCAAAGCTGGCATCGGCGAAAGGCAGGCGTTCCAGGTCGCCGCAGACGCAAGCAACGCCGCGTGCCAGCGTCTTGCGCGCCATTTCCGGCGCCAGATCGCAGCCCACCACTAGTGCTTCGGGCCAGTTTTGGCGCAGCAGGCTGGCACCAAAACCGGTACCGCAGCCGCCGTCGAGGATGCGCATCGGTTTCATGCCTGCTTGCGCCTTGAATAATGTGGCCATCAGCTGCTCGCAGACCTGGTGCTGAAATTGCGCCATCGCGTCGTAGCCGTCGGCAGCATGATCGAAGGCGGCGCTGACCTTGCTCTTGTCGATGTCAGGCATGGATGAAATCCGCCATCAGTGCGGCGCAGCGTGCCGGGTCCGAGATAAAGCAGGCGTGCGCGGCGTCCGGCAATACTTCCAGCCGCGCCTGCGGCAGCATGGCCGCCAGC